>NZ_CAKAJZ010000002.1:0-578612 GCF_916618725.1 Eikenella sp. Marseille-P7795 | reverse complement strand
GGGCGGGCATGAGGCTACCTGAAAATGAGCGAAGCGAATTTCTGCGAAGCTAAAATAAGCAAAGCGCGTTTCTGCGAAGCCAAAACGCGGCTGCAACCAAGTTAAAACTCAGATGAAACGGGCAGGGCATTCTAGCAGCGCAGTGGGGAAACATAAACAGCGGATCATGCCCGCGCACTGGCTGCACTTTCAGGCTACCTGAAAATCGGGTAGAGTTCTGCCTGAGTTTAACTTTCGCTTACACCCCTTATGAAGCCCAGCCAATTTCGCCGCATCGGCATCGTTACCCGCCCCCACACCCTGGAGCTGGGCGAAACCCTGTGCGAGCTGGTGTCGTTTTTTTTGACCAACGGGCTGGAAGTCTTGCTAGACGAAGAATGTGGCAGCGGCCTGCTTTCCGCCGATTTGGCGCCGTGCTGCCATCGCGTGGGCAAAGAAAACATGGGCGAGCGCTGCGATTTGGTGCTGGTGCTCGGCGGCGACGGCACGTTTTTATCCGTGGCGCGCCAGCTCGCCCCGCACCGCATCCCCCTGATGGGCGTGCACCTCGGCCACCTCGGCTTCCTCACCCAAGTGCCGCGCCAAAGCATGATTGAAGACATCTCCCGCATGCTCGCCGGCCAATACCTGCCCGAAGAGCGCATCATGCTCGAATGCAGCGTGCAGCGCGACAACGAGCCCGGCAGCACCCTACTCGCGCTCAACGAAGTGGCCATCAGCCGCGGCGGCGTTGGGCAGATGATTGAATTTGAAGTATTTATCAACCAAGAATTCGTGTATACCCAGCGCTCCGACGGCCTCATCGTTTCCACCCCCACCGGCTCCACTGCCTACGCCCTTGCCGCTGGTGGGCCCATTTTGCAATCCACCCTGCGCGCGCTCACCCTCGTGCCCATCTGCCCGCAATCCATGACCAACCGCCCCGTGGTGGTGCCCGACAGCTGCGAAATCGAAATCCTCATCACTAAGGCCGACGGCGCCCGCGTGCACTTCGACGGCCAATCCCACCTCGACCTGCACAGCATGAACCGCCTCACCATCCGCCGCTACCGCAACACCCTGCGCGTGCTCCACCCCACGGATTACCAGTATTACAAAACCCTGCGCCAGAAGCTGCATTGGGGCGAGCAGCTAGTGTAGGGCGGCGGTTGAAGCTAAGAAGGCTACCTGAAATTTTCAGGTAGCCTTCTCTCCGCTCAAACCTCTTCCACCCCTTCCACCACCGCCGTCTCCCCCTCAATCCGAAACGCCACCTCCCAGCTCCCCACCGCCATCTTATACACCCGCAGCGGCGCATCCTGATAAGCCGGGCGCGGGTCTTGCGCAATGCTCTGCTCCACCAGCAGGCAGATTTCCGGCGGCAGCTCATCCTTCCCCGCCCCTTCCGCCCACACCACCCGCAGCGGCACCGGCGGCGCAGGCGCAAAGCCCGCCGCCGCATCCGGCTTCGCCTCCACAAACGGCAGATACGGCTTAATATCCAACACCGGCGTGCTATCCAGCAAATCTGCCCCGCCGCACCACAGCCGTACCCCGCCCTCCGTATCAATCCGTTCCAGCTTCAGCAGCGAAAGCCCCAGCGGGTTTGGCCGAAACGGGCTGCGCGTGGCAAACACCCCCATCTTCCGGTTGCCGCCCAAACGCGGCGGCCGCACCAAAGGCTGCCAGCCCGCCCCCGCCACCCCGTGAAACACAAACTGCACCCACACATGGCTGAAAAGCTCCAGCCCCCGCACACAATCCGCCGAAAACTCCGGCAGCAGCTCAATACACACCCCCGCCGCCGGCACCAAGCCCGGCTGGCGCGGCACCCCAAACTTCTGCTTATAAGGCGAACGCACAAACCCCACCGCCCGCAAAGAATAAATATCACACATCATCACACCCTATATATAGACACAACACAGCCAAAAGGTTACCTGAAAACGAGGTTTCGGCAAAGCCGAAGCCGAGTTTCAGCGCAGCTAAAACTTTGTGAGGCAAAGCCGGAACCTCATTTTCAGGTAGCCGCATCAGGCTAAGGCTACCTGAAACGCCATTCCCTCCACTATAAAAAAGCGGCAAACCAAAAGCCCGCCTCCCGCCCTGAAAACCATTTCCCCGCCGCCATACCAAAAACCCGCCCAAAATCGGCAGCACGCGCAAATTGACAGGTCGGAACCCCTAAAACGGCAAACTATGCAAAAAGCAGGGCCAAAAACTGACGATAAATGTCAGTTTTCCCTGCGCGGCAATGGCAGGCAAGAAAATTTTTAGACAATACGGCAAAGCTGATATTGATATAAAATCTATATAAATCAATATACTGCTAAAGATGTGCGCCAAAAATTTCAAATTGTGGCACAGCCGTTGCTTTACCTTTCTTGTGGCGATGGCAAACAAGCCTAGCCGAATTGAAGTTTAGTTGTCTCCTTTCTTTTGGTTGAAGTCCCCGGGTCGCAAGATTCGGTTTTATGTAAGTTCCATTTTTTAACAAGGAAAATGTCATGTTGAAACAAGTACAAAAAGGTTTTACCCTGATTGAGTTGATGATCGTTATCGCCATTATCGGTATTCTAGCCGCTATCGCCCTGCCGGCTTACCAAGACTACGTTGCCCGCTCTCAGGCTACTGAAGGCTTCAAAGCTACCGCCGGCGTACAGACCGATATTGCTACTTTCTATGCTGACCAGAACAAATGGCCGGATAACAGCACTTCCGCCGGTAAGGCAATTTTGGATGGTGCTCAGGCTCTGGAAGGTAAATATTTCGCTGCAAAAGGTGTTTCTGTAAACAGTACCGATGGTTCCATTTCTATCGTATTCAGTTCTGGTGCTAACAAAGGTGAGACTCTGAAACTCAAACCGACCGCAGTTGCTGCTACTGGCCAGATTTCTAAATGGACCTGCTCTGGCTTCGCTAACAAGAGCCGTATGCCCACCAGCTGCCAGTAATCATTTAGTGGGATAACCTAACTTGGAATCCTTAGTTGGTTTCCTGCAGCCCCTCTCCGGGTTCGGAGAGGGGCTGATTTCTCAAAATGGTAGATAAAATTATATAGTTGGATAAATCATGAATAAAATAAGTGCAAATAGGGGGTTTACGCTGATTGAGCTGATGATTGTAATTGCGATCATTGGCATTTTGGCCGCCATCGCTTTGCCAGCCTATCAGGATTATATTGCCCGCGCCCAAGCCGCCGAGGCATTAAAATCCACAGAAGGGCTGAAAACCGATATCGGCACATATTATTGGCTAACTGGCGAATATCCAAAAGCCGGAAATCCCATTATGGCTACTGCTACTGCATTGGAAGGCAAGTATTCTCAGGCCGGAGGCACACAAATTACTCCCGACAATGGAGTGATCACGGTAACCTTCAATAAAGGTACAAATAATGGCAAGACGGTTGTTCTTACCCCAACCGCAAACCCAGGTAACCGCCAGATCATCACTTGGAAATGTAGCGGAACGGTAGGCGAAACGCGCTTGCCGGGCTCATGCCAGTAATTGAAATGGGTTGGATAAGATTTAAAATAAAGCGCAGACCGTGATGAGATTTAGATTAAAGGCGGCAGGCATCCATTTGCTGATTTCGGCCGTGGTGGCTTTAATCGGCATCGGCTTGGTATTTTGGGTGTGGCATCCCGCTCCGCTGCAAAAAGCGGTGGGGGTAACGCATATCTTCTTGATGATGCTGGGCATTGATGTGGTGTTGGGCCCTCTGCTCACATTATTGGTGGCCAGCAGCAAAGAGAAGAAAACGCTGAAGTTTGATTTGAGCGTGATCGCGGCGGTGCAATTGGCAGCTTATTTATACGGTATGCACAGCATTGCCGTGAGCAGGCCAGTGTATATTGCATTCGATACATTGCGCTTTGAAGTGGTGCAGGCAGATTCGGTGGTGCGCGTGGCAGAGAAAACGATTTTGCCGGCATACCAATCTAATTCTTTGTTTGCGCCGCAATGGGTGTCGGTGCGGCCATATAAAGATGCGGCTGAGCAAAGCCAGCGAACCTTTATGGAGCTGCAAGAAGGCATTTCCCCATCCATGCAGGCGGATTTGTATCAGCCGCTGAATGATGGCTGGAGTGGCATGCAGGAGCGCAAACATAGCTTGGAAGAGCTGAAGCAATATAATTCGGAAGAGCAGGTGGCGCAGGCATTGGCAGCTTACCCGCAGGCAGATGGCTATCTGCCGCTGAAAGCGCCGGCTGAAGATATGGCTGTGTTGTTGGATAGCAAGCAGAAACAAGTGCTGGGAATCGTGGATTTGCGGCCTTGGAAAGAATAGCATAAAGAATATTAACAGGCTGTTTGGAAGAGTATCCAAACAGCCTGCTTTTATTTTTCAGGTAGCCTCAAAGGCTACCTGAAAATTTTTGAGCGCTCACTTTGCATCCCTAAACCCCCGCTTCAAATGCACCATCAGCAACGCCACCGCCGCAGGCGTAACCCCCGAAATCCTGCTCGCCTGCCCCACGGTTTCGGGCTTGTGCTGGTTGAGCTTTTGCTGCACTTCGGCAGACAGGCCTTTCACTTTGCCGTAATCAATGTTTTCAGGCAGCCTTAACGTCTCAATATCCCGCCGGCTGTCGATTTCTTCGTTTTGGCGGTCGATATAGCCTTGGTATTTGACCTGGATTTCCACTTGCTCCACCACGTTTTCAGGCAGCCTGCACTCGGGTTCTGCATCGGGCAGCGTCATCAGCGCGGCGTAATCCAGATTCGGGCGGCGCAACAAATCGTGCAGGTTGGCTTCGCGGGAAAGTTTTTGCCCGAACACGCGGATTTGCTCGCTTTCAGGTAGCCTTTGCGGCGTGTACCACGTTGTTTTCAAACGCTGTATTTCGCGTTCTATGGCTTCGCGTTTTTCGTTGAACATGCGCCATTGCGCTTCGCCCACCAAGCCGATTTTGTAGCCGTCTTCGGTTAGGCGCATATCGGCGTTGTCTTCGCGCAGTTGCAGGCGGTATTCGGCGCGGCTGGTGAACATGCGGTAGGGTTCGTTCACGCCTTTGGTGATAAGGTCGTCCACCAATACGCCGAGATACGCCTGTTCGCGGCGCAGCAGGAGCGGGTCTTGTCCGCGGACGTACTGCACGGCGTTTGCTCCTGCCAATAAACCTTGTGCGGCGGCTTCTTCGTAGCCGGTCGTGCCGTTGATTTGTCCGGCAAAAAACAATCCCGCAATGGTTTTGGTTTCGAGGCTGGCTTTGAGGTTGCGCGGGTCGAAGTAGTCGTATTCGATGGCGTAGCCGGGGCGCAGGATATGGGCGTTTTCCAGGCCTTTCATGCTGCGGACGAGCGCGAGCTGGATGTCGAACGGCAGGCTGGTGGAGATACCGTTGGGGTAGTATTCGTGCGTGGTCAGGCCTTCGGGTTCGAGGAAAATCTGGTGGCTGTCTTTGTCGGCAAAGCGGTTGATTTTGTCTTCGATAGACGGGCAATAGCGCGGCCCCACGCCTTCGATTTTGCCGGTAAACATGGGGCTGCGGTCGAAGCCGCTTCGGATAATGTCGTGTGTTTTCAAATTGGTATGCGTAATCCAGCAGGACACTTGGCGCGGGTGCATATCGGCACTGCCGCGCACGGACATGACGGGCACGGGCGTGTCGCCGGGCTGTTCGGTAAGTTGGGAGAAATCGATGGTGCGCCCGTCGATGCGCGGCGGCGTGCCGGTTTTCAGACGACCTTGCGGCAGGTTCAGTTCTTTCAGGCAGCCTGAAAGCGATTGGGCGGCGGGGTCGCCCGCGCGGCCGCCTGCGTAGTTTTCCATACCGATGTGGATTTTGCCGGCGAGAAACGTGCCGGCGGTGAGCACCACGGCGCGGGCTTGGAAAGTCAGCCCCATTTGGGTGGACACGCCGGAGACGCGTCCGCCGCTGAGCGTGATGTCAGTAACCGCCTGCTGGAAAAGCTCCAGATTTTCCTGGTTTTCCAGCATTTCGCGGATGGCGGCCTTGTACAAAATGCGGTCGGCCTGAGCGCGCGTGGCACGCACCGCCGCGCCTTTGCTGGCGTTCAGGCGGCGGAACTGGATGCCCGACATATCGGCAGCCAACGCCATCGCGCCGCCGAGCGCATCGACTTCGCGCACCAAATGCCCTTTGCCGATGCCGCCGATGGAAGGGTTGCACGACATTTGTCCGAGTGTTTCGATGTTGTGTGTGAGCAAAAGCGTCTGCGCGCCCATGCGTGCGGCGGCAAGCGCGGCTTCCGTGCCGGCGTGTCCGCCGCCGACGACGATGACGTCGTAGGTTTTGGGGTAGGTGATGGTGGGCATGGTGTGTGTTGGGTTGGATAACGAAAATCGAGCGATTATACGCGGTTTTGCCGCCGAATGAGGCCACCTGAAATTTTCAGGTAGCCTCAATGGGGAGGACGAGTGTGCGCGCAGGGCTTGTTTGGCGGTATGTCTGATGATTTTTCAGGTAGCCCCTAGCCCAGCAGAGGCTACCTGAAAAATTCGGCACCGTGGGTTTGGGCGTTGTGGAAACTCGCTTCGCTCGTTTTACTCTGTTGCAGCGCATGTTTTCAGGTAGCCTTTCCGGCTGGCGGCGCGGGGCAAGAGGCTGGCTGAAAGTGCTACAATACGCAGTTTCTTTTTATTGGATTTTCCGGCTTCATCATGTGCAAACACCCTCATCAAAACCACGGCAAACCCACACACACCCGCGACAACGACACCATCCGCATCCGCGGCGCGCGCACGCATAATTTGAAAAACGTCGATTTGGACATCCCGCGCCACAAGCTGGTGGTGGTAACGGGGCTGTCGGGCAGCGGCAAATCGTCGCTGGCGTTCGACACGCTGTATGCCGAAGGGCAGCGGCGTTATGTCGAGAGTCTGTCCGCCTATGCGCGGCAGTTTTTGCAGATGATGGACAAGCCCGATGTCGATTTGATCGAAGGGCTGTCGCCCGCGATTTCCATCGAGCAGAAATCCACCAGCCACAACCCGCGTTCCACCGTCGGCACGGTTACGGAAATCCATGATTATCTGCGCCTTTTGTACGCCCGCGTCGGCACGCCGTATTGCCCCGAACACAATCTGCCGCTATCCAGCCAAACCGTATCACAGATGGTCGATGCCGTGTTGAAGCTGCCGGAAGATACGCGCGTGATGATTCTTGCGCCGGCGGTGCGCGAGCGTAAGGGCGAGTTTGTCGATTTCTTTGCAGACTTGCAGGCGCAGGGTTTTGCGCGGGTGCGCGTGGACGGCGAGGTTTATCAGTTGGACGAAGTGCCGAAGCTGGAAAAAAACATCAAGCACAATATCGATGTCGTCATTGACCGCGTGAAAGTGAAGGCGGACATCAAGCAGCGGCTGGCGGAAAGTTTTGAAACCGCGCTGCGCCACGGCAACGAGCGCGCGCTGGCGATGGAAATGGACAGCGGCGAAGAGCATTGGTTTTCCGCCCGTTTCGCCTGCCCCGTGTGTTCGTACAGCCTGCCCGAATTAGAGCCGCGCCTCTTTTCGTTCAACAACCCGATGGGTTCCTGCCCGACTTGCGACGGCTTGGGCAACACCAATTTCTTCGACCCCGAAAAAGTGGTCGCCCATCCCGAATTGTCGCTGGCAACGGGCGCGATTGACGGCTGGGACAAGCGCAACCAGTTCTATTTCCAAATGATTCAGTCGCTGGCGCGGCATTACGGTTTCGATGTGCAGGCTGCTTGGGAAACGCTACCTGAAAAAGTAAAAAAAGTCGTGCTGCACGGCTCGGGCAAAGAAGTCATTGATTTCACTTACCTGTCCGAACGCGGCACCACCTTCAACCGCAGCCACGCCTTTGAAGGCATCATCCCCAATCTCGAACGCCGCTACCGCGAAACCGACAGCGAAACCGTGCGCGAAAAACTGCGCGAATACCAAAACCACCGCGCCTGCCCAAGCTGCGGCGGCGCGCGTTTGCGCAAAGAAGCCCGCTACGTTTACGTCAGCGGCGAACCTTTGCACGAAGTTTCCGCCTGGCCGCTGACCAAAACCCACCGATTCTTTGAAACACTGGATTTGGACGGCAACAAAAAACAAATCGCCGAAAAAATCCTCAAAGAAATCACCGAACGGCTCGGCTTTTTGATTAACGTCGGGCTGGATTACCTCAATCTCTCCCGCTCCGCCGAAACCCTCTCCGGCGGCGAAGCCCAGCGCATCCGCCTCGCCAGCCAAATCGGCAGCGGTCTGACCGGCGTGATGTACGTTTTGGACGAACCCTCCATCGGGCTGCACCAGCGCGACAACGACCGCCTGCTCGCCACCCTCAAACGCCTGCGCGATTTGGGCAACAGCGTGATTGTGGTCGAACACGACGAAGACGCCATCCGCGAAGCCGATTTCGTCGTCGATATGGGCCCGGGCGCGGGCGAACACGGCGGCAACGTACTGATTGCCGACACGCCCGAAAACGTTGCCAAATGCGAACAATCCGTTACCGGACAATATTTAAGCGGCAAAAAATCCATCAGGCTACCTGAAAAACGCACGCCCGTTAATCCCGACCGAATGCTCATCCTCAAAGGCGCGCGCGGCAACAACCTCAAAAACGTAACCCTCGAATTGCCGCTCGGTTTGATTACCTGTATTACCGGCGTTTCAGGCAGCGGCAAATCCACCCTGATTAACGACACCCTCGCCAAAATCACCGCCCGCGAACTCAACCGCGCCCAAGAAGAACCCGCCCCGTATGACGACATCCACGGCCTCGAACATCTCGACAAAGTCATCAACGTCGATCAATCCCCCATCGGCAGAACCCCGCGCTCCAACCCCGCCACCTACACGGGTCTCTTCACCCCCATCCGCGAACTCTTCGCCGGCGTACCCCTCTCGCGCGAACGCGGCTACAACGTCGGCAGATTCTCCTTCAACGTTAAAGGCGGCCGCTGCGAAGCCTGCCAAGGCGACGGCGTGATTAAAGTCGAAATGCACTTCCTGCCCGACGTGTACGTCCCCTGCGAAGTCTGCCACGGCAAACGCTACAACCGCGAAACGCTCGAAATCCAATACAAAGGCAAAAACATCAGCCAAGTCCTCGACATGACCGTCGAAGAAGCCCGCGAATTTTTCGACGCCGTCCCCACCGTATCGCGCAAACTGCAAACCCTTATGGACGTAGGGCTCGGCTACATCCGCCTCGGCCAATCCGCCACCACCCTCTCCGGCGGCGAAGCCCAACGCGTCAAACTCGCCCTCGAACTCTCCAAACGCGACACCGGCAGAATGCTCTACATCCTCGACGAACCCACCACCGGCCTGCACTTCGCCGACATCGCCATGCTGCTGGAAGTCATAGGTCGTCTGAAAGGCAAAGGCAACTCGATTGTGATTATCGAGCATAATCTGGATGTGATTAAAACTGCGGATTGGATTGTGGATTTGGGGCCGGAAGGGGGAGATGGCGGGGGGAGGATTATTGCTTGTGGTAGCCCCGAGGAAGTGGCGAAGGTTAAGGGGAGTTATACTGGGAAGTATTTGAATAAAATAATTAGAGGAGCTGGTCTATGATAGATTCTATTTTGCAAAAAGTTGTAGAACCTATTTCTGAGAAATTAATTAAAACACTTTCAGAAAGATTTAAAGGTTATCTTAAAATTAAAGCTATAGAAAAGTCTGATATTTTGCCATACATTAATCTTCTATCATATACTAAAACATTATATGGAAATGATAAACCTATATTAATTTCTGAATTTTATCATGAACCAAGGATTTTAATGCCAAATAAAACAGAAGTAACACATGAAAAATTTATAGACTTAATAGCGCAAAAAGATATTTTATTACTTGGTCAAATGGGGCAAGGGAAATCTATTTTTTTGAAAAAGCTATCTTTAGATTTAATTTCAGAAGGGAAGCTTGTATTATTCTATGAATTAAGATTTTTAAAAGAAAATGATGATCTAATAAATTAATTGATTTATTAAAAGATATTACAAAACAAGATGATATATCTAAAGATTTGTTTTTTAAACTATCGGAGACAGATAATATTTATTTGATTTTTGATGGATTTGATGAAATGAGCTATAAAGTATCAGAAACATTTATCAAAAACTTAAAAAAATTATTGTTATATTCAAAATTTAATATTATTTTATCTT
This sequence comes from Eikenella sp. Marseille-P7795, assembly GCF_916618725.1. Taxonomy (NCBI): domain Bacteria; kingdom Pseudomonadati; phylum Pseudomonadota; class Betaproteobacteria; order Neisseriales; family Neisseriaceae; genus Eikenella; species Eikenella sp. Marseille-P7795. Next base: position 568,526 of record NZ_CAKAJZ010000002.1, on the reverse strand, counting down.
CCAGGCCAGAGTATTATGCTGAATATGCATCAGAGCAACTATATAAATTAGAATTAGATAAGTACCAGTTTGAAGACCAAGCTGAATTAATTAAAAAATTAATTACTCAAAAAAATAAAGACTCATTAGAATTTAATTTGGAAGAGAATGAAATTGAAATTCAAGAAATTATATCCCAAATAGAAAATAGTGAAACTGAAATTAAAAACTTATTGCAGACGCCTTTAATGGTAATTTTATATATTCTAAGGCTTCAATCAAAATATACCCCAGCTAAAAATTTAAAAGAATTTTTTACTGATTTATTTCAAGTTGCTTTTACTAGGCATGATATTACAAAAAATAACTTTCGTAGAGAAAGAAAAAGTTCACTAGGGGATAGTGAGCTTTTAGATATATTTAAATTATTTTGCTTTGATACAAAAGATTACTCTGAATTGACTTTTGACAAAACCAGATGTCTATTTCATCTAAAATCAGCCATTAATGACCTAGGCTTGCAAAGTAGAGTTACACCAGATGAAGTTTTTGATGAATACACCAAAGTAATTTGCTTTATTGTTAATGCGCATAAAAATGATCAATTTATGTTTTTACATAGAAGTATTCAAGATTTTTATGCTGCACTATATATTTCAGAGCAAGAAGCCAAAAATAAAGAATATTTTTATTCTAATATCATTGAAAATAGATATGCAGAATTCTATTCTTGCGTATTTTTCTTACAAGAAATTGATAAATTTTCTTTTATTGAAAATATCGAATTGCCAGTAATAAGAGAATTTCTTGATAGATACAAAAATTCTTGCGACCTTCCTGTTTATAAAAAAATAGAAAATATCTTTAAAAATAAATTTAAAGTAGGTAACTGGTACGCTACCAATAGGATTAGAAATAGGTTCTTTCCTGATGGTAAAGAATTTTCTGAAACAGATAGTAAAATGGTTGATGATGTAATATCTTATTTAGAAAAATATGCTTTAGATTTAGAAAGTGAATTGCAAAATAAACAGAAAGCAAATCGGAAAAGATTTTCTCCAGGTTTAGTGGTAGATTTTGATTTACATACATTATAAAATCGACAGTCTTGAATATAGATACGGCTTCCACATCAATCCAAAGCAAGCTGTAGTCTGCATCCTAAACCACCGTGTGTGCGGTACGCACGCACGCGGCTGTCTAGTTTGCAGTTTGCCATCTAAAGCTACCTGAAAGCGTGAGTTTCAACGAAGTTAAAACTCACTTCGTTCGTTTTCAGGTAGCCTTTTCTTAATTTGGCGGCAGCCGCAGGTTCAAAAAGCAGAAACCGCCGTTATCCGCCAAACAATGCCGCCTTGCCTTCCGCGCCGGAAACATCCAGCACTTCGATTCCTGCACCGTCCAGCACGGCCTGCGTCAGCATGGCCACGCCGCCGGATGGGCCGATTTCCAAAATCCACCGCACGCCCAGCGCAGCCATGCTGCGGCATTCGGCCACCCAGTCCACCGGATCCATCAGGATATTGTGCGCAATGCCGCGCGCCTGTTCCGCGTCCAAACCGCAGGCGGCCGCCCATTCGGCCACTTGCGCCACGGCGGGCAGCATGGCGGGGTGGTGGAAGCCGACTTCCACGTCCAGCCGCCACAGCAGGTTTTCAGGCGTTTGGCCGTTTGCGTCTTTCACCGTGTCCGACAACACGCCGCACACGCGCGCCACCGATTCGGGCTTGCCGCTGACGACAAAACCGTCCGCGCTGTTCTGCAAGCCGATACACGGGCGGTCTGCCGGATGCGCTTTATCTTCGGGATACAGTTCGTCAATCACGGCGGCAATCTGTCCGCGGCTCACGCCCTGCACCATCACCATCGGATGATTGCCGTCGTGCAGATACATGCCGGTTTTGCGCCCTTGCAGCGTGGCGGCCGCGCCGACCAGTTCGGCCAAGGCCAGCAATTTGGCGGTGTGCTGCGGCTCGCGTATCAGATAACGCCCGAGTATGCCCTGCGAATGCCCGATCACGCCGGCTGCCTTGCCGCTGTCCAGCCCGCGCGCTTCCAGCGTGTGCAGATTGGCGATTTGCGCAAGGAAAATGCTGGGCGCGCTCACGGCGGCACGCACCAAATCGATGCCGTCCGCGCCGTTTTCCGCCCATTTTATCGGCTCGAAACCCTGCGGGCGGGCGGCGGCAAGCTGCTCTGCCACGGGCGCCAGGATTTGGGCGGCGGCGGCGGTGATTTCGTTTGCCTTGCTCCGCGCGCCTTCTGCCAAAGCCTCGCGCAGGGTGCTGATCCAATCGAAGCCCTGCCCGGAAAAGCAGAGGGCGAAGGGTTGACTGTGCAGTTGTTCAAGTAGGCGTTTTTGTTCAGTCATGATGTTTGCTCCCGTAAGTGGTGGATTTCAAACGGCTGAAGACCTTTGCAAATTCCCCGCCTTTGGCGCATTTCTGCGCGATGCGCTTCTCAAACGCTTGACTACCCGCACGGTATGTCTGCGCGTTTGCGATACTATCGCTTTGAACTGCGCTCAAATCCGGGGTTTTGCCAAGGTCTTCTCCTGTGCCGTCCGCAAGATGCCAATTGGTGCCGGCGAATAAACTGCTTAGAGTGACTATACTGACTGTGGCGGCGGCGGGTGCTGTGTTAGGTCAAAGATTGGGTGCTTTGGGGAGGCGTGTGGGTGTGATAGAGGCTACCTGAAAACGAGCGCAGTGAGTTTCTGCGCAGCTAAAACGAATGCAGTGAGTTTTTGCGAAGCTAAAACGGGCAAAGCGGGCTTCTGCCTTGGCGGTTTTAAGGCAGAAGCCCGCTTCGTTGAGGCTGCGCTTTCAGGTAGCCTCACGCTGTGCGGGCGGGCTATTCCAGCTCGAAGCAGCCGACGGTTTCGACGTGGGCGGTTTGCGGGAACATGTTGACGATGCCGGCGCTGCGGAAGCGGTAGCCTTTGCCCACGAGCACGGCGGCGTCGCGGGCGAAGGTGGCGGGGTTGCAGGACACATAGACGATGCGGCGCGGCAGATAGGGCGGGTGCAGGGCTTGAACGAGGGCGTAGGCGCCGCTGCGGGGCGGGTCGAGCAGGATTTTGTCGAAGCGGCCCCAGGCGGCGACGGTGTGCCCGGTGGTTTGGAAAAGGTCGGCGCTGTGAAATCGGGTGCGTTCGGCGAGGCGGTTGAGGCGGGCGTTTTGCGCGGCGCGTTCAGTGAGCGCGGGGGAGCCTTCGATGCCGGTAACGTGTGCGCCGGCGGCGGCGATGGGCAGGCTGAAGTTGCCGAGGCCGCAGAAGAGGTCGGCAATGCGCTCGCCGGGCCGGGGCTGCAACAGCTGCATGGCGCGGGAAACGAGCAGGGCGTTGGCGGCGGGGTTGACTTGGGTGAAGTCGCCGGGGCGGTAGGGCAGGGTGAGCTGGTATTCGGGCAGGCTGTAGCTGAGCTGGGGGCTTTCGGGAAGGAGGGGCGGGCGGGCTGCTGCGGGCTTGCAGCCAGATGTGCCAGTGGGCGGGGAGGGCTTGGGCGGCTTGGATGAGCTGGGCGCGGGCGGCTTGGGGCAGGCGCTGGATGTGGAGGGTGAGGGCGTTGGCGGCAGGGCTGTGGTGCAGCTCGATGGTGCGCGGGCGTGCAGGCGGTTGAGTTGTTGCAGCAGGGTGCGGATGTTGCCCAGCTGGGCGGAGAGCTGGGGGCGAGGATGGGGCAGCTGTGGATGTCGATAATGCGGTGGCTGCTGCGGCTTTGGAAGCCGAGGAGGGTTTGGCCTTGGCTGTGGTGGGCGCTGAGGCGGGCGCGGTGGCGGTAGCCCCAGGCTTGGCCGTAGATGGCGGGGAGGAGGTATTGGGGGCGGACTTTGCCGAGGCGTTGGAGCTGTTCTTCGAGGATGCGTTGTTTGTAGGCGACTTGCACGCTGCTGTGGGCGTGTTGGAGGGTGCAGCCGCCGCATTGGCTGTAGTGGGGGCAGGCGGGGGCGGTGCGGTAGGGGAGGGTGAGGATGCGGGTGGCTTGGGCTTCGCTGTGATGTTTTTTGCTGCGGGTGATTTGGTAGGCAACGGTTTCTTGGGGCAGGGTGCCGGTGATGAAGGTGGTTTTGCCTTGGATGCGGGCGACGCCGCGGCCTTCGTGGTCGATGCTGTGGATGGTGGCGGTGTTCATGGTGGGGCTAGGGAAGGATGAGGCTACCTGAAAAATGTGGTGGCAGATTTTTCAGGTAGCCTTTGGGGGTTGGTTTGGTTTGCTGGAGGCTAAGCTTGCTTTTTCAGGTAGCCTTTGCGCCTATTCGTGATCGCCGGGGGAGCTGGGGGATTCTTCTTGGCTGGGGATGCGGTAGCTTTCGTCGGCCCAGGTGCCGAGGTCGATCATTTTGCAACGTTGGCTGCAAAAGGGGCGGTGGGGGCTGGCTTCGCTCCATTCTACTGGGCGGCGGCAGGTGGGGCAGGGTACGGTGGGGGTGCTCATGGTTTGTCGGTGATGGGGTCGAAGCTGCACATTTTGAGGGTGAAGGGGATGTTTTCTTCGAGCTGTTTGCCGCGGGGGCTTTCTTGGGTGGCTTGGGTGAAGCGGATGTGGGTGAAGTATTTGTTGGCGGAAATTTCAGGCAGGGTTTGGCAGGATTGGGCAACATCGACGACGAGCATGTGGATGTTGTTGCCGAGCTTGGCGTTTTGGTAGTTGCCGAGCACGGCGCAGCAGTCGAGGCTGTAGCTGTTGCGGCGCAGGATGCGCAGGAGCAGGCTGATGGCTTCGCTGGTGGGGGTGAGGGAGCGGATCCAGCAGTTGAGGTCGGCGAGGCGCTGCTCGTGGGGCAGTTGCAGCCAGTAGTGGTAGGAGGGGAGGTCGAAGGGGCTGGTGCCGCCGGATACGAGCATGCGCTGCTTCACGCCCATGAGCCATTCGTTTTCGCGCAGGTGTTGGCCGAATTTCTGCTGTACTTCTTGTAGGTTTTGGGTGGCTTGGTAGAGGGCTTCTTGCTCGGGGGTGGCGTCGTATTGTTCGCGTTCGGATTGGGAAATCTGCTGGCGCTGGCGTTCGAGCTCTTGCAGGATGTCGAGCTTGAGCTCGGCGCGGGCGGCGCAATCCATGATTTCAAACAGGGTGCCGAGGGCGGCGTGGTGCGCCCAGGCGGATTGTTGGTCGCGGGTGGTGTAGAAGCGGGAGAAGAGGTGCTCGAGGCGCAGGAAGTTGCGCACGCGTTCGGAGAGGGGGTGCTCGAAGGTGATGAGGTCGGACATGGTTCAGCTTCCGAAAAGGTGTTGGTAGATAAGGTGCTGGCGCGCCACGGCAGCGCTGAGCTCGGGCAGGCCGGCTTCGTTGCAGATGATGTCGTCGGCAATGCGGCGCCGCGCCTGGCGGCTGGCTTGGGCGGCCAGAATGCCGGCAATCATATCACGGGAGAGGCCGCTGCGTTCGGTAGTGCGGCGGATTTGCGTTTCTTCACTGCAATCGATGAGGAGGATGCGCTGCACAAGGCTTTGGAAAACAGGTTGTTCGGCAAGTAGGGGGATTTCGATGATGCCGTAGGCGGCTTGGGGGAATTGCTGCTGGCGGGCGCGGATGTCGGCGAGAATCAGCGGGTGGAGGATGCTTTCGAGCCGGGCTTTGGCTTGAGGGGATTGGAATACGAGCTGGCGCAGGTCGGCGCGTTTGAGGCTACCTGAAAAATCGAACAGGCTGCTGCCGAAGGCATCACGGATGGCGGGAAGGGCGCCGCCGCCGTCTGCGGTGAGGGCTCGGGAAACGGCATCGGCATCAATCAGCGGCACGCCGTGTTGGGCAAACAGGCGGGCGGCGGTGGATTTGCCGCTGCCGATGCCGCCGGTGAGGCCGACCCAGGCGGTCATGTTAGATAAACCCGGATTTTTGCAGCCACCAATGAATGCCTTGCAAGATATACTCGTTGGCGGCAAAAACCAGCCAGCCGGCAATGGCCAACGCGGGGCCGAAGGCGATGGGCTGGCCTTTGGCGGCACGCATCACCAGCGCGGCCACCAGCCCCACCAGCGCGGCCACGAATACGATCACAGGCAGGGTGCTCACGCCGAGCCAGGCACCGAGCGCGGCCAAGAGTTTGAAATCGCCGTAGCCCATGCCTTCTTTGCCGGTGATGAGTTTGAACAGGTGGAACAGTAGCCACAGGCTCAGGTAGCCGACCACCGTGCCGAGCAGAGCCGAGGGCAGGGGCACGAAGCCGACCTGCCAGTTGAACAACAGGCCGAGCCAAACCAGGGGCAGGGTGAGCTGGTCGGGCAGCAGTTGGGTATCGGCGTCGATAAAGGTGAGCGCCACCAGAATGGCAGTGAACACGAGGCCGCCGAGGGTGAGATAGGTGTCGCCGTAGCGCCATGCAACGATGCCGAACAGGATGCCAGTGAGCAGCTCGACGGCGGGATAGCGCCAACCGATGGGGGTGTGGCAGCTGTGGCAGCGGCCGCGCAACAAGAGGAAGCTGATAATGGGGATGTTTTGCCACGGTTTCACCGGACTGCCGCATTGGGGGCAGCGCGAGGGCGGCGTGCTGAGGTTGAACGGCTTTTGGTCTTCTTCATCCAGCGGCAGATTGAGATGCTGTTTGGCGGCGACTTGCCATTGTTTTTCCAGCATTACCGGTAGGCGGTAAATCACCACGTTGAGAAAACTGCCTACCAGTAGCCCGAGCAGGGCGGCAAAGGGGATATACAGGCTGGGTTCGAGATTGGTCATAGGGATGGGAGAGTGTGTTTTCAGGTAGCCTGCCGAGGGAAGGCTACCTGAAAACCGTTTGACGATTGATATAAAGATGCTTCAGCGATGAATACTAGCCGACTACGTTACCCAAGTTGAAGAGCGGCAGGTACATGGAAACCAGAATCACGCCGATGATGCTGCCCAATACCACCATGATGATGGGTTCCATCAAAGAGGACAAGGTCGCAACTGCTGCATCTACTTCTTCTTCATAGAATTCAGCTGCTTTGTTCAACATGTCGTCCAGTGCGCCGGATTCTTCACCAATAGAAGTCATTTGCAGAACCATATTGGGGAATAGGTTTGTGGAGTTCATGGCGCTGGTTAGCGAGGTACCTTGATTAACTTGGTTGCGGATGCTGCGGGTGGCTTCCTCATAGATAATGTTGCCTGAAGCACCGCCCACAGAATCAAGTGCTTCCACCAAGGGAACGCCAGCTGTAAACAGGGTGGCGGTAGTACGCGCCCAGCGGGCAATGGTACCTTTTTCTACAATATTGCCGAAAACAGGAAGTTTCAATAGCATGCCGTCTACTCGTTTTTGTAAATCCGGAGAGCGTTTATGCCACTGGATAAAGCCAGCTACCGCTCCGACCATACCGATAATGACCAACCAGCCCCAAGACACCATAAAATCCGAAATGCCCATCATGAATTGCGTGAGCGCAGGCATAGGGGCGTTCATGCCGTCGTATACCTTTTTAAACTCAGGCAATACGAACATCATCATAATCATAACCAGCACAATAGCTACCACAACTACTGCGATCGGGTAGGTCAGGGCACTCTTAATTTTTTTCTTAATAGCAAGGGTTTTTTCTTTATAGACGGCTAGCTTATCCAATAAGTTTTCCAGCACACCGCCAGCCTCACCCGCATCCACCAAGTTGCAATAAAAATCATCGAAATACTTGGGATGCTTGCGGAAAGCATTGGCCATGGAAGTACCTTGCTCAATGTCGTTACGCACTTCCATCAAAAGTTTAGTCATGGAGGCGTTTGAATGGCCTTTCGCCACAATATCAAATGCTTGCATCACCGGCAAGCCGGCTTTCATCATGGTGGCCAGCTGGCGGGTAAATACGGTAATGTCAGCTTGAGTGATTTTTTTCTCACGAACTTTTTTCTTTTTGCTCAAGCTGATGACTTTAATTCGGCGACGAGCCAGTTTGGCACGGGCGTCTTGTTCGTCTTTGGCCACAACTTCGCCGCGCACCATCTGCTCGGTTTCCATGTGACGGCCTTCAAACTCAAAACTCAGTCCGGTTTGCTTTTTTGTGGATTTGGTATTTTTTACAGCCATGATGATTCCCTTTTGAATTAAAACTGATTTTTAGGTTTAGTCGTTGGTGGTGGCAAGAATTTCTTCCAAGGTGGTAATGCCCTGCATTGCCTTGAGAATACCTGCCCGACGCAGATCGACCAATCCATCGGCATAAGCCTGTTCGGCAATATCCACCTCTGTGCCGTTGTTGATGATGATTTTTTGCATCGCATCGGTAACCGGCATGATTTCATACACACCGGCACGACCTTTGAAGCCTTTGCCTTTGCAGCGGTCGCAGCCCACTTGGCGGTAGAGCTGCCAATCGTCTTTTTTCAAATCTTCTTCGGTAAAGCCGACTTTCAGCAAGGCTTCGGCCGGTGGACGCTCAATCGGCTGTTTGCAGGTACACAAACGGCGAACCAAGCGCTGCGCCATAATCAGATTAACCGAGCTGGCGATGTTAAACGGCGCCACGCCCATATTCAGCATACGCGATAAGGTGGCCGGCGCATTGTTGGTATGCAGGGTTGAGAACACCATGTGGCCGGTTTGGGCAGCCTTAATGGCAATGTCGGCGGTTTCCAAGTCGCGAATCTCACCCACCATGATGATGTCCGGGTCTTGACGTAGGAAAGCCTTCAGCGCAGCAGAGAAGGTCAAGCCTTGTTTGTCGTTCACGTTTACCTGGTTGATACCGGGCAAGTTGATTTCCGCAGGGTCCTCGGCAGTGGAAATATTAACGCTGTCGGTATTCAAAATGTTCAGGCAGGTATACAGCGATACGGTTTTACCGGAACCGGTCGGGCCGGTTACCAGCACCATGCCGTAGGGACGGTGGATGGCTTCCAGTAGCAATTCTTTTTGGAAAGGCTCGAAACCCAGCTGGTTGATATTCAGCGTTGCTGCATCTGAGTTCAGAATACGCATTACGATTTTTTCGCCGAACAGCGTGGGCAGCGTGTTCACACGGAAGTCGATCGGTTTCTGGTTTTTGTTGAACTGAATCTGGATACGGCCGTCTTGCGGCACGCGCTTTTCGGAAATGTCCATTTTCGACATAACCTTGATACGCGAAGCAATCTGTCCGCGGATATTCAGCGGGGGCTGTACCACTTCGCGCAGCTGACCGTCGGTACGGAAGCGGATGCGCGCCATTTCTTCGTAGAATTCGAAATGGATATCCGAAGCCCCAGTGTTCAGGGCGTCAGACAGCACCTTGTGGATAAACTTGGCAATCGGCCCGTCTTCTTCCTCGTCGTTTACCATCATGGCGGCTGGAGCTGCTATTCCGGTGGAGTCGGAAGAAATTTCATCCAAAATCGAAGTGGAGGTTTGACTGGCAAATTCCAGCAGGCCATCCAGCTGTTCATCGTTAATGAGCACCAAATCGACCATCAGGCCGCTGGGGAAAATCAGCTTTTGGTATGTTTGCAACAAAGTAGGGTCGGAAACGCCCAAAAACAGTTTCTGGCCGCGTTTGAATAAGGGTACGCAGCGATGCTCGGTCATTTGCGCATCGTTGAGTACGTCCTGCACCATCATGGAGCGGGAATACTGCGATAAATCCAAAATGGGGTAGTGGAACAGTTTGGCCAGCAGCTGAGCCAAATCCGCTTGCTTGATGATGCCGGCCTCGGCCAGCATGGGGATGATATTTTTGTTTTGATTAATTTTTTCTCGGTATTTTTCAACCTGGTCCTGTTCGATGAGTTTGTTTTGAAACAGGACGCGCAATAGTCCGACGCTCATATATTTGCCTGAGTAAAGTAGAACGAATTTGAAAAAATCGGCACTTTATTTGCTCTTAGATTGCTGCCGACAATACCCACATTTTAGTAATAATGCTTTTACATACTATAGTTAAGATGTGATTATAAGTTAAATCACGGTAAGAATATACCGTTTGCCGAGCCGGCTCCGCTTAGGCGGCTTCCCAGTGCTCGATATACAGCTGCAATTCGCATTGGTTGCGCCACTGGTTGGCCACCGGACGGTATACGGTGCGGATTTGGGCTGGCAGTTCTTCGGTGCAGCGGAAAAACATGGCTTCCACCACCTGCCCGCCGCAATTTAGGCCGGCTTTTTTGTGTCCGTTGCCCACGATGCGCTGCCACAATACTTCGAATTGGTTGTGGAAACTGGGCGGCTGGAAGCCGTGCCCCCATACTTGCTTGGCTAGGGTTTCCGCTGTTTGCAGCGAGAGTTCGTCCGGTTTCAGGCTGCCGTCGGTTAATAAGGTGCGGGTGAGCGTGTCTTGGTCGAGCAGCTCGGCCAGCAGGGTTTCAAAGGCTACCTGAAAAGTTGGGAATGCTGCTTCGCGGATGCTGAGGCCGGCGGCCATGGCGTGCCCGCCGAATTGCAGGACGAGATTGGGGTGGCGCTTGGACAGCAAGTCGATGGCGTCGCGCAGGTGCAGGCCGGGAATCGAACGGCCGGAGCCGCGCAGTTCGCCGTTGCCGGCCGGGGCGAATACGATGGCCGGGCGGTGGAAACGGTCTTTGAGCCGGCCGGCCACGATGCCGATCACGCCTTGGTGCCAGCCGGCATGGAAGGCGGTGATGCTTAAACTGTTGCCCACGATGATTTGGTCGGCTGCCGCCACGGCTTCTTGCAGCATGGATTGCTCGATGTCTTGGCGAGCACGGTTGAGCTCGTTGAGCTGTTCGGCCAGGGCGGAGGCTTCGCCCGGTTCGCTGGAGAGCAGGCAGGCGATGCCGATGTCCATCTTATCCAGCCGGCCGGCGGCGTTGATGCGCGGGCCGATGGCAAAACCGAGGTCGAAGGGTTTAGCTTCCCGTATATCGCGTTTGGCTACCTGAAAAAGCGAGCGGATGCCGATGCGGGTTTTGCCGGCCCGCATCCGGTTGATGCCTTGCGTAACCAGGATGCGGTTGTTGTGGTCGAGGGGCACCACGTCGGCCACCGTGCCCAGTGCCACCAAATCGAGCAGGTCGGCCAGATTGGGTTCAGGTAGCCTGTTCGGGGCAAACCACTGCTGCGCGCGCAAATGTGCACGCAGTGCGGTCAGCACATAGAAAATCACGCCGACGCCGGCCAAGTTTTTGCTGGCAAAGCCGCAGCCGGGCTGGTTGGGATTAACGATGATGCAGTTTGGCAGATTGTCAGCCGGAAGGTGGTGATCGGTGATGATCACGTCCATGCCCAATTCTTTGGCGCGTTCCACGGCAGCGGCGCTGGACATGCCGTTATCTACGGTGAGCAACAGCTGTGTGCCGCGTTGGGCGGCCACTTCGGCCAAGTGCGCCGTCAGCCCGTAGCCGTGTTTGAAACGGTCGGGCACCAAAAAATCTACCATCGCCCCCATGCGGCGCAGCCCCAAGATGCCGACCGTGCAGGCGGTGGCGCCGTCCACATCGTAATCGGCAATAATCAGGATGCGCTCCTGATTGCGGATGGCTTGTGCCAGCCGCTTGGCTGCGGCTTCGATATTTTTCAATGATTGGAACGGCAGCAGGCTGCCCAGATTGGTATGCAGCTCCTCTGGAGAGCGCACGTTGCGCGCGGCAAACAGGCGGGCCAGCAGCGGCGGCGTGCCGGCATTCAGCAGGGTTTGCTCGGCCTGGGCATCGGGCTGGCGTGTGCGGATAACGGTATGCATAAACCGGGGAAGGTGATGGAATCGAAGGGTTTATTATACCTCAAATGACAGGGTGAAATGCTTGGCTAGAGGTGCGTCGGCGGAAATGCCAAAAAGTTTTTTATTTTTTAAAACAATCTAGTGGGGAAATCTGCTTAAATTTTTTCAAGATAGTGCTTGCAATAAAATGGATAGTTTGGTTTAATGCGCATCTTCTAGTGCTGTGCACGACACGGGTGATTAGCTCAGTTGGTAGAGCGTCTGCCTTACAAGCAGAATGTCGGCGGTTCGACTCCGTCATCACCCACCATTTTTTTGCGCGCGCGGTGGTAGCTCAGTTGGTTAGAGTACCGGCCTGTCACGCCGGTGGTCGCGGGTTCGAGTCCCGTCCACCGCGCCACACGAAATAAAGCCCTTCTGCTGAAAAGCAGGAGGGCTTTAACATTTCCTGCCTGCCGTGTAAAAACGAATTGATTTTGTGGTATATTCGCCCGGCTAATAAGGGTTGTGGAAACCAACTGTTTTCTGCTGAACAACCCAGATTTTCAACCAACTTCAGGAGCTGTGTAATGGAATTTCGTATTGAAAAAGACACCATGGGCGAAGTGCAGGTGCCGACCGAGCGTTATTGGGGCGCGCAAACCGAGCGTTCGCGCAACAACTTCAAAATCGGCCCGGCCGCTTCCATGCCGCAGGAAATCATTGAAGCGTTTGCCTATTTGAAAAAGGCGGCTGCCTTTGCCAATGCCGATTTGGGCGTGTTGCCGGCGGAAAAACGCGATTTGATTGCCGCCGCCTGCGATGAAATCCTGGCGCGCAAGCTGGACGGCGAATTCCCACTGGTGATTTGGCAGACCGGCTCCGGCACGCAGTCCAATATGAACCTGAACGAAGTCATTTCCAACCGCGCCCATGTGCTCAACGGCGGCAAGCTGGGTGAGAAAAGCGTGATCCATCCGAATGACGATGTGAACAAATCGCAGTCTTCCAACGACACCTATCCCACCGCCATGCACATTGCCGCTTACCAGAAAGTGGTGCGGCACACCCTGCCCGCCGTGAAGCGTTTGCAGCAGACTTTTGCCGCCAAGGCAGCCGAGTTTGCGCAGGTGGTGAAAATCGGCCGCACGCATTTGATGGATGCCACCCCGCTGACTTTGGGGCAGGAATTTTCCACCTATGCCGCCCAGCTCGCCTTCGGCATCCGCGCGCTGGAAAACACCCTGCCGCATCTGGCCGAGCTCGCCTTGGGCGGCACCGCCGTCGGCACCGGACTGAACACGCCCAAGGGTTACGATGTTCAGGTAGCCTCCTATATTGCCAAGTTTACCGGCCTGCCTTTTGTGACCGCGCCGAACAAATTTGAAGCGCTGGCCGCGCACGACGCCTTCGTGGAAACCCACGGCGCGCTCAAGCAGCTGGCCGTGTCGCTGTATAAAATTGCCAACGATATCCGCTTGTTGGCTTCCGGCCCGCGTTCCGGCATCGGCGAAATCCTGATTCCTGAAAACGAGCCCGGCTCGTCCATTATGCCTGGCAAGGTAAACCCGACCCAATGCGAGGCGCTGACCATGGTGTGCGCCCAAGTATTGGGCAACGACACCGCCATTTCCTTTGCCGGCACGCAGGGGCAGTTTCAGCTCAACGTGTTCAAACCGGTGATGGCGGCCAATTTCCTGCAATCGGCGCAGCTCTTGGCCGACGCCTGCATTTCGTTTGACGAGCACTGCGCCGCCGGCATCGAGCCGAATCTGCCGCGCATCCAGATGCAGCTCGACAATTCGCTGATGCTGGTCACCGCGCTGAACACCAAAATCGGCTACGAAAATGCCGCCAAAATCGCCAAAGCGGCGCACAAAAACGGCACCACGCTGCGCGAAGAGGCGGTGAAATCCGGCCTGCTCACGGCGGAGCAGTTTGACCAATGGGTGCGCCCGGCCGATATGGTGGGCAGCCTGAAGTGAACCTGATATCGGATTGACGCGGCTTCGCGCCGCAAAGAAAGCGCATGCCGGAAACGGTGTGCGCTTTTGTATTGGCTGGGGAAAGAGGCTACCTGAAAAACGGTGGGGTTGTTTTCAGGTAGCCTTCTGAGCAGCTTGGGGCGAATGTTTCATGCGGTATGGTTTTGTGGTTTTCTGTGAGCGACAAAAAGGCTACCTGAAAATTTCCTGCTGAGTTTTCAGGTAGCCTTTTGCTGTTTGCAGATGAATTCAGCGGATGATGCTGCGCCGGGAGTCGGCGAGGAAGTCGTTGAGGATGGCCAGCTCGGGTGCGCCGGCGGCCAGCTCGGTGATTTGGCGGCGGGCTTCTTCGAGGGGCCGGCCTTGGCGGTAGAGGATTTTGTAGGCGTTTTTCACGTTGGCGATCTGCTCGGGGGAAAAGCCGTTGCGGCGCATGCCTTCGCTGTTGATGCCGGCGGGCTCGGCGCGGTAGCCGGCGGCCATGAAGTAGGGCGGCACGTCTTTGTGCACGCCGGCGGCGAAGGCGGTCATAGCGTAGCGGCCGATTTGGCAGAATTGGAACACGAGGGTGTAGCCGCCGAGCACGACGTAGTCGCCGATGGTTACGTGGCCGGCGAGGGAGGCGTTGTTGGCGAAGATGGTGTGGCTGCCGACCACGCAGTCGTGGGCGAGGTGGCAGTAGGCCATAATCCAGTTGTCGTCGCCGATGCGGGTTTCGCCGATGCCGGTAACGGTGCCGAGGTTGAAGGTGGTGAATTCGCGGATGGTGTTGCCGTTGCCGATGATGAGGCGGGTGGGCTCGCCCTGGTATTTTTTGTCTTGCGGGATTTCGCCGAGGCTGGCGAATTGGAAGATGCGGTTGTGCTCGCCGATGGTGGTGTGGCCGTTGATGACGACGTGCGGGCCGATTTCGGTGCCGGCGCCGATTTGCACGTTGGGCCCGATCACGCTGTAGGCACCGACTTTAACGCTGCTGTCGAGCTGGGCTTGGGGGTCGATAATCGCGGTGGGGTGGATTAGGGACATGGGTTTTCCTTAATGGGGCGGCGGGCGGGAGAGGCTACCTGAAAAATGCAGCCGGGGCGGGCTTGATGGCGGTGAAACGAGGTTTTCGCCATGCCGCCGCGGCTGCCGCCGAAGCGGTAGGGCTACCTGAAAATACGGGCTATTTGTCTACCGCGCGTTTGGCGCACATGATCACGGCTTCGGCGGCGATTTGGCCGTCTACGGTGGCGGTGGCTTTGAATTTGCCGATGTCGCGCTTGTGGGTAATCACGTCCAAGTGGATTTGCAGCTGGTCGCCGGGCACGACTTGGCGTTTGAATCGGGCGCTGTCGATACCGACGAAGAAGTAGATTTCGTTTTCCTGGCGCTCGCCGCGGCTGAGGATGGCGAGCACGCCGGCGGCCTGCGCCATGGCTTCAATCACCAACACGCCGGGCATCACGGGGAAATCGGGGAAGTGGCCTTCGAAAAAGGGCTCGTTGATAGAGACGTTTTTGATGGCGGTGAGGCTTTTTTCTTTTTCAAAGCCGATCACGCGGTCGAGCAGCAGGAAGGGGTAGCGGTGCGGCAGCAGGCGTTGCAGGGTGTGCACGTCTAAGGGCAGTTCGATGGATTCTAATTGCATGTTATTGTTCCTTTGTTGGTTTTACTGTGTTTTCTAAATCTTTCACGCGGCGGTGCAGCTCGTTTAAATGGCGCAGGTGCACCGCGTTTTTCACCCAGTCGCGGTGGGTTTGCAGCGGGTAGGAGCTGGCGTAGTAGTTTGGCTCGCTGATGGAGGCGGCCACCAGGGTACCGCCGCCGATAAAGGTTTTGTCGGCCACTTTGATGTGCCCGACAAACATGGCGGCACCGCCGATTTGGCAGTAGGCGCCGATGTGGGTGCTACCGGCAATGCCCACGCAGGCGGCGATGGCGGTGTGTGCGCCGATGTGCACGTTGTGGGCGATTTGCACGAGGTTGTCGATTTTCGCTCCCTCGGCGATGACGGTGTTTTCGATGGCGCCGCGGTCGATGGTGGTGTTGGCGCCGATTTCCACGTCGTTGCCGATGGCCACGCTGCCCACCTGCGGGATTTTGTACCAATGGTCTTGCGCCCAGGCGTTGCCGAAGCCGTCGGCGCCGATCACGGCGCCGGAGTGGATTTCTACTCGGTCGCCGAGGGTGCAGCCGGCATACACGGTTACGTTCGGGTGCAGGGTAACTTGTTGACCCAGCACACAGTCGGCTTCCACCACGCAGTTGGCCAGAATGCGGCAGCCTTCGCCCAATACGGTGTGCTCGCCGATGTAGGCGTTGGCGCTGATTTCGCAGCTGGCGGGCACGACGGCGCTGGCTTCCACCACGGCGCTGGGGTGGATGCCGGCTTTGGGCAAGGGCGCGGGGTGGAACAGGCGGGCGGTTTGGGCGAAGTAGAGCTGCGGGTTGTCGCACACGATGAGGTTGCGGCCGGGCAGTTTGTCGGCCAGCTTGTGGTGCACAATCAGGGCGCCGGCCTGGCTGGCGAGGGCTTCGGGCAGGTGTTTGGCGTGGGCGACGAAGCTGATGCTGCCTTCCTGTGCGGCATGCAGCGGGGCAATGCGGCTGACGGCCACGTCTTGTCCTACGATGCGGCCGCCTAATGCGGCGGTGAGTTGGGAAAGCGGTTTCTGCATTTTTCAGGTAGCCTGTGTGGCGGATGAGCCGGGCGGGCTGTGCTGCCGAAACCCGGCTTGGGCTGCGTTTATGTTTTTCAGGTAGCCTTTATTGGCTGTTGAGGGCGCGGATGACTTCGTCGGTGATGTCGAAACGGCTGTTGACGAAGATGACGTCTTGGATAATCAGGTCGTAGCCGTCGCGGCGTGCCAAGTCGGTGATGACGCGGTTGGCGGTTTGCTGCAGGGCGGCGAATTCTTCGTTGCGGCGCAGGTTGTACTCTTCGGTGAGCTGGGCGGCCTGGCGGCGCAGGTTGCGGTCGAGCTCGATCAGCTGCTGCTCGGTGCGGCGGCGTTCGGCGGCGTTCAGGTGGCCTTGGTCGAGGCGGGTTTTTAGGGCGATGCCCTGGTCACGCAGCCGTTGCAGCGCCTGCTGGCGGCTGCCGAATTCGCTTTGCAGCGTGGTTTGGATGCGCTGCGCCTGGGTGGATTCCTGATACACGCGCTCGGTGTCGATGAAACCGAGCTTCTGCACGCCGTCGGCGGCGGCCGGCAGCGCCAAAACGGCGGCAAGGGCGGCCGCGGCGAGGCGGGGGAGGGTGGACTTCATGGCTTGCCTTCCTTAGAACGTCGTGCCCAGCTGGAACTGGAAGCGCTGGATTTGGTCGCTATCCTCTTTTTTCAGCGGATGGGCGAAACTGAATTTCATCGGGCCCAGGGGCGAGAGCCAGGTGAGCGCCGCGCCCACGGAATAGCGCAATTCGTTGCTGAAGGTGGAACGGTGGTCTTGTTTGTAGTAGCCGTTGGTGCCGTTCGGTTTGGCGGGGCCGTAGGCATCGGGAGTGTAGGTTTTGCCGTCCCACACGCTGCCGGCGTCGGCAAACACGCTCAGGCGCACGGAACGTTGGTCTTTCACGCCGGGGAAGGGGAATAGCAGCTCGGCGGAGGCATAGGCTTTATAGGTGCCACCGTAGTTCACAATGTTTCTGCCGCCACTGTAGTTCTCATACACTTTCGGGCCGAGCGAGCCGCTTTCGTAGCCGCGCACGGAGCCTAGGCCGCCGCCGTAGAAGTTGTTGAAGAAGGGCACGGTGGAGGTGCCGCCGAACTTGCCGGCATAGCCCACTTCGCCGCCGAGCATCAGGGTGAAGCTCTTGCTCAAGGGGAAGAACCAGCGCTGGTCGTGGGTGAGGATGTAGTATTGCAAATCGCCGCCGGGCAAGCCGAGGTCGGCGTTTACGCTGGTGGTGTAGCCGCGGGTTGGCCACAGGGCATCGTCGGTTTTGTTGCGACCCCAGCCGATGTTGCCTTTGAGCAGCCAGTTTTTCTCGCCGTGTTCTCGAATAAAGTCTTGGTATCGGTAGGGTTGGTTCAGCTTGTCGCCGTGCAGCTTCACGGTGAGGTGCTCCACGCCGAGGCCGAAGTTTACGCGGTCGTATTCGGTAATAGGCACACCCATGCGCGCGCCCACGCCGATGCGGGTGGTTTCGTAGTTGTTTGAGCCGATGCTGCTGGAGCTGGATTTGTAGGGCATGAAGCCGCGGTAGTAGATGTCGTAGCCCAAGCTCACGCCGTCGGGGGTGAAATAGGGGTCGGTAAACGACAGCGAGGCAGTGTTTTGGGTTTTGCCGCGGGCAATGCGGAAGTTGGCGGATTTGCCGGTGCCGAACAGGTTATCCTGCGCCACGCCGGCGGAGAGCACCAGGCCGGTATCCTGTACCCAGCCGGCGGCCACTTCCACCGAGCCGGTGGAACGCTCTTTCACCGATACGTCGATGTCCACTTGGTCGGGCGTATCGGGCAGCGGGCGGCTTTCCACTTTCACATCGTCGAAGTAGCCCAAAAGCTGGATGCGGTCTTTGGAGCGGTTGATTTTGGCCGAATCGTAGGGCGCGGCTTCGGTTTGGCGCATTTCGCGGCGAATCACCGCATCGCGGGTTTTGTTGTTGCCGGAAATGTGGATTTGGTTCACATAGTATTTGCGGCCGGGGTTTACCGTGAGTACGAAATCCACGGTGTGGTTGGCCTGGTCGGGCTGCGGCTGCACGCCCACTTGCGCCAGCGCGTAGCCGGCCTGACCCATGCGGTCTTGGATGGCTTGCAGGCTATCCACCATCTGCGAGCGGTTGTAGCGCTTGCCTTCGCGCATTTTCAGCAGGGCTTCCAGCTCTTCGCGCGGCACTTCGCGGGTGTCGCCCTCAATGCGCACTTTGCCCCAGCGGTAGCGCTCGCCTTCGTGCACCTTAATCCACAGGGTTTGTTTGGTGCGGTCTTGGTTGTAGCGCACGTCGGCATCTTCCACCCGGCCTTCGAAGAAGCCCTCGTTTTGGTAGAAGTCGGTGATGGATTGCAGGTCTTTGCGGAATTGTTCGTCGGAGAAACGGTCGTCTTTGGAGAGCCAGCTGAGCATGCCGTGGCGGTCGAGCTTCATCTGGTGGCGCAGGGTGCGGTTGGAGAAGTGCTGGTTGCCTTCGAAGTCGATTTCTTCGATGCGGGTGGTGGCGCCTTCGTCGATTTTCAGCGTGATGTCCACGCGGTTGCGCGACAGGCGGGTTACTTCCGGCGTAACGGTGGCGGAGAGTTTGCCTTGGTTGGCGTATTCCTGCTGCAAGCCGGCCACGGCCTGGTTCAGGATGGCTTGGTTAAACGGCTGCGATTGCCCCAGGCCGAAGCTGTCGAGGTTTTTCTTGATGGCGTCGCTGGGCAGGGTTTTGCCGCCGGTTACGGTGAGGGTGTTGATGATGGGGCGCTCCACCACGGTGAGCAAAACTTGGTTGCCCATGGTTTCCACGCGCACGTCGTCGAACAGACCGGTGGCGTAGAGGTTTTTGATGATTTGCTCGCCTTCGCCGTCGTTGAAGGTGCTGCCCACTTTCACCGGCAGGTAGCCCAGCACGGTGGAGGGGTCGGTGCGTTGCAGGCCTTCGATGCGGATGTCTTGGATGGTAAACGGTGCGGCGGCCAGCGCCCAAGAAGACAGGCCGGCTGCAAACAAGGCGAAAGAAAGTTTGTTCAGTTTCATGCTTTATCCCAATAATCGGGTGATATCGTTGAAAAAGGCCACCAGCATCAGCATCAGCATCAGGGAGAGGCCAAAACGCAGCCCCCACATCTGCGCTTTGGCGCTGACGGGCTTGCCGCGAATCCATTCGGCGGCATAATACATTAAATGACCGCCGTCTAAAATAGGAATCGGCAGCAAATTCAAAATCCCGAGGCTGATGCTGACCACGGCGAGAAATTCCAGGTAATCCTGAATGCCGGAGGCGGCGGTTTTGCCGGCGTAGTCGGCGATGGTGAGCGGGCCGGAGATGTGGCTCACGGAAGCCTGGCCGGTGAGCAGGCGGGCAAACAGGCGGCCGGTGAGCGCGGTGTAGGTGCCCACGCGCTCTATGCCCATTTCAGCGGCACGAGGCCAGGAGGGGTGGTAGTGGTAGGTGGCGAGCGACATCCAGCGCCGGTCGGTTTCGGAATCGAAGCCGGCAAAGCCGTAGCGCTCGCCGTTGCGGTCTTCGCGGCTGTCGGGGCGCAGGGCTACCTGAAAAGGTTTGCCGCCGCGCAGGATATCTACGGTGAGCTTGTCTTGCGGATGCCGGCGGATGGCGGTGGTTAATTCCGGCCAGGTGTGTACGATTTGCCCGTCGATGGCCACCACGCGGTCGCCTTTGCGCAGGCCGGCGCGTTCGGCGGGCGAGCCTGGCTGGATGGTGGCGAGGATGGTGGTTTTGCGCAGGGCGGTGAGGCCGAAGTAGCCGCCACGACGCGCCACTTCTTTGGCTTCGGGCGTGCCGGCGGCGTCGATGGTGCGCACGGTTTCTTGGCCGTTGGCCTGGCGCACGGCTACCTGAACTTTGCTCGCGTCCAGATTCAAAATGATTTCCGACTGCGCATCGCCCCAAGTGGCCACGGCTTTGCCGTTTACGGCTTGGATGGTGTCGCCGGGGGCGAAGCCGGATTTTTCGGCCAGCGATTCGGGCGCCACCATGCCCACCATCGGCCGCACTTCCTGCGCGCCGAAGTGGCCGAAGGAGAAGGTGTAGAGCAGCACGGCCAGCGCCAGATTGGTGAGCGGGCCGGCGGCCACCACCAGTATGCGTTTGAAGGGGTGTTGTTTGTCGAAGGCGTAGGGCAGGTCGGCCTCGGGCACGTCGCCCTCGCGCGTATCGACCATTTTCACATAGCCGCCCAGCGGAATCGGCGCCAAACACCATTCGATGTTGCGCCAGCGTTTGTTGAAAAACGGCGTGCCGAAGCCCACGGAGAAGCGCAGCACTTTGATGCCGCACCAGCGCGCCACCAGCAAATGCCCCAGCTCGTGCAGGCTGACCAAAATCATGATGGCCACGATAAACGCGCCAACGGTATAGAGAAGAGACAAAGATGCTCCTTGAGCCCGGCTTGCTGCTTGAGGCTACCTGAAAAATCGGGGTTTCAGATTTTCACTGCGCCGAAGCTTGCGTTTTCAGGTAGCCCGATGATGTGCCGGAGAATAGGGGAAACGCCGTATTGTAATGGAAACAGGCGGTTTGGACAAAACATTGTGGGCAGGGCTCAGCCCAGCCGTTCCACATAATCCGTCGCCGCGCGGCGGGCGGCGGCATCCCGGGCCAGCAGGCCTTCCAGGCTTTGATGGCTACCTGAAATATCCTGCTCCAGCGTATGCCGCACCACCGGCGCGATGTCGGTGAAGCGGATGCGGCCGTCTAGAAAGGCAGCCACGGCGATTTCGTTGGCGGCGTTGAGTACGCAGGGCACGCCGCCGCCGGCCTGCATGGCTTGGTAGGCCAGCTCGAGGCAGGGAAAGCGGCGGTAGTCGGGCGCTTCGAAGGTGAGCGCGGCGAGGCTGGCGAAATCCAGCGGCGCGGTGCCGGAGGCGATGCGCTCGGGCAGGCCGAGGCAGTAGGCGATGGGCGTGCGCATATCGGGCGTGCCTAGCTGCGCCAGCACTGAGCCGTCGGTGTAGCGCACCATGCTGTGCACCACGCTTTGCGGGTGGATGACGGTTTCGAGCTTTTCCGGCGGGCAGCCGAACAGCCAGTGCGCCTCAATCAGCTCGAGGCCTTTGTTCATCATGGTGGCGCTGTCTACGGAGATTTTGCGCCCCATCTGCCAGTTGGGGTGTTTGACGGCTTGGGCGGGGGTGATAGCGGGGAAGTGGGCCAGATTGGTGTGTAGGAAGGGGCCGCCGGATGCGGTGAGGATGATGGATTCGACGCCGTTGTGTTTCAGGTAGTCTTTGTTGGGCGGCAGAACTTGGTAGATGGCGTTGTGTTCGCTGTCTACGGGCAGGATGTGCGCTCCGGCCTGTTCGGCGGTTTGCATGAAGAGGCTGCCGGACACCACCAGCGTTTCTTTGTTGGCCAGATAGATGGTTTTGCCGGCGCGGGCAGCGGCAAGCGTGGGCGGCAGGCCGGCGGCGCCGACAATGGCGGCCATCACGCCGTGGGTTTCGGGCGCGGTGGCGATGTCGATGAGGGCTTGAGCGCCGTGCAGCACTTCGGTTGGGCAGCCGGCGGCGGCGAGGTGTGTGCGCAGCTCGGCGGCTTGGGCTGCATCGGCGGTAACGGCGTATTGCGGGCGGAAGGATAGGCACTGCTCGGCCAGCTTGTCGGTTTGGCGGTGGCCGCTGAGGGCGAAAATGCGGAAACGTTCGGGATGGCGGGCAACGACGTCGAGCGTGCTGCTGCCGATGCTGCCGGTGCTGCCGAGGATGGTGAGGGATTGGGTCATGGCGGGTGGCGGTGTGTTGGCTGTTTTTGGCTGTGCTGAAATTTGCTTTGCTTGTTTTTGGCTGCGTTTTAGCTTCGCAGAAATTTCGTTTTAGCTTCGCAGAAACTCCGTTTTCTTTGGAAACTGTGTTTTAACTTCGTTGAAGCTGGCGCTTTCAGGTAGCCTGTTTGTGTGGGTGGGTGGGGTTGCTTTGGGCTGCTTAAAGCGGTTTGGCAAATGGGGAACTATACTGCTTTTTGCCTGTGCTTGCTATTGGGCGGCAGGGAGGAACGGGAAAGGCTACCTGAAAACGGGCTCCGGGCATTTCTACGAAGCGGAAATTTTAGCTTCGCAGAAACTTCGTTGCGTTGCGTTTTCAGGTAGCCATTTTGCTTGGGGCGGATGGCTTAATCGCGCGTCCAAGTGGTGCCGCCGGCGCCGTCGCGCAGGGTGATGCCTTGGGCGGCAAGCAGGTCGCGGATGCGGTCGGATTCGGCCCAGTTTTTGCTGGCGCGGGCTTGTTGGCGCTGGGCGATGAGGGCTTCGATTTCTTCGTTGCCCAAGCCGCCTGCCGCCGTGCCGCCTTGCAGGAATTCGGTGGGGCTGCGCTGGAGGAGGCCGATGGTGCCGGCCAGGGCTTTGAGGCAGCCGGAAAGCTTGGCAGATTGGGTTTTGTTGGCTTCGCCGGCCAGCTCGAACAATACGGCCACGGCCTGCACGGTGTCGAAGTCGTCGTTCATGGCGGCGAAGAAGCGGCGGGTGTAATCGTTGGCTTCGGAGTCTACCTGAAATTCTGCGGGCGGCACGTTGGCCAAGGTGTTGTAGAGGCGGGTGAGGGCATTTTTGGCGTCGTCCAAATGCGCGTCGGAATAGTTCAGCGGGCTGCGGTAGTGGGCGCGCAGGATGAAGAAGCGCACAACTTCGGGGTCGTATTGCTTCAACACTTCGCGGATGGTGAAGAAGTTGCCCAGCGATTTGGACATTTTTTCGCCATCGACACGGATGAAGCCGTTGTGCAGCCAATATTTGACATGGCTGGCAATATTTTGGCCGTGGTGGGTGTGCGCGTGTTCGTGCCCGCAAACATGGCCGCTGGCGCCCACGCTTTGGGCGATTTCGTTTTCGTGGTGCGGGAACTGCAAATCCGCGCCGCCGCCGTGGATGTCAAACGTATCGCCGAACAGGTTGTCGCTCATGGCAGAACATTCGATGTGCCAGCCCGGGCGGCCGTTGCCCCACGGGCTTTCCCATGCCGGCTCGCCTTCCTTGGCGGCCTTCCACAACACAAAATCCAGCGGATCGCGTTTGAAACCGTCCACTTCCACGCGCTCGCCCGCGCGCAAATCATCCAGCGATTTGCCCGATAACTGCCCGTAGGCGGGGAACTCGCGCACGGCGTAGTAAACGTCGCCATTCGCGGCGGGATAGGCTTTGCCGTTTTGAATTAGGATTTCAATCATGGCAATCATTTGCGGGATGTTTTCCGTCGCCTTCGGCTCGATGTCGGGGCGCAACACGCCCAGCGCGTCGGCATCTTCGTGCATGGCTTGGATGAAACGCGCGGTGAGCTCGCCGATGGTTTCGCCGTTTTCGGCCGCACGGGCGATGATTTTGTCGTCGATGTCGGTGATGTTGCGCACATAAGTGAGCGGATAGCCGCACTCGCGCAACCAGCGGGCAATCATGTCGAACACCACCATCACGCGGGCATGGCCGAGGTGGCAGTAGTCGTACACGGTCATACCGCAAACGTACATGCGCACGTTTGCGGGGTCGATGGGGGCGAAGGGCTCTTTTTGGCGGGTGAGAGTGTTGTAGAGGGTGGTCATGGTTGGGTTTAAATTATGGTTAGTGAAAGAGGGAAAGGCTACCTGAAAACATCAGCTTCGGCGCAGCCAACACAGGTTCGGCAGAGCTGCATTTATTCGCCATCGGCATCGGCGGGGCAGTTTGAGCCTTGGTAGGTATACCACTGGTTAATGTGGGTTTGGTGGGTGGAATTACGCCCGGTGTCGGTGGAGTCGATGGAGAAAGATACGGCGGGGCGGCCTTGTGGGTCGTTTTTCAGCGCCATGCCCACGGTGTAGGCATCGAGGCCGGGCTTGGCTTGGGCAGGGTTGAGCAGGGTGTAGGCGTGGCCGGTGGCGGTTTGGCGTTCTGCAAAACGGCCTTGCGGGTAGAGGCCGGTGGTGCGGCGGCGGATTTGCTCTTGCAGCCAGGCTTGGCTGTCGGCAGGGATACAAACTTTCCGCTCGGCATGGATGGAGGGCGAACGCGGGCGCGGGATGGCGTCGGGTTCGTCGGCGGGGCGGTAGCTGCCCCCATCGTTGCCCTGGTATAGATAGAGGCCGGTGGGGAGCTCGGCGTGGGAAAAAGCAGCGGCAAACAGGGCGAGGGCGGGCAGGAGGAGGCGGGCGGGGCGCGGCATATTTTCAGGTAGCCTATCGGGTTGTCGAGCGGGCATTGTAGCCGAAAGCCCTGTTGCCAGCCATACGGCGGGCGGATGAATGTAAACAAATATCTGGAAAGTTTGATAAACGGTAAATCTTGCGGCGGCGGCTTTTGTTTGCGCGGCGGCTCGCCTATAGTGGCTGCCTGCAAGGCAAAATGATTGCAATAATATTTCAACCGCATCCTGAAAGGATAACGAAAATGATGAAACGTCTGACTATTTTGGCTTTGGCTGCCAGCTTCACCCTGAGCGGCTGCGTAACCGACCCGGTTACCGGCCAGCAAACTATTTCTAAAACCGCGCTCTACGGCTTGGGCGGCGCGGCTGCCTGCGGCGCTATCGGCGCGCTCACCCACGGCAGCAAAGGCGCGCGCAATGCTGCTTTGGGCTGCGGCGTGGTGGGCGCCGGTGTGGGCGGTTATATGGACATTCAAGAGCGCCGTCTGCGCCAAGAGCTGGCCAACACCCAAGTGGCAGTGGAACGCCAGGGCGACCAAATCAAGCTGACCATGCCCAGCGGTGTCACCTTCGCCACCAACAGCTCCGCGCTCAGCCCGAACGCCGTGAGCTCGCTCAACACCGTGGCCGACGTGCTGACCCAGTATCCGGAAACCACCATCACCGTGGCCGGTCACACCGACAACACCGGCAACGACCGCATCAACAACCCGCTCTCGCAGCAGCGCGCGCAATCCGTGGCGGGCTACCTGAACGGCCGCGGCGTGGCCGCCAACCGCATCAGCACCGTGGGCTACGGCTCGCGTTCGCCGATTGCCGACAACTCCACCGAAGTGGGCCGTGCGCAAAACCGCCGGGTGGAAATCCTCATCAACCCGACTTCGCAGGCGCGCCAGCAGTAAGCGGTTTGGTGTGAAACTTGGAAACGGCACGGCAGCCCGCCGTGCCGTTTTGCATGGAATGCGGAAGAGGCTACCTGAAAATTTTAGCTGCGCAGAAACTCACGAAGCTCGTTTTCAGGTAGACTTTTGGTTTTAATTGCGTTGAAACTGTGCGTTGGCTTCGCAGAAACTCCGCTTTCAGGTAGCTTGTGCAGCCAGACGAATGTAAACGATTGCCGAGGGAATAGGTAAACGGCTTCGGCTGCCCAAGCTCTCCCGTTCTCGCAATCCCCTATTTTCAGGTAGCCTGCGCGCGGTTGGGGCTACCTGAAAATATGCGATTGCCTGAAACCGCCGAATAATCGCCGCTGTATTTTCAGGTAGCCTCTGCGGGCATGGCGGCGTGGCGGCAGATGGTTCACGTTTGCTCCGGTTTGTCCACCCGCTGTCGGCAGGCAAACAACACTTGTTATATATATGCCGATGCGGGGCGGATTGTTGGCGTTTTCTTTGTTGAATCAGGCGTCTTCCGCTATTTTATGCGCAAGGCGGGAGCGGGGCGGAGTGTTGCGTTACTACAACTTATGTTGCGTTTCTGCTAAAATGGCGCCCGTGTTCCACTCTTTCATTTGATTATGCTGCTCGACTTAAACCGTTATTCCCCCGCCGTTTTCCGCAATGAAGCCCGTCGCATGGGGGCTTTGGCGATGCCTATGCTCTTGGCGCAGATTGCCCAGGTGGGGGTGGGGTTTGTGGATACGGTGATGGCGGGCGGCGCGGGCAAGCCGGACTTGGCCGCCGTGGCCTTGGGCAGCAGCGCCTTCGTTACAGTGTTTATCACCTTCATGGGCATCATGACTGCGCTCAACCCGATGATTTCCCAAGCGCACGGCGCGGGCGAAACCGAGCAGGTGGGCGAATTGGGGCGGCAGGGCATGTGGTATGGCCTGATGCTGGGCTTTGTGGGCATGGCCGTGCTGTGGCTGATGGTGCAGCCGATCAATCATTATCTGGATTTGAGCCCGGAAGTGAAACGGCAGTTTTCGCAGTATGTGGGCTTTGTGGCGCTCTCCATGCCGGCGGCCATGGTGCACCGTGCGTTGCATGCCTTCGCTTCCAGCTTGGGCAAGCCGAAACCGATTATGTGGATGAGCTGGATTACTTTGTTTATGAATATCCCGCTGAACCATATTTTCGTGTATGGCGATTTGGGCATGCCGGCGTTGGGCGGCGCGGGCTGCGGCCTGGCCAGCGCGCTGGTGTTTTGGTTTAACGCGGCCGCGCTGTGGGTGTATATCGCCAAGCAGAAATATTTCCAACGCTTCGGCCTGCTTTCGCGCTTTTCCAAGCCGAATGCGAAAATCCTGCGCCAGATCACCAAATTGGGCGTGCCGATTGGTTTGTCGTTCTTCTTGGAAGTGAGCCTGTTTACCGTGATGATGCTGCTGATTGCCCGCCTGCCGGGCAATGCGGAAGACCATGTGGCCGCGCAGCAGGTGGTAAACAGCATCACCAGCCTGATTTATGTGATTCCGCAGGGCATCGGCGCGGCGGTAACCGTGCGCGTGGGCTTTTCCATCGGCGCCGACCGCTACTACCAGGCGCGCTATGCCGCCGGCGTGGCGCTTTCTTCCGGCGCGGCTTTGTCGATTATCACGGCGGTGCTCACCGTGCTGTTCCGCTACCCGATTATGCGGATTTACACCGACGACGCGGCCGTGATCGAATTGGGCGCCACGATTCTGCTGTTTGCCGCCGCCTTCCAGCTGGCCGATGCCATCCAATGCATCGCTTCCTATGCCCTGCGCGGCTATAAGGTGACCAAGCTGCCGATGGTGATTCACGCCATCGCGTTTTGGGTGGTCGGCCTCGGGCTGGGTTGCCTCTTGGCCTTCGGCACGCGGCTGGGGATTTACGGCTTTTGGGCGGCGCTGGTGTTGTCGCTGATGTGCGCGGCGGTGGCCCTGCTGTGGTGTTTGGAAGGAGTGAGCGAAGAAATGCTGGAGCATCAAGACGATGATTAAACTGCTGCGCCATGCCGATTTGAGCGGGCTGAACACATTCGGCCTGAGTGCGCGCGCCGCCGCCCTGTGCGAGCTGGACAGCGCCCAAAGGCTACCTGAAATCCTGCGCCTGCCTGAATACAGCCGCCAGAGCGTGCTGTGGCTCGGCGGCGGCAGCAATGTGCTCTTTATGCGGGATTACGACGGGCTGGTGGTGCGCATGGCCAATAAGGGCATCGACGCGCCCGAGCCGATAGGCGGCGGCAAAGTGCGCCTCACCGCGCAGGCCGGCGAAAACTGGCACGATTTCGTGCAGCACACCATCGCGCTGGGCTTGAGCGGCCTGGAAAACTTGAGCCTGATTCCCGGCACGGTGGGCGCCGCGCCGGTGCAGAATATCGGCGCATACGGCGTGGAGGCGAAAGACTGCATCGCCGCCGTGCATGCTTGGGATTTGGATGCCGGGCAGCCGGTGCGCTTTGAAAACGCCGCCTGCCGCTTTGCCTACCGCAACAGCCTGTTTAAGCAATCCGGCGGGCGTTATGTGATTACCGCGGTGGAGTTTGCGCTGGATACCGTATTCCAGCCCAAGCTGCATTACGGCGATGTGCAGAGCGAAGCCGAGGCCGTGGCCGGGGGCGCGCAGCTCACCGCCGCCGCCGTGGCCGAAGCCGTGTGCCGCATCCGCCGCCGCAAGCTGCCCGACCCGGCGCAGATGGGCAGCTGCGGCAGTTTCTATCAAAATCCGATTGTGCCGGCCGAGCAGGCCGCCGCGCTGAAACGGCAGTATCCCGCGCTGCCGGTGTATCCGCAGCCAAACGGCCAGGCCAAGCTCGCCGCCGGCTGGCTGATCGACCAATGCG
Source organism: Eikenella sp. Marseille-P7795 (assembly GCF_916618725.1). NCBI lineage: Bacteria > Pseudomonadati > Pseudomonadota > Betaproteobacteria > Neisseriales > Neisseriaceae > Eikenella > Eikenella sp. Marseille-P7795. Next base: position 540,509 of record NZ_CAKAJZ010000002.1, on the reverse strand, counting down.
GCTTGAAAGGCCACCGCGAAGGCAATGCCGGCGTGCACCAGAAGCAGGCGTTGGTGTTGGTTAACCTTGGCGGCGCCAGCGCGGAAGATGTGCGCCGCCTGTCTGAGCATGTGCGCGGCTGCGTGTTCCAACGCTTCGGCGTGTGGCTGGAGCCCGAGCCGGTGTGGCTGGGCTAGGGTGAAACAAATATAAGCCGCACAAATTTTCAGGTAGCCTAATTCCATTAGGGAAGGCTACCTGAAAAATTATGGGCGTGAAGGATGGCTGTTTCTTTTTCAGGTAGCCTTCATGCCCTTGCCCGCCAAAGGTTTGCACTTTATGCCACGCCTTTTGCCAGAAATGGTAATCAGGCAACGTTTCCCGCCTTTTATGCGGGCATAAAGTTGCCGACACTATACCGAAAGGGGCAGAGGCGGCTATAATCGCGGCGGCAGGCGGCACGACCACGCTGCGGTTGGCTGCTAAACGGGCCATACAGCAACGGAGAACAGCACATGACCAAGAAAAACGGCAAACCCAGCACCTACGACCGCGTGGTAGACATCAGCCTCAAGCTCTTCAACGAAGAAGGCGAGCGCAAAATCAGCACCAACCACATCGCCCAAGCTCTCGGCATCAGCCCCGGCAACCTCTACTACCACTTCCGTAACAAAGACGAGATCATCGTCCAGCTCTTCCAGCGCTACAGCGGCAAGCTGCTCGACTACATCCAGCAAACCCCCCTGCCCGACAACATGGCCAAAATGGGCGAATACATGAGCGGCGTGTACGACATCCTCTGGGAATACCGCTTTTTATTCAGCGACGTCAACACCCTGCTCACCCGCAGCAAAGAGCTTTGGGGCGAGCACAACGAATTCACCCACATCAAAATTTCCCCGCTGCTCGTGCGGATATTCACCGAGCTGCGCGCCAAAGGCATCCTCGACGCCGACGACGAAGCCCTGCGCGAGCTCGGCCTCAACGTATGGCTGCTCACCAAATACTGGTTTGACTTCGACAACTCCCAGCACATCGGCAACTGGGACGACGGCGCCAAACGCCGCGGCATCTACCAAACCATGAGCCTGGTGCGCGGCTTCGTGGCCAAAGAACACTATCAAAACTACTGCGAGCTGATGGCGCAATACCGCTCGTGAACCGGCGGCGCAGCAAGCAAACCACGGCGGCAGGAAGCAGTTCCCGCCGCCGTTTGCCGTTGGAGGCTACCTGAAAGTTTCAGCTAGCCCAAGCTGCGGCTACGGGCTAACTAAAGATACTGTTACATATCTTGTCAAATTTTCACTGTGTAAATGTTGGTTAAATCACCGCATCTCTATTGATTTTTCGGCGTATTTTACCCCTTGCGAAGCGACAACCATTTAGCTGCCGCGCTTCGCTTGGCGGCAACCTGCCTGCCTTTACCTCCTGCGGAGCTAAAGCCATTCAGGCTGCTTGTATTTGCGGGTCGTAGGGTCTGCCGCTCTTCAACACGGTAAAACAGTACACCAACAGCTTCCGCATTATTGCGCAAACAATCTGCTTGCCCGTCTTGCCGGAAGCCTTCAAACGATTAACAAACGGCTGCCATTCGGGCAAACTGAATGCGCGGACTGCCGGCAATATAACGCCGTTCGAATAGTCTTATCCCCTTGTTTCGAGATAGAGATAAACCTTGTTTTTCTTTCGCCGCTTTGTTTGATAATGGGGTTTAATCCAACGTACTTAATCGCAGCCTTTGCCGTGCTAAACGTCTTGAACCCGAACAGCGTTATCAGGTGGGGTATCGTCGCTGCACCGATGCCCCGAACCGACTTTAGCAGGTCGGCCTTGTCTTTGAGGTCTGGACTTTGCTTGATGTGCGTTTGAATTTGCTGCTCGACTTGCGCAATCTGCTGCCGAAGATGCGCTATTGTGTCGGCAATGATGGGAGTAGTGATGTCTTGGGCTACCTGAAAGCGGTTTTGATTGGCCACTACTATTTCTTTTAAATATTCAACTTGACGGGTTAGCGCCTTTAACTGCCGTTCAGATTTCGGCGGCGGTGCGTACAGCGTGGGTTGTGTCATCTGGCAATACTTGGCGATGGTCTTGGCATCTTGCTTGTCTGTTTTGACTGCCAGCAATTGCATCTCTGCAAATTTCTTAATACTTAACGGGTTGACGAGCGCTACGCTATGACCTTCATCATGCAGCCAATCGGCGATGTGTTCGCTATAAATGCCTGTCGCTTCCAAACAGGCGTAAACGGGTTTGTCCGTGTACTTCTTGAGCCAATCCCGCAGCTTCTCAAATCCGCTTTGGTCGTTCTTCAATACGCGATGTAGGTACTTATCCTCTACGATTAGGCAGCAATCTATTTTTTTCTTGCTTACATCTATTCCTAAATAGTTCATGGTGTATTCTCCACTTATATGCAGGCATACCATTTGGCGGCCTTGGATACTGTTCAGAATTAAATGCGGAAATCCCGCCCTGCCTATCTTTTGTTCGGCCTCCTACGACCAGCTACCTTTCACGGCTTCCATTGGGCGGGGTACTACAAAAACTATTCTACTCGCCTTGTTTGCGAGACGACAGCAAACAACTGCTCAACGGCTTCAATCATATTTGCCACTATCAGGCTTTCGGCGCGGTCTAACTCGAATTCTTGCTTGACGGTGGCCAATGCTTTTGCCAAAACGTTCGCTTGCTGGCTGTCCACTACCAACGCGCCCAAGGTTCTATTTTCAGGCTGTGGGTTGCCAAGGACACGCTTTGCAAAAAGATTATTGCCATCAAACATTTCGTCTTGCAAATACCTTATATCACTAACTGCTTTACCTAAATGCACCTTCTCAAACATTTCACACCTCCTATGATTTATCCGCTGCGGCACTCTGCGCGGCGGTTCGGTAGGGATTGTAAATGCCGTTTTCGGCAAAGTCGATACACAAGCCTTTATCCATGCCCCGTATCGGGGTGGCTTGGTCGGTATAACAGGTACAGGCCGCGCCGCTTTTCACACAGGCGACAGGGTAGGGCATCGTAGAAATGGCTGTGTTTTGCGGTGCGTAGGCTGGGGCTGTCCACGGTTTGCCGTCCATGCTGGGGCGGAAATCTTCGGGTTTATCGATATGTAGTTTTGCGGTTCGCCCCGTGTTTTGCTTTCCTTCAGGGTTTTGTAGAAAAAGTAGCTGTCCCATTCTTGCGCCCACTTGGCGAGTTTCTGCCGCCATTGCTTCGACCCTTCGCTTACGAATTGAAAGCCACTTGTCGCAATCTTCCAGCGAAAGCCTTTGTCTTGGCTGGTTTGGCATAAGCGAACGCCTTTGTCTGCGCTTATCCGTGCGTTTATGTGCTTGCCTATGTATTTGGCAATGTAGTTTGCCAAGCCTTTGCTGTTGGTTTTGACGGGCATTAGTTCGCTTCTGCCGAAGCCGTATTTGCCCATTGCTTCGCGCAGGCGTGCCCAGTGACCGCGTATCGCGGCATTCGCGCTTTTGTAATTACGGGCGGCGATTTGGCGGAAGTTCAGACCGCGGCGGATGTTTTCCTTGCAGGCTACTAGCAGGTGGTAATGTATGCGGCCTGTTTTGGTGCGTTCGACTACGCGGATGTATTGGGGGTAATGTTTTTTGAGAAAGTGGGTTCGTAGGCTGTTGAAGCGACGCTGTGCTTCTTTCGGACATTTGACTTCGTCGGCAAAAGTCAGCGTTAAAAATCCAACGCGGTCGATGCCGTGGCGGTCTATAAAAGACTTGACGTTGAGTTGCAGCACATAGGCTGATTTGCGGTGGGCGGTCGTGAACTCATTCAGCCGAACCTGTGCAGCTTCGGCATTATCGGCCTGACTGCACCATTTCGAAGGTGCCGTCTTGGCTTCGGTTGAGTTGTTTCTATTCAGACAAGGAAGGCTTCGGCTCGCTATGCTTGCCTTGCCCTGCTTCATCATCTGTTGCTTGAGTTTCATAAAAAATCGCCCTTGGTCTATGACACAAGGGCAATCTTTGCTTACTCGAATGCAGGCTGGCTGTCAAGCAACCGCCTAAGATACTGTTCAGATTGGTTTTTACTGCTTGCCCCTGTTGTCGGGGCGTAATATAAGGCTACCTGAAAAATATCCCGGAGCAAGCACTCAATTTTGCAGCCAATTGATTGTTCCGCCAGCCTGTTTTGCGGTACTATCCGCCTGTTCCCGCAGCGGTTGGCCTGCCAACGGCGCGGGAATACCGGCTTGCTGTTAGAGCCGTTTGTCCGATTTCAACCCGATAGGAGTGTGCACCATGAATTTGAAAACTTTATCTGTGATGGTGGCGGCTTTGTTTGCCGTGTCTGCCTGCGGCGGCCAGCCGTCCGGCGCGGCGCAGAATGCCTCTGCCGCGAGCCAGGCTTCGGCCGTGTCCGATGCCGCTGCGGCGTCTGACGCATCCGCTGCTGCGGTTTCCGATGCGGCGGCCTCGGCGGCTTCCGAAGGCGCGGCTAGCGTTTCCCAGCCGCAGGGCGCGTCCTCCGGCCTGAGCAGCCTGTCGGATAGCGGCATGAAGGAATCCGCCCACAATATGGCGCAGGGCGACACGCTCACCACCCGCGAAACCGCGCAGGGCACGGCGGTGAATTTGTCGTCCGACGTGCTGTTTGATTTCGGCCAGGCCGGCCTGAAGCCGGAAGCGGCGGGCGCGCTGGAGAAAGTGGCGGCCATGATTAACGAGCGCGGCGCGGCGGCGAAGGTTACCATCGTGGGCTACACCGATGCCAAAGGCAGCGCGGAATACAACCGCAGGTTGTCGGTGAGCCGCGCGCAATCGGTGAAAGACTGGCTGGTGCGCCACGGCGTGCAACAGGCGATTGCCGTGGAAGGCAAGGGCGCGGCCGATCCGGTGGCTCCCAATGCCAAGCCCGACGGTTCGGACAATCCGGAAGGCCGTGCGCAAAACCGCCGCGTGGAAATTTTGATTGCTTCGGGCGAAGCGGGCAAATAAGCCCGGCGGCCGGAATAAAAGGCTACCTGAAAACGCAACGCAGAGCAGTTTCTGCGAAGCTAAAATTTTCAGGTAGCCTTTTCGTTTGCCTTTTGTTGGGGAAACTCGGGAAGTTATTGCCCTTCGGTTTGCCGGATATAGACATCCACCCGGGCGCGACGCGCGGCTTCTTCGGCACGGGTTCGGCGCAGCAGCTCGGCGGCGGTGAGGCCGCGCCTAGGCGCTTCTTCGGCGGCGTATTCGGGCATTTTTTCATCGACCAAGGCTTCTATTTGGCGGCGCAGACGGGCGCGTTCGGCGCGGCTGTCGATACATAGTTTGTTGGAATCGGCGTTGAGGCGGTAGTTTTTTGCGGGGGAGTGGCGTAATTGGTGGCGACAAAGCTCTGCTTTGGGATGGTTAAAGAGCAGTATTAAAGATAATTCGTTGAAATATGCCGATACTTCTGGGTTGTCTCGGTAGCAGAACGCACCAGTGGCTAAGGTGTCCGTGTCTTTGATGAGCTGTTCGCACTCAGCAGCGAGGGTGGGCGTGGCAGAATGGGGGGCGGCTGGCTGGTGTTGTGCGACGGCGGGGGCGGACAAGGCGGCAAACAGGAGGAGGGCGAGGAGTTGGCGCATGGGATTCCTTGAGCTTTGTGAAAACGGAGCTTGCTTGAAACGGGAACAGACATTTTCAGGTAGCCCGGATGAGGCTACCTGAAAATGAATGGGCTGCAGGAAAGCTTATGCCGACGGTGCGGACAAGGCGGCCGGCTGGGCGCTTAGCACACTTTATAACCGGGCTCGGCGCCTTCATCGGGGCTGAGGATACGGGAGGAGCCGTCGGGCAGCTCGGCACTCAGAATCATGCCTTCGGATACGCCGAATTTTGCCATTTTGCGCGGGGCGAAGTTGGCGACGGCGATGACCATTCTGCCGTTCAATTCGGCGGGATTCGGGTAGGACGCGGCGATGCCGGAGAAGATGATGCGTTTTTCAAAACCGAAATCGAGGTCGAATTTTAAGAGCTTGGTGCTGCCTTCGACGGCTTCGCAGTTCAATACTTTGGCGACGCGCATGTCGATTTTCATGAAGTCGTCGAAGCTCGCCTGTTCGGCGACTTTTTCGTATTTGCTGTCTTCAACAGGCACGGCTGCGGCGGCAATGCTTTGTTTGTTGGCTTCGATTAAATCGTCCACTTGTTTTTGCTCCACTCGTTGCATTAAATGTTCGTATTTGTTGATGGCGTGTTCGCCCAAGGTTTCGCGCGTGTTCGCCCAGGTAATCGCGTCCAGATTGAGGAAACGCGCGGCGTTGGCGGCGGTTTGCGGCAATACGGGGGCGAGGTAGGCGGTCAGCATGGTGAAGGCGTTGATGAGTTCGCTGCATACTTCGTGCAGGCGTTCGTCTTGACCTTCTTGTTTGGCGAGCTCCCACGGTTTGTTGGCATCGACGTATTCGTTTACGGCGTCTGCCAATGCCATTATGTCGCGTAGGGCGCGGGCGTATTCGCGGTTTTCGTATTGCTCGGCGATGGTGTCGCTTTCGGCAGCGAGTTTTGCCAGCAATGCGCTGCCTGAAACGTCTTTCAGACGACCTTCAAAGCGTTTAGCCAGAAAGCCTGACGCGCGGGCGGCGATGTTGACGTATTTGCCGACGAGGTCGCTGTTTACACGCGAAATAAAGTCTTGCAGGTTCAAATCGATGTCTTCGATTTTGCTATTGAGCTTGGCGGCGATGTAGTAGCGCATCCACTCGGGGTTCAGGCCTTGTTCCAGATAGGATTTGGCGGTGATGAAGGTGCCGCGCGATTTGGACATTTTTTGTCCGTCCACGGTCAAAAAGCCGTGTGCATAGACGCCGGTCGGGGTGCGGTGGCCGGAGAAATGCAGCATGGCGGGCCAGAACAGGGCGTGGAAATAGAGGATGTCTTTGCCGATGAAGTGGTACATCTCGGTTTGGCTGTCGGCTTTGAAGTATTCGTCGAAATCGATGCCGATGCGGTCGCACAGGTTTTTAAACGATGCCATGTAGCCGACAGGCGCGTCCAGCCAAACGTAGAAGTATTTGCCCGGCGCGTCGGGAATTTCAAAACCGAAATACGGCGCGTCGCGGGAGATGTCCCAGTCGGACAGGGTGGTTTCTTCGCCTTCGCCCAGCCATTCTTTCATTTTGTTGAGGGCTTCGGGTTGAAGATGGGGCTTGCCGTCGTGCGGGTTGTTGCCGGAAGTCCATGCTTTGAGGAAGTCGGCGCACTCGCCCAGTTTGAAGAAGAAGTGTTCGGATTCGCGCAATTCGGGATTGGCACCGGAAACGGCGGAATACGGGTTAATCAGTTCGGTCGGGGAATAGGTCGTGCCGCAGACTTCGCAGTTGTCGCCGTATTGGTCTTGGGCGTGGCATTTGGGGCATTCGCCTTTGACGAAGCGGTCGGGCAGGAACATTTGTTTTTCGGGGTCGAAAAGCTGCTCGATGACGCGGCTCTCAATCTTGCCGTTGGCTTTGAGTGCGCGGTAAATGTCTTTGGAAAACTGTTTGTTTTCAGGTGAATGGGTGCTGTAATAATTGTCGTAGCCGATGTGGAAGCCGGTAAAGTCGGCAAGATGCTCTTCGCGCACTTTGGCAATCATGTCTTCGGGCGCGATGCCTTGTTTTTGTGCGGCAAGCATCACGGGCGTGCCGTGGGTGTCGTCGGCGCAGCAGTAGTGGCATTCGTTGCCGCGCAGTTTTTGGAAGCGCACCCAAACGTCGGTTTGGATGTGTTCGACCATGTGGCCTAAATGGATGCTGCCGTTGGCATAGGGCAGCGCGGAGGTAACGAGGATTTTGCGTGGTTTGCTCATGTTGGAAGCTCGGTTAAATCGTGTGAAAACAGGGTGGCATTATGCCACAAAGGGCAGGCCCTTAGCAGGGAGAAGGCTACCTGAAAGTACTGGCTGCAGCGAAGCTACAAATATTTTTCAGGTGGCCTTGGATGGGGAAAGGGCTACCTGAAAAAGCCGGCTTCAAGTGCAAACCGTTTTTCAGGTAGCCTTTTGCTTGGCTCGATTATTTTTAGCTTCGCTGCAGCTGGCGCTTTCAGGTAGCCTCTGCGTTTAGGGCTGCTTATCGTCTGCTTCGGCTTTGGGCTTTTCGGGGAACACGAAAGACGCGCCCACGCCCAGCGCCAGCACCACCAACACCACCATCAGCGAAGCATTGGGCGAAATCTCGTAGCCGTGCTGGAACAGGTGCTCGGAGGCGGAGAGGGCGAGCTTGATGGCGATGAAAAACAGCAGTGCCACCACGGCTTTTTCCAAGTGCACCAGCCGCCCGCGCAAGGCTTCGAGCACGAAATACATGGTGCGCAGGCCGAGGATGGCAAACATCATGGCGCTATACACAATCAACGGTTCTTTGGATACGGCAATCACCGCCGGCACGCTGTCGAAGGCAAACATCACGTCGGAAAGCTCGATGATGGCCAGGCACAAAAACAGCGGCGTGGCCACCAGCGCGCCTTTTTTCACCGGCTGCGGATGGTTTTGCTCGGGGTGTTTCAAATCTTCGCCGGCCGGCTCGAGCTGCACGTCGGGGTGCAGGCGGCGAGCTTCTTCCAGCTCGTGCCCGCGCAGGAAGAAGTTGTGCCCGTAGAGGCGCGGCCACACGGGGAAGAAGCGGTGCACCCAGCGGTAGGCCAGGTGTTCGGAATAATCTTCGTTGGCCTCGGCTTCATCGTCGCGGCGCAGCATCATCACCGCCGTCCAGCCCACAATCAGCGCAAACAGGATTTCCACATACGGGCCCAGCGCCAAGAGGCCGGTGCCGATGGCCACGAAAATCAGGCGGAACACAATCGCGCCGATGATGCCCCAATACAGCACGCGGTGGCGCAGCCCCTCGGGAATGTTGAACCAGGAAAACACCGCCATGATCACAAACAGGTTGTCCACCGACAGCACTTTTTCCAGCGCATAGCCGGTGAGGAACAGGCTGGCCATCTCGCTGCCGTGGTGCACCCACAGATAGCCGCCGAACGCCAGCGACACCAACACCCAAAACACCGACCACAGCGCGGCGCTTTTGAGCGACATGGGCTTGTCGCTGCGGTGGGCAAACAAATCAATGGCAATCGCGCCCACGGAGAGCACAACGAATACGGCAACGGTCTCCAGCGGGAAGCCTAAATGGTGGGTGGTCATGGGAGAATCCTTATGGTGGTGTGTGATGGAGGCTACCTGAAAAACACAGGCAGGTTTGGGCGGGAAGCAGGCTACCTGAAAACGGTTTATATCTGCACAAACATTTTGTAATACTCAATCTCGCTGCGCGCAAAGGCAATCACCAGCCGGTCTTCGCCTTTGGGGATTTTCTTGCCGCCCATGCCGCCGATGCATATGCCCAGGTCGGGGAAGGTGAGGTAGTATTCGTCTTCCACATAGTCGTGCTGCGCTTTCCAGGCGGCGATGCTTTCGGCAGAAAACACGGGCAGGCCGTTTAGCGTGGGATGGGTGTGTTTGCTGCAAACGATGGATTTGAGCTGCCTGCCCTCATGCCGGTAGATCAGCTCGCAGGCGGAGCGGTATTCGGTGGTTTGGCGCATGATGTTGTCGATCAGGATGCGGCCGGCTTCGCCCCATTCTTGGTTGATGTCTTCGAAAGTGGCGTCCAAACGGAAAATCTCCGAGCCGGTGATTACCGATTCGAATGGTGTGATGATGAAATCGTTCATGGCGTCGGGTGTTTCACGGGAAGGGTGTGTGTAGAGGCTACCTGAAATTTTAGCTTCGCAGAAACTTCACTGCGTTGCGTTTTAGCTTCGCAGAAACTCGTTGCGCTCGTTTTAGCTTCGCAGAAACTCGCTGCGCTCGTTTTCAGGTAGCCTTTCGCAGGGCGGCATTGTAATTCAAGCGGCGGGCGGCGGCAGCAAATTTTGCATATTGCTGCAAAAGGCGCTCGGCTTGCCTGCGGTTTGCCTCCTTGGCATAAAAGGCTACCTGAAAACACGGCACAGCTTATTTTCTGTGCGGCTAAAGTTTTCAGGTAGCCTTTGCTTAGCGCTTTTCAGCCGGGCTTACTGCTTGGGCGGCAGCTCTTTGGAGAGGTAGAGCCAGGTTTCGATCACCGTGTCCGGGTTGAGCGAAATGGTTTCGATGCCTTGCTCAACCAGCCATTTGGCGAAGTCGGGGTGGTCGGACGGGCCTTGGCCGCAGATGCCGATGTATTTGTTCAGCTTGCGGCAGGCTTTGATGGCCAGGTGCAGCATCACTTTCACCGCCGGGTCGCGCTCGTCGAAGGTGCCGGCAATCGGGCCGCCGCTGTCGCGGTCCACGCCGATGGTGAGCTGGGTCATGTCGTTGGAGCCGATGGAGAAGCCGTCGAAGTATTTCAGATATTGTTCGGCCAGCACGGCGTTGGTGGGCAGCTCGCACATCATGATCAGGCGCAGGCCGTTTTTGCCGCGTTCGAGGCCGTTTTCCTTCAGCAGGCGGATCACGGCTTCGGCTTCGTTCAGGGTGCGCACGAAGGGAATCATGATTTCCACGTTGGTGAGACCCATTTCGTCGCGCACGTGTTTGAGCGCTTTGCATTCGAGGGCGAAGCAGTCTTTGAAATCGGGCGAAACGTAGCGGGCGGCGCCGCGGTAGCCGAGCATGGGGTTTTCTTCGTGCGGCTCATACAGGTTGCCGCCGAGCAGGTTGGCATACTCGTTGGATTTGAAGTCGGAAGTGCGCACGATCACCTTTTTCGGATACACGGAGGCGGCGATGGTGGCGATGCCTTCGGCCAGCTTGTCGATGTAGAAATCCACCGGCGAGGCGTAGCCGGAAATGCGGTCGGTGATTTGGGCTTGCAGCTCGGCGTCTTGGCGGTCGAATTCGAGCAGGGCGCGCGGGTGGATGCCGATTTGGCGGTTGATGATGAATTCCATGCGCGCCAGGCCGATGCCTTCGCTGGGCAGGCTGGAGAAGCCGAAGGAAAGCTCGGGGTTGCCCACGTTCATCATGATTTTCACCGGCGAGGCAGGCATGTTGTCGAGCGCCAGGTCGATGATTTCCACTTTCAGGAGGCCGTCGTAAATCAGGCCGGTGTCGCCTTCGGCGCAGGATACGGTAACGCTCTGGCCGCTGGTGAGCACCTCGGTGGCGTCGCCGCAGCCCACTACCGCCGGAATGCCCAGCTCGCGGGCGATGATGGCGGCGTGGCAGGTGCGACCGCCGCGGTTGGTGACGATGGCGGAGGCGCGTTTCATCACCGGCTCCCAATCTGGGTCGGTCATGTCGGTTACCAATACGTCGCCGGACTGCACTTGGTCCATTTCGGCGGCGGTTTTGATCAGGCGCACGGTGCCTTGGCCGATTTTCTGGCCGATGGCGCGGCCTTCGCACAATACGGCGGATTTTTCTTCGATGCGGTAGCGGCGCAGGGTGCTGTTGCGCTCTTCCTGAGATTTCACGGTTTCGGGGCGGGCTTGCAGGATGTAGAGCTTGCCGTCCAGGCCGTCGCGGCCCCATTCGATGTCCATCGGGCGGCCGTAGTGCTCTTCGATAATCAGCGCGTATTTGGCCAGCTCGGTCACTTCTTCGTCGCTGATGGAGAAGCGTTTGCGCTCGGCTTCGTCCACGTCCACCACCTGCACGGATTTGCCGGTTTCGGCGGTGTCGGAGAAGATCATCTTAATCAGTTTGGAGCCCATGGTTTTGCGCAGGATGGCGGGGCGGCCTTGGCGCAGGATGGGTTTGTGTACATAGAATTCATCGGGGTTCACCGCGCCCTGTACCACGGTTTCGCCCAGGCCGTAGGAGGCGGTAACGAACACCACTTGGTCGAAGCCGGATTCGGTGTCGATGGTAAACATCACGCCGGAAGCGCCGCTGTCGGAGCGCACCATGCGCTGCACGCCGGCAGACAAGGCCACCACGTCGTGCGCGAAGCCTTTGTGCACGCGGTAGGAGATGGCGCGGTCGTTGTAGAGCGAGGCGAACACGTGGTGCATGGCTTCTTTCACGTTGTCCAGGCCTTGAATATTGAGGAAGGTTTCCTGTTGTCCGGCAAAGGAGGCGTCGGGCAAGTCTTCGGCGGTGGCGGAGGAGCGCACGGCCACGGAGATTTGGTCGGTGCCGGCGTCGGCCACGAGTTTGTCCCACGCGGTTTTGATATCGGCTTCCAGCTCGGCGGGGAAGGGGGTGTCCAAAATCCACTGGCGGATTTGCGCGCCCACGCGTGCCAGCTCGGCCACGTCGTCCACATCCAAGGCGGCCAGCGCGGCGGAGATGCGCTCGTTCAGCCCGTTGTGCGATAAAAACGCGCGGTAGGCTTCGGCCGTGGTGGCAAAGCCGCCGGGCACGCGCACGCCTTTTTCAGCCAGCTGGCTGATCATTTCGCCCAGGGAGGCGTTTTTGCCGCCCACCTGTTCCACGTCGGTCATACGCAGATTTTCAAACCAGATTACATTGTTGCCAGACATGTTCTATTCCATCCTATATATGTGATTGAGGGAAAGCGCGGCTATTTTAGCCGCTGGGCGTGCTTCTGTCATGCCCCGTGCGCGGGAAGCTGCTAGAATACGGCGTTTGTTTGATTGATCTGCCCGCTGAAGGCTACCTGAAAGGAAAAAACCATGCCGCCCTGCACCCGCCACGCTATTTTCATCTCCGACCGCACCGGCCTCACCGCCGAGGGCATGGGCGACGCCCTGCTCAACCAGTTCGACAACATCGAATTCAAACGCTTCACCTACCCCTTCATCGACACCCCGGAAAAAGCCGAGCGCATCGTGGCTGAAGTAAACAAAATCGCCAGCGGCTGCAACCTGCGCCCCATCATCTTCACCAGTATCGTAAACGAAGACATCCGCCACATCATTAGAAACTGCAACGGCCTGCACCTGAGCTTTTTCGACGCCTTCATCAACAAGCTCGAAGAAGAGCTCGGCACCCAGGCCGTGCTGCAAGTGGGGCGCACCCACGGCATCCAAGACACCGAGCGCTACGACGCCCGCATGGAAGCCGTAAACTTCTCCCTCAACCACGACGACGGCGTATCCGCCAAAGACCTGGCCGATGCCGACGTAATCCTCATGGGCGTATCCCGCAGCGGCAAAACCCCCACCTGCCTCTACCTCGCCCTACAATACGGCATCCGCGCCGCCAACTACCCGCTCACCCCCGATGATTTGGACAGCACCGACCTGCCGCGCATGGTGAAGCCCTACAAAGGCAAAATCTTCGGCCTCACCATCGACCCCGCCCGGTTGCACCACATCCGCACCGAGCGCCGCCCCAACTCCCAATACGCCAGCCCCGAAAACTGCCGGCGCGAAGTGCACGAAGCCGAATCCATGTTCCGCCAGCACAACATCCCCCACACCAGCACCACCCACAAATCCGTGGAAGAGCTCGCCGCCGGCATCATGCAGGCCTGCAAACTGCAACGGCGCACGTAAACCCTGCCGCAGTGTGAACAAAAGGCTACCTGAAAACGAGCTTCGCGAGTTTCTGCGCAGCTAAAATTTTCAGGTAGCCTTTATCCTTTGACTGGCGGTGACGGATGGCCTGCCGAGAACAAGTACGACAAAAGGCTACCTGAAAACTGAAACATGGTTTCAGGTAGCCTGTTGGTTGGCTGCCGCGGATTCAGCGCTGGCCGTAGATGCTGTAATCGTAGCCGGTACATAAAGGTTTGCGCACTTGCCAATAGCTGCAATTGCCCGCGTCGTGCCGCGCTTCGCAGGAATGCATGGCTTTGGCGGCCGCCTGCCGGTCGTTTTTGTCTAAGGCAACGAAGATGTCTGCCGCCGATTTTGCGCGGCTGTCGGGCTCCACCACGGCTGCGCAGGTGTTGGCAAAGGTTTTAATTACTCGGCAGTTGGCGGAGCGGCATTGCCGCAGGGCTTCTTCCACGGCTCGGCGTTCCGATGCATAGCCGCCGCTCCACATAGATTGGCGGGTGTCGAAATCGTAGGCGATGGCCATATAAAACGGCGTGCGGCGCAATTGGGCGATTTCGGCCTGCACCTGCGCCTCGCGCCGCTCCCAAGCGCGCACTTCGGCGGCGGAGGGGCCGCTCGGGGCAGTTCGCCGATTATTCTGCTGCTGTTGGTAATACATACCGAGTTCGTTTTGCTGCCGCTGGAACTCTTGTTGCTGAATTTGCGCTGGTGTGGGTTGTGCCCAAGCCGCGCCCGCGCCGCATAGCAGCAGCGCCGCCAATACGCCCGCCGCCGTGTGGGTGATGTTCTGTTTCATCTTGCCGCTCCTGTTTGCAAAGGGGGAAAAGGGGTGTTTCCGCTGGCGGGATTGTAACAAAAAACAAAATCTTGTATAGCGCTGCCCGCTGCTTGGAGGCTACCTGAAAAATAAGCCCGCAGCTTGGGCATGAATGCCCAGCCTGCCGCGAGCCAATGCGGCAAATAAAGGCTACCTGAAAACGTGAACTTCAATGCAGCTAAAACCCTATCTCGGTTTTCAGGTAGCCTCCTTATCCTGCGCCTCTGCCACCGCAGGCAGTTTGCTATACAATAGCGCCCAATCCGAATTTCCCCGCTGGACACCCCATGCTAACCTACCTCCCGCCCGAGCAACGCCCCGCCCCGCCCACTTACGAGCGGCCTTGGCTTTTGCTGCTGCTGGCTTTCGTTTGGCTGTGGCCGGGCGTGTTTGCCCACGATTTGTGGCAAGACGAGCCGCAGGTGTATGCCGTGATCCGGCAGGTGCTGGAGGGCGGGCAGTGGTGGCTGCCGCTGGATGGCGACGTGCTGCATTGGGATGTGCCGCCCTTGTATGTGTGGCTCTCGGCGCTGTTTGTGAAGCTGTTCGGGCGGCTGCCGCCTTATGAGGCGGTGCGCATGGTGAACGCGGCGCTGGCGGCGGTGTCGATGGCGGCCATGGGCGGGGCGGGGCGGATGCTCTTGGGGAGGCGCAACGGGCGCACGGCGGTGCTGGTGCTCATCGGCTGCCCGGGCTTGCTGATGATGAGCCACTTCGTGGGCGGGCAAATCGTTGCCCTGTGCGGCTTGAGCCTGAGCTTTTATGCGCTGGCGATGGCGCGGCAGAAAACGGTGAAGGCGATTGTGCTCACGCTCTTGGGCTGGACGGTGCTCTCGCTTTCCGGCAGCCTGGTGCCGCTTTTGGGCGTGATGCTCACCACGGCGCTGTTGCCGCTAGACAAGCATTGGCACAATAAGCGCTTCTGGCTCACGCTTTTGGCGGCGGCGGGGCTCACGCTGCCCTTGCTGTTTGTGTGGCCGCTGGTGCTCAACGGCTTGTCGCCCGAGGCTTTTGCGCAATGGTGGCGGTATCATGCGCTCGCGCCCTTCGGCGGATTCGGCCGGCTGGGTTTTAATTTTTCCGCTGGCTATTATCTGAAAAACCTGCTGTGGTTTGCCTTCCCGGCCTGGCCGCTGGCCTTGTGGACGCTCTACCGCCAGCGCCGCCTGCCGCGCCACGGCTGGAACAGCTTGTGTGTGATTTGGCTGCTGGTGTTCGGCTTGCTGCTGGCCGTTTCGCCGCAGCGCAATGAAGACAGGCTGCTGGTGTTGCTGCCGCCTTTGGTGTTGGCGGCGGCGGCGCAGGCCGACCAGCTGCGGCGCGGCGCGGCGGCGTTTTTCAACTGGTTCGGCATCATGACGTTCGGCTCGCTGGCGCTGTTTGTGTGGCTCGGCTTTTTTGCCATGAATTTCGGCTGGCCGGCCAAGCTGGCCGAGCGGGCGGCTTATTTCAGCCCGTATTATCAGCGTGATATCGATTATTTTCCGGTGATTGTGGCGGTGTTGTTCACGCCGGTGTGGCTGCTGGCCATCACGCGCAAATATGTGCGCGGGCGGCAGGCGGTTACCAATTGGGCGGCGGGGCTCACGCTGTGCTGGTCGCTCATCCTCACGCTGTTCCTGCCCTGGCTGGATGCGGCCAAAAGCTACCGCCCCGTGGTGGAGCGGCTGGAAGCGGCGCTGCCCGCCGATGCCTGCGTGTCTGCCCAGCATCCCGTGGTGCGGCACGCCTGGCAGGAATACGGCCGATACCCGCTGGGCGAGGATTGCCGCTTTGTGGCCACCCTGCGCCGCGACGCTGTGCCAGAGGCCGCCGAGCTGGCCGTGGCCGCCCGCCCGCGCGAGAAGCACGAAGCCTTTGTGTTGTGGCAGCGGGATGAATAGTTTAGAGGCTACCTGAAAACAGACGGCAGCATTTTCAGGTAGCCTTTCCATCACCCCCATCGCTGCCGAAACCAACCGCAAAAGGAAACATCATGCTCACATTCAATACCAAACTGCTCCTGGCCGCCATCGCGCTGCCAGCCTTGGCCGGCTGTGCCGCATCATCATCTGCCCCGCAGAGCCAGCCGCAAGCCGCCGCCCGGCCTGCCGCACAAGCCGACCGCCAGCAATGCCTGAACTACCTGATCGACGGCTTCAAGCTCTCCACCTTCGTTACCGGCGACTGCCAAACCAACGCACGCGATACCGAGCGCTACCGCGCCGTGGTGGAAAGCGTGCGCCAGCGCTTCGCCGACAGCGGCTGCCCCAGCGTGGTGAAACGCGAAGAGTTGCGCCCCCTTATCCGCCGCGAGCTTAGCCGCGTGCCCGGCAACGCACGGCAATACTGCGCCGCCATCAAAACCGAAATGCCCGCCATCGAACAGCGCTACCGCAGCCGTTAAACCAAAGGCTACCTGAAATTTCAGCTAACCTCTCAATCCAACCGAAACTGTAATATATATAAGGAAACCCAAATGAAAGCCCACCATCTCGCCCTGCTCGCCGCCGCCTTCCTGCCCGCGCTGGCGCAGGCCGCCCCCGCCCAAGCCAGCAAACAGCAATGCCAAGGCTACCTGAAAGACAGCTTCGACATCATGATTTACGCCACCACCTGCCAGCCCGATGCCGCGCAAGACAACCGCTACAAAGTCGCCTTCCAAACCATCATCGAGGAGCTCAACCAAAGCAGCTGTGAACGCGTGCTCAGCGCCGACGAAGCCAAAGCCTTCCTGAGCCGCCAAACCGAAGGCAAACAGCCGCCGCAATACTGCGCCGCCATCCGAGATTCCGTGCAGCGCAGCCTGCAACGCTACGGCAGCGGCAGCCGCTAAGCCCCTGTTTTTCAGCTAGCCTTCCCGCCCCAATCAGCCTACCTGAAAACGGCAGCCGCCCCGCCCAACCCATCAGGAGAACCGCATGACCCAAGCCCGCAACGTCGATGCCACCGAAATCGACAAATTCAGCCGCCTCGCCGCCCAATGGTGGAACCCCGAAGGCGAGTTCAAATCCCTGCACGACATCAACCCCCTGCGCCTCGGCTTTATCCGCGAACACAGCGGTGGGCTGACTGGTAAAAATGTGCTCGACGTGGGTTGCGGCGGCGGCATCCTCAGTGAAGCCCTCGCCCGCGAAGCCGCGCAGGCGCTCGGCATCGACATGGCCGAAAAATCCCTTCAGGTAGCCCAAGCCCACGCCGAGCAGCAAGGGCTGGCCAACCTGCAATACCGCTGCGTGAGCGTAGAAGAGCTCGCCGCCGAGCAGCCCGCCGCCTATGACGTGGTCACCTGCATGGAAATGCTCGAGCACGTGCCCGACCCCGCTTCCGTGATTGCCGCCTGCGCCCGGCTCGCCAAGCCCGGCGGCAGCGTGTTTTTCTCCACCCTCAGCCGCACCGCCAAATCCTACGCCCAAGCGATTGTGGCCGCCGAATATGTGCTCGGCCTGGTGGCCAAGGGCACGCACGATTGGCAGCGCTTCATCAACCCCGCCGACCTCGCCCGCCTCTGCCGCCAAGCCGGGCTGGATGTGGCCGCCGCCAGCGGCCTCACCTACAACCCGCTCACCCGCCGCTACCGCCTCTGCCGCCAAACCGATGTGAACTATATGATTGCCTGCCGCGCGGCGGGTTGATTGCGGATGCCGCGCCAAATGGTAGCGCCAGCAGGCTGCACGGCGCTAATTGCACACTCTGCCGCCAATTTTTCAGGTAGCCTCCCGCCGCCTGGAGGCTACCTGAAAAATAAACAGCCGTTATCCAACACATCCACCAGCCAATCATCCAACAACATGGCCAAAATCCACTTCTTCAGCGCCGGATACTGCACCCACCCCGCCTGCGTGGCGGTGCGCGGGGCGGGCTGGCGCGCCTGCGAGTTTCCCGCGCGCGTGTTCCTATTCGAAGTGCGCGGCCGCTTCTGGCTGTGGGACACGGGCTATGCCAACCATTTTTTCGATGCCGCGCGCGGCGTATACCGGCTCTACCGCTGGGTAACGCCCGTGTATTTTTCGCCCGAGCAGGGCATGGCGGCGCAGTTGGCCGCCCAAGGGCTGCGCGCCCGCGATTTGAGCGGCATCATCCTCTCGCATTTTCATGGCGACCACATCGCCGGCTTGAAAGATTTTCCCGCCGTGCCGCTGATTGCCTCGGGCGAAGGCTGGGCGAAAATCCGCCGCCTGCGCGGCCTGCCCGCCCTGCTCAAAGGCTTCCTGCCCGATTTAATGCCGCAGGATGTGGAAAGCCGCCTGCTGGCCGCCGAAGCCTTTGCCGTGCAGAGGCTACCTGAAAACTTGAAACCGTTTGAACGCGGCTGGGCGCTGCCCGAAAGCGGCGGCGAAATCGTGCTGCTGCCGCTGCCCGGCCACGCGGCCGGCCACTTGGGCGCCTTTGTGCACACCGAGCGCGGCTGGGTGCTGCTGGCCGCCGATGCCGCCTGGTCGCAACGCAATTTCCGCGCAGGCCGCCCGCCCGCCGCCGTGAGCCGCCTGATTATGGACGATGCCGCCGCCTTCCAAAACACGTTAAACCAGCTCGCCGCGCTTAGTCCGCAAATCCCCGTGTACCTCAGCCACGAGCTGGAAGAGGCTACCTGAAAACAATGTTGCAACGCAGTTCAAACGCAGCTTGGCGGCGTTTTGCCCAGCCTACATGGCAGCGGAAAGTTTCAGGTAGCCTTCCTGCGCAAAAGGTTACCTGAAAAAGTATTGCCAAGCAGTTAAACCGATTAAAAGCAAAGCAACTATTCTGTTTTCAGGTAGCCCCCAACGCCATAAGGCTACCTGAAAACGAACGCAGTGAGTTTCTGCGAAACTAAAAATCCCAACCCATCCCGAAAGCCCGCCATGCGCCTGCTGCCCCTGCTCACCGCCTACCACCGCGCCCGCCGCCTGCGTTTCACCAGCCGCCCCGCCTTGGAGCAATACCAACAGCAACAGCTGCAACGCTTCTTCGCGCGCACCCTCAGCTGCAGCCCCTATTTCTCGGGCTACCTGAAAAAGCCGTTCGCCCAATGGCCGCAGATGGATAAGGCGCTGATGATGCAGGAATTCAGCCGCATGAATACCGCCGGCCTAAACCGCGAGGCAGCCATGGCGCTCGCTTTGCAGGCCGAGCAGAGCCGCGATTTTTCGCCCACGGTAAACGGCATCAGCATCGGCCTGTCTTCTGGCACGTCGGGCATGCGCGGGCTGTTTGCCGTGTCGCCGCGCGAACAGGCGGTGTGGGCGGGCATTATGTTGGCCAAAATGCTGCCGAACGGCCTTTTGAGCGGCGAGCGTGTGGCGCTGTTTCTGCGTGCCGGCAGCAATCTTTATCAGGCGGTGAGAACGCCCTGCCTGTCGTTTGCCTATTATGATTTGTTCCGCCCGTTTGCCGATTTGCTGGCCGAGGCCGAGCGCCAGCAGCCCACCATCGTGGTGGCGCCGGCGCAGGTGTTGGCGGCCTTGGCGGAGGCGGTGCGGGCAGGGCGGCTGAAACTGGCACCGAAGAAGGTGGTGTCGGCGGCGGAAGTGTTGGGCGCGGCGGAGCGCGAGTTTATCCGCAGCGTGTTTCCCAATCTGCACGAGGTATACCAAGCCACCGAAGGCTTCCTCGCCGCCACCTGCGCACACGGGCGGCTGCATCTGAACGAAGAATTCGTCTATTTCGAACGCGAATGGCTGGATGATGAACGCTTTGTGCCCGTTATCACCGATTTCACGCGACAAACCCAGCCCATCGTGCGCTACCGACTGAACGACGTGCTGGCAGTGAGCCCCGAGCCTTGCCCCTGCGGCAGCGCCTGCACCGTATTGAGCCGCATCGAAGGCCGTTGCGACGATGCGCTGGTGTTCGGGCGGAAAACCCTGTTTGCTGATGCCGTATCGCGCGCCATCGCCCAAATCCTGCCGTGGAATGTCGATTACCGCCTCACCCAAGAGCGGCACATCCTGACCCTTCAGGCCGCTCTCTCTGCCGGGCAGTGGCAAGCCTTCACCACCCACCTCAACGCTTTTTTCGCCACCCAAGGCGTGCCCACACCTAGGCTGGAGTGGCGGCTGGATGCCCGCGCACCGGAGCAGGATTTCACCAAAAAGCGACGGCGGATTGTGTGCGTGGAAGCGGGTTAAGGCCGAAGATCTGGAATTTGGCGCGCCAACCGGTCTCCAGGTCGGGGATGAACGAAAAAAGCTGCGGGAAGCGGCTTTTTTGCTGCTTGGCAGGGGGGATGCCAAGAAATATTGAAGGAGTGTGGTGTGTATGGCAGCGAAATTGCTTGCTACAGGGATACCTGTCTTGGTTTTTCTTTGTGGGAAAACGGGTTATAATAGAAACTGCCAGATAAAGTGAATTCTATTGCTTTTCTTGCGGCGATAGAATTTACCAATGATAGGAAAGCGTTACTTATCTACTCAAGCAATGGAATGACAGAAATGAAAACTCCTAATCTACAAAAACATTTCAAGCCAACCATATTGGCAGCGGCCATTTTCGGCTTCGGCTTCAGCTTCAGCTTTACCACTCAAGCGGCAACCGTGCCTATCAGTAATATTCCCCTGTCGGGCGTAACCATCAAGCATGGCCCGAACATTACCCTTACTCCATCCGTAGAGCACCCGACAGCCGGTGCGGCTTATTCTAATAACGAATTTATAGATGACGGATATCCTACCTTGATAATTGGTAGTAGTCAGGTTCAACGGCAAAATCAATGGAAACGCTATTATCTCGGGTATTTCGATAATACCAAGTGCTATACATTTAAAGAGTATGGTAGCACTAACGGATATTTTGAGGTTTCTTCAAGAGCCAGCACTGATGCTGCAGGCAATGTGGGTTTGTGCCCCGGTAATACTGACGAATATAGTGGCAACTTCCTAAACTGGGCCACGATGTCTGCCGTGGATATTTTCCGCTATTCTCTAACTGGCGGTAACCGGGCGCGCGGTATGGGCAATGATCCAACTAACTATGAGGCCGGCGATACGACTAGCAGTACATTCCTACGCCGAGCTTATGTGAATCCGCGTCAACAGCAGAACGGTCAGCAACACTTTCGCTTGCGCTTAAGAGCGATTCATATTGCTTCTCCAACCGCTGCAAACTTTATGTTCCTGAAAAGGATTATTCCTGCCAGCATGGTGGACTCTTTTGCCACTACCTCGGATGCGGTTGGTTTGCCTAGGGCGTTGGGTTTCCGCTACTATGCTTCCCCCATCCCTGGTAAACCTTCTTTGCAATCTCCTCAGCAGCAGCCTCAAGTGGCAGCCAGTGAGAAAATCGGCAGACCTAACAAGATCTTCTTTGTGAACGAAAGTTTCTTTGTTACGCCGGTGCGTATGAACCGTGATGGCGCGTTGATGTATCAAGACCGCGATATAATTAATCCCCTCATTGCTCCAGGAGCAACTAAATCCATTGTTAATGTGGCAAAAAACGCCTCTCTTGGTAAAGACAACCTGACGAATTTTTGGCTTCCGGTGGTGGTGAAGGCTTGTGATCCTGGTACTTCCGGCGCATCTAGCTTGCCATCTAACTGCCGTCAATACGGTAGCGTGTACAAACCGGAAGGATTGATGCAGAAGTATGGCCGTGGCTCCGGACCGGATAGCCGCCCTGCGCGTTTCTCCGTTTTTGGCTATCAATTGGCACATACTAATGATGTGAGCGGCGGCGTGTTGCGTGCTCGTATGAAATATCTGGATCGTACGCAAACGGAAAACAATATTACTTATGGTCGGGAGTGGGATGAAAGAACCGGTGTGTTAGCGGTAAATCCAGATAGCGATGATGCTAAACAAACAGGGGTTACCAATAGCGGTGCGATTAACTATATCAATAAATTTGGGGATGCTGGCAATTATAAAGGCTACGATACTGCCGCCGAGCTGTTTTATACCGCTCAGCGCTATCTGCGCCATAAAGGGATGCCTGCCTATTATGAGCAGACTCAGCGTCAATTCGGTATTAATCCTCGTTCAGCCGATGGATTTCCGATGATTTACAACTGGGATGATCCTCTCACTCGCGGCTTGGCTTCTCCAGATGAGGCGCAATGCCGATCTAATACCATGATTCTGATTGGCGATACCTTTACCCACGATGAAAAAGATTTGCCCAATTTTATTCCCAGCAGCGGTGTAAAAGACGATCCTGAAATTAAAACGCAAGAAATTTTATCGAAAATTTTGGATCAGGAGAGATTTAAAGGACTTGGCGGTTCAACATGGGATTGGTCTCGCGGTTCTGGCGGTAAGAATAGGATTCCCTATTCTCCAGCCGGTATTGTTGCTCTGGCCTATTGGGGTAGAACTCAAGATATCCGAACAGATATTACAGGTAATCAACATATCAATACTTTCATGATTGATGTGCTGGAAAACGGTAAAGGCCGTTTTGAGCAGAATGATGAGAACTCAATCGGTAATGCTTATTATTGGGCAGCAAAATATGGCGGTTTTAACTATGCACCTGATGATCCTAAAAATCCTGTTGTGATGCCGAATGACTCTCGCGGCAGTTGGACTGCTGATGCGCCAGGAGTCAGCAGCTCACCGATATTGTTCCCTGAAGGGATGCCGAGAAACTTCGCCTTAGGTAACAGCCCGGAAAATATGATGCAGGCTTTGGAAGATGCATTTAAAAAAGCCAATGAATATACTGATCCATCCCAAGCATTTGTGGGAGTAACTGAGCATCAGAATGAAACGCTGAAAATCGGTAACTCACTTGGTTTGCAGTCTTCTTATAACGTGGATGAACTGTCGGGCGATGTGATTGCACAGAGAATCGGCTTGCAAGGGAATGGCTTAACTTTTACTCCTGCATGGCGTGCTTCTTCTAAGTTAGAAGTATTCCATACAGCCACAGGTTGGGGCTCCCGCAAGTTGTTTACCGAAAGTACCAGTGGCAGTACTGTACAGTTTACTCCCGGAAATGCAGCAGCTTTCTCTAGCGCGATGAATGCCGGCGCTTCTGCTAATAGCCTGATTCAGTACACATTGGGTGATCCGAGCTTAGAAGGCTCTGCTTGGCGCAAACGCGAGAGAGGCTTGCTGGGCACCATCATCAATTCCGGTGTGCAGCCTATCTTGCCGCCGCAGCAGAAACCTAATGGTTGTGAATACGCCAATAGGAATATCACCGTTCGTCCCAACTTCTATGCCACGGCCTCCAATGCTGGTGTGTTGCATATCTTGAATCAGGATGGCGGTGAAGTGATGGGCTATATCCCGTCTACTGCGTTGCCAAAACTGTATAGCTTGTCGTTGCGTACAGATAACCCGCAGCATCAGTATTTGAATGATGGTACGCCGGTTACAGGCGAAGTTTGCTTCGGCAACACGGCAAAATCCATCGTGGTGGGCTCGGCAGGCCGTGGTGGTGCTTCGGTGTATGCCTTGGATGTTACCAATTTGAGTAACCCCAGCGCGTCTAATGTGCTATGGGAATTCTCAAATGCCGATGATCCCGATTTGGGCTTAACCGTTGGCAAACCGACTATTGCCAAAGATAAAGACAACAATCCGATTGTGATCTTTAGCAGCGGTGTAAACAGCAATTCCAACAGCGGCTACCTGTATATTTTGCGCGCCGATAATAATAGTGGTGTTTGGCAGCTTAATCGCAACTACTGGAAAGTGCCGTTGGGTCAGGAAGGTGTGGGTGAACCTACAATCTATGACCAAAATGGCGACGATATTCCGGAAGCCGTGTTTGTTGGCGATTTGAGCGGCAAAATGTGGCGAGTGAACTATGATGCCACTAGTAGCACTTGGGCTAAGGCTTATAACAACCAGCCCCTGTACACCCCCAGCGGCACAGGCTCACCGATTACGGCTGCTCCGACAGTGGTGCAAACCGGTGGTCACCTGTATGTGATTGCGGGTACCGGCCAGTATTTCTCACTGAATGACGTTGCGCCGGGCGTGCAGAACTATGCGCTGGGCCTCTTCGCCGAACAAGGGCCGATTAGCGATAACGATTTGTTGGGGCAGAGCATTGGTAGCAGTGAAGATGTTGATGCTATTTATTCAACCAACAAAAACCTGCAGCAGAAACTTTATCAGGTGACCCAAAATGCCTTGCAGAGCCACCATAAAGGCTGGCGCTTAACGCTGCTCCCGGGTCAGGCCATTGTGTCTCAGCCTGGTGTGAGGGCGAACCGTGTGGCTACCTTTACGGCAGTACGCAGCCTTCCGAATAGCACCAATGTGTGTAAAGCAAACGGTGCCACGGCATTGATTGCAGTGGATCTGCAAACTGGTGGTCAGTACAATCTGCCGGCATTCGATACCAACAAAGACGGCCGCTTTGATGGCGCCGATAAATTGGGCGGTATGCTGGAAGTGGGTGGTATCATGGCTCCGGTTGGTACTGCTAAAGAGGCTGTAGTGGCTGGCCAACGCAGTATCCGTAATATCCTTGCTGGTGATACTGGTCTTATGGAGGCACCGACCAACACCTTTGAAACTGCCCTCATCCGCCGCATCTCTTGGCGTGAGATTTTCGACTAATTCTGCTTCGCCAAATGCAAAGCCGTCTGAATGTTCAGACGGCTTTTTTGTGGACAGCCGGATGATGGGTGCTTGCTGCCGTTGCCTAAGTCATACCCAACACGCTATAGCAAATGAACTTAACTTTCGCTAAAGCGTTAGCTCTCCTTGCCAGACTACTGTATCGTTTGCCGCTCGCCGCTTGGTATTGAAAGCGTGTTCATTCGCTATAAAGGGCTACCTGAAAAATTCCACTCGAAAAACCAGCAATGAAACCATTGCCCCCTTGCTATAATCCCACCCCATCACACATCTCGCTTCAAGAAACGGATTTTTCATGCTCCCCCTGCTCACCGCCGCCGACAACGCCGAATGGCTCGACAACCTTGGCGAAAGCGGCAAATCGCATCTGCTCGCCTTATTTTCGCGCGAAGAATTCGGGCTGAACCAGCTGCTCGGCAGCCTTTCCGGCACGCGCGGCTGGCTGGATTTCGCGCTGGCCGTTGGCATTTTGCTCGGCACCTATTTCCTGGCCGGCAAGCTGCTGGCCAAACTGCCGGACGACGACGGCAAAACCTATCTGCTGCGCCACATCTGGCGGCGCACTTGCTGGCCGCTGCTGATGCTGCTGGCCGGTGCGGCGGCCTTGGTGGCGTGGTACGGGCTGCTCGGCGCCACAGCGGTGTGGCTGCGGCTTCTGGTGATGGCGGCACGCTGGATGCTGCTGATTCGCGTGGTGCTGGCGGTGTTCCATTCGGCCATTCCGGCCAACCGCTTTTCCTCGCGCATGGAGTCTTCGCTGGCCGCCGCGCTGTGGGGCACCTTCCTGCTGTGGGCTTCCGGCATCGACGACATCATTATTGCCTGGCTGCGCGGTCTGCAATTTTCAGTGGGTTCGGCGCGGCTCTCGCTCTATACCGTACTCACCGGCTTGCTGTGGGTGGGCGTGATGGTGGTCGGCGCCATGTGGCTGTCGCGCTATATCGACACGCGCCTGAAAGGCAGCAAACGGCTCGACCCCAACCTGCAAATCATGCTTTCCAAGCTGGCGCGCACGATATTGCTGATTCTGTCGGTGCTGATTGCGCTGCCGCTGGTGGGGATCGATTTAACCGTGCTTTCCGTGTTCGGCGGCGCGTTCGGCGTGGGCTTGGGCTTCGGTTTGCAGAAAATCGCCAGCAATTATGTGTCCGGCTTCATCATTTTGGGCGACCGCTCGGTGCGCCCCGGCGACCGGCTCACCGTAAACAACTTCACCGGCTATGTTACGCAAATCACCGCCCGCTTCGTGGTGTTGCGCAGCGCCGGCGGGCAGGAAGCGCTGATTCCGAACGAAACCTTCATCACTTCCGCCGTGATCAACGAATCCTACACCGGCAAATCGCTGTGGCAGAGCCTGGACGTTCAGGTAGCCTACCACACCGATTTGGCGCAGGCCTTGCAGATTTTGCAGGAAGCCGCCGCCGCGCAGGACAGGGTGAAAGCCGACCCGCCGCCCAAAGCCTATCTGATTGATTTTGCCGACAACGGCATCAACCTGCGCCTCGGCTTCTGGGTGCGCGACCCGGAAAACGGCTTCCTCGGCCTCAATTCCGCCATCTTGCTCACCGTGTGGCAGCGTTTCAACGAAGAAGGCATCGAATTCCCCTTCCCGCAGCGCGAAGTGCGCATACTGAACCAAGAGCTCTTGCCCGATGCCGCCGCCCTGCTCAAAGCCGGCTACCGAGCGCAGGGCGACACCGCCTCCGACGAAGTGGCCGGCAGCAGCGCGGAGCCGCCGCGATGAGCCCCGCCTACAAACGCCCCGAATCCGTGCTCGTGGTGCTGCACGACGGTTGCGGCCAAGCCCTCCTGCTCGAGCGCGTGTCCCCGCCCGGCTTCTGGCAATCCGTCACCGGCAGCCTCGAAGTCGGCGAAACCCCCTTTGCCACCGCCCTGCGCGAAGTAGCCGAAGAAACCGGCATCCGACTCGCACCCGAAGCCCTCACCGACTGGCACACCCAAAACGAATACGAAATCTACGAACACTGGCGCCACCGCTACGCCCCCGGCATCACCCGCAACACCGAGCACGTTTTCTCCGCCGTGATTCCCCGCCGCCCCGTGCGCACCGCCCCCGCTGAACATCGCGCCCAGCGCTGGCTGCCGCTGGCCGAAGCCGCACAGCTCGCCTTTTCCCCCTCCAACCGCGAAGCACTGTTGCGCCTGGCCGCCGAAACCGAAAGCAGGCTACCTGAAAAATTGACGGCATCCCCCGCTTTAAGCCATGATACGGCCAACAAATAAACGAGCGATTACCATGGACACCCTGCTGCAAGAAGTTACCCAAAAGCTGGCCGAACGCGGCGAAACCATCACCTGTGCCGAATCCTGCACCGGCGGCCAGCTTGCCGCCGAGCTCACCCGCCTGCCCGGCAGCTCCGCCTGGTTTGAAACCGGCTTCGTTACCTACAGCAACCACGCCAAACAGCAGCTGCTGAACGTGAACGCCGCCACCCTCAGCCACTACGGCGCCGTGAGCGAAGAAACCGTGCGCGAAATGGCGCTGGGCGCGCTCATCGCCACCAAAGCCGACTACGCCCTGAGCATTTCCGGCATCGCCGGCCCCGACGGCGGCAGCGAAGGCAAGCCCGTGGGCACGGTGTGGTTCGGCCTGGCCACCAAGCAGCGCATTTGGGCGAAAGAACAGCGTTTCCAAGGCGACCGCGCCGCCGTGCGCGCCCAGGCCGTGCGTTTTGCGCTGATGCTGATGAAGCGGTATTTGGAGCGCTAGTTTCCCGCTAACGAAATCGAAATAAAAGGCTACCTGAAAACGGGTTGACACGGTTTTCAGGTAGCCTTAGCCGGGGATGGAGGCTACCTGAAAATAGGGCTGCGGTAAGGCTGGTTGAGGTGGTTTTACGGCGGGGGTGTGTCCTGGGGCGGGTGGTGCAGGAAGATGCCTTGTTCGGTGATGGTCCAGAGGGCGGCGTCGCTGCCCATGGTTTTGAGGGCGTTGTTGGTCCAGGTGTTGCAGGTGTAGAAGAGGCTGTAGCTGCCGGTGGCTTCGTAGAAGGCGTCGTGATCGCCGTATACCAGATGAGTGGGGATGGGGCGGGTGCGGCCGTTGTGCCATTGCAGGCTTTGGCGGATGTAGGCAACGAGGCGGCGGTATTGGGGGCGGCTGATGCGGATGGGGGCGCAGCGGGCGCAGCCTTCGAGGCTGTGCAGGTAGGTGGCGTGGACGGCGTTGCTGGAGAGGCCGGTGGCGGCTTTGAGGGCGGTGCCGGGGCGGAGGTCGGCCCAGGTGGGGGTGGTGAGGTAGAAGTTTTTGTCGCCGAGGCCGATGGCGAGCCAGGGGGTGTATTCTTGGCTGCGGGTGTGCTCGGCGGGGAACACGGCCCGCCAGTCGGCTTCGCTGCTTACGGCGGGGACGACGATGTCGGTGTGCACGCCGTTGGAGAGCAGCCAAACGGTGATTTCGGGCTCGCCTTCTGCGTGGCCGGGGCTTTTGATGTGGGGCAGCAGCCAAACGGCGGCGCCGTAGAGCAGGAGCAGGGCGGCGAGGCTGAGAAGGCTGCGGCGGATGAGGCGGCGGAGTGTGGGCATGGCGGAATATGAGACTACCTGAAAACGGAGCTTCCGAAGGAAGTGGAGTTTCTGCGAAGCTAAAACGGAGCTTCTGAAGGCAGGGTACTGCGTTGTTTTGGCAAAACTCGCTGCACTCGTTTTCAGGTAGCCTGTGTGTCAGTTGGCCGGGTAGTGTTCCAATAGGTGTTCGACTTCGGCGGGGTGGGGAGGTGCGCAGCTGGGCGAAGAGCTGTTCGGCCTGGGGTGGTGGGGTTTCATCATACCGAGCCATTGTTTGAGGCGGGCGACGGGTAGGGGTGTCGCCGGCTTCTTGGCGGCAGAGCTGGAAGAATTGGCGCATCCAAACGAGGTAGTCGGCAAAAGGGGCGGGATCGGGCGGGAGGCCTTGGTTGTGGCGGGCGATTGGCGGCCGAGGTCGGGGTGATGACGGCGCCGCGCCGAGCATGACGCTTTGCAGCCGCTGCTTTGGCGGATGGCGAGGTAGTCGGCCAGGCTGAATACGTCGCCGTTGGCAATCACGGGGATGGATACGGCTTGGCGGATGCGGGCGATTTGCGGCCAGTGTGCGGGCGGGCGGTAGCCTTGGGTTTTGGTGCGGGCGTGCACGGCGAGGGCGGCGGCTCCGCCTTGGGCGATGGCTTGGGCGCATTCGATGGCGAGGTGGTCGCTGTCGTAGCCAAGGCGCATTTTGGTGGTGAGGGGGATGTTTTCAGGTAGCCTTTGGCGCACGGTGGAGACGATTTGGCGGATGCGTTCGAGCTCGCGCAGGAGGATGGCGCCGCCTTGATGTTTGTTTACGGTGGGGGCGGGGCAGCCGAAGTTGAGGTCGATTTTGCGGGCGCCGGCGGCTGCGGCGGCGCAGGCGTTGGCGGCCATGTTTTCGGGGTCGCTGCCGAGGAGCTGGAGGGTGCAGGGGGTGCCGGCGGGGGTGCGGCAATCGTGGTCGATTTCGGGCATGTGGCGCCGCCAGGTGGCGCGGGAGTGGAGGGTGTGGGTGATGCGCACGAATTCGGTAACGCATTCGTTGTAGCCGCCGATGCGGGTGAGGAGGTGGCGCATAACGGGGTCGAGCAGGCCCTGCATGGGGGCGAGGATGAGGTGCATAGTGAAGGGGGCGGCGTGCAAAACGGGGATTTTACCGCGTTGGGTGGGTTGCCGGATATTTTTTCAGGTAGCCTCTTGCCGCGCTAAAGGCTACCTGAAAAATGGTGCCGTGCTTTCGGAAGCTGAGCCTGCGCGGCAACGTTGCCCCGCCGGGCTTTATCTTGTATGGTGGCGGCTTCGATGGATACCCATTGCAAGGATTGCCATGACTGTTGCCGCCAAAATCAAAATCGCCCTGCTGCTGCCGCTGTTGGCGGGGCTGTGTGCCTGCGAGATGAATACAAACGGGGGCTCGGCAGATTCTGTGCCTACCGAACAAAGCGGCGCGCCGGCCGCGCTGTCTGCACCGATTCTGCAAAATGTGGCGGTGGGCAAAACCACGCTGGAGCAGGCGAAGGAGCGGTATCCCGATTTGCAGCGGTTCAACGGCGGCTATATGCGTTTCGGCAATCGGATGCTTGCCGGCGATTCCGGCGCGATTGAAGTGTATCAGCGCGAAATCCGCGGCCATGCCGCGCAGCAATCTTTGGTGTTCGACGGCGACAGCAAGGTGCTGCAAATGTTGGTGCTGCTGCGTGCCGACAATGATGTTGCCGCTTTTGCGCGCGATTTGGAGGAGATCGGCTTTGCGCCGTATCCGCGGCTCACGGAGCAGGAGTTTGCCATTTTAAACAGCGGGATGTTCTCCACAGCCGAGGAGCGGCAGAAGGCTGTGGACGAGACGGGCACGCGGCAGTTTAAACGCGGCGATTTGTTTGCCTTCGTTGTGCCCGCCGAAGCAAACGGCGGCATGGCCGGGCTAACCATCATGAACCTCGCCTACGAGCCCGAGCACCGCGCCAAATGGCGGCAGCAGCAGGCGGCGCAGCAGCGGCAGTAGTTTCAGTGGATTGTTTTCAGGTAGCCTTCGACGCAAGCAGGAGCTACCTGAAAAATTTCCAAGCCTTATTTAACTGCGTTGAAGCTGACGCTTTAGCTTCTCTGAGACATCGTTTCAGGTAGCCTAAACCGCGCAAACGGTCTAAACTTCCCCTCCCGCCCATTTCCACCCATCCCGCCATGCCCGAATTGCCCGAAGTTGAAACCACCCGCCGCGGCATCCAGCCCTATATGCAGGGCAAAACCGTGGCCGAAGTGGTGGTGCGCCAGCCCAAGCTGCGCTGGCCGGTGCCGCCCGATTTGGCGCAGCAGCTTGCCGGCAGCCGCATTGTGCACATCCGCCGCCGCGCCAAGTATTTGCTGTTTGAGTTTGCCCACGGCGTGATGCTGCTGCATTTGGGCATGTCGGGCAGCCTGCGCGTGTATCCGGATGGCAGCGCGCCGCCGCCGGAAAAACACGACCACCTCGACATCATCACCGCCGACCACACCGTGCTGCGCCTGCGCGACCCGCGCCGTTTCGGCGCCGTGCTGTGGTTTGCCGGCGCTGCCGAGCAACATCCGCTGTTGCAGCACCTGGGCCCCGAGCCGCTGCAAGACGAATTCACCGCAGGCTACCTGAAAACCGCGCTCTCGCGCCGCAAAAGCGCCGTGAAAACCGCGCTGATGGACAACAAAATCGTGGTGGGCGTGGGCAATATTTATGCCAACGAAGCGCTGTTTGCCGCCGGCATCCTGCCCACGCGCCGCGCCGACCGCGTTTCCGCTGAGGAGTGCCGCCGCCTAGTGGCCGAAATCCGCAGCGTGCTGCAACGGGCGCTGGAAGCCGGCGGCAGCAGCCTGCGCGATTTCCTACACAGCGACGGCCAAAGCGGCTATTTCCAGCAGCAATATAATGTGTACGGCCGCGAAGGCGAGCCCTGCCGGGCGTGCGGCACGCCGATTGCGCGGCAGGTGCTCGGCCAGCGCAGTAGTTTTTATTGCCCGCAGTGCCAGCGCTGAAATGTTTTCAGGTAGCCTGATTTTTCAGGTAGCCTTTTGCCACTTCCTACACCAATAATGATGAACACACAACCCACTTCCCTCTTCACCCGCCTCTTCCGCCTGCTGCACCTGCTGTGCTGGTTTTTCCTCACCGCCGTGAGCCTGTTTCGCCTGCGCGAATACAACCAGCACAGCAAAGACGTGATGCAGCGGCTCGCGCGCAGCATGCTGAAAGTGTTGCACATCCGCATTGAAGCCAACCCGGCCAACCCGCCGTTTCCGCTCGTGTTTCTCGGCGCGGCCAACCACGTTTCCTGGCTCGACCCGATGATTTTGATGGCCATGTATCCCACCGTGTTTATCGCCAAGCGCGAAATCCGCTCCTGGCCGATTATCGGCGCCGTGGTGGCGCGCACCGGCGCGGTGTTTATCAACCGCAACAGCCGCAACGACGTGGCGCCGGTAAACGAAGCCATCGTGCGCTCGCTCACGGCGGGGCACAGCGTGTCGTTCTTCCCCGAAACCAAAGCCTCGGAAGGCACGGGCACCCTGCCGTTTAAGGCCGCGCTGTTCCAATCTGCGCTTGATAGCGGCTTGCCCGCCGTGGCCGTGGCGCTGCGCTATTGCGATGCGGCGGGCAAACGCAGCATCGGCCCCGCCTATGCGGGCAACACCAGCCTCTTCACTTCGCTGTGGCGCATTGTTTCCATGCCCGAAATCATCGTGCGCGCCGACTGCTCCGCGCCGCTCGCGCTCACCGCCGAAGAAGCCGCCGACCCCTCCGCCCGCTTCCTGCTCAAGGATAAGACCGAGGCTTTTGTGGGCGGGGTGGTGAACGGGGGAGATTGAGGCGTTTGGGTTTCGCTTGCGTTCAAGTTTTCAGGTAGCCTTTGGGGCTACCTGAAAAATTTTCGGCAGGCCGGGTATGGATGCACGGCCTGCACGCGGCACGGCAAAAGGCTACCTGAAAATTTTGGATTCGCAGAAATCCGCGTTGCTCATTTTCAGGTAGCCTTTTTATCGGCCGATCACACTTGGCAGGCTAACGTGTGGGCACGGCTTGCAGCAAGACGCGGTTGGCGCTGTCGAGCAGCTCCAGCCGGCCGTTGGCGAGGCGGTAGGCGGCCACGTTGGGCAGCACGTTTTCGGCAAGCCGGCGCTCTTGCAGATGGATGGCTTGCGGGCAGCCCATCAGGGTGGTAACGGTTTCGCCGAAGTTCAGGGCATGGCCTTGTTGGCGGTAGCTGCCGCCCAAGGTGTTGCAGCCGACGTTGGCGTTGAAGCGTTGGGCTTCGGGGTTGAAGCGCAGCAGGCTGCGGGGGGCGGGGCGGGTTTGTCCGATGCGGGTGATGCGCCATTGGCCGGCCAGCGGCGGCTGCTCGGCCTGCGCGGCGGGAGCGGGAGCGGGAGCGGGCGCGTTGGCTGCGGAATCGGCGGGGTGCGCGGCGCAGGCGGCGAGCAGGAGGGCGGCGAGGTAAATCGGTTTCATGGTGTATCTCCTTTCGGGTGAACAAAAAACACGGTTTGAAGCCCGGGCAAGCTTTGGGTTTGTCCGGGGGTAATCGTTGGATGTGTGCGTGTCGGTTTGTCAGCGTTTGGTGAACACCAGGTCCCACACGCCGTGGCCGAGGCGTTTGCCACGGGCTTCGAATTTGGTTTCGGGGCGGTAGGCGGGGGTGGGGGCGTAGGTTTCGGCAGTGTTTTGCAGCTCGGGGAAGCTGCCGAGCACTTCGAGCATTTGGGCGGCGTATTCTTCCCAATCGGTTGCCAGGTGCAGATAGCCGCCGCTTTGGAGCTTGGGCAGCAGTTTGGCCACGAAGGGGGGCTGGATGAGGCGGCGTTTGTGGTGGCGTTTTTTGTGCCAGGGGTCGGGGAAGAAGATGTGGATGCCGGCCAGGCTGCCTTCGGCCAGCATGGTTTCCACCACTTCCACGGCGTCGTGCCGCATCACGCCGATGTTGGCGATGCCCTGCTCGGCAATGAGTTTGCACAAATTGCCCACGCCGGGGCCGTGCACGTCGATGGCGAGGAAGTCTTTTTCAGGTAGCCTTTGGGCGATTTCGGCGGTGGCGGTGCCCATGCCGAAGCCGATTTCGAGGATTTTGGGGGCTGCGCGGCCGAAGGCGGCGTTTAAATCGAGGGGCGCGTTTTGGAAGTCGAGGCCGAAGCGCGGCCAGTTTTCGTCGATGGCGCGCTGTTGGGCGGGGGTCATGTGGCCTTGGCGCAGCACGAAGGATTTGATGCTGCGCGGGTGTGCTTGTTGGGGATTGGAGGTGCTCATATTCGGTGCGGGTGTGAAAATAGCGCTATATTGCCAGCATCGGGCGGGGCGCTCAAGTTTCGGCGGCGGCAAGGCGAACACAGCGGCGGTGCTTTGTGCGATAATCCGCCCGATTTATTCACACTTCAGATATTAGGGAATGATTATGGCAGAAGCAAAGAGCAAGGCAGATAAAGACCTGTCGCCGGCAGAATCCAAGGCCAAGGCGCTGGCTGCGGCGCTGGCGCAGATTGAAAAGAATTTCGGCAAAGGCGCCATCATGAAGATGGATGGCAGCCACCAGGATGAAAACTTGGAAGTGGTGTCCACCGGTTCGCTGGGCGTGGATTTGGCGCTGGGCGTGGGCGGTTTGCCGCGCGGGCGCATTGTGGAAATCTTCGGCCCCGAGTCTTCCGGCAAAACCACGCTGTGTTTGGAAACCATCGCACAGTGCCAGAAAAACGGCGGCGTGTGCGCCTTTATCGACGCGGAAAACGCCTTCGACCCGATTTACGCGCGCAAGCTGGGCGTGAAGGTGGAAGAGCTGATGGTGTCGCAGCCGGACACGGGCGAGCAGGCGCTGGAAATCTGCGATATGCTGGTGCGCTCCGGCGGCGTGGACATGGTGGTGATCGATTCCGTGGCGGCGCTGGTGCCCAAGGCGGAAATCGAAGGCGAGATGGGCGATAGCCACGTGGGCCTGCAAGCCCGCCTGATGAGCCAGGCCTTGCGCAAGCTCACCGGCCACATTAAGAAAACCAACACCTTGGTGGTGTTCATCAACCAAATCCGCATGAAGATCGGCGTGATGTTCGGCAGCCCGGAAACCACCACCGGCGGCAACGCGCTCAAGTTCTACGCTTCCGTGCGCCTCGACATCCGCCGCATCGGCCAGATTAAAAAGGGTGACGACATCCTGGGCAACGAAACCCGCGTGAAAGTGATTAAAAACAAGGTTGCCCCGCCGTTCCGCCAAGCCGAGTTCGATATTCTCTACGGCGAAGGCGTGAGCCGCGAAGGTGAGCTGATCGACTGGGGTGACAAAATCGGCATCATCAAAAAATCCGGCGCATGGTATAGCTACAACGGCGACAAAATCGGCCAAGGCAAAGACAACGTGCGCGTGTGGCTGAAAGAAAACCCCGAAGTGGCCGCCGAAATCGAAGCGAAAATCCGCCAGGAAGTCGGCATCAATATCGAGATCACCGAAGGCCAGCGCGACGAAACCGACGGCGAACAGCCCGAAGAGTAAGCGCGTGATAAAGGCTACCTGAAAATGCTTGGCACAAGGTTTTCAGGTAGCCTTTTGTGTGATTTTTCAGGTAGCCTTCAATTTTTCAGGTAGCCTTCCACCTATCCCAATTCCCAAACACCATGATCACCCTGCAACAATTCCGCAAACAAGCCGCCGCCGGCTACAACCGCATCCCGCTGGTGCAAGAGCTGCTGGCCGATTTGGACACCCCGCTCTCGATCTACCTCAAGCTTGCCAACCGCCCCTTCAGCTACCTGCTCGAATCCGTGGTGGGCGGCGAGCGTTTCGGCCGCTATTCCTTTATCGGCCTGCCCTGCCGCACCTATCTGCAAGCCAGCGGCCGCCATGTGGATGTGTATGAAAACGGCCGGATTGTCGAACAACACGACGGCAACCCGCTGCCCTTCATCGAGCAGTTCCACGCCCGCTACCAAGTGCCCGAAATCCCCGGCCTGCCGCGTTTTATCGGCGGCCTGGTGGGCTACTTCGGCTACGAAACCATCTACCACTTCGAGCACATCGCCCACCGCCTCAAACAGCCTGCGAAAGCCGACCCCGTCGGCACGCCCGACATCCTGCTCATGCTCTCCGAAGAGCTCGCCGTGGTAGACAACCTCAGCGGCAAAATCCACCTCATCGTGTATGCGGACCCCGCCGAAGACGAAGCAGGCTACCTGAAAGCCCGCGCGCGCCTGGAAGAGTTGCGCGAGCAGCTGCGCCAAAGCGTGGCCCTGCCGCTCTCCCTCGGCAGCTCGCCCACCCGGCCGCAGCACGAAACCGGCGAAGCGCGCTATAAAGAATACGTGCGCCGCATCCGCCAATATATTTTAGACGGCGACTGCATGCAGGTGGTGCCCAGCCAGCGCATGAGCCTGCCCTTCGCCGACAAGCCCCTCAGCCTCTACCGCGCCCTGCGCACGCTCAACCCCTCGCCCTATCTGTTTTACTACGACTTCGGCGATTTCCACGTGGTCGGCTCCTCGCCTGAAATCCTCGTGCGGCGCGAGCAAAACAGCGTTACCGTGCGCCCCATCGCCGGCACCCGCCTGCGCGGCGCCACCCCCGCCGAAGACGCCGCCCACGCCGCCGAGCTTTTGGCCGACGAAAAAGAAACCGCCGAACACGTTATGCTCATCGACCTCGGCCGCAACGACGTGGGGCGCATCAGCCAAACCGGCAGCGTGAAAGTAACCGATAAAATGGTGATCGAGCGCTATTCGCACGTGATGCACATCGTGTCCAACGTGGAAGGCGAGCTCAAGCCCGGCGTGGGCAATATGGAAATCCTCGTCGCCACCTTCCCTGCAGGTACGCTTTCCGGCGCCCCCAAAATGCGCGCGCTGGAAATCATCGAAGAGCTCGAGCCCGCCAAACGCTGCATCTACGGCGGCGCCGTGGGCAACTGGAGCTTCAATCAAGACATGGATTTAGCCATCGCCATCCGCACCGCCGTGATTAAAAACGGCACGCTCTACGTGCAAAGTGGCGGCGGCATCGTGGCCGATTCCGAAGAAGAAGCCGAGTGGCAGGAAACGCAAAACAAAGCCCGCGCCGTATTGCGCGCCGCCGAGATGGTACAACAGGGGCTGGACGGATAGAGGCAGAAAGGCTACCTGAAAAATAGGTCTGCCGAAAACAGAATTGCCTACAAAACTGGGCGAATGCTTTCTGCTCACGCAGGATTAAGTTGAGTTTCAGGCTGATATCAATTTCAGGTAGCCGTTATCGGTTTTGCTTTGTTCACCCTTGCGCCTCATGCCGGCGCGGGCACCTACTTTTCTTTGCTTCGTCAAAGAAAAGTAGGCAAAAGAAAGACGACTGCGGGCACAGGGTTGGCTTCGCCAAACTTCCCTCACTCCGCGCAATTTTTCGGGCGGGCTCGCAACTTGTGGCTGCGCCGCTTCGAACATGCAAGCCCTTGTTCCCCGAAAAACCGCGCTCCGTTCGGCTGCGCCAGCAGAGAAAGGCGCAACCCAACCATCTGCGCCAAATACGCCATGCTTGGTTTCACAGGAGGGTTCTATGTTGCTTGAGAATGTGAAAAGGCTACCTGAAAAATAGTTTTCAGGTAGCCTTAAAATAGGGTGGGCAAACAAAAACCCTTCGTTTCGAAACGAAGGGTTTTTTCAATTTGGCGGAAGCGGTGAGATTCGAACTCACGGTGGGCCTAACCCACGACGGTTTTCAAGACCGCTGCATTAAACCGCTCTGCCACGCTTCCGGTTCAAGAGTGCGAACTATACTGGATTTCCGACGTTTTTGCCAGCATTATTTTGCCGGCGCGGGCGGGCTGTTGCAGCGCTTTCCTTGCGTGGAGCGGGCAAACGGGCTCGCCGTATTTTTTCAGGTAGCCTCAAACAGGCGAAGAGGCTACCTGAAAAATCAATCCGCCGCTCTGCTGTCTTAGATTTTTTCCTTCTATCTATTAAAAAAATATTTATAAAACCGATTGGGCGGCAACGGCATGTGCTAAACGAAAATGGCTTTGTGTAATTTAGTGCTTTGATGCATAATGGGTAATCTAAAATTTTCAATAGTGGCTAAGCGGCTGGAAATGCAGGTTATATGAAATTTATTCATGCAGTCCGGCAAATTTATCGCTTGCATCTTGCCGCGCCCTGCCGCAAACTCGCCCCCTGAGAAATTTTACTCGTTTCCTAAACATTTTCCGTTTTGCAAACCATTAGAAGGAGTTGTGATGAACACCGTACATCTTTCCGGCTACCCGCGCATCGGCGCCAAGCGCGAGCTGAAATTTGCCGTTGAAGCCTTTTGGAAAGGCGCGAAATCCGAGGCCGAGCTACAACAAGTGGCTGCCGACATCCGCCGTGCCAACTGGGCCGCACAGAAAGCCGCCGGCGCCGATTTGCTGCCGGTGGGCGATTTTTCTTTCTACGACCACGTGCTGGATCTGCTCTGCACTTTGGGCGGTATCCCCACGCGCTTCGGCTTCGACGCAGCCAATCTGACCCTGCCCGAATATTTCCAACTGGCGCGCGGCAATGCCACCCAGTTTGCTATGGAAATGACCAAGTGGTTCGACACCAACTACCACTTCATCGTGCCCGAATGGTCGGCCGACACCGAATTTAAGGTAAACGCCAAAAACCTGATTGCACAAATCAAAGAAGCCAAAGCGCAGGGCTACGACATCAAGCCCACGCTGGTGGGCCCGGTTACCTTGGCTTGGTTGGGCAAGAAAAAAGAAGGCATTTCCTGCCGCATCAAAGACCTGCTGCTGCCCAAGCTGCTGCCCGCTTATGCGCAGCTGTTGCGCGAGCTGGCTGCTGAAGGCGTGGATTGGATTCAGATCGACGAGCCGATTTTGGCCGCTGAAGCCGACCAACATTGGCTGGGCGCGTTTGAGCCTGTGTATAAAGAGCTGGCCAACACCGGCGTGCGCATTGTGATCGGCACGTATTTCGCTTCTGTGGCCGAACATTTGAACCTGCTCAAATCCCTGCCCGTGCACGGTGTGCACATCGACTGCGTGCGTGCGCCCGAGCAGCTGGCCGTGTTTGCCGAAGGCTGGCCGGACAACCGCGTGCTGTCTGTGGGCCTGATTGACGGCCGCAACGTGTGGCGCGCCAACCTGAGCAAGGTCATCGACACGCTCGAGCCGGTGAAAGCCAAGTTTGGCAACAATTTGTGGATTGCCCCGAGCTGCTCGCTCTTGCACAGCCCGCAGGATTTGGCCGTGGAAGAAAAGCTGGATGCCGAAATCAAATCGTGGATGGCTTTTGCCGCGCAGAAACTGGTGGAACTGGGCGTGGTGAAACAGGCGCTGGCACACGGCAAAGCCGCCGTGCAGGCAGCCTTGGCCGAATCCGATGCCGCCGCCGCCGACCGCGCCACCAACAAGAAAATCCACAATGCCGCCGTGCAGAAGCGCGTGGCCGAGCTGCCCAAAGGCGCCGACCAGCGCAAATCGCCGTTTGCCGTGCGCATCAAGGCGCAGCAGGAATGGATGAAGCTGCCCGTGCTGCCCACCACCACCATCGGCTCTTTCCCGCAAACCACCGAAATCCGCCAGGCGCGCGCCGCGTTTAAAAAAGGCGAGCTCTCCGCTGCCGATTACGATGCCGCGATGAAGAAAGAAATCGCCTACTGCGTGGAAATCCAAGAGAAACTGGAGCTGGATGTGCCCGTGCACGGCGAAGCCGAGCGCAACGACATGGTGGAATACTTCGGCGAGCAGCTCGCCGGCTACTGCTTCAGCCAGTTCGGCTGGGTGCAGAGCTACGGCAGCCGCTGCGTGAAACCGCCGATTATTTTCGGCGACGTGTCCCGCCCCAACCCGATGACCGTGTATTGGTCCACCTACGCGCAAAGCCTCACCAAGCGCCCGATGAAAGGCATGCTCACCGGCCCGGTAACCATGTTCAAATGGTCGTTTGTGCGCGACGATGTGCCGCTGAGCGTGGTGGCCAAGCAGATTGCGCTGGCGCTGAACGATGAAGTGCTGGATTTGGAAAAAGCCGGCATCAAAGTGATTCAGATCGACGAGCCCGCCATCCGCGAAGCCATGCCGTTGAAACGTGCGCAATGGGACGAATACCTGGCCTGGGCCTGCGAAGCCTTCCGCCTTGCAAGCACTGGCGCGGCCGACAGCACCCAAATCCACACCCATATGTGCTACTCCGAGTTCAACGACATCCTGCCCGCCATTGCCAGCATGGATGCCGACGTGATTACCATCGAAACTTCGCGTTCCGACATGGAATTGCTGACCGCGTTCGGCGATTTCAAATACCCGAACGACATCGGTCCGGGCGTGTATGACATCCACAGCCCGCGCGTGCCCACCGAAGCTGAAGTGGAACGCCTGCTGCGCAAAGCGATGGAAGTGGTGCCGGTGGAACGCCTGTGGGTGAACCCCGACTGCGGCCTGAAAACACGCGGCTGGAAAGAAACGCTGGAACAGCTCGAAGTGATGATGGCAGTAACCAAAAAACTGCGCGCCGAGCTGGCGGCCAAGAATGTGGTCCGCTAAGCGATAGGGCAGTTTGGCTGTAACCCGGCCGCAAAGAAAAGGCTACCTGAAATATTTTTAGCTGCGCAGAAACTTGCGAAGCTCGTTTTCAGGCAGCCTTTTTTGCTTTTGCGGCGTGTGCAAACAGTATGGATGTAGGAAGGATGAGGCTACCTGAAAAGTGATGTGTTGATGCAAACGGGTTGGGCTAATCCGTTTTCAGGTAGCCTTGGTTGCGCCTTCAAGCTTGGGCAACATCTTGTGTCGCAAACGCTATAGCGAACCAACTTAACTTTCGCTACGGCGTTAGCTCACCTTGCCGTACCCCTGTACTGTCTGCGGCTCGCTGCCTTGTATCGAAAGCCAATTTGATTCGCTATATCCGTTCATCAAACCAAGCGAATGGCAGAGAGGAAACCCGCCGATATGAAATGAAGCAGGGTGCTAAGGTTTCGGGCTACCTGAAACGCAGAGTGGATGAACAAAAACCGGTACGGCTTGGCTCGCCGCCTTGTCCCGATTTTTGTTAATCCACTATATTTTCCCCTCTGCGGGAGGGCGGCAGGCCGAAGCTGTGCTTGGTGATGGGTTCCGTGCCGCAAAGCCGGATATGGAATACAGAAAGGCTACCTGAAAATTTTAGCTTCGCAGAAACTTCACTGCGCTGCGTTTTCAGGTAGCCTTTTATCTGCCTAAGCAGCAATGGCATTCAGCCTGGGGTTTACCAGTAGCCCATCACTTTCCACCAGATGCCGCCGATTACCACAAACACGGCGAGGTTCACCACGCTCATGATGAAGCCGGCTTTCCACCATTCGCCCAGGGTGGTGTAGCCGGAGCCGAAGATCACGGGCGAAGTGCCGGTGGCGTAGTGGGTGAGGGTCATCATGATGCTGGAAGAGCAGGCCAGGAGCAGGGCGTACAGTATGGGCGGCGCGCCCAGGGCCAGGCCGGCGGCGTAGAAGGCGGCAAGCATGGCGGTGATGTGCGCGGTGGTGCTGGCGAAGATGTAGTGCGCATACATGTAGGCCAAGAGCAGCAGGGTAACGGCGCCTACCCAGCCCATGCCCATGCCGCCAATGCCGGTTTCGAGCATTTTGGAGAGCCAGGCAATCAGGCCGAGCTTGTTGAGGAAGGAGGCCATCATCACCAAGGCGGAGAACCAGGTAACGGTGTCCCACGCGCCTTTTTCAGTCAGGATGTCCTGCCAGGTGAGCACGCCAGTGAGCAGCAGCAGGGAGAGGCCGAGGAAGGCGGTGGTGGTGGCGTTCACGGCGTAGGCTTTGCCGAAAATCATGGCCGGAATGCCTGCCCACAGCAGCAGCAGCACGGCAAAAATGGCGAGCATGATTTTTTCGCCGCGGTTCATCGGGCCCAGCTCTTGCAGTTTGTCTTTGGCAAACTGGGAGGCGTTCGGGGTTTCCTTGATTTCGGGCGGGAAGAAGAAATACAGCACCAGGGGCATCAGGAACATGGCCGCCAAGCCGGGCACAAACATGGCAATGGCCCAAGTGGCCCAGCTCAGATGGATATCGGAGTTGGTGGCTTTGGCAATCAGATCCACGATCAGTGGGTTGGGCGCGGTGGCGGTGATGAACATGGCAGAGGTAATCGGGTTGCTGTGGTAGTTTACCAAGGCCAGGTATTTACCGATGCGGCCCTGCGTGCCTTTTTCCGGGTCGGAATCGAAGCTGCCCGCAATGGATTTCATAATCGGGTGGATGATGCCGCCGCCGCGCGCAGTATTACTGGGCGTTACCGGAGCGAGAATCAGCTCGGAAATGGCCAAGCTGTAGCCGATACCCAGCGTTTTCTTACCGAACAAGGAGATAAAGTAGTAGCCGATGCGTGCGCCCAGCCCGGTTTTCAGGATGCCGCGCGAAATCATAATGGAGATACCGATGAGCCAAATCAGCGGGTCGCCAAACGAGCTCAAGGCGTCTTTAATGGCCACGGTGGCCGGGTTTTTCACCGGGTTGCCTTCGGGATCAAGCTCGGGCACGGTGACTTTGGTGATGGCCACCAGCATGATGGCGATGATGGACAGCGCGCCGATGGGCATGGCTTTGCCGATGATGGCGGCAATCACGCCCACAAACAGCGCCAGCAGGTGCCAAGCGTTGGGGGTAACGCCCTGCGGCACGGGAATGACAAACCAAATCAACAGCGTAAGCGCCACGGCCACCGCCATCGGTATTGGTTTGAAGCCGAGTTTGTTTTCCATTTGCTACTCCTTCAATTCTAGGTTAATGAAAGCATGGCATAACAACTAATGTTGCTTGCGCATTCTAGCAGTTTTTTACGCAAGGATACGGATTTTGCCTTGGGAAAATTTTAAGTGGAAATAAAGGGTTGTTGAAATTGAATGATAAGGCGGGCGGGGAGGGGCCGGCCAAGGTATGCCTGCCGCGCCGGAGAGGGCGGGCTGGCGGGGAGGAATGGGGAAAAATGGACGGGATAGGGGTGCTTGTTTACTGGTGAATGATGGGGGAGGGAGGGCT
This sequence comes from Eikenella sp. Marseille-P7795, assembly GCF_916618725.1. NCBI lineage: Bacteria > Pseudomonadati > Pseudomonadota > Betaproteobacteria > Neisseriales > Neisseriaceae > Eikenella > Eikenella sp. Marseille-P7795. The sequence goes on along the minus strand of NZ_CAKAJZ010000002.1, from coordinate 498,361 downwards.
ACCTGAAAAAACATTCCCTCTCCCGTGGGAGAGGGTTGGTTCAGGCTTAGGCAATGCTTGCGTTCATTCGCTGGCTGATTTTTCAGGTAGCCTTTCAGCTTTTGTCCTGCCCGATTTTGGCGTTGAGCATGTCGAGCATGCTGCGCAGGTTGGCTTTGCCTTCTTCGTGGCTCACGATGGGCTCGCCGCCTTTGCGCCCGAGGATTTTGAGGTCGGCCGGGGGCATTTCGCCGATAAAGCGGCTGGGCTCGGGGAATTGCCAGCCGCCTTGGCGGCGGCGTTTGACGCAGTGGGTGAGGGTGAGGCTGTGTTTGGCGCGGGTGATGCCGACATACATGAGGCGGCGTTCTTCGTCGAGGTTGCCTTCTTCTACGCTGTCGGCGTGGGGGAAGAGGCCTTCTTCGCAGCCGGCGAGGATAACGTGGGGGTATTCGAGGCCTTTGGAGGCGTGCAGGGTGGAGAGGGTTACGGTGTCGGTTTCTTCTTTGCTGCGGCTGTCGAGCAGGTTCATCAGGGCGATGGTTTGGGAGAGTTCGATCAGGGTTTTGCCGTCTTGTTCGCCTTTTCTGGCCAGCCAGGCGCATAAATCTTGCACGTTGCGCCATTTGATTTCGCCGCTTTTGCCTTCTTCGTGTTCGAGCAGGTAGGTTTCGTAGCGGATGTCGGCCAGGAGCTCTTGGATGAGGCTGCCGGCGGGCTCGCTTTGGGCGCGGCTTTGGTAGCTTTGCATGAGGGCAGTGAACTGGCGCAGGGCTTCGCGGCCGGCGGCGGGAAGCCGGGCTAGGGCTTCGGCGGTGTTGGCGGCGGCGTAGAGGCTGCAGGAGGCTTCGGCAGCGTAGCGGTTGAGGCTGCTGAGGGTGGCGTCGCCGATGCCGCGTTTGGGCGTGGTGGCGGCGCGCAGGAAGGCGGGGTCGTCGTCGGGGTTGGCCAGGAGGCGCAGGTAGGCGAGGATATCTTTGATTTCGGCTTTTTCGAAGAAGCTTTGGCCGCCGGAGATTCGGTAGGGGATGTGGGCGCTGCGCAGGGCTTCTTCAAACAGGCGGGCTTGGTGGTTGCTGCGGTAGAGGATGGCGAAGTCGGCGTAGTTGAGGCTGCCGCCGCTTTGGTTGCGCCGGCGGATGATGCTGCCGGCGGCGTATTCGGCTTCGTGTTGTTCGTTTTGGCAGGCGATGATGCGCACGGGCTCGCCTTCGCCGTATTGGCTCCAGAGGGTTTTGGGGAAGAGTTTGGGGTTGTTGGCGATAACTTGGTTGGCCACGCGCAGGATGCGGGCGGAGGAGCGGTAGTTTTGCTCGAGCTTGATGATTTTGAGGGCGGGGTAGTCTTGCTGGAGCAGGCGGAGGTTTTCCATGTTGGCGCCGCGCCAGGCGTAGATGCTTTGGTCGTCGTCGCCCACGGCGGTGAAGCGGCCTTCGGCACCGGTGAGCAGCTTCATGAGGGTGTATTGGCAGGTGTTGGTGTCCTGGCATTCGTCCACCAAAAGGTGCAGCAGGCGCATCTGCCATTTGATTCGGATGCCGGCTTCGTTTTGCAGCAGGCGGGTGGGCAGGAGGATGAGGTCGTCGAAATCGACGGCTTGGTAGCTGTGCAGGGTTTCCTGATAGCCTGCGTAGAGCCGGGCGGTTTGGCGTTCCCATTCGTTGGAGGCTACCTGAAAGGCTTGCTCGGGGGTGAGCAGGTCGTTTTTCCACAGGGAAATTTTGTGCTGGGCACGGAAGACGGCGTCGCGGCCACTGCTGCCGAGCAGCTCGGCGATGATTTTGCCGCTGTCGGAGCCGTCGAACACGGAGAAGTTTTGTTTGTAGCCGATGTATTGGGCTTCTTCGCGCAAGAGGCGCATGCCCAGCGAGTGGAAGGTGCAGACGGTAAGCCCGCGGGTTTGGCGGCTGCCGAGCATGGCGGCGGTGCGCTCCTGCATTTCGGCGGCGGCTTTATTGGTGAAGGTGATGGCGGCGATGTTGTGCGGGGCGTAGCCCACTTCGCGGATGAGGTGGGCGATTTTTTCAGTAATCACGCGGGTTTTGCCGCTGCCTGCCCCGGCCAGCACAAACAGGGGGCCGCCGAGATAATGCACGGCTTCGAGCTGCTGGGGGTTGAGGTGGAAGGGGGATGTGGACATGGGAAAGTGGATAAGGCTGCCAGGGCTTTCAGGTAGCCTCTTTTTTCTGTTTGGCGGCGGCTTTGCGGCGGCGGTTTTCTTTCGGGTCGATGAGCAGGGCGCGGTACACTTCCACGCGGTCACCTTCGCGCAGCGGGGTGTTGTCTTTCACTTTTTTGCCGAAGATGCCGATGGGCGCGGCGGCAAAATCAACGTGTGGAAATTCGGTTGGCAAGGCAGATTGCAGCACGGCCTGCCGCGCGGTGGTGCCGCAGGCTACCTGAAAAGCCAACAGGCATTGTTTGCCCGGCTCGGCATAGGCCACTTCGATATGGAGCGGGGTATCGCTAGGCATAGCGGCGGCCTGCCTCTTTCACGAAAGCGTCCACCAGCGTACCGCTGATGTGGCTGAACACGGGGCTGATGAGCGCGGAAAGCATGCGGCTGGAAAATTCGTAGTGCAGCTCGAATTCCACCTTGCAGGCATCGTCGCCCAGCGGCAGGAAGTGCCAAGTTCCGTTCAGGCTTTTGAAGGGGCCTTCCAAGAGCGTCATGCGGATTTCGCGGCCAGGGATGTTGCGGTTGTGCGTGGCGAAGGATTGGCGCACGCCCATATAGTCCATAAACAGCCGCGCTTTCAGTTCGTTGCCGCTGCGCTCGATGATTTCGGTGCGGCTGTACCACGGCAGAAACTGCGGATAATCCTCCGCCTTGTCCACCAGCTCGAACATCTGCTCGGCCGAATGCGGCACCAGCAGGGATTTCTTCACGGTTTTGAGCGACATAGCACACAGCCTTGGCAATGCAAAAGCCGCATTATAGCCAAAGCCCTTCTTCCTTCCTACCGCGCTGCCCCGCTTTGCCATATTGTTTGGCCGCCTGCGGCTTGCCGCCTTGCGGGAAGGAAGAACGGCTTCAGCCAAATGGCGAAACGCCAGACTGCCTCGCCAAACTGCCCTGCCGAACCGCAGGCGGAATAGGTGCAAAAATGGCAGATTATCCATTCAACACAATCCATTGCGTGCCTTTCCCGATTCTTGGCTTGGAAAATGCTTGATACCCGTCGGCAGCCGCCAAACCGCCCTTTCCAAAATCATTCAAACACACGCAAAACGCCCATGGAAAATACCGCAGAACGTTCCGCCTGGCTCCGGCTCGCGCTGATGCCGCACATCGGTGCGGAAACGTTTTACGAACTCTGCCGCCACTACGGCTCGGCCGCCGCCGTGTGGGCAGCCGAAGAGGAAGTAGCCGCCGTCCTGCCCACCCGTCCGGCGCAGGAAGCCTGGCGCAACCGCCGCCACGAAGCGGAAGCCGCCGCCGAAGCCGCGCTGGAATGGGCGGAGCAGGAAAACTGCCGTTTATTGTTCGCTTGCGACAAAGATTTTCCCGCGCAGCTGGGCGAAGGCATCACCCCGCCGCCCGTGCTGTTTGCGCGCGGCAGCACCGAATGGCTGCACCGGCCGGCGGTGGCCATCGTGGGCAGCCGCCACGCCACCCCGCAGGCCATGCGGATTGCCGGCGAGTTTGGCGAAGCGCTGGCCGAGGCCGGCATCGTTACCGTATCCGGCATGGCTGCCGGCATCGATAGCGCCGCCCACGAAGGCGCGCTGCGCAAAAGCGGCGGCACGGTGGCGGTGTGGGGCACGGGCATTGACCGCGTGTATCCCGTGGCCAACAAAAGTTTGGCGCACCGCATTGCCGAAGCGGGCTGCATCTTGTCGGAATTCCCCTTGGGCACGCGCCCGCTGGCCGGCAACTTCCCGCGCCGCAACCGGCTGATTGCCGCGCTTTCCTCCGCCGTGCTGGTGGTGGAGGCCGCGCTGGAATCCGGCTCGCTGATTACCGCGCGGCTGGCAGTGGAGATGGGGCGCGACGTGTTCGCCGTGCCCGGCTCCATCGACAACCCGCACAGCAAAGGCTGCCACGCGCTCATCAAGCAGGGCGCCAAGCTCACCGAAACCCTGGCCGACATTTTGGAAGAGTGCCCGCTGCTGCAAGAAGCCGCGCCGACAAAAGCAAAACCCGCCGCCCAAAGGCTACCTGAAAACGAGCGCAGCGAGTTTCGCCAAAACGAACAGAGTGAGTTTCTGAGAAGCAAAAACGAGCAACGCGAGTTTCCGCGCAGCAAAAACGAAAGCAGCGGCTTCCCGCACAGCCCAAACGGGCAAAACGAATTTTCAGGTAGCCCGAACGAACGCAGCGGGCTGCTGGAAAACGAGCCGCAAGCCGAACCCCCGCTGCTGCGCGCCATGGGCTACGACGCCATCCACCCCGACACCCTGGCGCAAGCCCTGGGCATCCCCGCCGCCGATGTGTATGCCGAGCTCACCCTGCTGGAAATCCACGGCGAAGTGGCGCCGCTGGCCGGCGGCCGCTACCAGCGCATTTCCCCGAATAGGACAAGAAAATGATGATCGACGTAATTACCTTTTTATTGGAGAACTTCCAAGATTTCGACGCCTGCCCCGCCAACGACGTGCTCGGCAGCCTGCTCGAAGAGGTGGGTTTCCAGGATGAGGAAATTCGTGATACGCTATTATTTATGAACGTGCTGCAAGAGCGCAGCCGCGCGGTGCGCCATCACGGCGCGGGCGAGCAATCCATGCGCGTGTATCTGCCCGAGGAATTGGAAGCCGTGCCGCCGCAGGCTTTGGGTTTGCTGCACTTTTTGATGCAGAACGGCGCGCTTTCCGCCGAGCAGCGCGAATTTGTGCTGCTGGCGCTGATGCACCTCTCGGCCAAATCGGAAGAGCCGCTCACCGAGGCGCATGTGAAAGTGCTGGCGCTGTTGGTGCTGTGGGCAGACAAATCCGAGCTGCCCATGCTCATCGGTGACGATTTGGCCAATGCCGTGCTGCGCGGCCAGGCGGTGATGAATTGAGAAACGCCATGCCGACACCATCTATAAGGCTACCTGAAAACTTCAAGGCTTTTTCAGGTAGCCTTTGATTGAGTACGGCACGTTTGCCGCACGCCGTGAACGAATAAAGGCTACCTGAAAACGTGAGCTGCTGCGAAGCTCGATGCGGTGCCAACGGAATTCGGCCGCCCGCCGGCTGCCACAACTGTCTTTTGCGAGGAAATAATGTCGAAAAACCTGCTGATTGTTGAGTCTCCCAACAAGATTAAATCGATTAAAAAATATTTGGGCAGCGATTTTGAAGTGTTGGCTTCCTTCGGCCACGTGCGCGATTTGGTGCCGAAAAATGGCGCGGTGGATCCCGAGCACGATTTCGCCATGAAATACGAAGTGCCGGCCAAGAGCAAGAAACACATCGACGCCATTGTGGCCGCCGCCAAAGAAGCCGACACCCTCTACCTGGCCACCGACCCGGACCGCGAAGGCGAAGCCATTTCCTGGCATATTTACGAAATCCTCAAATCCAAACGCGGCATCAAAAACCTGGAAGAGCGCACCCAGCGCGTGGTGTTCCACGAAGTGACCAAAAAAGGCGTGCAGGAAGCGCTGAAGCAGCCGCGCAAGCTGGATATGGATTTGGTGGACGCACAGCAGGCCAGGCGCGCGCTGGATTATTTGGTGGGTTTCAACCTCTCGCCGCTGCTGTGGAAGAAAATCCGCCGCGGCCTGAGCGCCGGCCGCGTGCAAAGCCCCGCCCTGCGCCTGATTTGCGAGCGCGAAAACGAAATCCGCGCCTTTGAAACGCAGGAATACTGGAGCGTGCACTTAGACAGCCACAAAGGCCGCCAGAAATTCGGCGCCAAGCTCACGCATTGGCAGGGCAATAAGCTGGAGCAATTCTCCTTAGGCAACGAAGCCGCGCAAGCGGAAGTGTTGGCCGCCATGCAGGGCAAGCCGGCGCAGGTGCTGGAAGTGGCCAAGAAAAAGGCCACCCGCAAGCCCGCCGCGCCCTATACCACCTCCACCATGCAGCAAGATGCCGTGCGCAAGCTCGGCTTCACCACCGACCGCACCATGCGCACGGCGCAGCAGCTGTTTGAAGGCGTGGACGTAGGCCAAGGCTCGGTGGGCTTGATCACCTATATGCGTACCGACAGCGTTACTCTGTCGCAAGACGCGCTGGCCGAAATCCGCCACTATATCGACAACAAAATCGGCGCCGATTTCCTGCCCAAGTCGCCGCGCATGTACCGCACCAAATCGAAAAACGCGCAGGAAGCGCACGAAGCCATCCGCCCCACCTCGGTGTATCGCACGCCCGAAAGCGTGAAGCCTTTCCTGAGCGCCGACCAATTCAAGCTCTACCAGATGATTTGGCAGCGCACCATGGCCTGCCAGATGGCCGAAGCCAAGTTTGATGCCACCACCGTGGACATCGGCGTGGGCGAAGGCGTGTTCCGCGCCACCGGCCAAGTGCTGGTGTTTGCCGGCTTCTTGAGCGTGTATCAGGAAGGGCACGACGAAGACGACGAGGATGAAGACAACAAAAAGCTGCCCGAATTGGAATCCGGCGAAACCCTGCCGGTGGACAAGCTCTACGGCGAGCAGCACTTCACCCAGCCGCCGCCCCGCTTCAACGAAGCCACGCTGGTGAAAGCGCTGGAAGAATTCGGCATCGGCCGCCCCTCCACCTACGCCAGCATCATCAAAACGCTGAAAGACCGCGAATACGTAACCGTGGACCAGCGCCGCTTCCTGCCCACCGACACCGGCGAAATCGTCAACAAATTCCTCACCGAACACTTCACCCAATATGTGGATTACGATTTCACCGCCAAGCTGGAAGACCAGCTTGACGACATCGCCAGCGGCAAGCGGCAGTGGATTCCGGTGATGGACAAATTCTGGAAAGGCTTCCACAAGCAGATTGAAGAGAAAGCCGGCATCGAGCGCGCCAAAATCACCACCGAAGAGCTGGACGAAACCTGCCCCAAATGCGGCCAACACAAGCTGCAAATCAAATTCGGCAAACGCGGCCGCTTCATCGCCTGCTCCGGCTACCCCGATTGCGACTACACGCGCAATATCAACGAAACCGCCGAAGAAGCCGCCAAAGCCGCCGAAGAGCCCACTATCGTGGAAGGGCGCGAATGCCCCAAATGCGGCGGCCAGCTGGTGTATAAAAAAGGCCGTTTCGGCAAATTCATCGGCTGCGCCAACTATCCCAAGTGCAAACACATCGAGCCCTTGGAAAAGCCGAAAGACACCGGCGTGGGCTGCCCCAAATGCGGCAAAGGCCATCTGATAGAGCGCAAATCGCGCTACGGCAAGCTGTTTTACAGCTGCAACACCTACCCCGATTGCGACTACGCCACCTGGAACCCGCCCGTCGCAGAAGAATGCCCGAAATGCCACTGGCCGGTGCTCACCATCAAAACCACCAAACGCTGGGGTGTGGAAAAAGTGTGCCCGCAGAAAGAATGCGGCTGGAAAGAGCAGATTGAGCCGCCTGCACCGAAGGGATGAGCCGTTGGTGAAACAGAAAGGCTACCTGAAAACGGCAAAACATTTTTCAGGTAGCCTTTTGACCGGATAGCCAAGTTTGCACCATCAGGCTACCTGAAAACTTCAGACAAGGGTTGCGGATGGTCGGCAGCCGTGGCCGTTTTTCAGGTAGTCTCGTCAGGCTGGCAAACAAGCGCACATAAAAAGCAGCCTGCCAACCGATTGGTGGAGGCTGCTTTTGGTTGCCAGCAACGCGGCTTTATTTCCGCAGGCCGGCAAAAATTGCCAAAATGGCAATCGCGCCCAGCGTGGAAGCAATCCAGCCTGCCGGTTGGCCGATGGCATACCAGCCCATCGTCTGCCCGACCCAGCTGGCCACCACCGAGCCGCCGATGCCCAGCAGCGTGGTCATGATGATGCCCAGCCGTTGCGCGCCGGGATACAGGAATTTGGCCAACACGCCGATGATGAAGCCGATAATGATGGTGCTGATCATATTGGGTTTTCCTCTTGTGGTGTGGATAGGTGGCATACATATTAGGGGCGCCACGGGCATTTCAAGCAACAGGCTACCTGAAAATATAGTGGATTAAATTTAAATCAGGAGAAGGCGACGAAGCCGCAGACAGTACAGGTAGTACGGCAAGGCGAGGCAACGCTGTACTGGTTTAAATTTAATTCACTATAGAGCGGCAACTAACAAAATGAAAACACCAAACAATAGCAAACACAGCAACCAAGTCCGCATCATCGGCGGCGAACACCGCGGGCGCAAAATCAAATTCGCCTCGGCGGAAGGCCTGCGCCCCACTGCTGACAGCGTGCGCGAACGCCTGTTCAACTGGCTCGGCCAGGATTTGGCGGGGCAAACCGTGCTCGATCTGTTTGCCGGCAGCGGCGCGCTTGGCTTGGAAGCCGCTTCGCGCCATGCGGCCAAAGTGGTGCTGGTGGAACACAACCGCCGTACTGCGGCAAGTTTGCAACAGCAGGTGCGCGAGTTCGGGCTACCTGAAAAAGTGAGCGTGCATACGGGCGGTGCGTTGGATTATCTGGCTGCGGCGCAGGAGAAGTTCAGCGTGGTGTTTCTCGATCCGCCTTTTGCCTGGCAGGAATGGGCGCAGCTGTTTACGCGTTTGCAGCCGCGTTTGCAGGCCGGCGCGCGGGTATATATAGAGGCGGGGGAATTTCCTCCACTGCCGGAGTATTTGGCCGTGCGGAAGGAAGGCCGATCGGGTTTGAGCCGCTATGCCCTGCTGGCCTACGAGCCGGAGTGAGTTGCATTTAATAATTGTTCTCAAAGGATAAATTTTCTATTTGCCGCACTGAAAACAGGCTACCTGAAAAGCGGCTTGTGCTATAATCCCGCGCCTTCGGTTTTGGATAATTAGAAAAGCACTGAAGAGGAAAAAAATGTCTCTTTTTATTACTGACGAATGCATCAACTGCGACGTGTGCGAGCCGGAATGCCCCAATGATGCCATCTCGCAAGGAGAGGAAATCTATGAGATTGATCCAAACCTGTGCACGCAGTGTGTTGGCCACTACGACGAACCGCAATGCCAGCAGGTGTGCCCGGTGGATTGTATCCTGATTGACGAGGAAAACCCGGAAAGCGAAGAACAGTTGCGCGCAAAATACGAAAAAATCATTTTGCTGAAAAAAGCGTAATACAGAATTTGTTGTAAAAATATTGTGTTGCCAGAAATCGAGAAAATGGCCTGAAAATTTTGCTTGACGAGCATTTGCGAAAGCGGCTATATTCGTGTTCTCTTTTGGTGGGATTCCCGAGCGGTCAAAGGGGGCAGACTGTAAATCTGTTGCGAGAGCTTCGAAGGTTCGAATCCTTCTCCCACCACCACATTGATGTTTGGGGCATAAGTGCGGGTGTAGCTCAATGGTAGAGCAGAAGCCTTCCAAGCTTACGGTGAGGGTTCGATTCCCTTCACCCGCTCCAATAAACTTTTTAGGCCCATGTAGCTCAGGGGTAGAGCACTCCCTTGGTAAGGGAGAGGTCGGCAGTTCAAATCTGCCCATGGGCACCATCTGATTTTATCCCTTTTCACTCTTAATTTTAAGCTATATAGGAAATTGCCATGGCTAAGGAAAAATTCGAACGTAGCAAGCCGCACGTAAACGTTGGCACCATTGGTCACGTTGACCATGGTAAGACCACGCTGACCGCAGCGCTGACCACCATTTTGGCCGAGAAATTTGGCGGACAGGCTAAAGCCTACGACCAGATTGACAACGCCCCGGAAGAAAAAGCCCGCGGCATCACCATCAACACCGCCCACGTAGAATACGAAACCGAGACCCGGCACTACGCTCACGTAGACTGCCCCGGACACGCCGACTACGTGAAAAACATGATTACCGGTGCCGCCCAGATGGACGGTGCCATCCTCGTTGTATCCGCCGCCGACGGCCCCATGCCCCAGACCCGCGAACACATCCTGCTCGCCCGTCAGGTAGGCGTACCCTACATCCTCGTATTCATGAACAAATGCGACATGGTAGATGACGCCGAGCTGCTCGAACTCGTAGAAATGGAAATCCGCGACCTGCTCTCCAGCTACGACTTCCCCGGCGATGACTGCCCCATCATACAAGGTTCCGCCCTCAAAGCCCTCGAAGGCGATGCCGGCTACAAAGAAAAAATCTTCGAACTGGCCGCCGCCCTCGACAGTTACATCCCCACCCCCGAGCGCGCCATTGACAAACCCTTCCTGCTGCCGATTGAAGACGTATTCTCCATCTCCGGCCGTGGCACCGTGGTAACCGGCCGTGTAGAACGCGGCGTCATCCACGTTGGCGACGAAATCGAAATCGTCGGTTTGAAACCCACCCAGAAAACTACCTGCACCGGCGTCGAAATGTTCCGCAAACTGCTCGATGAAGGCCAGGCAGGCGACAACGTAGGCGTACTGTTGCGCGGCACCAAACGCGAAGAAGTAGAGCGCGGCCAAGTATTGGCCAAACCCGGCAGCATCACCCCGCACACCAAGTTCAAAGCCGAAGTGTATGTATTGAGCAAAGAAGAAGGCGGCCGTCACACACCGTTCTTTGCTAACTACCGCCCGCAGTTCTACTTCCGCACCACCGACGTAACTGGTGCCGTAGAGCTCGAACCCGGCGTAGAGATGGTAATGCCTGGTGAGAACGTAACCATTACCGTAGAACTGATTGCCCCGATTGCGATGGAAGAAGGTCTGCGCTTTGCGATTCGCGAAGGTGGCCGCACGGTAGGTGCCGGTGTGGTTGCTTCTGTGATTGCTTAAGGTTTAGAGGCCAGTAGCTCAATTGGTAGAGTATCGGTCTCCAAAACCGAGGGTTGGGGGTTCGAGACCCTCCTGGCCTGCCAAAAAAAGACTAACCGGCTCGCCGGTTAGTCTTTAATTTTATAAATTCATTATGTAGATTTAGGGTGGTTGCTATAATGAGAGATCGTAAACAAAAAGTAAAGGAGATGCTTGATGCGGTGTCTGCAAAGCCATCTCGCCAAGAGCTGCGTAATCGTGCGCAGGGTGGTCAAAAGAAAAGTCGGTCAGGAGATGCGGTCAAAATATTTTTAGCTGTAGTGCTGGTTTTTGGGAGTGCTATAGGATTTTCTCTTTTGGCTAATCAACCGCTTTATATTCGCTGGCTATTGTTGGGTGGTGGGATTTCATTGGCAGCACTGATTGTTTTTGTATGGTGTGATATTGGGGTAAATCTGATTCGGTATATTAAAGATTCGATTACCGAGATTAAGAAAGTAGTGTGGCCTGCTAAGAATGAGGCATGGCGTAATACATTTTTTGTGCTGATGTTTACAGCGGTCATGACTGTGTTTCTGTGGTTAGTAGATACATTCTTGGTGTGGCTGCTACTTACGCTGAGTGGTGGCAAATAAATTTTAAAAGGTGGTTAGAGCGATGGCTAAGATGTGGTATGTCATTCAGGCTTATTCCGGATTTGAGAAGAATGTTCAAAAAACCCTCAAAGAACGGATTGCTAGAGAGGGAATGGATGAGTTTTTTGGCCAGATTTTGGTGCCGGTTGAAGAAGTTGTTGGTATCAAGAATGGGCGGAAAACGGTTAGTGAGCGTAAATTTTTTCCAGGTTATGTTTTGATTGAGATGGAAATGACTGATGAGTCGTGGCATTTAGTCAAGAGTACGCCTCGAGTAAATGGGTTTGTTGGCGGTACGGCTAATCGGCCTTTGCCTATCTCACAGAGAGAGGTTGATGCCATTATGTCTCAGGTTGCCGATGCTTCCGGTGGCGAGAAGAAACCGAAACCGAGAGTAGAGTTTGAGGTTGGTCAGCAGGTTCGTGTAGGGGAAGGGCCTTTTTCTGATTTCAATGGTCTCGTGGATGATGTGGATTATGAGAGGAATAAGCTGCGGGTTTTGGTTCAGATTTTTGGGCGAGAGACGCCGGTTGAGTTGGATTTTAGCCAGGTTGAAAAAATTTAATATCGTGCGCTTGGCAATAAGCTAGAAATTCCATTATAATGCAAAGTTCGATTTTTGGGGAGCAGAAGGTTCTGCGTATTTACCCGTTTAGGAGCTAATTGTGGCAAAGAAAATTGTAGGTTACATCAAACTGCAGATTCCTGCAGGGAAGGCAAACCCTTCTCCGCCAGTTGGTCCGGCGCTGGGCCAGCGTGGTTTGAATATTATGGAGTTTTGTAAGGCATTTAATGCGGCAACACAGAATGTGGAACCAGGTTTGCCGATTCCGGTGGTGATTACTGCTTTTGCAGATAAGTCTTTTACTTTTGTAATGAAGACTCCGCCGGCAAGCATTTTGCTGAAAAAAGCAGCAGGATTGCAGAAGGGTAGTTCAAACCCGCTCACTAATAAAGTGGGTAAGGTTACTCGAGCTCAGCTTGAGGAAATTGCTAAAACTAAGGAGCCGGATTTGACTGCAGCTGATTTGGATGCTGCGGTACGTACGATTGCAGGTTCTGCCCGCTCAATGGGCTTGGATGTGGAGGGTGTGTAATGGCTAAATCATCTAAACGCTTCCAAGAGATTCGTTCGGCTATCGATTCAAATGTGCACTATTCAATTGATGAGGCAATTGGCTTGGTGAAAAAAACCGCTACAGCCAAATTTGATGAGTCTATTGATGTTGCTATCAATCTGGGTGTGGATTCACGCAAATCTGATCAGGTTATTCGTGGCTCTGTAGTCTTGCCTAAGGGTACCGGCAAAACTGTTCGTGTTGCTGTGTTTACTCAAGGTGCCAATGTTGAGGCCGCCAAGGAAGCTGGTGCTGATATTGTAGGTTTTGACGATTTGGCTGCTGAAGTGAAGCAAGGCAATTTGGATTTTGATGTGGTCATTGCTTCTCCGGATGCAATGCGCGTTGTGGGTCAATTGGGTACTATTTTGGGTCCGCGCGGTTTGATGCCGAATCCGAAAGTGGGTACGGTTACCCCTAATGTGGCAGAGGCGGTGCGCAATGCCAAGGCTGGTCAGGTTCAGTATCGTACTGATAAGGCAGGTGTGGTTCATGCTGCTATCGGCCGTGCTTCATTCGATCCGGCTGCCTTGCGCGAAAACTTTGATGCCTTGCTGGATGCGGTAATTAAAGCTAAACCAGCGGCGACTAAAGGGCAATATCTGAAGAAGGTGGCTCTGTCCAGCACTATGGGGCCGGGCGTGCGCGTAGATGTTGCCAGCATCAATGGTTAAGTGAAATTTTCAGGTAGCCTTTGGTTGGATTGAGAGGCTACCTGAAAACGGACTACTTATACTTGTTATAAGTAGAGTCCAAGACCGTAGGGATCGCAAGATTTAATAATTACCCTACGCAGACGGTGGTCCTGAAGTGTATGCAATTGGTTGTTTGCAAAATGTCTTTTCAGGTTGCCGAACTGGTGGAATACCTGTGGGTATTCTTTGATAAACAGTAGGAGGTAGACCTTGAGTCTTAGTATCGAAACTAAAAAAGCAGTGGTGGAAGAGATTGTTGCCGGTATTGGCAATGCTCAGACCATGGTGCTTGCCGAATACCGCGGAATCAGTGTTGCCAGTATGACCGAATTGCGTGCTAATGCACGTAAGGAAGGTGTGTATCTGCGAGTGTTGAAAAACACTTTGGCGCGACGTGCGGTGGAAGGTACCTCTTTTGCTGAGCTGGCTGAGCATATGGTTGGCCAGCTGATTTATGCCGCTTCTGAAGATGCGGTTGCTGCAGCAAAAGTATTGCACCAATTCTCTAAAAAAGATGAGAAGCTGATCGTTAAAGCAGGCTCATATGACGGCAAAGTATTGGATGCCGCTCAAGTGGGTGCACTGGCAGCTATTCCGAGTCGTGAAGAGTTGCTGTCTAAATTGCTGTTCCTCATGCAGGCTCCGTTGTCTGGCATAGCTCGCGGCATGGCTGCTTTGGCTGAGAAAAAAGCTGGTGAAGAAGCAGCTGCTTAATCGAAATTTATTTGATCTTTGTTATTTATTTAATTAGGAGTTTTATAGCATGGCTATTTCTAAAGAAGACATTTTGGAAGCAATCGGCAGCCTGACCGTAATGGAGCTGAACGATTTGGTTAAAGAATTTGAAACCAAATTCGGTGTTTCTGCTGCTGCAGTTGCAGTTGCTGCTGGTCCTGCTGGTGCTGCTGGTGAAGCTGAAGCCAAATCTGAAGTAGATGTAATTTTGGCTGCTGCTGGTGATCAGAAAGTTGGCGTGATTAAGGTGGTACGTGCCATTACCGGCTTGGGCTTGAAAGAAGCTAAAGACATGGTTGACGGCGCTCCGAAAACCATCAAAGAAGGTGTTACTCCGGCTGAAGCCGAGGAAATTAAGAAACAGCTGGAAGAAGCTGGCGCTAAAGTCGAAATCAAATAAGCTGTTTATTGCAAACGGGCTGGCAGTTTTCTGCCAGCCTTGTTTCGCTTGGAAAATATAAATTGCCAGTAATTTACATATATTTGCTATTTGGCCTGTGTTTAACAGCAAATATATGTAAATTTAGGCAGTGGTGTGTTTGCTGCGCCTTGATAAAGATGGAATCCATATCTCTTATTCTTTGGAGTGTTTAGTAATGAGTTATTCGTTTACCGAGAAAAAACGCATCAGAAAGAGCTTTGCTAAGCGGGATAGTGTGCTGGAAGTGCCCTATCTGCTGGCAACGCAGTTGGAGTCTTATCATAAGTTCCTCCAGCAAGATTGTGCTTTTGACAAGCGCCAAGATGAGGGCTTGCAAGCAGCGTTTAATTCGATTTTCCCAATTGTCAGCCACAATGGCTATGCCCGCCTAGAGTTCGCCCATTACATCTTGGGTGAGCCGCTGTTTGATATTGCAGAGTGCCAATTGCGCGGTATCACTTATGCGGCGCCGCTGCGTGCCCGTATCCGCTTGGTTATTTTGGATAAAGAATCTTCCAAACCAAATGTGGTGAAAGAGGTTCGTGAGAATGAAGTGTATATGGGCGAAATTCCGCTGATGACACCCTATGGTTCATTCATTATCAATGGTACGGAGCGCGTGATTGTGTCTCAGCTGCACCGTTCTCCTGGTGTGTTTTTTGAACACGACCGCGGTAAAACGCACTCGTCCGGTAAGCTTCTGTTTTCTGCCAGAATTATTCCATATCGTGGCTCTTGGTTAGATTTGGAGTTTGATCCGAAAGACCTGCTGTACTTCCGTATCGACCGCCGCCGCAAGATGCCGGTAACCATCTTGCTGAAAGCCTTGGGCTACACGACAGAGCAAATTCTCGATACTTTTTATGATAAAGAAACCTTCTATCTAACCAGAGAAGGCGTAGAAACCGATTTGGTGTTGTCTCGCTTGAAAGGCGAAACGGCCAAAACCGATATTTGCGATCAAGAAGGTAAAGTATTGGTGGCTGCCGGCAAGCGTGTAACGGCTAAGGCACTGCGCGACATCGAGAAAGCCGGCTTAAAACGCCTGCACGTGGAAGCGGAAGCTTTGATTGGCAAAGTGTTGGCCAAAGATGTAATTGTTCCCGATACCGGCGAAGTGCTGGCAGAAGCCAACAGCGAGATTACCGAAGAACTATTGGCTCAGCTGGAAATCCAAGGTGTAAACGAAATCCAAACTTTGTACATCAACGAGTTGGGGCATGGTGGCTATATCTCCGCCACGCTGCGCGTTGATGAAACTGCCGATCAGGCGGCTGCCCGAATTGCGATTTACCGCATGATGCGCCCCGGTGAGCCGCCGACCGAAGAAGCGGTGGAAATGCTGTTTGACCGCCTGTTCTTCAACGAAGCCAGCTACGACCTATCGCGTGTTGGCCGCATGAAGTTCAACACCCGCACCTACGAGCAGAAACTGACCGAAGACCAGAAACATTCTTGGTTCGGCCGTTTGTTGAACGAAACGCTGGCCGGTGGAGCCGAAAAAGGCGGTTTCATCCTCAGTACAGAAGACATCGTGGCTTCCATCGCCACCCTGGTTGAGCTGCGTAACGGCCATGGCGAAGTGGATGATATCGACCACTTGGGCAACCGCCGCGTGCGTTCCGTGGGTGAACTGACCGAGAACCAATTCCGCTCAGGTTTGGCTCGTGTTGAGCGTGCCGTGAAAGAGCGCCTGAATCAGGCCGAGGCCGACAATCTGATGCCGACCGATTTGATTAACGCCAAACCGGTATCCGCCGCCATCAAAGAATTCTTCGGCTCCAGCCAGCTTTCGCAGTTTATGGATCAAACCAATCCGCTGTCGGAAGTGACTCATAAGCGCCGTGTGTCTGCGCTCGGCCCGGGCGGCTTGACCCGTGAACGTGCCGGCTTCGAGGTGCGCGACGTACACCCGACCCACTATGGCCGCGTGTGCCCGATCGAAACGCCGGAAGGCCCGAACATCGGTTTGATCAACTCGCTGTCGGTTTATGCGCGCACCAATGATTACGGCTTCTTGGAAACGCCGTACCGTCGTGTGGTGGACGGCAAAGTCACCGACGAAATCGATTACTTGTCTGCCATCGAAGAAGGCCGTTATGTGATTGCGCAGGCCAATGCCGAAGTGGATAAGAAAGGCTACCTGAAAGGCGATTTGATTACCTGCCGCGAAAAAGGCGAAACCATCATGGCCAGCGCCGACCGCGTGCAATACATGGACGTGGCCACCGGCCAGGTGGTGTCTGTGGCAGCCTCGCTGATTCCCTTCCTGGAGCACGACGACGCCAACCGTGCCTTGATGGGTGCCAACATGCAGCGTCAGGCCGTGCCCTGCCTGCGTGCCGAAAAACCGCTGGTCGGCACCGGTATCGAGCGGTCCGTGGCCGTGGACTCGGCCACCGCCATCGTGGCTCGTCGCGGCGGCGTGGTGGAATATGTGGATGCCAACCGCATTGTGGTGCGCGTGCACGACGAAGAGACTGTGGCCGGTGAAGTGGGTGTGGACATTTACAACTTGGTGAAATTCACCCGTTCCAACCAGTCCACCAATATCAACCAACGCCCGGCGGTGAAAGCCGGCGACGTGTTGCAGCGCGGCGACCTGATTGCCGACGGCGCTTCCACCGATTTGGGCGAACTGGCGCTCGGTCAGAATATGACCATCGCCTTCATGCCTTGGAACGGCTACAACTATGAAGACTCGATTCTGATTTCCGAGAAAGTGGCCGCTGCCGACCGCTACACCTCCATCCACATTGAAGAGTTGAATGTGGTGGCGCGCGATACCAAGCTGGGTGCGGAAGAAATCACCCGCGATATTCCCAACCTGTCCGAGCGCATGCAAAACCGCCTGGATGAAAGCGGCATTGTGTACATCGGCGCCGAAGTGGAAGCCGGCGACGTATTGGTGGGCAAGGTGACGCCCAAAGGCGAAACCCAGCTTACGCCGGAAGAAAAATTGCTGCGCGCCATCTTCGGCGAAAAAGCTTCCGATGTGAAAGACACTTCCCTGCGCATGCCCACCGGCATGAGCGGCACGGTTATCGACGTGCAGGTGTTCACCCGTGAAGGCATCCAGCGCGACAAACGCGCCCAGTCGATTATCGACGGCGAATTGAAACGCTACCGTCAAGATTTGGGCGACCAGTTGCGTATTTTCGACAACGATGCTTTCGATCGTGTCGAGCGCATGATTGTTGGCCAGAAAGCCAACGGCGGCCCGCTGAAGCTGGGCAAAGGCAAAGAAATCACCGCCGAATATCTGGCTTCCCTGCCCACCAAACACGACTGGTTCGATATCCGCGTGGCCGATGAAGACATCGCCAAACAGATGGAGCTGATCAAGCTTTCGCTGCAACAAAAACGCGAAGAAGCCGACGAACTGTACGAAATCAAGAAAAAGAAAATGACCCAGGGCGACGAACTGCCCCCGGGCGTACAGAAAATGGTGAAAGTGTTCATCGCCATCAAACGCCGCTTGCAGGCGGGCGACAAAATGGCCGGCCGCCACGGTAACAAAGGCGTGGTATCGCGCATTCTGCCGGTGGAAGACATGCCCTACATGGCCGACGGCCGCACCGTAGACATCGTGCTCAACCCCTTGGGCGTACCGAGCCGCATGAACATCGGCCAGATTCTGGAAGTGCACTTGGGCTGGGCGGCAAAAGGCATCGGCCAGCGCATTGAAAAAATGTTGGCTGAAGAGCGCAAGGTGAAAGACATCCGCGCCTTCCTGGAAAAACTGTACAACGGCAGCGGTAAGAAGGAAGACCTCAAATCGCTCAGCGATGCGGAAATCCTCGAATTGGCCGAAAACCTGAAGAGCGGTGCCACCTTCGCTTCGCCCGTGTTCGACGGTGCCAAAGAGCAGGAAATCTACGAAATGCTCGAGCTGGCCTACCCCAGCGACGACCCCGAAGTGCAGAAGCTCGGCTTCAATGACACCAAAACTCAGATCACCCTCTACGACGGCCGCTCCGGCGAACCGTTCGACCGCAAGGTAACCGTGGGCGTGATGCATTATCTGAAGCTGCACCACTTGGTAGACGAAAAAATGCACGCCCGCTCCACCGGCCCGTACTCACTGGTTACCCAGCAGCCGCTGGGTGGTAAGGCGCAGTTCGGCGGCCAGCGTTTTGGTGAGATGGAGGTGTGGGCACTGGAGGCTTACGGCGCCGCCTACACGCTGCAGGAAATGCTAACCGTGAAATCGGATGACGTGACCGGTCGTACCAAAATGTATGAAAACATCGTGAAGGGCGAACACAAAATCGAAGCCGGCATGCCGGAGTCCTTCAACGTGCTGGTGAAAGAAATCCGTTCGCTGGGCTTGGATATCGATATGGAGCGGTATTAGGCGGAAGTTTTCAGGTAGCCTCTGAGGCTACCTGAAAATGGCCGAGGCTGGTTTGGGCACGCGATATTTCATCCGCCGAAGCAGCCCGGCAATCTTCCCGCCAAACTGCTATTCCATATTTTTCAGGTAGCCTGAGGCTACCTGAAACAGAGTGAGCAAAATATAAAATCCTGATTAGGAGCAAAAATGAATTTGTCGAACTTGTTTAACCCCCTGCAAGCCGCAGGCATGGAAGAAGAATTCGATGCCATCAAGATCGGCATCGCCTCGCCGGACACCATCCGCTCTTGGTCTTACGGCGAAGTGAAAAAGCCGGAAACCATCAACTACCGTACCTTCAAACCTGAGCGCGACGGCCTCTTCTGCGCCAAAATTTTCGGCCCGGTGAAAGACTACGAATGCTTGTGCGGCAAGTATAAGCGCTTGAAGTTTAAAGGCGTGACCTGCGAAAAATGCGGTGTGGAAGTTACCCTGTCCAAAGTGCGCCGCGAGCGCATGGGGCACATCGAGCTGGCCGCGCCCGTGGCCCACATCTGGTTCTTGAAATCACTGCCCTCCCGCCTCGGCATGGTGCTGGACATGACCCTGCGCGACATCGAGCGCGTATTGTATTTCGAAGCCTTCGTGGTAACCGACCCCGGCATGACCCCGCTGCAACGTCGCCAGCTGCTCACCGAAGAAGACTACTACGCCAAGCTGGATGAATACGGTGAAGATTTCGACGCCAAAATGGGTGCCGAAGGCATCCGCGAGCTGCTGCGTTCGCTGGACGTGCCTGCCGAAATCGAGATTTTGCGCCAAGAGTTGGAAAGTACCGGCTCCGAAACTAAAATCAAAAAGTTGGCCAAGCGTTTGAAAGTATTGGAAGCCTTCCACCGTTCCGGCATGAAGCTGGAGTGGATGATTATGGATGTGCTGCCCGTGTTGCCGCCCGATTTGCGTCCGCTGGTGCCTCTGGACGGTGGCCGCTTCGCCACTTCCGATTTGAACGACCTGTACCGCCGCGTCATCAACCGCAACAACCGCCTGAAACGCCTGCTGGAGCTGCATGCGCCCGACATCATCGTGCGCAATGAGAAACGCATGCTGCAAGAAGCCGTGGACAGTCTGTTGGACAACGGCCGCCGCGGCAAAGCGATGACCGGCGCCAACAAACGCCCGCTGAAATCCTTGGCCGACATGATTAAAGGCAAAGGCGGCCGTTTCCGCCAAAACCTGCTGGGCAAACGCGTGGACTACTCCGGCCGTTCCGTGATTACCGTTGGCCCCTACCTGCGCTTGCACCAGTGCGGCCTGCCGAAGAAAATGGCGCTGGAGCTGTTCAAACCGTTTATTTTCCACAAGCTGGAAGTGCGCGGTTTGGCTGCTACCATCAAAGCCGCCAAGAAACTGGTGGAGCAGGAAGTGCCGGAAGTGTGGGACATCTTGGAAGAAGTGATCCGCGAACATCCGATCATGCTCAACCGTGCGCCGACGCTGCACCGCTTGGGTATCCAAGCCTTCGAGCCGATTCTGATCGAAGGCAAGGCCATCCAGCTGCATCCTTTGGTGTGCGCTGCGTTTAACGCCGACTTCGACGGTGACCAAATGGCCGTGCACGTGCCGTTGAGCCTGGAAGCGCAGATGGAAGCCCGCACCCTGATGCTGGCCTCCAACAACGTGCTCTCGCCTGCCAACGGCGAGCCGATTATCGTGCCCTCGCAGGACATCGTATTGGGTCTGTACTACATGACCCGCGACAAAATCAACGGCAAAGGCGAAGGCAGCCTGTTCTCCGACGTAAAAGAAGTGCACCGCGCTTATTACACCAAACAGGTGGAGCTCGGCACCAAGATTACCGTGCGCCTGCAAGAATGGGAGAAAAACGACCAAGACGAGTTTGAGCCGGTAACCAAGCGCTACGAAACCACCGTCGGCCGTGCGTTGCTCTCCGAAATCCTGCCCAAAGGCCT
This sequence comes from Eikenella sp. Marseille-P7795, assembly GCF_916618725.1. Lineage (NCBI taxonomy): Bacteria > Pseudomonadati > Pseudomonadota > Betaproteobacteria > Neisseriales > Neisseriaceae > Eikenella > Eikenella sp. Marseille-P7795. Next base: position 477,725 of record NZ_CAKAJZ010000002.1, on the reverse strand, counting down.
GCCGTTTGAATACATCAACAAGGCGCTGAAGAAAAAAGAAATTTCCCGCCTGATTAACGCCTCGTTCCACCTGTGCGGCCTGCGCGACACGGTGATTTTCGCCGACCACCTGATGTACACCGGCTTCAGCTTCGCGGCCAAAGGCGGCATCTCCATCTGCGTGGACGACATGGAAGTGCCGAAAGAAAAAGCCAAGCTCTTGTCTGAAGCACAGAAAGAAGTGAAGGAAATCGAAGACCAATACCGCCAAGGTTTGGTGACCAACGGCGAGCGCTACAACAAAGTGGTGGATATTTGGGGTCGTGCCGGCGATAAGATTGCCAAAGCGATGATGGACAATCTTTCCAAACAGAAGGTGATCGACTGCGAAGGCAAGGAAGTGGATCAGGAGTCGTTCAACTCCATCTACATGATGGCCGACTCCGGCGCCCGCGGTTCCGCCGCCCAAATTAAGCAGCTTTCCGGTATGCGCGGCCTGATGGCCAAGCCGGACGGCTCGATTATCGAAACGCCGATTACCTCCAACTTCCGCGAAGGCCTCACCGTATTGCAATACTTTATCGCCACCCACGGTGCGCGCAAAGGTTTGGCCGATACCGCGCTGAAAACCGCCAACTCAGGCTACCTGACCCGCCGTTTGGTAGACGTTACCCAAGATTTGGTGGTGGTGGAAGACGATTGCGGCACCAGCGACGGCTTCGTGATGAAGGCTGTGGTACAGGGCGGCGACGTGATTGAAGCCCTGCGCGACCGCATTTTGGGCCGAGTTACCGCGCAAGACGTGGTGGATCCTTCCAGCGGCGCCACCTTGGTGGAAGCCGGTACCCTGCTCAACGAGCAGCTGGTGGATTTGATCGACCGCTCCGGCGTGGACGAAGTGAAAGTCCGCACTCCGATTACCTGTAAAACCCGCTACGGCCTGTGCGCCAAGTGCTACGGCCGCGATTTGGCACGCGGCAAACTGGTGAACACCGGCGAAGCCGTGGGTGTGATTGCCGCACAATCCATCGGCGAACCGGGTACCCAGCTGACCATGCGTACCTTCCACATCGGTGGTGCCGCCTCGCGTGCCGCCGCTGCCAGCCAGGTGGAAGCCAAATCCAATGGTACCGCCCGCTTCAGCAGCCAGATGCGTTATGTGGCCAACAATAAAGGCGAGCTGGTGGTGATTGGCCGCTCCTGCGAATTGGTGATTCACGACGAAGTGGGCCGCGAACGCGAGCGCCACAAAGTGCCCTACGGCGCCACCTTGCTGGTGCAGGATGGCTCTGCGGTGAAAGCCGGCCAAACCCTGGCCACCTGGGATCCGCACACCCGCCCGATGATTACCGAATACGCCGGCCGCGTGCGCTTTGAAAACGTGGAAGAAGGCGTAACCGTTACCCGTCAAACCGACGAAATCACCGGCCTTTCCACTTTGGTGGTGATCGACGGCAAACGCCGCTCCAGCAGCAGCAAACTGCTGCGCCCGACCGTGAAACTGCTGGACGAAAACGGCGAAGAAGTCACCGTGCCCGGCACCGAAACGCCAGTATCCATGGCCTTCCCCGTGGGCGCGGTGATTACCGTGCGCGAAGATCAGGAAGTGGGCAAGGGCGACGTGCTGGCGCGTATCCCGCAGGCTTCTTCCAAAACCCGCGACATCACCGGCGGTCTGCCGCGCGTGGCCGAGCTGTTTGAAGCCCGCGTGCCCAAAGACGCCGGCATGCTGGCCGAAGTAACCGGCACCGTCTCCTTCGGTAAAGAAACCAAGGGCAAACAGCGCCTGGTGATCACCGATTTGGAAGGTGCGGCACACGAAACCCTGATTTCCAAAGAGAAACAGATTTTGGTGCACGACGGCCAAGTGGTGAACCGCGGCGAGATTATCGTGGACGGCTCGGTGGATCCGCACGACATCCTGCGCCTGCAAGGCATTGAAGCCCTGGCGCGCTACATCGTGCAGGAAGTGCAGGAAGTGTACCGCTTGCAAGGCGTGCGCATTTCCGACAAGCACATCGAAGTGATCATCCGCCAGATGCTGCGCCGCGTGAACATTGCCGACCCCGGCGAAACCGGCTTCATCACCGGCGAGCAAGTGGAACGCGGCGACGTGATGCAGGCCAACGAACGCGCGGCTGCCGAAGGCAAAGAGCCAGCACGCTTCGACAACATCCTGCTGGGCATCACCAAAGCCTCGCTCTCTACCGACAGCTTCATTTCCGCCGCTTCCTTCCAGGAAACCACCCGCGTGCTCACCGAAGCCGCCATCATGGGCAAGAAAGACGACCTGCGCGGCCTGAAGGAAAACGTGATTGTGGGCCGACTGATTCCCGCCGGCACCGGCTTGACCTACCACCGCAGCCGCCGCGCGCAGTGGCAGGCGCACCACGAGGCGCAGGTAAACGAAAAGGTGGACGAAGCCGCCGAATAAGGCTTGAGGCTACCTGAAAATAAAAGGCTGAAACCGCATGGCAGGTTTCGGCCTTTTGTTTTCAGGTAGCCGCATGGCTGGCGGGATGGGTGGCACACGGCAGGTGGTGTGTAGCGGGCTAAAGGCTGCCTGAAAGCGTGGCGCGGCAAAATTTCTGCAGCGCCAAAGTTTTCAGGTAGCCTTTTCTTGAGTTGAGGCTACCTGAAAACGATACATGCTTGTTTTCAATAAGGTTGAAGCCGTATTTTCAGGTAGCCTTATATTACGCCCCGACAACAGGGGCAAGCAGTAAAAACCAATCTGAACAGTATCTTAGGCGGTTGCTTGACAGCCAGCCTGCATTCGAGTAAGCAAAGATTGCCCTTGTGTCATAGACCAAGGGCGATTTTTTATGAAACTCAAGCAACAGATGATGAAGCAGGGCAAGGCAAGCATAGCGAGCCGAAGCCTTCCTTGTCTGAATAGAAACAACTCAACCGAAGCCAAGACGGCACCTTCGAAATGGTGCAGTCAGGCCGATAATGCCGAAGCTGCACAGGTTCGGCTGAATGAGTTCACGACCGCCCACCGCAAATCAGCCTATGTGCTGCAACTCAACGTCAAGTCTTTTATAGACCGCCACGGCATCGACCGCGTTGGATTTTTAACGCTGACTTTTGCCGACGAAGTCAAATGTCCGAAAGAAGCACAGCGTCGCTTCAACAGCCTACGAACCCACTTTCTCAAAAAACATTACCCCCAATACATCCGCGTAGTCGAACGCACCAAAACAGGCCGCATACATTACCACCTGCTAGTAGCCTGCAAGGAAAACATCCGCCGCGGTCTGAACTTCCGCCAAATCGCCGCCCGTAATTACAAAAGCGCGAATGCCGCGATACGCGGTCACTGGGCACGCCTGCGCGAAGCAATGGGCAAATACGGCTTCGGCAGAAGCGAACTAATGCCCGTCAAAACCAACAGCAAAGGCTTGGCAAACTACATTGCCAAATACATAGGCAAGCACATAAACGCACGGATAAGCGCAGACAAAGGCGTTCGCTTATGCCAAACCAGCCAAGACAAAGGCTTTCGCTGGAAGATTGCGACAAGTGGCTTTCAATTCGTAAGCGAAGGGTCGAAGCAATGGCGGCAGAAACTCGCCAAGTGGGCGCAAGAATGGGACAGCTACTTTTTCTACAAAACCCTGAAGGAAAGCAAAACACGGGGCGAACCGCAAAACTACATATCGATAAACCCGAAGATTTCCGCCCCAGCATGGACGGCAAACCGTGGACAGCCCCAGCCTACGCACCGCAAAACACAGCCATTTCTACGATGCCCTACCCTGTCGCCTGTGTGAAATACACCATGAACTATTTAGGAATAGATGTAAGCAAGAAAAAAATAGATTGCTGCCTAATCGTAGAGGATAAGTACCTACATCGCGTATTGAAGAACGACCAAAGCGGATTTGAGAAGCTGCGGGATTGGCTCAAGAAGTACACGGACAAACCCGTTTACGCCTGTTTGGAAGCGACAGGCATTTATAGCGAACACATCGCCGATTGGCTGCATGATGAAGGTCATAGCGTAGCGCTCGTCAACCCGTTAAGTATTAAGAAATTTGCAGAGATGCAATTGCTGGCAGTCAAAACAGACAAGCAAGATGCCAAGACCATCGCCAAGTATTGCCAGATGACACAACCCACGCTGTACGCACCGCCGCCGAAATCTGAACGGCAGTTAAAGGCGCTAACCCGTCAAGTTGAATATTTAAAAGAAATAGTAGTGGCCAATCAAAACCGCTTTCAGGTAGCCCAAGACATCACTACTCCCATCATTGCCGACACAATAGCGCATCTTCGGCAGCAGATTGCGCAAGTCGAGCAGCAAATTCAAACGCACATCAAGCAAAGTCCAGACCTCAAAGACAAGGCCGACCTGCTAAAGTCGGTTCGGGGCATCGGTGCAGCGACGATACCCCACCTGATAACGCTGTTCGGGTTCAAGACGTTTAGCACGGCAAAGGCTGCGATTAAGTACGTTGGATTAAACCCCATTATCAAACAAAGCGGCGAAAGAAAAACAAGGTTTATCTCTATCTCGAAACAAGGGGATAAGACTATTCGAACGGCGTTATATTGCCGGCAGTCCGCGCATTCAGTTTGCCCGAATGGCAGCCGTTTGTTAATCGTTTGAAGGCTTCCGGCAAGACGGGCAAGCAGATTGTTTGCGCAATAATGCGGAAGCTGTTGGTGTACTGTTTTACCGTGTTGAAGAGCGGCAGACCCTACGACCCGCAAATACAAGCAGCCTGAATGGCTTTAGCTCCGCAGGAGGTAAAGGCAGGCAGGTTGCCGCCAAGCGAAGCGCGGCAGCTAAATGGTTGTCGCTTCGCAAGGGGTAAAATACGCCGAAAAATCAATAGAGATGCGGTTATTTAACTAACATTTACACAGTGAAAATTTGACAAGATATGTAACAGTATCTTTTGTTTGGAATCCGGCAGGCGTTTAGGCGGGCTTGCGGCTGCACACGGCGATAAAGCCCAGGCTTTGCGCGGGGTCGTTGAAGGTGCAGTACATGCACTTGAAGGTGGCGCGGTTTTCGGCTTTGAGTGCGTTTTTGAGGATGTGCAGGGTGCGGCGCCAGCCTTCGTCGTGCAGTAGGCCGGCGGGGGAGAGCAGGGTCATGCCGCCGCTGAGGGTGGTGATGTCGGCAAAGCCGCCTTGGCGGAACAGCTCCGTCCAGGCGCTTTCGGTGAGCGGGGTAACTTTAACTTGGATGGTGTCGCGCAGGCGCTGGACGGCGGCTTCGGTGTCGTGCGTGCTGACGACGACGTCGTGGGTGAGCAGCACGCCGCCGGGTTTGAGCACGCGGAAGTATTCGGCCACGGCCATTTGTTTGTTGGCGAGCGGGAGCATGGTGAGCATGGCTTCGTTGATGACGATGTCGAAGCTGTTGTCGGGGAAGGGCAGAGCGGTGGCGTTGGCGTGCTGCACTTGCACGAGCTGCTCCAGGCCGGCGGCGGCGATGTTCTGCCGGGCTTTGGCCAGGGCGTTTTCGTCTAAATCGACGCCGGTGATATGGCAGCCGAAGCGTTGGGCGAGGCCGACGGTGGTGGTGCCCATGTTGCAGGCTACTTCGAGCACGCGGCTGTCGGGGGTGAAGCGGGCTTGGCTGATGAGCCAGTCGGTGGCGCGGCGGCCGCCGGGGCGCAAGCGGGTTTTGCCGAGGCGGGCGAGGAAGTGGTGGCCGGTTTGGTCTTTGGACATGATGCTCTCCTGTGTGGTGTGGACGGGGTTGCCGGAGAGGCTACCTGAAAATAGGCGCAGGCGGCTTGCTGCGGCAGCGGGGAAGGCTTGGAGAGTGGTTTGAAGCGCCGGATGATTATTAGTGTGCGAAAGGGCGGCGCTGATGGGCGTTTATACTGGAAAAGGGCGGGGGCGGCAAGCGGGTGCTGGAGGCTACCTGAAAAAAGGTGGCTTTGGGAGGAGGATATTTTCAGGTAGCCTATACGCGTTGGTTTGGGGTAAGGGAAAGGCTACCTGAAAACGGAGTTTTGGTTTTCAGGTAGCCTTTGATGCTCAGCTTAGGCCGGGCAGTTTAGTCCAGCTTGCCGTGGCATTGTTTGTAGCGCAGGCCGCTGCCGCAGGGGCAGGGGTCGTTGCGGTGTACCAGTTGGCCGCGGGCGGCAAGGGCGGCGGGGCTGAAGTCGTCGCTGGCAAATTCGGCGGCGGCTTCGGGGCTGCCGTTGGCGGCTAGGAAGGTAACGTCGGGCGCGGGGGCGTGGGTTTCCTGGTAGTCCACCGGGATGGGGGCGCTTTCTTCCGCCGCGGGCTCGTTCAGCTCGAAACGCACTTGCGACAGGAGCTTGGCGGTTTCGCCGCGGATGCTCTGCCACAGGTTTTGGAACATTTCGAAGGATTCGATTTTGTATTCCTGTTTCGGATTTTTCTGGGCATAGCCGCGCAGGTGGATGCCTTGGCGCAGATAATCCATGGCGGAGAGGTGTTCGCGCCATTGGCTGTCCATCACTTGCAGGAAGATGTTGCGCTCGAATTGATGCATCAGTTCGGGGCCAACGAGGTTGGTTTTGGCGGTGTAGGCGAGGTCGGCCAGCTGCCAGGCGCGCTCTTTTACGTCTTGGTTGTCGAGCGTGGGGTCTTGCTTGAGCCATTCGGACACGGGGGCGTCGATGAGAAATTCGGCGCGCAATTGTTTTTCCAGCGCGGGCAAGTCCCATTGTTCTTCGATGCTGTCGGCGGGCATGTAGAGATCGACCAGGTTGTCTACGGCTTCGCGGCGGATTTCGGTCATCAGCTCGGAGTTGTCTTCGGTTTCCAGCACTTCGTTGCGGCGGCTGTAGATGACTTTGCGCTGGTCGTTGGCCACGTCGTCGTATTCCAGCACTTGTTTGCGGATGTCGAAGTTGCGGCCTTCCACTTTACGCTGGGCGCTTTCAATCTGGCGGGTGAGCAGGTTGGCTTCGATCGGGATGCCGCGTTCGGGGGCGAGCTTGTCCAGCAGGGCAGCGTGGCGGTCGAGGGCGAACAGGCGCAGCAGCGGGTCTTCAAACGAGAGGTAGAAGCGGCTGGAGCCGATGTCGCCCTGGCGGCCGGCGCGACCGCGCAGCTGGTTGTCGATACGGCGGCTTTCGTGCCGCTCGGTGCCGACGATGTGCAGGCCGCCGGCGGCAATCACGCGGTCGTGCTCTTCCTGCCAGCCGTCTTCCAGCGCTTTGATGCGCTGTTCTTTTTCTTCTTCGCTCAAATCGGGGTTGTTGCGGATGATGTGGCTGAGGTGTTTCACGTTGCCGCCGAGCACGATGTCGGTGCCGCGGCCGGCCATATTGGTGGCCACGGTAATCATGCCGGTTTTGCCGGCCTGCGCCACGATGTCGGCTTCGCGGGCGTGTTCTTTGGCGTTCAGCACGTTGTGCGCCAAGCCGGCGCGGGAGAGCAGGTTGGACACCAGCTCGGAGTTTTCGATGCTGGTGGTGCCCACGAGGATGGGCTGGCCTTTGGCATGGCGCTCTTTGATGTCGGCCACCACGGCTTCGTATTTTTCTTCGGCGGTGCGGAACACTTGGTCGTTGTGGTCTTTGCGGATCATCGGCCGGTTGGTGGGGATGATCACGGTTTCGAGGCCGTAGATGCTTTGGAACTCGTAGGCTTCGGTGTCGGCTGTGCCGGTCATGCCGGAGAGTTTGCTGTAGAGGCGGAAGTAGTTTTGGAAGGTGATGGAGGCCAGGGTTTGGTTTTCTTTGCGGATTTCCACGCCTTCTTTGGCTTCCACGGCCTGATGCAGGCCTTCCGACCAGCGGCGGCCGGTCATCAGGCGGCCGGTGAATTCGTCCACAATCACGATTTCGCCGTCTTGCACCACGTAGTGTTCGTCTAAGTTAAACAGGCTGTGGGCGCGCAGGGCGGCCATCAGGTGGTGCATGAGCGCGATGTTGGCGGCGGAATACAGCGATTCGCCTTCTTTGAGCAGGCCCATGCGGGTGAGGATTTGTTCGGCGTGTTCGTGGCCGGCTTCGCTGAGCAATACGGTGCGGTTTTTCTCGTCTACCCAGTAGTCGCCTTCGCTGTCTTCTTTTTCCTGGCGGGTGAGCTGGGCGGGCACTTTGTTCATGATCAGATAGAGATCAGTGTTGTCGTCGGCCTGGCCGGAGATGATGAGCGGAGTGCGGGCTTCGTCGATGAGGATGGAGTCCACTTCGTCCACCACGGCGAAGTTCAGCTCGCGCTGCACTTTGTCGCCCAGCTGGTGCACCATGTTGTCGCGCAGGTAGTCGAAGCCGAATTCGTTGTTGGTGCCGTAGGTGATGTCGGCGCCGTAGGCTTCGTGCTTGGCGTCTTGATCCATATTGGCCACGATCACGCCCACTTTCATGCCAAGGAAGTTGTAGAGCGGGCTGAGGATTTCGGCATCGCGCGAGGCGAGGTAGTCGTTTACCGTGACCACGTGCACGCCTTTGCCGGAGAGCGCGTTGAGATACACGGCCAGCGTGGCCACCAGGGTTTTGCCTTCGCCGGTGCGCATTTCGGCGATTTTGCCTTGGTGCAGCACCATGCCGCCGATGAGCTGTACGTCGAAATGGCGCATGCCGAGGGTGCGGCGGGAGGCTTCGCGGCACACGGCAAAGGCTTCTTCCAAAATGCCGTCGAGGGTTTCGCCCTGGGCCAGCCGCTGTTTGAATTCGTCGGTTTTGGCTTGCAGTGCGGCATCGTCGAGCGCTTGGATGGCGCCTTCCATGCCGTTGATGCGTGCCACGGATTTGCGGTATTGTTTCAGAAGCCGGTCGTTGCGGCTGCCGAACACTTTTTTGGCCAGTGAAGTAATCATAAAATATTTAATCCCTTAAGCGGTATTGCCGTTGCCGGTAGTAGAATAGTGGGCATACAAAATAAAAAGAGCCTTGCTACGCCGTTTTATTTTGGATGAACATAACGGGCAATTTTAGCATAATCAAACCCGTTCGCGCTGGTAATATGGCCTGCTTGGGCGGGATTTCAAGCGCGGCGGGCGGGGTTTTTTGCCGGGAGCGGGCCGGACGGCCTGGCGATTGGTTTCGGCCGGGCTTTTGTTGAGCCGTTGATGGTTTGTTTTCTTTTTTCAGGTAGCCTTTTATGTCTGAACTCGACCGCCTTAATCTGGAGCGACACAGCCGCCACGGCCGCGATAATTTGAGCCGCGGTGATGCGGTGCTGCACGATTTGATTGTGCGGGCGGAAAGCTGGCGGCATACGGCGCAAGCGCTGGAGGCGCGGCTGCCGGCCAAGCTGCGCGGCTGTTGCCGGGCGGTGCGGGTGCGCGAGGGGGTGCTGGTGTGGTATGCGGATAACAATATGGCGGCGGCGCGGCTGCGGATGCTCTCGCCTAGTTTGCTGGGGGCTTGGCAGGCGGTGTGCCCGGAGGCGCGGCAAGTGCAGGTGAAGGTGAGCCCGAGGGAGCAGGAGCGGGAGCCGGTGAAACAGGCGCATTTGAGCCGGGCTGCGGCGGAAAAGTGCCGCGAAATGGCGGAGGGCTTGGCGCGGCATCCGGAATTGGCTGAGGCGCTGCGGCGTTTGGCGCGGCATGCGGATGAGGATGTGGAGGAGGATTGAGGCGGGTGCTTAGGTTTGGATATTGTGGATTAACAAAAACCAGTACGGCGTTGCCTCGCCTTGCTGTACTACTTGTACTGTCTGCGGCTTCGTCGCCTTGTCCTGATTTTTGTTAATCCACTATAAGCGCTGCCTTGGCTGCGTCAAGATATCTTTTCAGGTAGCCTTTTTTAGTTGGTTTGTATTTTCAGGTAGCCTTTTGGGGTTTCAGGTAGCCTGTTGCTAAAAAGAAAACAGCATGATGATGAGTCATGCTGTTTTGAATTGGAGGCTACCTGAAAAATGGTGGGCTACCTGAAAAAGGTTTTACCCCGCTTCCGCTGAGCGCGGAATCTTCAGGCCCAGCCATTTGATGTGGCTGTGTTCGTCGAGCTCTTTCACGGTGATTTCGATGCCGCCGATGTTGATGCGGTCGCCAGCCACGGGCACGTCGCCAAAGCGCTGGCGGAACAGGGAAACCAGCTGCAGCCCGGCTTCTTCCGGCTTGGTTTGCAAGCCGTAGGCCTGCGCCAGCTCGTCGGCGCGGGCATCGGGGCGCACCACGAATTCGCCGTAAAACTGCTGCCGGCCAGGCACGTTGCCGGCAAATTGTTCGGCAAACTCTTCGCCTTTGTCTTCCGGCAGCACATACCACACCACATCGCCCGCCTGCATGCGCGTGCTCATATTGGTTTGCAGCATTTCCCCGTCGCGCACCAGGGCGAAGAAGCGGCTACCTGAAAAATCCGCACTGCGCGTCATGGCGTAGGGGTGGCTGTTTTCCGCATCGGAACCGGCTTCCACGGCAAACGACTGCATCAGCACCGGCAGCGTGCGTGTGAGCCACAGCTCGCGGCTGGCCTGCGGCTCGGGCGCGGGCGGGATGACCACGTCCAGCCGACGTGCCGCCACCGGAATGGTGGTGCCCTGCACCAAGAGCGACAAAATCACCACCGCGAAGGTAACGTCGAACAGCAGCATCGAGCCCTGCACGCCCATCATCAGCGGCATCAGCGCCAGCGTTACCGGCACCGCCCCGCGCAGCCCCACCCAGCTGATGTAGATCAGCTCGCGTTTGGCGTAGCGGAACCAGCGGATGGAAAGCCACACTGCCAGTGGCCGCGCCACCAGCATCAGAAACGCGCCGATGGCCAGCGCCTGCCAGCCGTGGTCCAGCAGCCGCGAGGGCGACACCAGCAGCCCCAACACCAAAAACAGCGCCGCCTGCGCCAGCCAGGCCAGGCCGTCCATCACATTCAGTACGTGCTCCGTGGCATTGTTGCGCGAGTTGCCGATAAGCAGCCCGGCCAGATACACCGCCAGAAAGCCGCTGCCGCCGAACATATTGCTCACCGCAAACAACATCAGCCCGCCCGAGGCAATCATCAGTGCATACAGCCCTTCCGCCAGCCGGATGCGCTTGAGGATGAAGGCCAAGAGTTTGCCCGCAGCCAGGCCGAATATCACGCCCAGCCCAAGCTGCTGCACCAGCATAATCAACACCTGCCACAGCCCCGACTGTTCCGGCTGCGCAATCAGCCCGGTAAACGCCGTAACCAGCAGGATGGCCATCGGGTCGTTCAGGCCGCTTTCCAGCTCCAGCGTGGCCGACACGCGCGAATTGAGCCGCACGCCGCTGTTGCGCAGCAGCGAAAACACCGCCGCCGCATCGGTGGAGCCCACGATGGCCGCCATCAGAAAGCCCAGCTTCCAATCAATGCCCAGGAAAAAGGTGGCAAACAAGCCCAGCAGCAGCACGCTGCCCGCCACGCCCGCTGTGGCCAGCACCGACGCCGGCTTGAGCGCGATGCGCACCGTGGACATCTGCGTGCGCAGGCCACCGTCGAGCAGGATGATGGCCAGCGCCAGCTGCCCCACCAGCGCGGCGGCGGTGTAGTTGTTGAAACGGATGCCGCCGATGCCTTCCTCGCCCGCCAGCATGCCCACGCCGAGGAACACCAGCAGCAGCGGCATGCCGAGCCGCGCCGACATACGTGTGGCCACCACGCTCACAAACAGCAGCGAAGCCATAATCAGAAACAGGGTGTTGAACTGTTCCATGCGGGAATCCTTATGGGTGAAACGTTGCGGGGGAAATGCCGAATGGCAGCAATTTTGTTGCCAAAGCAGGCGGGAAAGAGGCTACCTGAAAATTATTCGCTGCCGATGCCGTCGAATTCGGTGCCGTTTTTTAAATAAATTTGAATGCCGCAATCTTCTAAGCCGCCGATCAGCCAGCCTATCGACAGCAGCATATCGGTGCCGTTGCCGTAATAGCTGCGTTTATCGTTTGGGTTGTCCAGCATGATGGTTTCGGGGTTGAGGAATTGCCATATGTTTGCGGCAGTGATTTCGGGCAAATCGGGCATATCCCACTCGCCGCTGTTCAAATAGCTGCCAATTCATCGCATATCCGGCCCGACATTTCATTGCGGTTTTGGTAAAAATTCTGCAACACATTTTGCTGGGCTGCCGTTGGGCCGTTTAATTCGCCATAAATGATCACATTAAAATCATCTTGCCCCAATTCGGGTATCCCCCATCGGCCTTCCCAAATTTTGCGCTGCCCTTGCATGGTTAATTGGCCGATAAGGGGGAAATCGATGGTGTGTTTCAGCATAGGTGTTTGATGGGGTGATGAGGTGAAGATTGCTGGAAAAAGGCTACCTGAAAATAATTGCTTTGATTTTTCAGGTAGCCTTTTGCGGATAGGATGCTCCGGATTACACTAGGAATTTCTTGATGTCGATGCCCTTTTCCTGGGCTTCCACAATCCATTTCGGCCGTTTGCCCACGCCGCCCCAAGTGGCGCCGGTTTGCGGGTTGCGGTATTGCGGGCGGCTCTGCTTTTCTTTCAGGCCAGCTTCTACATCGCTCAGGCTGATATCGAAGGTTTGCATCAGGGAAACGATTTGGTTGACCTTTTTCTTCTTCTCGGAAGCCAGGCGGCGCTGGATGCGGTCTTCCAAGGCTTTTTTCTGTTCTAAAAGTTGGTCGAGGGTTTCACGGCTTGCCATGATTTTTCCTTTGCTGAAGGTTGTTGGAACAAATGTGCGGCCGATTATACGGAATATGGCTTTTTTATGGAAGAAAATAATCAGCCCGCCACGGCTTTTTTATGCGCTGCGGCGGGCTGGTTTGTTTTCGGGAAACGGCGCTTAGGCTTGCAGCAAGGCTTGCAGCTCGCCGGCTTCGTACATTTCCATCATGATGTCGGAGCCGCCCACGAATTCGCCGTTTACATACAGCTGCGGAATGGTGGGCCAATTGGCATATTCTTTGATGCCTTGGCGGATTTCGGGATTTTCCAATACGTTGACGGTGAGGAAGTCGTTGCAGCCGGCGGCTTGCAGGATTTGCACGGCGCGGGAGGAGAAGCCGCATTGCGGGAATTGCTTGGTGCCTTTCATAAACAGCACCACGCGGTTGCCGCTCACGATTTGTTTGATTTCTTCTTGAATGCTCATGGTTTTCCTTTTGGGATTAAATCGGGATAAAAATAATGTGTATGCCGAACTGCAAACGGCCGGTTGAAACGGCGGGCATTATAGCGGATTTGCGGCGGCTTAATCAGCTTTATTCGGGGCGCGCCCACACGGCGGCGAAGAAGCCGTCGGTGCGGTGGGCGGCGGTATCGAGCTGGAGATAGGGGCTACCTGAAAACAGTTCGGGGCAGTCGGGCAGCAATTCGGCGGCGTTTTCCAAGCGCCAATCGGGGTGGGCGGCGCCGAAGCGTTCGGCCTGCCTTTCGTTTTCGGCGGCGAGCACGCTGCAGGTGGCATACACCAGGCGGCCGCCGGGGCGCACCAGGCGGGCGGCGGCTTCGAGGATGGCGGCCTGCTGTTTTTCCAGCTCGGCAATGCGCTCGGGCGATTGGCGGTATTTCAAATCGGGATTGCGGCGCAGCGTGCCCAGCCCGGAGCAGGGTGCGTCCACCAGCACGCGGTCGGCTTTGCCGGTGAGGCGGTCGAGGCGGGGGTCGGTTTCGCTGCCGATGCGCTGCGGGCTGATGTTGGTGAGGCCGGCGCGCACCATGCGCGGTTTGAGTTTGGCGAGGCGTTTTTCGGCGATGTCGAAGGCGTAGAGGCGGCCGCTGTTGTTCATGGCGGCGCCCAGGGCGAGGGTTTTGCCGCCGGCGCCGGCGCAGAAATCCACGATGATTTCGCCGCGCCGCGCGCCGGTGAGGCGGGCGAGCAGCTGGCTGCCTTCGTCTTGCACTTCGATGCTGCCGTCGAGGAAGAGCGGGTGGCGCATGAGGGCGGATTTGTCGTGCAGGCGGATGCCCCACGGCGAATAAGGTGTGGCTTCGCAGCGGATGCCTTCGGCTTGCAGTTGGGCGAGCACTTTGTCGCGCTTGGCTTTGAGGGTGTTCACGCGCAAGTCGAGCGGGGCGGGCGTGGAGATGCTGCGGCCGAAGGCGAGGATGCGTTCGCTGCCCCAGCCTTGAGCTTGCAGTTGGGCGATGAGCCATTCGGGCAGTTCGGCGGCGGTGTTGAGCTGCGCGGCAAACTCGGTTTTGCGGGCTTTCAGGCTGCCGAGGAATTGGGCTTCGTCTTCATCGGTGCAGCCGGCGAGGGCGGAGATGCTGAGGCCGCGGCCGAGCACAAGGGCGGCAAGTGCGGCACGGCGGGACTGGCGCACGGGCTCGGGCAGGGCGCTTTGGATTTTTTGCAGGTGGCGCAGGGCGGCGAATACGGTTTCGGCGATTTCGTGCCGGTCTTGGCGGCCGAGCTTTTTGTGGTTGCGGAAATAGGCGGAAACGAGGGCGTCGGCGGGCTGCTCGAAGCCGAGGACTTGGCCGAGCAGGGTGCTGGTGTGGAGGAGTTGGGCGGGGGTCATTTGGTGTGGTTTGGGATTTCAGGTAGCCTTTGGGATGCGGGTAAGGCTACCTGAAAATTTGTGGATAAGAAACAGACAGGCTGCGGTGCAGCTTGTCTGTTGAATTTTGGGCAGCCTGAGTGCGGCTTTATTTGGCCGGCTGGATGGGTTGGCCGTCGATTTTGCCGCTGCGCAGTTTGAGCTCGTAGGTTTTGCCGTCGTCGGTGTATTTGATGCGGGCGGGGATGTTGGCAAAATCGGGGGCGAAGGCGTATTCGATGGTGTCGTCGCCGCGCTGCACGCGGAAGCGGTTGACGGGAATGCTGGCGCCGTTGATGTTGTAGCGGGCGGGGGGTAGGCGGGTCATGCCGCGCACGGGATAGACGCGTTTGCCGTTGGTGATGTGGAGGTTGGCGGGGAGCTGGCCGTTGTTGAGGGCGAGCTGCCAGGCGAGGGTGAAGAGGTCGAAGGTGGGGCCGCTGATGGGCTGGGTTTCGGTTTGGCCGGTTTTGCCGTAGGTGATGGTTTGGGCGCCGTAGTTGAAGGTGGCGCCGGCGTAGGGGCGGCCTTTGCGGGTGTCGCTGTAGCGGGCGGGCTGGAGGCGTTTGCCGGTGATGCTGCCGTTGGACGAAAAGCGCATTTTGTAGAGGGGCACGTTGATGTCGGCGCTGACGCTGTAGCGGCCGCCGTTTTGGCTGAAGTTCATCACGGCGGGCACGCCGTAGGGGCCGACGTAGTGCAGCTCGGCGTTTTGCGGGAAGGGGGTGTCGGCCACGGCGGGGGTGGCGGCGAAGGCGGCAGCGAAGAGGGCGGCTACGGCGGTGAGGCGGAGGGTGGTCATGGGCTTTCCTTTGGTTAGTCAGTTGGCTAAGGAAGGTGTGTTTCGGTTAGGCTGCGCGGCGGCGGCTTTGGGGCGGCATTATAGCCCTAAGTGCGGCGGCGGGGGCGGGCGGTTACATGGTTTGACGGGATTTTTCAGGTAGCCTGTGGCGGGGAGGGGGCTACCTGAAAAATCAAACTTTGGTTTCAGGTAGCCTTTGTGCGGCAGCGGCGCGGCGGCAACGGCCGGCTGCGGGCTTACAGTTTGGAAGACGGCTGGGGTGGTTTCCAAAGGTATTCGGGTTTGACGATGTCTTCGAGCCAGTTCCAAGACACCACTAAATTGATTTCGCCGTAGGCAAAGCCGGCAATTTCATAGGGCGGGTAGCGGAATTCGATGCCGTCGGCGGAGAAGAGGAAGTTGTCGGTGAGCTCGGGTTTGCCGGTGAGGCAGTTACATTGCTGCTGGTATTGGTCGTATGCTTCTTTCAGGCGTTCTTGCAGCTTGCTTTGCTGGCCGGGGCGGATGATGTCTTGCAGGCTGAGGGCTTGTTGTTTGCTCAAATCGACCATGAGGTATTGGCTGTGTGCGCCGCCGGTATAATCATCGTGGGAAACCTCGAATACGGCGGTGTGGCCGCGCTGGTAGAGGAAGTGGACTTGGTCGGTGTGGTTGTTGTATTGGCCGAGCGCGGATTTTTCTTCGGCATAAAATTGTACTCCTTCATACAAATCGTTTTGGATTTGCTGGTAGGCTTGGCGCAATTCTTCGTCGTTTTGGATGAGTATGTTTTCGGTGGAGTAGCGTAAGTATAGTTTTTGCTTGAGAAGCTGGTCGAGCCAGGCTTGGCCGGTGTCGGGCAGGGTGAGGCTGGTTTCGGCGCAGTAGTCGTCTTTTTGCACGCAGCGTTTTTGGCGGAAGAAATCGTGGGATGTGGTGGCAAGCGCGGGAGAGGTGGCTGCGGGCTGGGCAAGGCTGGCAGGAGAGGATGCGCCGGAGGCAGCATCGGGTTGGCCGGAGGGCTGGCCGCAGGCGGCGAGCAGCAGGACGGCGAGGGGAAGCAGGCGGGTGCGCATGATGGCTCTTTCTGTATGAACGGATAGGGTTTCAGGTAGCCTGATTATAGGCTGGAGGGAGTCTGTCTGAAAGTGGTGCAGGCGGGGTTATGGCTATATTTCATTGATTGGGATGATGAGACGTGAAAAGGCTACCTGAAATTTTCAGGTAGCCTTTCTTTGCTTCCTTAAAGGGTGTTAGCGCCCGGGGAACATGCCTTTCATGCCCTGCGCCATGCGCATGAGTTTGCCCATGCCTTTGCCGCCGAACATTTTCATCATTTTCTGCGACTGCTCGAACTGCTTGAGCATTTTGTTCACTTCCTGCACGCTGGTGCCCGAGCCGGCGGCAATGCGGCGTTTGCGGCTGGCTTTGAGCAGGGCGGGGTTGGCGCGCTCTTTCGGGGTCATGGAATTGATGATGGCTTCCACTTTGCCCATGGCTTTTTCGGCTTCGCCTTCGGGGATTTGCGCGGAGAGCTGCCCCATTTCGCCGGGCAGCTTGGACATGAGCGACTGGATGCCGCCCATATTGCGCATCTGCTGGATTTGGGCGCGGAAGTCGTTGAGGTCGAAGCCTTTGCCTTTGTGCAGCTTTTTGGCCATACGCTCGGCCACTTCCTGATCGATGCCTTTTTGCACGTCTTCAATCAGGGTGAGCACGTCGCCCATGCCGAGGATGCGGCCGGCGATGCGGTCGGGGTGGAAGGGCTCGATGCCGCCCACTTTCTCGCCGGTGCCGATGAATTTAATCGGCTTGCCGGTAACGTGGCGCACGGAAAGTGCCGCGCCGCCGCGCGCGTCGCCGTCCATTTTGGTGAGCACCACGCCGGTGAGCGGCAGGGCTTCGTTGAAGGCCTGAGCGGTGTTGACGGCATCTTGGCCGAGCATGGCATCGACCACAAACAGGGTTTCCACCGGGTTTACGGCTTCATGCAGCGCCTGGATTTCGGCCATCATGGCTTCGTCTACCGCCAATCGGCCGGCGGTATCGACCATCAGCACGTCGTAGAAATGCTTTTTGGCGTAATCGAGCGCGGCCTGGGCGATGGCCACGGGCTGCTGGGAAGTGTCGGAGGGGAATAAATCCACGCCCACTTGTTCGGCCAAGAGGCGCAGCTGCTCGATGGCGGCGGGGCGGTATACGTCAGCCGACACCACCAGCACTTTCTTGCGCTGCTCTTCTTTGAGCAGGCGGGCGAGCTTGCCCACGGTGGTGGTTTTACCCGCGCCCTGCAGGCCGGCCATCAGCACCACGGCGGGCGGCACGGCGGCCAGGTTCAGGCTGCTGTTTTGCGTGCCCATCAGCTCGGTGAGGGCTTGGTTTACCACGCCGATAAAAGCCTGGCCGGGGGTGAGGCTGCCGATGACTTCGTGGCCGACGGCGCGTTCTTTCACGCCGGCCATGAAGTTTTTCACCACGGGCAGCGCCACGTCGGCTTCCAAGAGCGCCATGCGCACTTCGCGCAGGGCTTCTTTGATGTTGTCTTCGGAGAGGCGCGCTTGGCCGCGCATTTTCTTGGCCCACTGGCTGAGGCGGCTGGATAGGTTGTCTAACATAGGGTTCCTTATGCCAGGCGGGCGCGGCCTTGGCTGGTGTGCCCGCCCGGCGGATAGAAGAGGGGTGGTTGGGGATGCGGCAGGGTTTGGTTTTACAGAAACTCGCTTTGCTTGCTTTCGTTGCGTTGCAGCCGGTGTTTTTCAGGTAGCCGCTATCTGCCGCAAAGTTTGCTAAAATCGCGGCATTTTACACTATGTGCGCGGCTTGCGCTTTGCTGTTTGGGCAAATGCCGCCGCCGCGTGAGACGGGATGAAAATGGCCGGATTGTTTGTGTTGCTCGGGCTGCTGTATGGCGGGCTGGGCGGCTTTGCCTGGTGGTTTGGGCGGCGAAGCGGGAGAGGGGATTACCCGCTGAAGGCGGAGCTGCTGGTGTTGGCGGCGGCGTTGCCGGCGCATGCGGTGGCGGTGTGGCAGCCACTGCTGGATGGGCGTTTTCCCAGCGGCATCGGCTATGCGCTGAGCCTGCTCACTTGGCTCACGCTGCTTTTGTATTGGTGCGGCAGTTTTTTCTATTCGCTCAAGGGGCTGCAACTGCTGCTTTATCCGGCGGCGGCGCTTTCTATGCTGGCGGCGGCGCTGTGGCCGCAGCCGGGGGCGGGCTATGCGGTGGGCAATCCGGCGTTTGCGCTGCATGTGGCTTCGGCGCTGCTTTCCTACAGTTTGTTTGGCTTGGCGGCATTGCTCTCGCTGCTGATTCTGCTGCTAAACCGCCGCCTGCGCGCGCACCGTATTTCGCCGCTGGTGTCGTTTCTGCCGCCGCTGCTGAGCTTGGAAAAGCTGATGTTTCAGAGCATGTTGGCGGGTTTTGTGCTGCTCACGGTGTCGGTGGGCGGGGGATTGCTGTTTTCGCCGGAGATTTTCGGCAAGCCGCTTTCGCTCACGCATAAGAGTGTGTTTGGGGCGCTTTCTTGGCTGGTGTATGCGGCCATCCTGCTGCTGCACCGCCCCCGCCGCTGGCGCGGGCGCACGGCGGCGCTGTGGAGCTTGGTGGGCTTTGTGTGCCTGATGCTGGCTTATGTGGGCAGCAAGTTTGTGTTGCAGGTGTTGCTGCATCGGGTGTGAGCTTGGCTGTGGAAAAGGCTACCTGAAAAATCCGTTGGGGATTTTCAGGTAGCCTTTATCGTTGCCGCCGGGCTAAGCCTTAGGCTTCGTCTGCCTTATAGCCTTTGAGCGCGAAAAACAGGATATACACATAGCAGGCGGCGGGCACGAGGTAGGAAATCATCAGGCCGACGTGGTCGATGATGTAGCCCTGCGCCACGGGCACCAGCGCGCCGCCCACGATGGCGGTGGAAATGATGCCGGAGGCGGTGCCGGTGAATTTGCCCAGGCCTTTGGTGCCCAAGGAGAAAATGGTGGGGAACATGATGGAGTTGAAGAAGCCCACCAGCAAGAGCGACCACTGCGTGAGCGCGCCGCCGCCTGCGGCAATCGCCGCCAGCAGCAGCAAGATGGCCATGGCGGCGTTGAAGCCGAGGTATCGGTTGGTCGCGATTTTGTTCATCAGGCCGGCGCCGATGAAGCGGCCCACCATGGCGCCGCCCCAATAGATGGAGAGATAGCCTGCGGCCTGGTCGTGGGTGAGGCCGGCGGTGTGTTCTAACACGTTCACCATCAGCGAGCCGATGGCCACTTCGGCGCCCACGTAGCAGAAAATGCCGATGGCGCCCAGCACCATGTGTTTGTATTGCCACACGCTGGTTTTGCCGTCGTGCGCGGCCTCGGTTTGCTCGGCGGCGATTTGGCGCGCATCGGGCAGCTTGATCAGCCCGATCAGCACGGAGAGCAGCACCATAAACCCGGCCAAGCCCAAGTAGGGTATTTGCACGGAGGAAATGCGTTCGGCCTGGCTGGCGGCGGCATCCACAAAAATCAGCGCGGCACCGATGGGCGGGGCCACGGTGGTGGCCAGCGAATTGAAGGCCTGAATCAGCGTGAGCATCACCGATTCTTTGCCCTGGGGCGCGAGCAGGGTAACGTAGGGGTTGCCCGCCACTTGCAGCAGCACGATGCCGGAAGCGAGGATAAACAGCGCACCCAAGAAGATGGGGTAAGACGCGCTGGCGGCGGCGGGGTAAAACAGCAGGCAGCCGAGCGCGGCAATCAGGAAGCCGCCGATGATGCCGGCCTTATAGCCCATTTTTTCCACCAGCTTGCTCATGGGGAAGGACATCACGGCATAGGCGGTGAAGAAGCAAAACTGCACCAGCATGGCCTGAGTGTAGTTGAGCTGGAAGATGGCTTTGAGGTGCGGGATGAGGACGTCGTTGAGGCAGGTGATGAAGCCCAGCATGAAAAACAGGGCGCCCACCACGGAAAGCGCGAGCGTGTTGCCGCCGGAGGGGGTGCGGGGTTGGGTGGATGCGGTCATAAGGTTCTCTTGAATTAGGGTGAGTAAGCAAACGGCGGGGATTATAGGGGTTTTTGAGAAAAAGGCTACCTGAAAATGCGGATTGCTTTGACAGGCGGTATTTCAGGTAGCCTGATTTGGCCGTGCGGGCTTACGGCTGTTTTGCCGCTGCCTGCCGGTAGCGCTCGATCAGGGCGGCGGTGGAGGCGTCGTGGCGGGCGGCGGGGGCGCCTTGCAGCTCGGGCAGGATGGTTTGCGCCAGCACTTTGCCGTATTCCACGCCCCATTGGTCGAAGGAATTGATGCCCCACACGGTGCCCTGCATAAATACTTTGTGCTCATACATGGCGAGAATCATGCCGAGGGTGTAGGGCGTGATGCGCTCCACGAGGATGGTGTTGCTGGGGCGGTTGCCGCTGAAGCTGCGCTGGCTGGCGAGGGCGGCTTGTTGGTTTTCAGGTAGCCCTTGGTGTGCCAGCTCGGCGCGGGCTTCGGCCTCTCTTTTGCCGCGCATCAGGGCTTCGGCTTGGGCGAAGGCGTTGGCCACCAGTTGGCGGTGGCGGCCGTCGTCTGTCCCTTCGCCGAGCAGGGGCACGATGAAATCCACGGGAATCACCTGCGTGCCTTGGTGGATGAGCTGGAAGAAGGCGTGCTGGCAGTTGACGCCGGCTTCGCCCCAGATGGCGGCGCCGGTGGCGCAGTCGGCGGGGCTGCCGTCGCGGCGGCAGTTTTTGCCGTTGCTTTCCATGTCGAGCTGCTGGAGGTGGGCGGGAAGGAGGCGCAGGCTGTGGCTGTAGGGGATGACGATGTGGCTGCTGCTGCCGCAGAAGTTTTGCTGCCAGATACCGATGAGGGCGAGCAGGGCGGGGATGTTGTGCCGCCACGGGGCGTGTAGGAAGTGTTCGTCCATGGCGTGGCCGCCGCGCAGAAACTCGTGGAAATTTTCGCGGCCGACGGCGCACATCACGGGTAGGCCGATGGCCGACCACACGGAATAGCGCCCGCCCACCCAGTCAAACATGGCAAACACGTTTTGCGGGGCAATGCCGAACGCGGCGGCGGCCTCCACATTGGCCGACACGGCGGCGAAATGCTGCGCGATGTCGGCTTCGTTGCGCCCGGATTGCAGAAACCAACGGCGCGCGGCTTGGGCGTTGAGCAGGGTTTCGGGGGTGCGGAAGGATTTGCTGGCGATGATGAAGAGCGTGGTGCTGGGCTCTACGCGGCGCAGGATGGCATCCAAATCGGCGCTGTCGAGATTGGCGGCGAAGTGCACGTTGAGGTTTTGCCGGTAGGGCGCGAGGGCTTGTGCCACCATGCGCGGGCCCAAGTCTGAGCCGCCGATGCCGATATTGACTACGTCGCGGATGGGCGCGCCGGTGCAGCCTAGGTGCGTGCCGTTTTGCAGGCGCTCGGCAAAGTCGAGGGCGCGGTTGAGCTCGGCATGCACTTGGGGCACGATGTTGATGTCGTCCACGAATACGGGCGGGGCGTTTTCAGGTAGCCTCAGGGCGGTATGCAGCACGGCGCGGTGTTCGCTGAGGTTGATTTTGCCGCCGGCATACATTTGGCGGCGCAGTTCGGCGGCGCCGGATTCGTCGGCCAGGCGGCAGAGCAGATCGAGGGTGTCTTCGCCGATGCGGTTTTTGCTGTAGTCGAGCAGCAGGCCGTTTAGCTCGGCGTGCATGCGCTCGAAACGGTCGGGCTCGGCGGCGAAACGCTCGCGCAGGTGGAGGTGGGCGGTGGCGCGCTGGTGTTCGGCCAGGGCTTGCCAGGCGGGAGGGTGGTGGGGACATAGCGGGGTTTAGGGTTTGGGTTGGTTGGGCTGGGCGGCTTTCTGATTGCCGGTGTTGGCTGCCGGAAGGGCAAATCTAATGGTTTGGGTAATCATGGCCTCCACCGGTTGTCCGTTGCGTTTGGCGGGGGTGAAGCTGTATTGCCGGGCGGCACGTTCGGCGGAGCGGCCAAACAAGGGGTGGGTGGCGGAGAGCACCCGCACGGTTCGGACATTGCCTTGGGTGTCGATACGCATCTGCACCGTGGCGCTGCCGGTGATGCCGTCTTCTGCATACTGCGGCGGGTAAACAGGATTGGCGGAATGAATAAGGGTGGGGAGTTGGTTGGCAGGCTTGGCAGCACAACCGGCCAGCAGCAGGGCGGCGCAGGCGAGGGCGGCGAGGGGTTTGCGGTTCATGGGTTTCCTTGGGCGGGTTGGTTGGGCGGAGAGGCTACCTGAAAAAATTTAGCTCCGCTGCGTTGCGTTTTCAGGTAGCCTGAAGCCCGGGCAATATTTTGTTGTTTCGTAGTGGCGGATTTCATATCTGCCGTTGGCTTGGTTGCGGGCAGCGGGTGTGAGATCCGCTGCTACGGTTGGCTGAATCCTGGTTTACCAGCATTTCAGCCGGTTGTTTGCTGCATGAAGCTGGCGCCTCGATTTCGCAGAAACTGTGTTGAAGCAGCCTCGTGTTTTTCAGGTAGCCTCTTGGTTGGTTTCGTTGGCTTCGGGCAGGCGCAGGAAGGTTTGGCGGTAGTGGCGCAGCTCTTCGATGCTTTCGAGGATGTCGTCGAGCGCTTGGTGGGCGCCTTTTTTGCTGAAGCTGCGGTAGGCGGCGGGGTGCCAGCGGCGGGCGAGCTCTTTGAGGGTGGATACGTCGAGGTTGCGGTAGTGGAACCAGGCTTCAAGGCGGGGCATGTAGCGCAGCATGAAGCGGCGGTCTTGGTGCACGGTATTGCCGCAGAGGGGGCTGGCGCCTTGGGGCACCCAGGGGGCGATGAAGTCGAGCAGGCGCTGCTCCACTTCGGCTTCGCTGAGGGCGGATGCTTTCACGCGCTGGGTGAGGCCGGTGCGCTCGTGGGTGGCGGTGTTCCAGGCATCCATGCCGTTTAGCAGCTCGTCGCTTTGGTGGATGGCGTAGGATTCGGATTGGGCGAGGATGTTTAAATCGGCATCGGTGATGACGACGGCGGCTTCGATGATGCGGTCGTGCTCGGGGTTGAGGCCGGTCATTTCCATGTCGAGCCAGCAGAGGTTGAGCGGGTTGGGCTGTTTGGCCATGTTATTTTCCTTGTGGTTGTGAGGCGGTGTTGGGCAGGATGTTGAGTTCGGCGGGCTCGCGGCCGAGCTGCCGCTGCACGGTGGCGCGGATGATGCCCTGCACTTGGGCGGCGCTTTTGCCGCGCACGGCTTCGGGATCGAAGATGACGATTACTTGCGACATTTCGCCGTCGCGCGAGTTCACCAGCACTTGCGGTTCGCTGCCGAGCTGGGGTTTGAGGGCGGCGGAGATTTGCTGCGCCTGCTCGGCGGATTGCTGGGCTGGGTCGGCAGGGGCGCAGCCGGCGAGGGCGGCGGCGAGCAGCAGGGCGGCGGGGAAACGGAACGTGCGAGCATGGCGGGGCGGGTGGGCAAGTGGAGGAGGGGCATTGTATCGGCGGCGGGGGGATTTTGCCACACGGGGCGGGAGGCTACCTGAAAAATCGGGGATTGAACGAAGCGGCAGTAAACGGGATGCGGAATGGGCTTAGGCGGCATCATACCCGCCCGTTGCCAAGAAGTCGGCAATGCCGTACACCGAGCAGATGTATTGCGTGTTCCAGTTGCCGCGTTCTTCGTGGCTGATTTTGCGGACGCTGCGGCGGGGCGGCATACAGTCAGGATAGCGGTGCAGGGTGTTGGCGATGACGAAATAAAAATTCCGCTTTGCGTCATCACTCAACGGACGGTGCCCGATAACCGGCCATGTGCCGTTTTTGAGCAGGTGGTTGCCGGTGAACAATACGCGCTGGCGCATGGTTTCCGCCCAATTCATCGGCAGCAAATAGTGCGTGTTTTCAGGTAGCGTTTGGTCTTGCCTAATCGCCAGCACGCCCATCAACCAGCCTGCTGTAATGGGAAAATACCACTTGGGCGATACCGAAACGTCCGTCTGCCAAGGGAACGGCGAAAATATCGCCGGATTGGATTTTTTGGGGTTGGGGCATGGGTTTCCTCAGAGTTTATCTTTGTACCACCGCTCTGCCGCAGCGGTTACCGCCGCCGCCAACTTTTCTTCTATGGCATCCCGCACGGCTTGAATTTGGCGTTTGGCGGCACTGCGTGCCACCGCATGGCTGCTGCCGAAGCGTTTGGCGGCTTCCTGCTGTGTGAGCAGGTTTTTGATGTCTTTGCGGCTTTTGTCGTAATAGCGGAAAAATAGGCGGCAGCGGTTTCATAATCAGCCAGTTCCGCATAAATCCTGCCCAGCAGGCGGTTGCGCTCGTCGCAGGATGGGTTCGCTTCCAGTTCGTCCGCCAGCTCAAACAGGCCGCGGTGTTTTTTGTTTGCGTTCGGCATAAGGCAGCCGGCAAAGTTCGTTGATTTTGGCGAGATATGCTTGTTCGTTGTCCATTGCCTTGTCTGTATCCGATTAGGTGGCTACCTGATTTTTATGAGGCTACCTGAAGATGAGGTGAAGCTTAAAGCAAATGCTTTCAGGAGGCGGAAAAGGATTTTCAGGTAGCCTCTTGCCGTTTAATCCGTGCCCCGCGCGCGGTGTTCGTGGAACTGCGCCTGCCAGTTGGCGAATTGGCCCTGTTCGATGGCTTCGCGCATTTCGGCCATGATGGTTTGGTAGAAATGCAGGTTGTGGATGGTGTTCAACTGCGCGCCCAAAATTTCGCCGGCGCGGTGCAGGTGGTGCAGGTAGGCGCGGCTGAAATGCGTACAGGCGTAGCAGGTGCAGGCTTCGTCGAGCGGTCGGGTGTCGTGTTTGTGCTTGGCGTTTTTGATTTTGATGTCGCCGAAGCGGGTGAACAGCCAGCCGTTGCGGGCGTTGCGGGTAGGCATGACGCAGTCGAACATGTCGATGCCGTGCGCCACGCCGTACACCAAGTCTTCCGGTGTGCCGATGCCCATCAGGTAATGCGGTTTGTGTTCGGGCAGCATGGGGCCGACGGCGCGCAGCATACGGTACATTTCGGGCTTGGGTTCACCCACCGATAAGCCGCCGATGGCGAGGCCGGGGAAGTCGAGCTGTTCCAGCCCGCGCAGGGACTGTTCGCGCAGATCTTCGTACATTGCGCCCTGCACGATGCCGAACAGGGCATTCGGGTTGTTCAAATCTTCAAAGGCTTTTTTGCTGCGCTCCGCCCAGCGCAGGCTCAGTTGCAGCGATTTTTCGGCTTGCTCGCGCGTGGCTTCGCCGGGCGTGCATTCGTCGAGCTGCATGGCGATGTCGGAGTTGAGCACGGTTTGGATTTTCATGGAGATTTCGGGCGAGAGGAAGAGTTTGTCGCCGTTAATCGGGCTTTTGAAGGTACAGCCTTCTTCGGTGAGCTTGCGCATGTCGGACAGCGAAAATACTTGGAAACCGCCGGAGTCGGTGAGAATCGGTTTGTTCCAGCCGATAAATTGGTGCAGGCCGCCGAATTGTTCGATGACTTCCAATCCGGGACGCAGCCACAGGTGATAAGTATTGCCCAAAATGATTTGGGCATTGATGTCGTGCAGATTTTGCGGGGTCATGGCTTTGACCGAGCCGTAGGTGCCCACGGGCATGAACACGGGCGTTTCGATGCTGCCGTGGTTGAGTTCGAGCGTGCCGCGCCGGGCGTGGCCGTCTTTTTTGTGCAGGGTGAATTTGAGCATGGGAAGCGTGGTGGGAATGAAACGGTAATGGCGGCGGATTATAAAGGATTTGCCGGGCGCTGCGGTGGGAAGGGCGAAAACGGGGTGCGGCAATTATTTCAGGTAGCCTCTGCTGCGGCAAAGGCTACCTGAAAAATCCCGCCCAAATAAAAACCGCCCTCGCAGGCGGTTTATCTATAGTAAAAGTGGGCAACTTATTCGATGCCGAACGCGCCGCCGGCTTCCAAGGCTTGCAGCGAGTAGGCATAGGCCGCGCCGGCGTTCATATAGACGGCGGTGGCGAGCGCGCCGGCGATTTCGCTTTCGGTTGCGCCCGCTTTGGCGGCGGCTTCGGCGTGGATGGCGATGCAACTGGTGCAGTGGTTCACCACGGCCACGGCGATGGCGATGAGCTCGCGGGTTTTCGCGTCGAGGGCTTCGGCGGCGATGGCTTGTTCCAGCGCGCCGATGGCGGCAATCATTTTGGGATGCTTTTTGCCCATTTGGGCGAAGGCGGCCTTCACATCGGCATTGTGCGTTTTCCAGTCTTGGAACATGGCGGCTTCTCCTTGTTTAGGGTGGGTATCGGGTTTTCAGGTAGCCTTTCCTGCCCTTGCAGAGGCTACCTGAAAATATCTGTGGCGGGTTTTTTCGCCGGTTTGGCTTTGCAGAAATCCTGCCTTCTTTAAAAGTAAGCGCAGCCCGCATCGGTGGGGTGTTGCAAGGCACGCACGCGGTTTTTCCGTTTTTCAGGCTGCCCTAGCCGTGCGGATCTCCGCATCCGCCGCACCGAATCCGTGCGTACCGGCTTTCAGGCTGCCTGAAACCCGCGCTTAGGCCGTTTCGTAAATCCGGATGTCGGGCGCGGCGGCAAACAGCGGCGAGAGCTCGCGCACCACGTCCTGTTTAAACAGCTCGGTGTCCAGATACGCCTTGGCGTTGGCGGCGGTGTCGAAACCGTGCAGCACCTGCACGTCTTCGTCGCGCACCAGCAGTTCTTTGGATTGCGCGCCCGCGATGTCTTTCAAAAACGGGGCTTTGTATTTTTGGTACACCGCAGCGGCGGCGGGGCGGTTTTCGGGATTGATGAACAAGGTGATTTGCAGATAGACCATGTCGGTCTCCTCAGGTTGGGTTGAACGGTTTACGCAAAGGAAAACTTTCTCCTGCTATAATCCCAATCGGATGAGCGGCAGGCCGTTTCCCTTTGCACAAAGTGTATTATAGACTTGCTGCCCGCAGAAACAACGCATAAAAACTTTAACCGACATAAAGAAAATCTTGCCATGAAAATCGCCTTTCTCAACGCCCTGCGCGCCTTTGAAGCCGCCTGCCGCCACCGCAGTTTTTCCGCAGCGGCACAGGAACTGAACGTAACCCCCGCCGCCGTCGGGCAGTTGGTGAAAAGTTTGGAAGACTATTTGGGCAGGCCGCTGTTTGCGCGGCAGAGCGGCGGGCGCACGCGGCTGGTGCCGTCCGACAGCGCATTGGACGCGCTGCCCGATATTCAGGCGGGCTTCGGGCGGCTGTCGCAGGGCTGGCAGAAATTGCAGGCGCAGCACAACCACAGGCTGGCCGTTACCGCCAGCCCCGCCTTTGCCGCCAAATGGCTGCTGCCGCGCTTGGAGCGTTTTCAGGCTGCCTGCCCCGACATTGATTTGTTCCTGAACACCAGCCCGCGCCACACCGATTTTCTGGCGGAACACATCGACATCGGCATCCGCTACGGTCGGGGCGGCTGGACGGACGTGGCCGCCGAAAAATGGTGCGGCGAAACCGTGTTCCCCGTCTGCTCGCCCGCCTTCGCCGCCGCGCACGACATCCGCCGCCCCGCCGATTTGCTCGCCCTACCGCTCATCCACGACGACACGCTGCCGCCCGACAGCGGTTTTGCGGGCTGGGCGGACTGGTTTTCCTCCGGCCTGCCGCAGCCCGCCGCCAAAGGGCTGCACATCAACAATTCCGCCGCCGTGTTGCAGGCGGCGGCAGACGGCGCGGGCATTGCGCTGGCACGCAGCATCCTAGCGGCAGACGACCTTAAAGCCGGACGGCTGGTGCGCCTGTTCCCCGAAATCTCCGTGCCCAGCCCGCTGGCCTATTATCTGGTGTACCGTGCGGAAAGCTGCAACCTGCCGCAGGTGCGGGCGTTTCGGGAGTGGCTGCGGGGGGAGGCTGGCGGGGCGGCGGAATAGGCGGCCGCGCCTTTCCCAAGCCGTGTGGAATCGGCTATAATCCGCCCTTCGACACAGGCACGTAGCTCAGTTGGTTAGAGCATCACCTTGACATGGTGGGGGTCGTTGGTTCGAATCCAATCGTGCCTACCAGAATTCGTGGAACAACAGGGGTTTCTGGGAAACTTCGGTTGTTCCTTTTTGTTTGATGCTATAGCGAATCAAATTGGCTTTCGATACCAGGCAGCGAGCCGCAGGCAGTACAGGAGTACGGCAAGGCGGGCTAACGCCGTAGCGAAAGTTAAGTTGGTTCGCGATAAAGAAGCCGCCGCTTGATTTTCAGGTAGCCTGTGCCTGCATGGAGGCTACCTGAAAATCAGCTTTGCCGCCCGCCCGCCGCCGAACCGTTTTGCCGGAAAGCCCCATGCGCTGCCCACGCCCCGTGCCCGCCCTGCTGCTCACCCTGGCCGCTTTGGCCGCGCTGGCGGTTGCCGGCCTGTTTCTGCTGTTTTACTTTTTCGGCTTTGCCTGAACGCCTTGCCCGCACACGGAATCAAGGCTACCTGAAAATCCACTCATCTTTTTATTAAACCAAACAGAAAGCAACCCATCATGCCCCAAATCAACATCACCCTGCCCGACGGTTCTGTGCGCCAATACGAAGCCCCCGTAACCGTTGCCCAAATTGCCGCCTCCATCGGCTCCGGCCTGGCCAAAGCCACCGTGGCCGGCAAAGTGAACGGCATCCTGCGCGACGCCTGCGACCCGATTACCGAAGATGCAACCGTGCAAATCATCACGCCGAAAGACAAGGAAGGCGTGGAAATCATCCGCCACTCTTGCGCCCATTTGGTGGGCCACGCTGTGAAGCAGCTCTATCCCGACGCCAAAATGGTGATCGGCCCCGTGATTGAAGACGGCTTCTATTACGACATCGCCACCGACAAGCCCTTCACCCCCGAAGACATGGCCGCCATCGAAGCGCGCATGAAAGAGCTCATCAACCAAGACTACGACGTGGTCAAAATCATGACCCCGCGCGCCGAAACCATCCAAATCTTCAGCCAGCGCGGAGAAGAATACAAACTGCGCCTGATTGAAGATATGCCCGAAGTGCAGGAAATGGGCATGTATCACCACCAAGAATATGTAGACATGTGCCGCGGCCCGCACGTGCCCAACACCCGCTTTTTGAAAAACTTCAAGCTCACCAAGCTGGCCGGCGCCTACTGGCGCGGCGACAGCAACAACGAAATGCTCCAGCGCATCTACGGCACCGCCTGGGCCAGCAAAGAAGAGCTCAAAGCCTATATCCAGCGCATCGAAGAAGCCGAAAAACGCGACCACCGCCGCCTCGGCCGCCAGCTCAACCTCTTCCACCTGCAAGACGAAGCCCCCGGCATGGTGTTCTGGCATCCGCGCGGCTGGACGCTGTGGCAAACCATCGAGCAATACATGCGCCGCGAATTGCAGGCCGCCGGCTACCAAGAAGTGAAAACCCCGCAGATTCTCGACAAAAGCTTCTGGGAAAAATCCGGCCACTGGGAAAACTACAAAGACAATATGTTCGTGACCAAATCGGAAAAACGCGACTACGCCGTGAAACCGATGAACTGCCCCGGCCACGTGCAAATCTTCAACCACGGCCTGCGCTCCTACCGCGACCTGCCCATGCGCCTGGCCGAATTCGGCTCCTGCCACCGCAACGAGCCCTCCGGCGCCCTGCACGGCCTCATGCGCGTGCGCGGCTTCGTGCAAGACGACGCCCACATCTTCTGCACCGAAGACCAGATTGCCGACGAAACCCGCGCCTTCAACCAGCTGGTGATGAAGATTTACCAACGCTTCGGCTTCGAGCACGTGAGCATCAAGCTCTCCCTGCGCCCCGAACAGCGCGCCGGCAGCGATGAAACCTGGGATAAAGCCGAAGACGGCCTGCGCCACGCCCTCACCGCCTGCGGCGTGGAATGGGAAGAGCTGCCCGGCGAAGGCGCCTTCTACGGCCCCAAAGTGGAATACCACATCAAAGACGCGCTCGGTCGTTCTTGGCAGTGCGGCACCATCCAGCTCGACTTCGTGCTGCCCGAGCGCCTGGGTGCCGAATACGTCACCGAAGACAACGGCCGTGCCCGCCCCGTGATGCTGCACCGCGCCATTTTGGGCTCACTGGAGCGCTTCATCGGCATCCTGATTGAAGAGCACGCCGGCTCCTTCCCGCTGTGGCTCGCGCCCGTACAGATGGTGGTGATGAACATCACCGAAAAACAGGCCGATTACTGCCTGGAAGTGGTCAACAAACTCAAAGCCGCCGGCCTGCGCGCCGAAGCCGACCTACGCAACGAAAAAATCGGCTACAAAATCCGCGACAACAGCCAAATGCGCTACCCCTACCAAGTGGTGGTGGGCGATAAGGAAATGGAAAACGGCCAAGTAGCCGTGCGCCGCAAAGGCGAGGATTTGGGCAGCATGCAGATAGAAGAGTTTATTGCCCGCTTGCAGCAAGAGCTGGCAGTGGTTTAAAGATTTTCAGGTAGCCTTGGGCTGCACGAGGCTACCTGAAAATTCTTTTAAACAGTAATTTTAGAGGAAGGGAAATGGGACAGAAGCGCTGGAAGAAGATAGCACTGGCGGTGTTGATAGTGTTCGCACTAATCGGTATGGCTGCTACTGTGGCAATTATCCCGTTTGTTGGCGACTATATCAGCGATATGAATAGAGAAGTGGATACCACGCCGCTGGTTTCTGTGCCGTTCAGTACGCAGCAGGAAGGCTATCAACAGACGATAAACGATGTACCAATCCCGCATCGTGGCTTGTTTGCACTCACGGTAAGATTAAAGCCGAAAACCGGAACACATCTTTCAAAAGAAGAGATAGACAACTTGTTTTATCAGGCCAGGCATGTGCCTTTTGTGGTGAAGTATGAGGTGCAAACGGCGGGTAATCCCAGCTTACTTTATGGGAAAGACACTGTTGTGGCTGATTTCTCCAAAGAGGAAAACGGCGATTTCATTTTCTCCGTTCACTCCGGATTTGTCCGCAAAGGGGATAGATTGATGATACGTGCGGAGAATCTTATCCAAGTACCAGAGTTTGCGAAGTTTGATGCGTTCTTAGAGTTTCGGGAAAGGAAACCGGATAAATAGTATGCAGGAAGGCTTTTTAGCCATTCTGCCCGCACATTAAAGAGGCTACCTGAAAACTGGCTTTGCTCGTTTTCAGGTAGCCTCTAATCTGTTTGGCAAACGGAATTACAAACCTGCTGCTGCTTTCAAAGCCGAAGCCTTATCGGTGCGCTCCCAAGTAAACTCAGGCTCTTCGCGGCCGAAGTGGCCGTAGGCGGCGGATTTGCTGTAAATTGGACGCAGGAGGTCGAGCATCTGCACAATGCCTTTCGGGCGCAGATCGAAATGTTCGCGCACAATGGCAATGAGTTTGTCTTCGCTGATTTTGCCCGTGCCGAAGGTGTCGATGGCGATGGAAGTGGGCTCGGCAATGCCGATGGCGTAGGAAACCTGAATCTGGCACTGAGTGGCCAAACCGGCGGCCACGATGTTTTTCGCCACATAACGGCAAGCGTAGGCAGCGGAGCGGTCTACTTTGCTCGGGTCTTTACCAGAGAATGCACCGCCGCCGTGCGGGGCTGCGCCGCCGTAGGTATCGACAATGATTTTGCGGCCGGTGAGCCCGCAGTCGCCCTGCGGCCCGCCAATCACGAAGCGGCCGGTGGGGTTGATCAGGTATTTGGTGTCGGCGGTGAGCATTTCGGGCGGCAGCACGGGTTTGATGATGTGCTCAATCACGGCTTTGCTCAGTTCTTCATGGCCGATAGACGGATCGTGCTGAGTGGAAAGCACCACGGTGTCGATGCTTTTTACCTTGCCGGTTTCGCTATCGTACACGGCGGTAATTTGCGCTTTGGCATCGGGGCGCAGCCAGGGCAGTTGGCCGCTTTTGCGCACTTCGCTCTGGCGCTGCATCAGGCGGTGGCTGTAATAGATGGCAAACGGCATCAGAGTGGGGGTTTCGTCGCAGGCATAGCCGAACATCAGGCCTTGGTCGCCCGCGCCTTGGTTCAGGTCGATACCTTCGCCTTCGTTCACGCCTTGGGCGATGTCAGGCGATTGCTGGTCGTAATACACGCCCACCGCGCAGCCGTTGGCATCAAAGCCGAGCTCGGAAGAGTTGTAGCCGATTTTGGCAATGGTTTCGCGCGCCACTTTGATGTAGTCCACGTGTGCGGTGGTGGTGATTTCCCCGGCCAGCACGCACAGGCCGGTGTTCACCAGCGTTTCGGCAGCCACTCGGGCTTTGGGGTCTTGGGCGAGGACGGCATCGAGAATGGCATCGGATACTTGATCGGCCACTTTGTCGGGATGGCCTTCGGAAACAGATTCGGAGGTAAAGAGGTATTCGCTCATGATATGTCTTTCGGATAATAGATAAACCTTGCAGCTTAGCAAGGAGGGCTCAACGGGCAATAAAAAATCCCGCACCAGGCGGGAAGAGATATTGCCCGGCCTGATTCAGACGAGCCACATCGGCCTCTCGGCCGTCCACCTTACGCGCCGTTTGCGGCGGGCAGGTTGGCATGGATTCCCAACTCTTAATGCGCTGTGGATGGTAGCAAATCCGGCTGCGGGCGGCAAGCGGGGATACGGGATTTAACTTGGCTGCCGTGGCGGCATCAGATGTTTGTTGCCGTTTTGTTTTCCGCCGTGCGGGAACGAGCTTGGAGTGGCTTTTCAGGTAGCCTTTTGGCGGGAAGAGGCTACCTGAAAAATATTCCGACTTAAGCGTGATGCGGCTTAAATATCGTTCACATTTTGCCCGGCGAGGGCGCGCTGGATGTTGCGGTCCATGCGTTTGGCGGCGAAGTCGTCGGTGTGCTCGGCGAGGGCGGCGGTGGAGCGGCGGATGGCGGCGGCGTCGGCGTGGGCGAGCAGGGTTTGCAGGGTGGCGATTTCGGCGCGGATGGCGGCAAGGGCGGCATCGTCGAGCAGGTCGCCGTCGAGCGCCAGTGCGGCTTCAACGGCGCCAATCAGGCTTTCGGCTTCCACCACGGCTTCGGCGCGGGCGCGGGCTTCGGCGTCGCCGCCGGCATTTTGGATGCTGTCGGTGAGCATTTGGGTGATGGTTTCGTCGCTGAGGCCGTAGGAGGGCTTCACTTCGATTTGCGCCTGTACGCCGGTGGTTTGCTCGCGGGCGGACACGGAGAGCAGGCCGTCGGCGTCGATTTGGAAGGTAACGCGGATGCGGGCGGCGCCGGCCACCATGGGCGGAATGCCGCGCAGGGTGAATTTGGCGAGGCTGCGGCAGTCGGCCACGAGCTCGCGTTCGCCCTGCACCACGTGGATGGTCATGGCGGTTTGGCCGTCTTTGAAGGTGGGGAATTCTTGGGCGCGGGCTGTGGGCAGGGTGCTGTTGCGCGGGATGATTTTTTCGGCCAGCCCGCCATAGGTTTCCAAGCCCAAGGATAGGGGCGTAACGTCGAGCAGCAGCCAGTCGCTGTCGCGCTTGTTGCCGGCGAGCACGTCGGCCTGCATGGCGGCGCCCAGCGCAACCACTTGGTCGGGGTCGAGGTTGTTGAGCGGGGTTTGGCCGAAGAAGTTGGCCACGGCCTGCTGCACGTGCAGCATACGGGTGGCGCCGCCCACCATGATGACGCCGTTGATGTCGGCCTTGCTCAAGCCGGCGTCTTTCAGCGCCTGCTTCACGGGCACGAGGGTTTGCGCTACGAGGTGCTGGGTGAGGGCGTGGAATTGGGCGCGGGTGAGGGTGGTGTCGATGGGGGTGCCGTCACTCAATACGGCTTGGATACGGCTTTCAGGTAGCCTGCTGAGCTCTTCTTTGGCACGGCGCACGAGGCTGAGCAGCAGGCGGCTGTCTTGGGCGTTGGTGATGGAGAGGCGGTTGATTTCGATGAGGTGGCACAGCATGCGGTGGTCGAAATCGTCGCCGCCGAGCGCGGAGTTGCCGCCGGTGGCCTTCACTTCAAACAGGCCTTTGGAGAGCTGCAACACGGATACGTCAAACGTGCCGCCGCCGAGGTCGTATACCACGAAGGTGCCTTCGGCGGCGTTGTCGAGCCCGTAGGCGATGGCGGCGGCGGTGGGCTCGTTGAGCAGGCGCAACACGTTGAGCCCGGCAAGGCGGGCGGCGTCTTTGGTGGCCTGGCGCTGGGCGTCGTCGAAATAGGCGGGCACGGTGATGACGGCGCCCACCAGCTCGCCGCCCAGGGATTGCTCGGCGCGGGTTTTGAGCGCGCGCAGGATGTCGGCGGAGACGTCGATCGGGGTTTTGGCGCCTTGGCGGGTTTGCAGGTCGATGAGCTGGTCTGACCGGCCGAAGCGGTAGGGCAGGTGGCTGGTGTCGATGTCTTCCAGTTTGCGGCCAATCAGGCGTTTGGCGGAGCTGATGGTGTTGGAGGGATCGGCGGTTTGGCTTTGCAGCGCCAAGAGGCCGGTGGTGATTTGGCCGTTGGTGCCGTAGCGCACCACGGAGGGCAGCAGGAAGCGGCCGTTTTCGTCGGGCAGGCAGGCAGCGTGGCCGTTTTTCACGGTGGCCACCAGGCTGTTGGTGGTGCCCAGGTCGATGCCGACGGCGAGGCGGTGTTGGTGCGGTGCGGCGGAAAGGCCGGGTTCGGCGATTTGCAGGAGGGCCATGGCGTGTGTTGTGTTTGTTGTGCGGATAATGGCGCGTATTTTAGCATATTAGCCGAGTGAATCGGTCGGGATTGCGGGAGGAAGGCTACCTGAAAAATTCAGGTAGCCTTCCAGCTGCTGCCGAACCTGCCTTGCATATTGATTTTCCCGGCCCCAGCCCCATCTGTTTGCCAATTCATTCTATAGAATCTTTACTGTTATGAGTGCCAATCAGAAAAACTACTACGACATCCTCGGCGTGGCCAAAGACGCCAGCCTGGCCGACATCAAAAAGGCCTACCGCAAGCTGGTGCGACAATACCACCCCGACATCAGCAAAGACCCCGATGCCGACCAAAAAACCAGCGAAATCAACCTCGCCTACAACACCCTGAAAGACCCGGAAAAACGCGCCGAATACGACGAAATGTTGGCCAACCCATTCGGCCGCGCCGGTAGCGCCTACGGCGGCGCGGGCGCAGGCGCAGGCGGTTTCGACCCCGGCCAAGGCTTCGGGCAATACTACCATTTCGACAGCCGCCACTTCGGCGACGGCCAGCCCTTCGGCAGCGGCGATTTCCGTTTCGACGACATCTTCTCCGCCTTTGGCCATGCCGGCGCAGGCCGCCAGCAGCGCCAAGCCGGCCCCGTCCACGGCGAAGACCAGCACGCCGAACTGAGCATCGACATCGCCGCCGCCTATGCCGGCA
This sequence comes from Eikenella sp. Marseille-P7795, assembly GCF_916618725.1. Taxonomy (NCBI): domain Bacteria; kingdom Pseudomonadati; phylum Pseudomonadota; class Betaproteobacteria; order Neisseriales; family Neisseriaceae; genus Eikenella; species Eikenella sp. Marseille-P7795. The sequence goes on along the minus strand of NZ_CAKAJZ010000002.1, from coordinate 442,505 downwards.
GCGAACGCGCGCTCAGCCTCGACATGCCCACCCTCACCGCCGACGGCCAAATGGCCTACGAGCGCAAAACCCTGCAAGTGAAAATCCCCAAAGGCATCAGCGAAGGCCAGCAAATTCGCCTACGCGGCCAAGGCCTGCCCGGCTTCAACGGCGGCGAACACGGCGACCTCTACCTCAAAGTCCGCTTCCGCGAGAGCGACACGCTGTATGTGAAAGATGGTAAGGACGTATACCAGCGCATCGACGTGCTGCCCTGGGTGGCCGCCATCGGCGGCAAAACCGCCGTCGACACCCCCGCCGGCAAGCTCAACATCAGCATTCCCGCCAACAGCCGCAGCGGCCAAAACCTGCGCCTCAAAGGCAAAGGCATCCCCGCCAAAGAAGCCGGCGACCTCTACCTCGTTATCAACATCGTGCTGCCCGAAGCCCACAGCGAAGCCGACCGCGCCGCCTGGCAGCAACTGGCCGAACACTACGGCGTGAAAGGATAAACCATGAACCGCGAACCAGACATCCAGCTCAGTTTCCAAGAAATCGTGCGCGCCTGCGATGGCGACGCCGATTGGGTGGTGAACGTGATTGAAGAAGAAATCGTATCCGTGCAGGGCAGCCCGCAGCAGGCCGGCTTCAGCGGCTGGCAGCTCGCCCGCATCCGCCGCGCCCGCCGCATCAGCCGCGACTTCGAGGCCAGTGTGCCCGCCACCGCGCTGATTTTGCAACTGCTCGACGAATTGGAAACCCTGCGCAAAGGCCGTGTGGGAGGCACAAACCGCGACTTGCCGCTGTAAGGCCTGGGTTGGCAAATAAGCGAAAAGGCTACCTGAAAATTTTTCAGGTAGCCTGCTACTTTAGCTTTGCGGAAGCTTCGTTTTATAGTGAATTAACAAAAACCAGTACGGCGTTGCCTCGCCTTGCCGTACTATTTGTACTGTCTTCGGCTTCGTCGCCTTGTCCTGATTTTTGTTAATCCACTATACTTGTGTGGGAACCGCGCTTTCAGATGGTCTGAAACCCAAGTGCAGGCAGCTTGATCAAAAAAGGGGAAATCCCATGAACATCAACATCATCCGTTCCGATCGCGTATACCACGAATTATTAGATTTGCCCCCAGCCGAACGGGAAAACCACTTTATCGCCCGGGTGCTTTGGCCGTTCAAAGACAAATTCCAAACGCAAAACATGCCGCTGAAAGCCAAAGAACCCGGCCGCTTCGATGCCATGCGGCTCTTGGGCTGGATGCACCTGATGCCCGCCGACATCACCGAAGCCGCCCCCCCCGCCGTTGCCGCCATTGCCGACGACGCACTTTGGCAAACCTGCCGCAACACCGTGCAAACCAGCCTTGCCCTGTTGGACGCGCACCGCCCGCTACCCGTGCGCGACTACACCTTCACCATCCTGTTCGGCAGCCCGAAAAGCCGCATGCTCGCGCTGAACAAAGGCTATCTCGGCGACGGCGGCATTCCCGGCTACATCATGATGAGCATCCTGCCCAACGCTTACACCCTGCCGCGCCTGCAAGCCGCCATCGCCCACGAATGCAACCACAACGTGCGCTTCCAGTTTGCCAAATGGAGCAGCAAAACCACGCTGGCGGACTGGGTGGTCAGCGAGGGGCTGGCGGAATCGTTTGCGGCGGCACAATTCGGCAGCCGGTTCATCGGCCCGTGGGTGAGCGAAACCGATGCCGCCACGTTGGAGAAAATCAAGCCCGTGATTTCCGCGCGGCTGGGCATGACCGGCATGGCGGAGATGACCCCCTATCTTTACGGCGATGAAATCGCCGCGCTGCAAGGCCACCAGCCGGTCGGGCTGCCCTACGCGGCGGGCTATGCCTACGGCTACCACCTGGTGCAGGCCTATCTGGCCGCCACGGGCAAAAGCATTGTGGAAGCCACCTTCGCGCCCACGGCGGAAATTTTGGCGGGGGCGGGGGATTTTTGCCGGGCGGGATAAGGGTTTACTGGCTGCACTCTATCGAAAAAGGCTACCTGAAAATTATTTTTCAGGTAGCCTTTTGCTTGATACGCTTAGCCGTGATCAATAATGCGGCGGGATTTCGGCAGCGGGGTTGAAGGGCTGGCTCTGCCTGGCGCCGTCTTTTTCTTGCAGGCGGCCGTAGAGCAACCGTAGCTGCGCCTGTTGCAAATCCAAATCTTTTTGCAATCGGGCAACGGTGCCGCTCAGGCTGTCGAGCAGCTCGTTTTGCAGGGCGGCTTGGATTTCCAGCTCCTCCAGCCGGGCGGCCAGTTCTTCGCGTTCCATCACAGCACCATGGCGGCAATCCAGCCGGCGGCCATCAAGGGCAGGTTGTAGTGGATGAAGGTGGGGATCACGGAATCGTAGATGTGGTCGTGCTGGCCGTCCACATTCAGGCCGGAGGTGGGGCCGAGGGTAGAATCGGAAGCGGGCGAGCCGGCATCACCCAGCGCGCCGGCGGTGCCGATGATGGCCACGGTGGCCAGCGGCGAGAAGCCCATGCCCACGCACAGCGGCACATAAATGGCGGTGATGATGGGCAGGGTGGAGAAAGAGCTGCCGATGCCCATGGTTACCAGCAGACCCACGGCGAGCATGGCCAGCGCGGCCATGCCTTTGCTGCCGGCAAACAGGCTGGCGCTGGCGTCCACCAGCGGTTTGATCTGGCCGGTGGCCTGCATCACTTCGGCAAAGCCCTGCGCGGCAATCATGATGAAGCCGATCATCGCCATCATGCGCAGGCCGCTGTCGAACACGCCGTCCACTTCGCGGCGGCGCACCACGCCGGTGGCCATAAACACGCCGAAGCCCACCATCGCGCCCAAGAGCAGCGCGTCGTCATACACCAATTGCACCACGAAGGAAGCCACAATCGCCACAATCGCCACCACGCTGCGGTAGGTGGAGATTTTCGGCGCGCGCTCGGCAGCCTGCTCGGCGCTCAAGTCCACTTGGTTGTTGGTGTAGTGGCGCGGTTTGCGGTAGTGGATGAAGGCCAGCAAGAGGCCGGCCAGCATGCCGGCGGCGGGAATCGCCATCGCTTCCATCACGTTGATGCCCTGCACGTTCATGCCGGCTTTCTGGATGTTGCCCAAGAGGATTTGGTTTAAGAAAATCGCGCCGAAGCCGTAGGGCAGGAACATATAGGTGGTCACCAAGCCGAAGGTGAGCACGCAGGCCAGCAGGCGGCGGTCGATTTGCAGGCGGTTGAACACCAAAAGCAGCGGCGGCACCACCATCGGGATAAAGGCGATGTGGATCGGAATCACGTTCTGGCTCATGATGCTCATCAGCAGGAGCGCGCCGATCAGCCCCCATTTGATGCCGTTTACGGCGGAGGGAATTTGGTCGCGGCGGGTTTCACCGCCCATTTTGCGCACCACCATGCCGGCGAGCTGATAAGGCAGGCCGGAGTGGGCGATGGCCATGGCAAACGCGCCCAGCATGGCGTAGGAGAGCGCAATTTTCGCGCCGCCGGAGAGGCCGCTTTGGAAATGCGTGATCACGCCCTGCCTGATCACTTCGTGGGTGTTCGGATCGGTTACATCGGCCAGCGGCAGCCCGGCGGCCAAACCGCCCACAAATGCGCCGATCACCAAGCTCAATACGACGTGTACCCGCGCTGCCGACAAAATCAGCATCACCAGCACCGCCAAGACAACGGCATTCATAGTGTTTTCTCCTTTCCTGCGCCTCAATCCGCATCCGCCAAAAACGAAAGCCAAAGCCCGATTTCCCCTGATTGCGCCGGTGTAGCGCCCGATGTGGAGAAATAAGGGCTTTAGCTGGGTATGGCCGGCCGGATGGATGTCGGCCGCAGATTTATTTCATTAATCGGGAAATGAGTATAGCAACGGCAGCGGCAGCGGGCAACAGCCGATTGGCGGTTGGCTAGAAAATTAGCCCGCCGATTCAGGCCGCTAGCGGGGAGGCGGATGCAAACGATACGGCGTGCCCGCTTGGGCGTGCGGGCAGGATGTTTCTGCCAAATGGCTTGATTTGGCAAAGCTTGGTTTGCCGCAGCAGGATGTAAATGAGGCTACCTGAAAAATAAGCTGATTATTTTTCAGGTAGCCTTTTCGCGTGCAGCCTTTTCGCGTGTGCACGGCTTAGGCGATGCGGTAGTGCAGCAGGCGGTAGGAATTGCGGATTTTCGGGATGATGCTCATCAGCCAGTAGGAAAAGCCGATGTGGCGGGCGGCGGGGAAGTCGGTTATGTGTTTGGCGGAGACGAGGTGCAGGTTGTCGACCCAGGCTTCCATTTGCCGGTCATCGTCGCAGGCAAAATCGAAGCGGGCGCGGGCGTGTTTGAGCGAGTCGTGTTTGTCGGAATTCTGCACCATGAAGCTGCCGGCCACGTCGAAGGCGATCTCGCCGCCGGGGAAGCGCCGGGCGAGGTTTTGAAACAGGGTGCGCACTTGGTTTTCGCTGAAATACATCAGCACGCCTTCGAGCACGAAGAGGGAGGGGGAATGCGGATGGCGTTGGCGCAGGTCGTCCATCCAGCCGGTGTCGAAGGCGGAGGCGGCGAGCAGGGTTTCGTTGGGCAGCGGGGGCAGCAGCTTTTCGCGCAGGGCGATTACGTCGGGCAGGTCGAGCTGGTAGAAGGGGGTGTGGGCGGCGGCTTCGCCGAGGCGCTCGCGGCGGCTGTCGAGCCCGCAGCCGATGATTACGGCCACGGCTTCGGGCTTGCGGCGGATGAAGTCGGCGACCACTTGGTCGAAATAGCGGGCGCGCAGGGCGGTGCCGACGCGGCTGTTGCGGGCGTGGCGGAATTTGGAGAAGTCGTAGTCGATTTGCGGCACAAGGCGTGCTGCGGCGGGGTCGTTGAGGATGGGCGCGGGCTCTTGCGCGTCGAGGTATTTCATGTAGAGCGGGATCAGCAGGGTTTCGCTCACGGCATCTTGGATTTTCAGCATGGCGGTTTTCCTGAAGAGGCGGATTGGGGCGGACTTGGCTTGGCGGAAACTGGCCTGGCGGGGTTCAGGTAGCCTGAAAGGGCGCGGGAAGTATTCTTGTGCGGCATTCTACACCGGCGATTGGCGGGGCAACAGGCTACCTGAAAAGCTTGGCTTCAGCGCAGCGGGCTGGCGTCTTTGCCCACATAGGTGCGGAACGTGAGGCTCACGCGTTCTTCGCTGATTTTGCTGCTTTTCATCACGGCGTGCTGCCAGTGATGTTGGGTTTCGCCGCGCATCACGACGAGCTGGCCGTGGTGCAGCAGGATTTCGCGTTTTTCACGGGTTTGGTTGTGGCGGAAGGCAAATTTGCGGGTGGCGCCGAAGCTGAGGGAGGCGATGACGGTGTTTGTGCCCAATTCGGCTTCGTCGTCGCTGTGCCAGCCCATGCCTTCGCCGCCGTGGCGGTAGCGGTTGAGCAGGCAGGTGTTGAAAAGGGTGGGGCTGACGGCGTGCAGATGCTGCTCGACGCGTTCTTTCAGCCGCAGCAGGAAGGTTGTCCACGGCAGGGGCTGGCGCGTGATGCCGGAATAGGTGTAGGCCGCGCCGGCTTCGCCGTACCACGCGGTTTGGCGGGCGGTGGTGATGGTTTTGCCGTAGAGCCGCACTTGGTCGTGCCGCCACGGGATTTCGTGCAGCAGGGTGTGCAGGCAGGCATCGGCTTCGGCGGGGGTAAAGATGATGCCGTGGTCGTTGAGGATGCCGTCGCAGGGGAGCAGGTTGGTATGCGGGTCGGCGGAGGCGGGGAAAAGGTCGGGGATCATGTGTTTTTGGGATTTGGGATTTTCAGGTAGCCTTTGGGCAGGGTATAGAGGCTACCTGAAAAATGTATTGCTGTTTTCAGGTAGCCCCTGCCGTTTCACAATTCAAAGCAGCAGGTTGGCACACATCAAGGCCAGCAGCAAAGCCGCTGCCAGCCAAACGCCAATCAGCACCTTGCTGCCTTCGGATAACTGCCCTTGTTTCCAATCCCGTTGCCATTGGCGAACGCTGTCCCGTGCGGCAAGCAGCAGTTCGCCCAAACCGCCGAGCAGCTCCGATATTTTGGATAAGGCACTCATCATCTACAACCCCAACTCCCCCCAAATCGCATCAATCTTCGCCGTAACCGCCGGGTCTTTTTGGATTACCCGTCCCCATTCGCGGTCGGTTTCGCCTGGCCATTTGTTGGTCGCGTCCAAGCCCATTTTGCCGCCGAGTCCGCTGACGGGGCTGGCAAAATCCAAATAATCAATCGGCGTGTTTTCCACCAGCACCGTATCCCGCACGGGATCCATGCGCGTGGTGATGGCCCAGATGACTTCCTTCCAGTCGCGCACGTCCACATCGTCATCCACCACGATGATGAATTTGGTGTACATGAACTGGCGCAGGAACGACCAGCAGCCCATCATCACGCGCTTGGCGTGTCCGGCGTACTGTTTTTTCATGCTGACCACCGCCATGCGGTAGGAGCAGCCTTCGGGCGGCAGGTAGAAATCGGTGATTTCGGGGAACTGCTTTTGCAAGAGCGGCACGAACACTTCGTTCAACGCCACGCCCAAGACGGCGGGTTCGTCGGGCGGTTTGCCCGTGTAGGTGGAGAGGTAAATCGGGTTTTCGCGCATGGTGATGCGCTCGACCGTGAACACGGGGAAATAATCCTGCTCGTTGTAATAGCCGGTGTGGTCGCCGTATGGGCCTTCCAGCGCGGTTTCGTTCGGATGAATCACGCCTTCCAGCACGATTTCTGCGCGGGCGGGCACTTGCAAATCGCTGCCGATACATTTCACCAGTTCCGTCCGCGAACCGCGCAGCAGGCCGGCAAACTGGTATTCGCTCAAAGTATCGGGAACAGGCGTTACCGCGCCCAAAATGGTGGCAGGGTCGCAACCGAGCACGACGGCGACGGGATACGGCGTGTCGGGGTTTTCGCGGCGGAACGCCTGATAATCCAACGCGCCGCCGCGATGCGCCAGCCAGCGCATAATCAGCTTGTTTTTCGCAATCAGCTGCTGACGGTAAATGCCCAAGTTCTGGCGTTTTTTGTGCGGTCCGCGCGTTACGGTCAAGCCCCATGTTACCAGTGGCGCAACGTCTTCCGGCCAGCAGCGCTGAATCGGAAGCTGAGACAAATCAACGTCTTCACCTTCCCACACGATTTGCTGACACGGCGCGTTTTTCACCACGTTCGGTGCCATGCTCCAAATGTCTTTCAAGAGCGGCAGCTTGGAAAACGCGTCTTTAATGCCTTTGGGCGGCTCGGGTTCTTTCAGATACGCCAGCGTCTGCCCGATTTCGCGCAGCTTGGACACGCTGTCCGCGCCCATGCCCATCGCCACGCGTTCGGGCGTGCCGAACAGGTTCGCCAACACGGGATAATCATAGCGCGTACCGTCGGGCTTAATCGGGTTTTCAAACAGCAACGCCGGTCCTTCGGCACGCAGCACGCGGTCGGCGATTTCGGTCATTTCCAAATGCGGGGAAACGGGGTGGGCGATGCGTTTGAGTTTGCCCTGCTGCTCGAGCATGGCGATAAAATCGCGAAGGTCTTGGTATTTCATGGTTGATTGTTTCCTAAAGAGGCTACCTGAAAAATGGTTTGGCAGTTTTCAGGTAGCCTGAACGAACGACGGCCATTGTAAACCAAACCGGCCGCGGCAAGGGGAAACAAAACAGCCTGCCGGGGCGGGCAGGCTGTGGGGCAAAACTATTGCGGCTATCTGCGCGGCAGGGCGGCGGCGCCGGCTTTGGCCACGCTTTCGTCTTCGTCTACCGAGCCGCCGCTCACGCCGATGCTGCCGACGATGGTGCCGGAGCGGTCAACCAGCAGTTCGCCGCCGGCAAAAATCACCAGGCCGCCGTTGGTGACTTCGATGCCGTAGAGCTCGCCGCCGGGCTGCGAGGCTTTGCCTAGGTCGCGAGTGGACATATTGAAATAGCGCGCGGTGCGGGCTTTGCGGGTGGCCACGTCGATGCTGCCGATAAAGGCGTCGTCCATGCGCACGAAGGCTTTCAGGTTGCCGCCGGCATCCATCACGGCAATGTTCATCGGCACTTTGATTTCGCGCGCTTTGGCGATAGAAGCCTGCACCACGGCCTGCGCCTGCTCCACGGTGAGGTCGCCGGGCAGGGTTTTGGTGAGGTTGTCGGCCAGGGCGGGGGCGGAAAGCAGGGCGGCGCACACGAGGGCAAAGGGTTTGGTTCTACGCATCTTCTTCTCCTTAAACGGGTTGGTTGGGTTGGGAAGCTTTGGGGAAATTTTATTCCTTTTGCTGCGGGCTTTGAAGCAGGATCGTTTGATTTTCAGGTAGCCTGCATCGCGAACGGTTTAGGCGGGGAGTGTTAGCCGCCGAGCCGTTCGGCGAATTCGTCGGTGGCTTGCACCAGGGCTTCGGCGATGGCGGGGTTTTGCGCATAGTGGCCGCTTTGGATGATGCGCAAATCGGCCTGCGGCAATGCCTGTTTCAAATCCCACGCGCTGCGGGTGGGGGTGCAGAGGTCGTAGCGGCCTTGCACGATGATGGTGGGAATATGCTGGATTTTGTGGGCGTTGGCCAAGATGGATTTGTCGCCTTGCAGCCAGCCTTGGTGTACGAAATAGTAGTTTTCGAAGCGGGCGATGGCGAGGGAGGCCTGCGGGTCTTCATCTACCGGTTTGGGGTCGAACCAAATCAGCCAGCTTTCCCAATCGGCCCAGGCTTTGGCGGCGGGCAGGTGTACGGCGGGATCGGGCGAATTGAGCATCCAGTAGTAGGCTTCCACCAGCGAGCCGGCGCGCTGCTCGGGCGGCACGGCGGCGAGGTAGCGCTGCCATTGTTCGGGGTAAATCATGCTCACGCCACCTTCTTCGCTCAGCCAGTTGATTTCAATCTGGCGGCAAAGGAAGATGCCTCTCAGCACGAGGCCGCGCACGCGGTCGGGATGGGTTTCGGCATAGGCCAGGGCGAGGGTGCTGCCCCATGAGCCGCCGAATACTAGCCAGGTATCGATGCCGAGCATTTTGCGCACTTTTTCAATGTCTTCCACCAAATCCCAGGTGGTGTTGTCGCGGGTTTCGGCATAGGGGGTGGATTTGCCGCTGCCGCGCTGATCGATGATGATGATGCGGTATTTTTCGGGATTGAAAAAGCCTCGGCAGGCGGGGCTGGAGCCTGCGCCGGGGCCGCCGTGCAGGAAGATGACGGGAATGCCGGCGGGGTTGCCGCTTTCTTCCCAATAGATTGTGTGGAGCTCGGATACGGGCAGCATGCCGCTGCGGATGGGTTCTTGAATCGGATACAACATAGTTTTCTCCTTAATTCAAATTTCAAACGGAATGTCGGTATTGCCTAAACGAACTGCTTAATCGATATGCCGTTTGCCGCCCGCTCGGACAGCCGCCAGCGTATCGGTGATGTGAATGATACACGATTTTGCTAGTTTCTTGAAGTTTTGTAAAAGTTTGTTGCGGGATAAGTGTGGCGGCTTTGCAAAAATGGCGGTTGTGCTTGGAGGGAGGGATGGCGGGCAAGGAAAAGGCTACCTGAAAATTTTTTCAGGTAGCCTTTGATTAGAACGAAATAATTTAGGCTAGCTTGCCGCTTACCCAGCCTTCCACACTCCCTAACATTTCAGGCAGTTTCGCAATATCCGCGCCCCCCGCCTGTGCCAAATCCGGCCGTCCGCCGCCTTTGCCGCCGACTTGTTCGGCTGCGAATTTGACCAAATCACCGGCTTTTACTTTACCGGTTAGCGGTTTGGATACGCCGGCGCACAGGGAGACTTTGCCGTCGTTCACTGCCGCTAAAAGAATCACGGCGTTGTCGGATTTGCCGGTCAGGTCGGTAACGATTTCGCGCAGGGCTGCTGCGTCGGCTTCGATTTGGGCGGCGACGAGTTTGGCTGCGCCCAAGTCTTTTGCGTTGTCCAAGAGTTTGGCGCCTGCGTAGACGGCGAGTTCAGCTTTGGCGCGTGCCAATTCTTTTTCCAAGGCTTTGGCGTTTGCGGCGTTGGCTTGGATTTTGGCGAGTACGTCTTTCTCGGTTTGGGCTTTGACTTCGGCGATGATGTTTTTAATCAAACGCTCTTGGTTTTGCGCCCATGCGAGTGCGGCAAGGCCAGTGATGGCTTCTACGCGGCGGATGCCTGCGGCGATGCCGCCTTCGCTGATGATTTTGAAGAAGCCGATGTCGCCGGTGCGGGCGACGTGGGTGCCGCCGCACAATTCGGTAGAGTAGTCGCCCATAGTGATGACGCGGACGAAGTCGCCGTATTTTTCGCCGAAGAGCATCATTGCGCCGGATTTTTGCGCGTCTTCAATGGACATGGTTTCGACTTTGACGGGCACGTTGGCGATAATCGCGGCGTTGACGCGGCGTTCGACTTCGGCGATTTCTTCCGCGTTGATGCCTTGCGGGTGGGAGATGTCGAAGCGGGTCAGCTCGGCGTTTTGCAGGCTGCCTTTTTGTTCGACGTGTGTGCCGAGTACGTCGCGCAGGGCTTTGTGCATCAGGTGGGTTACGCTGTGGTTGCGCATGATGCTGTCGCGGATGTCGTTGTCGATTTCAGCGGATACGGCGTCGCCCACTTTCAGACGACCTGATACGACTGCGCCGAATTGTCCGTGTACGGCGGCTTTGATTTTCTGCGTGTCTTCGACGCGGAAGCGGTTTTCGCCGGCGAAGATGTAGCCGACGTCGCCGACCTGTCCGCCGCTTTCGGCGTAGAACGGGGTGTGTTCCAAAACGACTACGCCTGCTTCGCCTGCTTGAAGTTCGTCCACGGCTTCGCTGCCTTTGTATAAGGCGATGATTTTGGTGTCTTGGCTGCGGTGTTCGTAGCCGGTGAACTCGGTGTCCGCGCCTGTGTAGTCCAGTTGCGCGTTGGCTTTGAAATTTTGCGCGGCGCGGGCGCGGGCGCGTTGGGCTTCCATTTCGCGATCGAAGCCTTCTTCGTCCAAGTCGATGCCGAGTTCGCGCGCCATGTCTGCGGTCAGGTCGTAGGGGAAGCCGTAGGTGTCGTAGAGTTTGAACACGGCTTCGCCGGGAATGACGAGCTTGCTGTTGGCGATGTTGTTTTTCAGGTAGCCTTCCAATGCTTCGATATAGGGTTTGATTTCTGCGGGTTTCGGTTTGTCGGCATTGGTCCAAATCTCTTGGAAATCAAAGACGCATTTTTCGTTCAGACGACCTGTTTCGCGGGTGGACAGGATGACTTGTTTGCGGTCGGGCGCGTTGCGCGATTCGGCGAAAAACTCGATGCCGTCGGCGGTTTTCAACACCAGCGGTTTGCCGCTGCCTTCGGCGGGCAGCAGGCTTTCGAGTTTGAGGAACGCCATGCCGTGCCATACTTGGTTGAACAGCCCCATGCCTTTTTCCAGCGTTTCGCCGAAGCGGGTTTCTTCGCCGCGCAGGGCTTCCATGATGTGCGTCTGTTTTTCTTTCAACTCGGGATACGCGTCGCCCATGGCTTTCACCAAATCAGGCACGAGTTTGTAGAAAAACGCCTGTTTCTGACCGAGTTTGTAACCGTGGCGCACGGCGCGGCGGATGATGCGGCGCAGCACATAGCCGCGTCCTTCGTTGGACGGCATCACGCCGTCGGCAATCAGGAAGGAGCAGGAGCGAATGTGGTCGGCGATGACTTTCAGACTCGGCTCGTCCATGCTGAACGGCGCGCCGGTTTCGCGGGCGACGGCTTTGAGCAGGTCTTGGAACAGGTCGATTTCGTAGTTGCTGTGGACGTGCTGCATGACTGCCGCCATGCGCTCCAAGCCCATGCCGGTATCGACGGAGGGTTTGGGCAGCGGGTTCATGTTGCCCTGTTCGTCGCGGTTGAACTGCATGAACACGCAGTTCCAGATTTCAATCCAGCGGTCGCCGTCTTCTTCGGGGCTGCCGGGAATGCCGCCCCAGATTTCTTCGCCGTGGTCGTAGAAAATTTCGGAGCAAGGGCCGCAGGGGCCGGTGTCGCCCATCTGCCAGAAGTTGTCGGATGCGTACCTGCCGCCCTTGTTGTCGCCGATGCGGACGATGCGCTCGGCAGGCATACCGATTTCGTTCAGCCAGATGTTGTAGGCTTCGTCGTCTTCGGCATAGACGGTTGCCAAGAGTTTTTCTTTGGGCAGGTTCAGCCATTCGGGGGAAGTGAGGAACTCCCAAGCGAAGTGGATGGCGTCGCGTTTGAAGTAGTCGCCGAAGGAGAAGTTGCCCATCATTTCAAAGAAGGTGTGGTGGCGGGCGGTATAGCCGACGTTTTCCAAGTCGTTGTGTTTGCCGCCTGCGCGCACGCATTTTTGCGCGGTGGTGGCGCGGCTGTAAGCGCGTTTGTCGAAGCCGAGGAACACGTCTTTAAACTGGTTCATGCCCGCGTTGGTAAAGAGCAGGGTCGGGTCGTCGTGGGGGACGAGCGAGGAGGAACGGACAACTTGGTGGCCTTTGTTTTGGAAAAATTGCAGGAATTTTTGGCGCAGTTCTTTGGTTTTCATGGTGTCTCTTTAAAGTGAAGATGGATTTTCAGGTAGCCTCGGGCGGCTTGGCAGAGAGGCTGCCGAGTAAACAAAAATTGGGCGTGATTTTACTGCATCCTGCCTGGCGGCGGGAGGCTACCTGAAAAATATATAGCGAACCAACTTAACTTTTGCTGTTAGCTCGCCTTGCCGTACTCCTGTGCTGCCTGCGGCTCGCAAGCGGGCGGGAAGCCTTGGGCGGCGCAAAGTTTGCCTTGCTCGTTGCGCTGCATTGAAGATTGCGTTTTCAGGTAGCCTCAAGCCAAAGGTTGCATGCAAACGAGCGGGGGCGTGTTTCCGCAAAACCAACTATATCTGCTTTCCGCAGGCTTGACTTAAATCAGCGCTGAGGCCGGGCAATGCCCCTAGAATGCCTAGGGCGAACTGACAATTTGATAACGGCGGTATTTTGTCCCATAAAACGCCGCCTTCTGCGTTAAAAATGCTCGCAAGATGTCCAATCTTGCTGTGCTTTTTGCCTTGAATCCGGCATTTTCTGTGCCAAAAACCGACTCATTTCAAATGGTCAGTTCGCCCTAGCCTAACCTGCACATGCGAGCCACACTATGCTGTTCGACGATTTCCAGCCCACCCACCGCACCCAGCCTGCCGCCAGCCGCAGCCCGCCGGCCGCCCCCGCGCCCGAACTCGTCTGCCCCGCCGGCAACCTGCCCGCCCTGAAAACCGCCGTGGACAACGGCGCGGACACGGTTTACATGGGGCTGAAAGACGCCACCAACGCGCGCAATTTCCCCGGCCTGAATTTCGACCAAAAATCCACCATCGAAGGCATCCGCTACGCCCACGAGCGCGGGCGGCACGTGCTGATGGCCATCAACACTTATGCCCAAGCCGGGCAGGTGGCACGCTGGCAGCGCGCGGTGGACACCGCCGCTGATTTGGGCGCGGATGCCATCATTGTGGCCGACCCCGCCGTGATGGACTACGCCTGCAAGAAACATCCGAACTTGCGCCTGCATATGTCGGTGCAGGGTTCGGCCACCAATTACGAAGCCATCAACCTGATGCGCGATTTGTTCGGCATCCGCCGCGCCGTGCTGCCGCGCGTGCTCACCATCGACCAAGTGCGGCATGTGATTGAAAACACGGATGTGGAGATTGAAGTGTTCGGTTTCGGCAGCCTGTGCGTGATGGTGGAAGGCCGCTGTATTTTGTCGAGCTACGCCACGGGCGAATCGCCGAATATGCAGGGCGTGTGTTCGCCCGCCAAGGCCGTGCGCTGGGAGCAACTGCCCGACAAGATGAACGTGCGGCTCAACCAAGTGCTAATCGACCAGTTCAATAAAGACGAACCAGCGGGCTACCCCACGCTGTGCAAAGGCCGTTTTGAAGTGAACGATGAAACCTATTACGCGCTGGAAGAGCCGACCAGCCTGAACGTGCTTTCCGTGCTGCCCGAACTGATAAAAATCGGCGTGGCGGCGGTGAAGGTGGAAGGCCGCCAGCGCAGCCCGATGTACACCGCGCAGGTTACGCGCACGCTGCGGCAGGCTTTGGACGCGGCCGCCGCCGACCCCGCGCACTACCGCGTAACCCCCGCCTGGGATGCGGCTTTAGGCAAGGTTTCCGAAGGCAGCCAGAGCACGCTGGGTGCGTATAACCGGCCTTGGAAGTAGGTTTCAGACGGGCTCGAATATTTTCAGGTAGCCTCTCAGGCCGTCTGAAAAGGCTACCTGAAAAACGGTGCGAAACAGTAAGAGCATGAAAAAACACATCGAAGACCTGCGCAACGCCCTATACAAATACGACCTCACCATGGCCGCCTTCATCGAAACGCTGATGCAATATATCTACGCCGCCGAAGCCGAACAGAATAAGGCCGTCTGAAAAGGCTACCTGAAAAAAGGAACACCCATGAATCTCTCCCTCGCCCCCGTCCAATTCTTCTGGCAGAAAGAAACCCTGCTCGAATTCTACGCCGCCATGCTCGACAGCCCGCTCGACACCATCTACCTGGGCGAAACCGTCTGCTCCCGCCGCCAGAAAATGCGTTTCGACGACTGGTTCGGCCTCGCCCAAGACCTCGCCGACAGCGGCAAAGAAATCATCCTCTCCTCCCAAGTGCTGCTCGAAAGCGAATCCGACCTCAAACGCCTGCGCAAAATCACCGGCCAAGACAAATTCAAAATCGAAGCCAACGACATGGGCGCGGTCAAACTCGCCCGCGAACACGGCATCCCCTTCGTGGCCGGCGCCAGCCTCAACATCTACAACGAAGCCCCCCTCCAACTCTTCCAAAACCTCGGCGCCTACCGCTGGGTCGCCCCCGCCGAACTCGAACGCGGCAAAGTGGCCGACATCGCCCGCCTTTCCAGCGGCCTCGAAACCGAAATCTTCGCCTGGGGCAAAATCCCCCTGGCCTACTCCTCCCGCTGCTTCACCGCGCGGCACTACAACCTCAACAAAGACAGCTGCGAATTCCGCTGCCTCGACCACGAACACGGCCTCACCATGAACACCCGCGAAGGCCAGCCCTTCCTCACCATCAACGGCATCCAAACCATGTCCTACGGCAGCCAATGCCTGCTGCCGCACCACGCCAACATGGCCGCCATCGGCGTACACATCCTGCGCCTCTCGCCCCAGCTCACCGACATGCCGCGCATCATCGCCCTGCACCGCGCCGTGCTCGACGGACAAACCACCCTCGCCGAAGCCCTGCCCGAACTCACCCGCCTCGCCACCGGCACACCCGTGGACGGCTACTGGCTCGGCAAACCCGGCATCGAAGCCGTGGAAGCCCACCGCCAAGCCTACGGCAACCACGCCGCCTAACCAAGGCTACCTGAAAAAGGCCGTCTGAAAACGAAGTTTCCGCAGGAAGCGGAGTTTCTGCGAAGCTAAAACGAAGTTTCCGAAGAAGCAAAGTTTCTGCGAAGCTAAAACAAAGTTTCTGTGCAGCCAAAACCAATTTTCAGGTAGCCGCATAAACAAAGGAAACCATCATGCCCCTCCCCGACCTCACCCTGCCCCAATGGTGCGCCCGAATCGGCCGCCGCCTGCCCGGCCTGCCGCCGCGTTTCGCCCTGGTTAAAACCCTCAACCTCATGCTCAAGCGCGGCCTCTTGCCCGCCGACATGAGCCTGTTTGCCGGTCGTACCTTCGAAATCGACGTGCTTGACGCGGGCATAGCCGTGCGCTTCACCGCCGACGGCGAACGCTTCCTCGACCAAGCCTTCCAAGGCGAGCCCGACCTGCGCCTGGCCGCCAACAGCGCCGACTTTCTGCGCATGATGCTGCGCGAAGAAGACCCCGACACCCTGTTTTTCAAACGCAAGCTGCAAATCGAAGGCGACACCGAATTGGGGCTGATTGCCAAAAACCTGCTCGATAGCGTGGAATGGCCGTTTGCCGAGCGGCTGGCGCAATGGCAGCAGATGTTTGAATAGGCGGCAATATCCGTGCCAAATATTTTTCAGGTAGCCAGAAGGGATGCAGAAAAGGCTACCTGAAAATGCTGTCCACACCGTTCATCAGCAATAAAAGGCTACCTGGAACGACGCTTCCGCAGAAAGCGAAGTTTTCAGGTAGCCTTGATTGCTTGCGGATAACCGGATTATCCCCGGCTCGCGGCAAACTGCTCTTGCGCCCAGCGCTGGCGGTTGGCGGGGGTGTCGGCGGCGTGGCCGTGCTGCTCGCGCCAGGCGCGGTAGGCTTCGGCGTTAAACAGTACCACGCGCCCGCCCATGGCGGCCACTTCGCCGGCCACGCTCTGACTGATGCGCCAGTCGGCAATGCCGATGCAGGCTCGTTCGTCGGGATACCACAAGGCGATGGTGGGCTCGCCGCCTTCGGCCTGGCGGGCGATTTGCTCGGCGTAGTCGTCGATGGCCTGGTATTTTTGGTTGAGGCGGGTTTCCACGGCGGCCACCACGTGCAGCGGGATGGCGGCCTCGCCGGCTTCCCAGCTTTCCCATTCTGCGGCGGTGGCGCCGTGGGGAAAGTGCACATTCGGCACGAGGGTTTGGCCGGCTTCGGCGGCAGTGAGGTTCAGGTTGAGGCACAGGGCTTTCAGTTCGATGGGAGACATGGTTTTCCTTTGGAATAAGCAGTTATTTGGCTTGGGCGGCAAAGTGCTCAATCGCCGCCTGCGCGCAAAACAGGCCGAAGGCAGCGGTAACCAGCATGCTGGCGCCGTAGCCCGCGCAGGATAGGCCCTGCGGCGCGGCATCGGCCTCGCAGGCGGCGCCGGTTTGCGGCGGGGCAACGGTTTCTTCGGAATACACGCAGCTCACTTTCATGCGCGTTTTGGGGTCGCGCGGGAAGCCGTGGCGGCGGCGCAAGGTGTAGCGCAGGTTGGCCAGCAGCGGGTCGTGGGTGGTGCGGGCGAGGTCGGCGCGGCGGATGAGGGCGGGGTCGCGCTGGCCGCCCGCGCCGCCGGATACGATAAACGGCTGCTTCTGCGCCACAAAATGTGCGGCCATGGCGGCCTTCACGCGCACTTGGTCGATGGCGTCGATCACAAAGTCAAACGGCTCGGCAAAGAGCGTGCCCACGTTTTCCGCGTCCACAAAATCTTCGATTTCGCGCACGGTGCAGGCTGGGTTGATTTGCAGGATGCGCCGGTGCAGCGCGGTGACCTTGGGCAGGCCGAAATTATCGGTGAGGGCGTGGAGCTGGCGGTTGGTGTTGGATTCGGCCACGTTGTCCAAATCAATCAGCGTGAGCCGGCCCACGCCGCTGCGCGCCAGCGCTTCCACCGCCCACGAGCCCACGCCGCCCACGCCCACCACGCACACGTGCGAAGTGGCAAATTGTTGCAGCGCGGCGGCGCCGTAGAGGCGGGAAATGCCGCCGAAGCGGCGGTTGCTTGGAGAAAAATCTGTCATTGGTTTGAGCAAAAACAATCGGAAAAAATGGCACATTCGGCACTTCGGTATTATACTGTAAACGTATCAGGAAGAGACCCGTCCGGCGGCTGTTGCCCCTGTGCGGAGGCATTGGAACATCGTTCACTCAGGAGAAAATTATGTACAAACAGATCGTAATTGCAGTAGACGGCAGCCGCACTTCGCAGCATGCGCTCAAACAGGCCTGCGGGCTGGCGCAGGCCACCGGCGCGGCGCTCACGCTGGTGCACGTGGCCAATCCGGCCGAATACGTGGCCACTGTGGCGCCTGAGTTTTTGCAGTATGAAAACTACGAAACCGCCGCCACCGAGCAGGGCAACGCCATTTTGGATGCCGCCATCAAGCAGGCACGCGGCATACTGGGCGAAAACGCGCAAATCGGCCGCCATTTGCTGGTGATCAGCAAAAACGCGCGCGACATGGCCAAGAGCCTGGTGGAATACGCCACCGAGCAGAAGGCCGACCTCTTGGTGCTGGGCACGCACGGCCGCACCGGCCTGATGCACCTTCTGATGGGCAGCTTCGCTGAAACCGTGATGCGCGAAACCCGCCTGCCGCTGCTGATTATCCGCCGCGAGGCTTAAACGCTTAGGCTGGAGGCAGGATTAAAGGCTACCTGAAAATTTTCAGGTAGCCTTTTTTGTGCTTGGGGCTGGTGTTTACAAGAACAGTTGCAGCAGGTCGTTTAGGTAGCGCTGGCCGCGTTCGGTGGGGCGCAGGAGGGCGGGGCTGGGGTCGATGAGGCCGAGCCGGACGGCGCTTTGCAGGGGCGGGCGATGGCGGCGAGGGAAAGGCCGGTGCGCTCGGTGAAGAGGTGGGTGGGCACGCCTTGGGTGAGGCGCATGGCGTTGAGCATGAATTCGAAAGGCAGCTCGCCGGGGCTACCTGAAAACGTTCGATGGCTTCGGCGGGGTTGTCCTGCATGGCGGCGAGGTAGCTGCGGGGGTGGCGGGCGCGGGTGGTGCGGATGATGCCGCTGTGGCTGCTGATTTTGCCGTGGGCGCCGGCGCCGATGCCGATGTAGTCGCCGAACTGCCAGTAGTTGAGGTTGTGGCGGCATTGTTGATTGGCTCGGGCGAAGGCGCTGGTTTCGTAGTGTGCAAAGCCGGCGGCGAGCAGGGCTTGGTGTACGGCTTGTTCGATGTCGTAGGCGGCGTCTTCTTCGGGGATGCCGGGGGGCGGGGTGCGGCCGAAGGGGGTGTTGGGCTCCATGGTGAGGTGGTAGGCGCTGATGTGGGATACGCCGGAATCGATGGCGCTTTGGATGTCTTGCCGGGCTTCTGCGGGGGTTTGGCGGGGCAGGGCATACATGATGTCGGTGTTCACGCGGGGGAAGATGGCGAGGGCGGCTTCGATGGCGGCACGGGCTTCGCTGCCGTTGTGGATGCGGCCGAGGGCTTTGAGCTTGGCATCGTTGAAGCTTTGGATGCCGAGCGAGAGGCGGTTGACGCCGGCTTCGGCGTAGCCTTGGAAGCGCGCCTGCTCGAAGGTGCCGGGGTTGGCTTCGAGGGTGATTTCGGCGTCGGGCAGCAGGCGCACGAGGGCGCGCACGCCGCCGAGCAGGCGGTTGATGCTCTCGGCGGAAAACACGCTGGGGGTGCCGCCGCCGATGAAGATGGTTTCCACGGGGCGGCCCCAAATATGGGGCAGCTCGTGTTGCAGGTCGGCGAGCAGGGCGTCGATGTAGGCGGCTTCGCTGGTGTCGGGCTTGAGGCGGTGGGAATTGAAGTCGCAATAGGGGCATTTTTGGATGCACCAGGGGATGTGGATATAGAGCGAGAGGGGCGGCGGGGGGCTGAGGGCTGGGGCTTGCAGTGGGGCATGGGTGTGTGGTGTTTGGGTGTGGGAAAAGGAAGCAGTGTTTCGGCTATTGCGCTTCAAAGGCTACCTGAAAAACCTGTTCGCCGATGCGCACGTCGGCTAAGTAATCGTGGCGCCGGTCGGTGCACACCGGCAGGCGGATTTGCGCGGCCAGCCAAGAGCCGTTTGGCTGGCGGGCGAGCGGGTAGCGGTTGAAGCCCATATCCATGTTTGCCATGCTGAAGCTCACTTCCACCCGCTGCACTTCGGGCGGCACGTTTGCCAATTCAATATCAAACGGTTCGCGCAGCGCGGCGGCAAAACGGATGCGGCTGCCGTTGGGCAGGGTGCAGCCCTGGCGCGGCTGGCAGGCCTGCGGTGTGGCGGCTGCGGCAGGCTGTTGCGCGGCACGCCACTGGCGCGCGGCAAAATGGCCGCCTGCCAGCGCCAGCAGCGCGGCGAGGGCGAGCAAGGTTTTGGTGCGTGGAGAGAGGGGCATAAGAGGCTACCTGAAAAAGTTTGGGCGGATTATCTAAACTCGAAAAGTATCAATACAAGAGGAGCCAGTAAAAACGGCACAAAACTGCCGAGAAAACCCGCCCGAAACGCTGCCCATTCATCGGCTTCCACTTCCACTTGCCATATCAAGGCCACGATAAAGCCGATAATCAAAGCCGGTGTCGAGAACCAATATAGAAACCATAATTCATCGTTACCAAACACGAGCACTGCCAGCCAATACATCCATATCCCCAAGTTTATGGCCAGCGAAATGCCCGACGCAAAATACGGCCGGACGCTCGACATCTTCCAGCTGCACAGCCAAGCCAGCAGGGTGGGGATGAGTAGAGGGCTAGACTGAATGAAAGGTAAAGGAAACAACCCAAACGTGGGCGGGCGATACAGTATATATGCCGCTAGCGGCAGATACAGCACCAAGGCAATCAAAATATCTTTCCAATACGGATTAAGCTTGTTCCACATCTGTTTAACCTTTCATTCTGGTTTTTCAGGTAGCCTTCAGCCACGCGGCAAAGGCTACCTGAAATCCAGTTTCTCACCCCCGCACCACCGCATGCGCCCCCGCCGCCAGCCAGCGTTCGGCATAACGCGCCGCCAGCGCCGCATCGGAAGGCAGCAGCACCAGCGGCAGCGCCACGCCCTCGGCCAAGGCCGCGCACGCCTGTTCCGCTGCCGCCTCGTCGCCCACCGGCCACACCGCCGCTTCGGCCCTGGCTCCCGACGCCAGCGCCACTTCCCGCGCCGAGCGCACCAGCGGCCAGCGGCGCACCCCGCGCGGCGCAGCGGCGGCCAAGTCGGCCAGGCTAGACAGCAGGCGGCTGCCCGGCGGCGGGTGGGGCGCATCGGGCGGCAACACGCAAAAAGCGCCGTCTGCCGAGCGCAAACCCGCATGCAGGCTACCTGAAAACGCCGTGGGCACCGCCAGCGCGTTCAACAAAGCCGCATTGGCCGGCAGCATGGGCGACACCGTGTAGCACCCCGGCTTTTGCCAGCGCCATTGCTGGCCTTCACGCGCCTGCAACTGCCCGTGCCAGCCGTTTGCCGGCACGCGGAAAAAACGCAGCCGCACGCGGGCGTGCTCATAGCTGTAGATTTTGGTGAGCCACGGCACGGCGGTGTGGATGCGGATGCCCAGCTCTTCCGCCAGCTCGCGCCGCAGCGCGTCGGTGTCGCCCTCGCCCGGCTCCACCTTGCCGCCGGCAAATTCCCAATAGCCCGCATAGGCCTTGCCCTCGGGGCGCGAACTGAGCAGCACCTCGCCGCGCGCGTTATACACAATGCCGGCCACCACGTGCAGCAGCGGGCGGGTATCGGCGCAATGTTGGTGCAGCCAATCGATGCAGCCGTTGATCAGCTCGGGCAGGCGGGCGATTTGGTGGGTGTGCAGGCGGCGCAGCGGGCGCTCCCAATCCTGATTGCCCACCAGCAGCACGGTAAACCGCCCCTGCGGCGCGGCCGCGGCATACCAGCCCACATCGAGCAGGTATTGCCCGCCGAAGAAGCTGATTTGCAGCAGGTCTTCGCCCAAAAGCAGGCTGCTTGGGTCTTCATCGGCGTGTTCCAGCAGCCAGGAGAAATGGTCGAAAGTGATGATTCCGTTGCGGAGATTAAGGGGGCTGGGCATGGCGGCGGCAGGGAAGGATGGCAGAGGCGGGCAGTTTACTGGAGCGGGCGGCGGCGGGCAACGGCGGCGGGGCAATGATGTTCCTGTAAGAGGCTACCTGAAAAATCATTTTCCATTTTTTCAGGTAGCCTTTTTGATTTTCAGGTAGCCTTTCTTAGCTTGGAGGGCAGCCTTCCCGCGCGATACAATCCTTCCCTTCATCCCATCACACAAACCCAGGAAACCCACCATGCCGCAAACCGTGCACACTCTGGCGCAGGAGCTGGCCGGGCGCAAGCAGCAAATCATTGCCGCCTACCGCGCTCACCGCAATCCGCAGCGTTTTTTTGCCGACTACGGCGCCGCGCTGTCGCAAACCGTGGTGGCGCTGTGGCGGCAGATGCTGCCGCTGCAAGAGCGGGAGCCGCTGGCTTTGATGGCGCTGGGCGGCTTCGGGCGCGGTGAAATGTATCCCTTTTCCGATGTGGATTTGGGCATCGCCGCCGCCGGGGAATTAAACGAAGCGCAGCGGCAGAAGATTGAAGCGTGGCTGCAAGCATTGTGGGATATGGGATTGAGCCCATCGCTGAAAACCGGCAGCGTGGCCGAGCTGTGCGCCGGTGCGGCGGAGGATTTAACCGGCGACACTTCGCTGCTGGAAGCGCGCCTGCTTGACGGCAGCGCGGAAGTGTTTGAGCGGCTGCGGCGCGAATTGGATATCCAGCGCAATCCGGCTGCCTTTGCCGAGGGCAAACTCTTGGAATTGCAGCAGCGCCATCTTAAAGCGCAGGCGGGCAGCAGCCTGGAGCCCAACCTGAAAACCTGCCCCGGCGGCCTGCGCGACATCCACACCATGCTGTGGCTGGCGCGGGTGCAGGGCATAGCGCCGCAGTTGCAGCAGCTGGCACGCCAGCGCATCCTCACCCGCACCGAAATGGCCATGTTGCGCCGCAGCCACCGCCGCCTGGCGCGCATCCGCATCGAGCTGCACTTGGCCGCGGGCAAGCCGCAGGAGCAGCTGCGTTTCGATTTGCAGCCGCAGGTGGCGCTGGCCTTGGGTTTCGACGACGAGAGCAAGCAGCGGCGCAGCGAGCGGCTGATGCACCTGCTCTACCGCGCGGTGAAAACGGTGAAACAGCTGGGCGGCATCCTGCTGCCGATGCTGCGCGGGCGGATTTATTCGCCGCTGCCGCGCGTGGTGCACGATTTGGATGCGCACTATTTCCAAGTGAACAACCTCATCGCCGTGCGTGATAAAAGCCTGTTCCGCCGCGAGCCGCAACATATTTTTAAAATATTGGAGCTGAGGCAGCAACACAGCGACCTCTCCGGCCTGGCACCGGAAACGCTGCGCGCCTGGTGGCAGGCGGTACAGCAGGAAATGAACGGGCGTTTTTATGCCGATGAGGCCAACCGTCGCCGTTTCGTGGGCTTCTTCCGCCACGGCGGCGGGCTCACCCACCTTTTGCGTTTTTTAAACCTCTACGGCGTGCTGGCGCGCTATCTGCCCGAGTGGGGCAAGATTGTGGGGCTGCTCCAGCACGATCTGTTTCATGTTTATCCGGTGGACGACCATATCCTGATGGTGGTGCGCAATATGCGCCGCCTGGCCTTGGAGGCACACAGCCACGAGCTGCCCTTTGCCAGCGCGCTGATGCACGGCTTTCCGCGCCAGCCGATACTCTATTTGGCCGCGTTGTTTCACGATATCGCCAAAGGGCGCGGCGGCGACCATGCCGAGCTGGGGCGGGAAGACGCGCGCCGCTTTGCCGCCGACCATTTCTTGAGCGCGGAAGAAGCCGATTTGCTGGAATGGCTGGTGGGCAGCCACTTGCTGATGTCGCTCACCGCGCAGAAAGAAGATATTCAAGACCCGGCGGTGGTGGCCGCCTTCTGCCGCCAAGTGCAAACGCCCGAGCGGCTCACCGCGCTTTATCTGCTCACCGTGGCCGATATGCGCGGCACCAACCCGAAAATCTGGAACGCCTGGAAAGCCAGTCTGCTCGAATCGCTGTTCCGCTCGGCGCTGCAATATTTCGGCGGCGAAACGCCCAGCCGCGATATGGCGGTGAGCCGCCGCCAGCAGAAGGCGCGGCAGGCCTTGGCCGATACAGGCGTGGGCGAGGCCGAATGCCGCCGGCTGTGGCAGCAGCTGGGGCAGGCCTATTTCGTGCGCCACAGCGCAGACATTATTTTGTGGCACCTGCCGCTGTTGGCCGCCGATGCCGAAGCGCCGCAGGCGCACATCCGCGAATTGCCCGAGGCGGGCGGCTTGCAGGTGATGGTGCTCATGCCCAACCGCGACCGCCTGTTTGCCGGCCTGTGCCGCCTCTTCGGCCGCCACCAGCTCGGCATCCTCGCCGCCCACGCCTATATCACCGCGCATCAATACATCCTCGACACCTTCGTGTTGCAGCTGCCCGCCCACTGCCTGCCCGGCGATATTCGGCGCATCCGCAGCCGTGTGCAGCAGGCCTTAGAGCAATTTGTGCACAGCCCGCCGCCCGCCGCTGCCGCAGCCGAGCCTGCCCCGCGCGTGCTGAGCCGCCGCCTGCGCCACCTGCCCATCGCCCCGCGCATCACCCTTTCCGCCGAAGACAACCCCGGCGAATACACGCTGGAAATCATCACCGCCAACCGCGCCTTCCTGTTGGCCGACATCGCCGACGTGCTCTCGCAGCTCAACATCAGCCTCAGCTACGCCGCCATCGCCACCTTCGACGAGCGCGTGGAAGACAGCTTCCTCATCCGCCACCCGCAGCTGGCCGACACCGCCTTCCAGCTCAAGCTGGAGCAGATGCTGCTGGAGCGGATTGGGAGTTAGCGCCGGGCTGGTGTTGGGAAACGGAAAAGGCTACCTGAAAAAGCTTGGCGAGTTTCTGTGAAGTTATAGTGGATTAAATTTAAATCAGGACAAGGCGACGAAGCCGCAGACAGTACAGATAGTACGGCAAGGCGAGGCAACGCGGTACTGGTTTTTGTTAATCCACTATAGAACGTAAACTTCAGCGAAGCCAATTTTAAAAGGCTACCTGAAAACATATTTTTGGTTTTCAGGTAGCCTTTTGCTTGCCTATTTGGGCAGCTAAAGCCGTTCGCGCCAATAAAGGGCGGTGGCGGCCATGGCTTGCTGCATATTGTGGGTCGGGGTGTAGCCGAGCAGAGTTTGGGCGGCGCGGTTGTCCAATGTCATGTCGTAGTGCAGCGCGGCGATGCTATAGCGGGTGAACAGGGGCTCGCGGCGGCTGAGGGCGCTCCAGCCTTCGAGCGCGGCGGCGGCAGCGGCGAGCAGGGGGTAGGGCGGGGTGCGGATGGGAAAATCGAGTTTCAGGTAGCCTTTGAGCAGGGTGTCGACCACTTGGCGCAGGGTGAGCGGCTCTTGGTTGGTGATGTTGAACGCGCTGCCGCTGGGGATACCGGGGCGTTCGGTGGCGAGCCGCATGGCGTGGGCAACGTTGGGGGCGTAGGTGAAATCCATCAGGGCGGCGCCGCCGCGCGGCAGGGGCAGGAAGCCGCGCTGGCGGATAACGTGCAGCAGGCGGGGCAGCAGCACTTGGTCGTGGCGGCCGAAGATGGCGCGCGGGCGCAGCATGACGAAGCGGGTGTGCGGAAACTTTTCGGCGGCGGCGAGGATGCGTTGTTCGGCCAGGGCTTTGGTGGCGGCGTAGTGGTTGACGTAGCGTGCGGGGCGGAAGCTTTCGGGCACGTTGCGGCGGTGGCGGAAGTCGAAATAGAGGGAGGGGGTGGAGATGTGCACAAACACGGGCACTTGCGCTTGGCCGGCGGCTTGGGCGAGCTGCTCGGTGGCGAGCACGTTGGCGGCGTGAAAGTCGGCATAACGGCCCCACGGGGCGGAGAGGGCGGCACAGTGCCACACGGCGCGGATGCCGTGCAGCAGCCGGGGCGGCAGGGGGCGGGTGAGGTCGGCGGCAAGGGTGCGGCAGCCTTGGGCGGCGAGCTCGGCGAGGGCGGCGGAATTGCGGCCGAGGGCGAGCACGGGGCTGCCGGTTTGCAGGGCGAGTTCGGCGGCGTTGCGGCCGAGGCCGCCGGTGGCGCCGGTGATGAGGATGGTCATGGGCGTTGGGTTTGGAAAAGGGTTGGCGGGGATAAAAGGCTACCTGAAAAATGAGCTCTGCGAGTTTCTGCGAAGCTATGGCGGCAGCTTTGGCGTGGCTAAAAATGGGGAGGGCAAGGGCCGGAGTTCGGGTTTGCAGCTGCCTATTCTGCCGGGCTGCTTCGGCTGTGGCGGGCAAAGAAATCGAGCAGGGTTTGCTCGTAGCCGCCCAGGCCTTGCAGGCCGAGGTGGGTGCCGCTGGGGATGAGCACGAGCTGTTTGGGCGGCCGCGCCAAGTCGAACAGGGTTTGGGAATGCCGGGCGGGAATCACTTGGTCGGCGGTGCCGTGAATCAGCAGCAGGGGGATCGGGCTGAGGGCGGCGATGTGGCGGCTGGCGCTGTGTATGTTGCTCAGGAGCAGGCCGGCGCCGGGGAGTTTGTCGTGGGCGATGGCGGCATAGGAGGAAAAGGTGGATTCGATGGCGATGGCGCGCACGCCTGCTCGGTTGCCGGCGCCCACGGCGGCGATGGCGTTGGTGCCGCCCAGGCTTTGGCCGAACACGAGCAGGCGCTCGGCATCCACGTCGGGGCGGGTGCGGATGTAGTCGAGTGCGGCGTTGCTGTCTTCAAACAGGCCTTGGCGGCCGGGCTTGCCTGCGGATTGGCCGTAGCCGCGGTAGTCGAACAGGAAAACGTTGTAGCCTTGTGCAGGCAGCCATTTCACGGCCTGCCAATGGGCGGAGAGGTTTTGGGCGTTGCCGTGGAAGTGGACGATGGTGGCGGCCTGCTTGGGGCTGGCCACGCCTTGTGCGGGCACAAACCAGCCGTGCAGGCGGGTGCCGTCGGCGCTGTGGAAATAAACGTTTTGGTAGGGCAGGCCGGATTGTGCGGGCGAGCCGTAGTCGGCATGGTCGGGATAGTAGAACGCTTGGTTGGCGCAGGAGGCGAGGCCGAACAGGGCGGCGAGGATGAGGGCGGGAATCAGGAGGCGTTTCATGGCGGGTTGGGTGTGGTATGGAAGGCTACCTGAAAGCTTACGTTTTAGCTTCGCAGAAACTCAGCCTTGGCTTCGCCAAGACATCGTTTTCAGGTAGCCTTTTTGCCGCCTGCGGCTTTGCCGTGCGCATCGGCCCATTCAATCAAGGCTTGGCGCAGGTCTTCCAGGCCGAGGCTTTGGGTAACGGAGAGGCGCACGGCGGCAATGCGGCCGGTTTTGCTGCGTAGGATGCCGGGGGCTTGCTGCTCGGGCGGGAGCAGGTCGATTTTGTTGTAGAGCACGAGCTGGGGCACGTCGGCGGCGCCGATTTCGGCCAGCACGCGGTTTACGTCTTCCATGCGTTGCTCGCAGTCGGGCTGGGAGGCGTCGGCCACATGCAGCAACACGTCGGCTTGGGCGGTTTCTTCCAGCGTGGCGGAAAAGGCGGCCACCAGGCGGTGCGGCAGGTCGCGCACGAAGCCCACGGTGTCGGTGAGGATGATGCTGTGTTCGTTATCCAGATACAGGCGGCGGGCGGTGGTGTCGAGCGTGGCGAAGAGCTGGTCTTTGGCCAGCACGTCGGCTTTGGTGAGGCGGTTGAAGAGGCTGGATTTGCCGGGGTTGGTGTAGCCCACCAGGGCGAAGGTGGGCAGGCTGCCCTGCTGGCGGGCTTTGCGGCGGGTGGCGCGCCCTCGCCGTACGTCGGCGAGGCGTTTTTTCAGCGTGGTGATTTTTTGGGCGATGAGGCGGCGGTCGGTTTCGAGCTGGGTTTCGCCCGGGCCTTTGAGGCCGATGCCGCCTTTTTGGCTTTGCAGGTGGCCGTAGCCGCGCACGAGGCGGCCGGAGAGGTGGGTGAGCTGGGCGAGCTCCACTTGCAGGCGGCCTTCCTGGCTTTGCGCGCGCTGGGCGAAGATGGCGAGGATGAGCCCCACGCGGTCGAGCACGCGGCATTGCAGCTTGGCTTCGAGGTTGCGCTCCTGCGTGGGCGTGAGCTCGTGGTTGAACACGGCCAATTCGATATTGTGCGCCTGCACTTCGGCGGCGAGCTCTTCGGCCTTGCCGCTGCCCACAAACAGCGCGCCGGTGGGGCGCTCGCGGCGGGCGGTGGAGATGTGCACCAATTCGCCGCCGCCGGCACGCACCAGCTCGGCGGCTTCGTCGAGCACGTTTTGGAAGGCGCGGGCGCGCTGCTCGTTGCTGCCGGAAAAGCTGTCGGCCAGCATTACGCCCACCAGCAACACGCGCTCGGGGCGGCTGAGGGATTTGTCGGGCTGGAAGGGCGGGCGGCGGGGCATGTCGGCGGGCAGATTAATAAGTTGGGATGCGGCATTATAGCGCATGGGCGGGCTGAGGCTACCTGAAAAATGGTAGCTAGGATGAAGCTGAAACGTGGCTCCGCTTATTGCTGCAAAGGAAAGCACTCTGCGCGGTGTGGCTCAAGCTGTGCGGAATAAAGGCTACCTGAAAAGCGCTCCGCGAGTTTCTGCGAAGCTAAAACCGCAAATGGTTTTTCAGGTAGCCTTTTATTGACTCTGGCTCAGGCTTACTTGCCGCTGCCGAGTTTCGGCAACACGGCGCCTTCGCCCAGGGAGAGCAGGCCGCTGTCGGCGTAGATGCCGAGTTTGGCGCGGGTGTCGGTGATGTCGAGGTTGCGCATGGTGAGCTGGCCGATGCGGTCGAGCGGGGTGAAGGCGGCGTTTTCCACTTTTTCCATGCTTAGGCGTTCGGGCTGGTAGGTGAGGTTGGGCGATTCGGTGTTCAGAATCGAATAGTCGTTGCCGCGCCGCAGCTCCAGCGTAACTTCGCCGGTGATGGCTTTGGCCACCCAGCGCTGGGCGGTTTCGCGTAGCATCAGGGCTTGGCTGTCGAACCAGCGGCCTTGGTAGAGCAGGCGGCCGAGACGCAGGCCGTTGATGCGGTATTGTTCGATGGTGTCTTCGTTGTGGATGCCGGTAACCAGGCGTTCGTAGGCGATGTGCAGCAGCGCCATGCCGGGGGCTTCGTAGATGCCGCGCGATTTGGCTTCGATGATGCGGTTTTCGATTTGGTCGCTCATGCCCAAGCCGTGGCGGCCGCCGATGCGGTTGGCTTCGAGGAAGAGCTCCACCGCGTTGGCGAAGGTTTGGCCGTTGAGCGCTACGGGCACGCCTTCTTCAAAGCGCACAGACACGGTTTCGGGCTTCACTTCCACATTTTCGTCCCAAAACGCCACGCCCATGATGGGCTGCACGATTTTCACGCTGCTGTTGAGGAATTCCAAATCTTTGGCTTCGTGGGTGGCGCCGAGCATATTGGAATCGGTGGAATAGGCTTTTTCTACCGACATTTTGTAGTTGAAGCCGTTAGCGATGAGGAATTGGCTCATTTCGTGGCGGCCGCCGAGTTCGTCGATAAATTGCTGGTCGAGCCAGGGCTTGTAGATTTTGAGCGCGGGGTTGGTGAGCAGGCCGTAGCGGTAGAAGCGTTCGATGTCGTTGCCTTTGTAGGTGCTGCCGTCGCCCCAGATGTGCACGTCGTCTTGCTTCATGGCGGAAACGAGCATGGTGCCGGTTACGGCGCGGCCGAGTGGGGTGGTGTTGAAATAGGGCATGCCGCCGGTGGATACGTGGAACGCACCGCATTGGATGGCGGCGATGCCTTCGTGGGCGAGCTGGGCGCGGCAGTCCACCAGGCGGGCTTCGATGGCGCCGTATTCTTTGGCTTTGCGCGGGATGGTTTCGTAGTCGGTTTCGTCGGGCTGGCCGAGGTTGGCGGTGTAGGCGTAGGGCAGCGCGCCTTTGAGTTTCATCCACAGGAGGGCGGCGGAGGTGTCGAGCCCGCCGGAGAAGGCGATGCCGACTTTTTGGCCGACGGGGAGGGTTTGCAGGATGGTGGCGTTATTCTGGCTCATGATGCTCCTTTGTTTGGCAAGATGGTTGAAGGCTGGGATTGTGTGCCAGAAGGCGGGGGCTTGTCTACAGTGGATTAACTTTAAACCAGGACTGCGTTGTCTCGCCTTGCCGTACTGCCTGTACTGTCTGCGGCTTCGTCGCCTTGTCCTGATTGAAATTTAATCCACTCTAGTTTTGGCGCGGGGCTACCTGAAAATGTTTCGGCGCCATGAAAGGCAAAGGGGTGGCGCATTGTGGCTTTGCGGGAATTCGTTTTGCTTATTTTTCAGGTAGCCTGCTTTGTGCGTGGGGCTACCTGAAAACGGGCTGGGCGGGTTTGCCGGGTTGAGCCCTTCGGCTATGCCGCCGAACCTTTTTCAGGTAGCCTTCGGCTTTTTGCAAACGGAGGCCGGCGATGGCTGGGGAGAAACTGCCGCTGTGGCGTATGGCGGGGTGGTATGTGCTGTATTCGGGGGCGGGCTGCGGGCTGATGTATGGGGCGCTGGCCATTTTGTGGCGTTCGGGCTGGCAGGCGCCGCAGGAAATGCTGCTGGATTTGCTGGGTGTGGGCGGCTTGGGGGTGATGCTGGCTTCGCTGGTGCACGGTTTGTGGCTGCTGGCGCTGCCGGCGGCGCTCACGGGCGTGGCGGCGGCTGCGCTGCGGCTGTCCAATAATCTGCGCGGGCGGCTGCTGTCGGCGCTAGTGTGGACGGGGCTGGCGGCGGGGCTGTGTGCCTTGCTGCGGCAGGTGGGGCTGGATGTGCCGTTGTTGTTTAACCGCTTGGTGGCCGAAACGTTGGCGGCGGTGCTGCCGTGGCCGGGCGAGAAGTTGGCGCAGCTGATGGCGGTGCCAACGTGGTATGGGCTGCTGGCGGTGGCTGCGGCGGGCGGCTGGTTTTCGGCTCTGTTGGCGCTGCCGTATGCGCGGGAGGAAACGTGGGGCGATTATACGGGCGAGCGGGGGGAGGATTGGTGAGGCGGCTTGGGGCTACCTGAAAACCGGAAAGGGTTTTTCAGGTAGCCTTTTGGTTATGCTTGCGGCGGGCTTTTGGGTTTCAGGTAGCCTGTGTGGCGGCGGAAGGGTATGGCGGGCTGAAACGGCAGCGATTGTTTTTCAGGTAGCCTCGATGGCCGTTGCGGGCGTTGGCTGCCTTTTCTTGTATAATCTGCCGTGTTTCTATTTTCTTTAAGGATGATGCCGTGAACCGTTTTTACCCCCATCCGCTGATTGCGCGGGAAGGCTGGCCGTTTATTTTGGGCGGGCTGCTGCTGAGTGTGCTGGTGAGCTGCTGCTGCGGCTGGTGGTCGCTGCCGTTTTGGCTGTTTACTGTGTTTGCGGTGCAGTTTTTCCGCGATCCGGCGCGGGATATTCCGGCGGATGCGGATGCGGTGCTCTGCCCGGCAGATGGTCGGATTGTGGTGGTGGAGCGCGCGGAAGACCCGTTCCGCCAAGTGCCGGCTTTGAAAATCAGCGTGTTTATGAATGTGTTCAACGTGCATTCGCAGCGCGCGCCGATTGACGGCATGATTACGCAGGTGGATTATTTTCCCGGCCAGTTTGTGAACGCGGCGCTGGATAAGGCAAGCACGGAAAACGAACGCAATGCGGTGTTGGCCACCACGAAGAGCGGCCGCGAGGTTACGTTTGTGCAGGTGGCGGGCTTGGTGGCGCGGCGCATTTTGTGTTATGTGCGGCCGGGCGAGCAGGTAACGCGCGGCCAGCGCTACGGCTTTATCCGCTTCGGCTCGCGGGTGGATGTGTATCTGCCCACGGATGCGGTGCCGCTGGTGGCCATCGGCGAGCAGGTGCGCGCCAGTGAAACGATTTTGGCGCGGCTGCCGCTGGAAGCAGATGGCGAACAGCAGGTAATTGAAGAGGCAGCAGCTTTGGTGCAGGCGGCGGCGGAAGAGGTGTTGCCGGGCTGAGCCTGTGCCGTAAAAGATGATAGAGGCTACCTGAAAACCGGAAAGGGGTTTCAGGTAGCCTTTTTTATGTTTGCGGCGGGCTTTTTTTGGTTTTAGCTTCGCAGAAACTTGCTTCGCTCGTTTTAACTTCGTTGAAGCTCACGCTTTCAGGTAGCCTGTTGTGCGGCTAGAATGTGTGCACGGATAGAATTTTGTATGAAGGAGCAAACGATGGCGATGATGCGGCGGATGGTGGTGGCGGGGGTGGGCCTGATTGGTGGCTCGCTGGCTTTGGATGTGAAACGGCTCGGGTTGGCGGACTGCGTGGCGGGGGTGGACGCGGATGCGGCCAACCTGCGCGAGGCGCTGCGGCTGGGCGTGGTGGACGAGGGCTTTGCCTCGCTGCGCCAGGCGGTGGGCGCGGATACGGATTGCGTGCTGCTGGCGGTGCCGGTGGGTGCGGTGGGTCGGGTGTCGGCGGAGCTGGCGCCGCTGTTGCCGGAGGGCTGCGCGGTGAGCGATGTGGGCAGCACCAAGCAGTCGGTGCTGGCGGCTTGGCGGGAGAATTTGCCAGAGGCGTGGCCGCGCTGTGTGGCGGCGCACCCGGTTGCCGGCTCGGCGCGTTCGGGCGCGGCGGCGGCACAGGCGGGGCTGTTTGCGGGCAAACGGCTGATTCTCTGCCCGCACGAGGCGCAGGATGCGGTGGCGCTGGCGCGGGTGGAGGCGCTGTGGCGGGCGGTGGGCGCGCAGGTGGGGCGCATGGATGCGGTGGCGCACGATGCGGCGTTTGCGGCAGTGTCGCACCTGCCGCAGCTCTTGGCTTATGCCTATATGCGGCAGATTGCGCTCGCGGCGGAGGCGGAGGAATGGCTGCGGCTGGCGGGTAGCGGTTTCCGCGATTTTTCGCGCTTGGCGGGCAGCGAGCCGACGATGTGGGCGGATATTGCGCTGGCCAATCGGGAAAACCTGTTGGCTCTGCTGGCAGGGCAGGAGCGGCAGCTGGCGCAGTTGCGCGAATGTTTGGCGCGGGAAGACGGGGCGGGCTTGCGGGAAATGTTTGCCGAGGCGAGCGCGGCGCGGCGGGAATGGGAAAGCGGGAAGGATTAGGGCGTTTCAGGTAGCCTTTTGGGGGCTACCTGAAATTTTTTCGGATGGTTGGGATGGTGTTTTTGCTGCGCTGGAGTTTGCGCTTTTTCAGGTAGCCTGCCGTGGGGCTACCTGAAAAATTTTGTGGCTTAGAGATAGTCGGCCAAATTGCCCAAGGCGCTTTGCCAGTCGCTGGGGGGGATGCCGAAGGCGCTGTGGATTTTGCTGCAATCGAGGCGGGAATCGGCGGGGCGGCAGGCGGGGGTGGGATAGTCGGCGGTGGTGATGGCGTTCAGTTGCGGGGCGCGGGGCAGGATGCCTTGCTCGGCGGCGCGGCGGAAGATTTCGGCGGCGAATCCGTGCCAGGTGGTGTGGGGGCTACCTGAAAAGTGGTAGAGGCCGTAGGGGCAGTGGGCGCTTTGGGTGCGCTCGGCGAGGTGCAGCAGGGCGGCGGCGATGTGGCCGGCGTAGGTGGGGGCGCCGGCTTGGTCGGCCACGATGCTGAGGCTGTCGCGTTCGCGGCCGAGGCGGAGCATGGTTTTGACGAAGTTGCCGCCGTGTTCGCCAAACACCCAGGCGGTGCGCAAAATGATGTGGCGGGGGCAGGCGGCTTGGACGGATTGTTCGCCGGCGAGCTTGCTTTGGCCGTATATGGTTTGGGGGTTGGGGGCGTCGGTTTCGCGGTAGGGGCGACTGGTGTGGCCGTCGAAGACGTAGTCGGTGGAGATGTGCAGCAGGGCGGCTCCGCTGTGTTGGGCGGCGTGAGCGAGGTTGGCGGGGCCGGCGGCATTGGCGGCGTGGGCGGCGGCGGGCTCGCTTTCGGCTTTGTCTACGGCGGTGTAGGCGGCGGCGTTGATGATGACGGCGGGCTGCTCGCGCTCAACGGCCTGCCATACGGCGGCGGGGTCGGCGATGTCGAGCTGGCTGCGGTCGTAGGCGGCTACCTGAAAATGCCGGGCGGCGGCTTGCTGCACGAGGGCTTGGCCGACTTGGCCTTGGTGGCCGGTGATGAGGAGTTTCATGGGGCTACCTGAAAAGTGGGTTTGGTTTAATCGAACAATACGGCTTGGCTCAGGGGTTGGCCGGCAAGGTCTTTGGGCGAGAGCTTGGGCTCGCCTTGCAATGGCCATTGGATGCCGACGGTGGGGTCGTTCCAGAGCAGGGAGTGTTCGGCCTGGGGGTTGTAGTAGTCGGTGCATTTATACACGAATTCGGCTTCGGGGCTGAGCACGTAGAAGCCGTGGGCAAAGCCTTCTGGCACCCAGAGCTGGTGTTTGTTGGCGGCGGAGAGGATGGCGCCGGCCCATTGGCCGAAGGTGGGGGAGCGGCGGCGCAGATCGACGGCCACGTCGAACACTTCGCCGGCAATCACGCGCACGAGTTTGCCTTGGGTGTTTGCGGTTTGGTAGTGCAGGCCGCGCAAGACGCCGTGGCCGGATTTGGAGTGGTTTTCTTGCACGAAGGTGCGCGGGGCGATGTGTTGGCGGAACCAGTTGTCGCGGAAGGTTTCCATGAAGAAGCCGCGTTCGTCGCCGTGGATTTGGGGTTCGAGGAGTTTGACGTCGGGGAGGGCGGTGGGGAGGATGTTCATGATTTGGATGGGTTTAATTGTGGATAGGTTGGCGTTTGTATTTTCAGGTAGCCTGCGTGGGAGGCTACCTGAAAATCAGTTGGGCGTGCTGCTTTGCCGGCGGGCGTTTTCGAGCTCTTGCAGCAGCTGCATGTAGCGGGGATACAGCGGCGCGATGCGGGCGCGGCGGGTGGGGGTGCAGAAGCTTTGCAGGCGTTCTGGACTGCGCATGATGGCTTCGTAGTGTTTGCTTAGGTTGGAGAGATCTTGGCGCTGTTCGGGGCTGAGGGTGCAGCGTTGGAATGCCTCGTTGCCGGATTTGCTGTTGAGCTCGCCCACGGCATACCAGCCGATTAGGGCGCGCTGGCGGGTTTGCTCGGTGTCGGCTTTTTCGCAGTGGCGGGCATCGACATACATTTCCAGGCTGTCGGTGAGGGCTTGTTTGCACTCGGCCGGCGTCATGGGGTGGACGAAGGATATGTCGGCGCGGCCAAGCGGTACGATGAGCAGGAGGGCGAGGAGGAGGGTGGATTTCATAATGGGAACGCCAAGGATTATTTTGCCAGCAGGCGCAGCAGGTATTGGCCGTATTGGTTTTTGGCCATGGGCCGGGCCAAAGCGGCCAGTTGCTCGTTGGAGAGCCAGCCGTTGCGCCAGGCGATTTCTTCGAGGCAGGCTACCTGAAGGGCTTGCACGTTTTGGATGGTGCGCACGAAGGCGGCGGCTTCGTGCAGACTTTCGTGCGTGCCGGTGTCGAGCCAGGCGAAGCCGCGGCCGAGCAGCTGCACGGAGAGGCTGCCGTCTTCGAGATAGAGCTGGTTGAGGTCGGAAATTTCGAGCTCGCCGCGTGGGGAGGGTTTGATTTGTTTGGCGAATTCGGCCACGCGCTGGTCGTAGAAATAGAGGCCGGTTACCGCCCAATTGGATTTGGGTTTGGCGGGCTTTTCTTCGATGGAGAGGGCGTTGAATTGGCTGTCGAACTCGACAACGCCGAAGCGCTCCGGGTCTTTCACTTGGTAGCCGAACACGGTGGCGCCGTGGGTTTTGGCGGCGGCTTGCTGCAGGGTTTGGGTGAAGGATTGGCCGTAGAAGATGTTGTCGCCGAGCACGAGGCAGACGTTGCTATTGCCGATGAATTCTTCGCCGATGATGAAGGCTTGGGCTAGGCCGTCGGGGCTGGGCTGCTCGGCGTATTGCAGGCGAATGCCGAAGTCGGCGCCGTTGCCGAGCAGGCGGCGGAAGGCGGCGTTGTCTTCGGGGGTGGTGATGATGAGGATGTCGCGGATGCCGGCGAGCATGAGCACGGACAGGGGGTAGTAGATCATCGGTTTGTCGTACACGGGCATGAGTTGTTTGGATACGCCGCGTGTGATGGGGTAGAGCCGTGTGCCGGAACCGCCGGCGAGGATAATGCCTTTCATGCTTTTGTTTCCCTTTGGTAGCAGGCTACCTGAAAAATTTTCGCTTCGCAGAAACTCGCAAAGTTTGTTTTCACTGCGTTGAAGCTTACGCTTTCAGGTAGCCTGTGTTGGTTGGCTGGCGTGCTTATTCGGTGCCCAGCAGTTTGCCGTTGTAGCGGCCGAAGAATTCGCTGATTTCAAAGAACATTTCTTTGCGTTCGCCGTTTGGGCCGGCCACGCTGATGCGGTCGTAAATGCCGTGTTGCCCTTGGATCAGGGCTTGGCCGACTTTGCGGTAGCCGGGCATGTTTTGCGCAATCCAGCGGTTTTCGGCGGCAATGCCGCGCGGGGTATCGTTTTCGTGGATCACGATGGCGCGCTCTTGGCTGCTGCCGTCGGCGCGCTGTTGCTGGTGGTGTGCGGCGGCAGTGGCGCGATGGGGCTGCGGCTTGGCTTGGGCCATGCCGGTGGCGGCGAGGCCGAGGGCGATAAAGCCGAGCAGGGCGGTGTGGCGGATGTTCATTCGCTTCTCCGAAATCAGGGTTTGAGGCCGAGGCGCTCGAGGCGATAGCTGCCGTCGAGGATGTGTTGCCACCAGGCGCGGTTGTCGAGATACCATTGTACGGTTTTGCGCATGCCGGATTCAAAGGTTTCCTGCGGCTGCCAGCCGAGCTCGCGGCCGATTTTGGCGGCGTCGATGGCGTAGCGCAAATCGTGGCCGGGGCGGTCGGGCACGAAGGTGATGAGGTCGGCATAATGTGCCACGCCGGCGGGCTTCTGCGGCACGAGTTCTTCAAGCAGGGCGCAGATGGTTTGCACTACTTCGAGGTTGGTTTTTTCGTTGTGGCCGCCGATGTTGTAGCTTTCGCCGATTTGGCCTTGGGTGATGACTTGGTATAGCGCGCGGGCGTGGTCTTCCACGAAGAGCCAATCGCGGATTTGCTGGCCGTTGCCATACACGGGCAGGGGTTTGCCGGATAGCGCGTTTAAAATCATCAGGGGGATGAGTTTTTCGGGGAAGTGGTAGGGGCCGTAGTTGTTGGAGCAGTTGGTGATGAGGGCGGGCAGGCCGTAGGTGCGCTGCCAGGCGCGCACGAGATGGTCGCTGGAGGCTTTGCTGGCGGAATAGGGGCTGGAAGGGGCGTAGGGCGTGGTTTCGGTGAATAGATCATCCGTGCCGTGCAAATCGCCATACACTTCGTCGGTGGAGATATGGTGGAAGCGGAAGGCGGTGCGGCGGTTTTCAGGTAGCCCTTGCCAATAGGCGCGGGCGGCTTCGAGCAGATGAAAAGTGCCGACGATATTGGTTTGGATAAATTCGCCGGCGGAATCGATGGAGCGATCGACATGGCTTTCTGCCGCCAAATGCATCACGGCATCGGGCTGGTGTTGGGCAAACACGCGATCGAGCTCGGCGCGATTGCAAATATCCACTTGCTCAAAGGCATAGCGGGGGCTACCTGAAACTTCTGCCAAGGATTCGAGGTTGCCCGCATAAGTGAGCTTGTCGAGATTGACAACGGAGTCTTGGGTATTGCGGATGATGTGGCGGGCAACTGCCGAGCCGATAAAGCCGGCGCCGCCGGTGAGGAGGAGTTTCATAACCGAATTTTTAAGCAAGAATAAAATTAATCATCAACGATAATTATGGGTACAAGGCCTAATTTTAGAATCGAGCAGTATTCTTTCATGATATTTTAAGCAAAGGGGGTGGAAAATATCACCTAAAATATTAGTCCAAGGAATAGGGTAACCATAATTATCACCTAAAATGTTTCCAGGGTGTCTCATCAGTTGCTCTGTATAATTATCCATCCTATGGTGTAGTTCCGTATACCATTCTTGAGTAAAAGGAGTTTGCTTCTTAAAAATATAAGCACTATTTCCTGCTATTCGGCTGAAGCGCAATTTCATATCATTACCTAAAATTCCACCAACTGGGGCAAGATCTTCTTTTTTTGCTTCAGGGTAACCCAAAAAATAGGCATTAGAGTTTTCTAGCCGATAAAAACAGTTTTCCCAGCTATGTTTGGTAGCTTTTACATCGCTGTATCCGCCCCCATAATGGTGCATAAAGTAGCAACGTAAATAGTCTGATTTATGTACTAGTGATAAATAAGGGAAGGCAGGATGTAGCGGGTATGCAGGCAAAATAAAGTCACTCAAATTTTGCGGTGTAATTAAGGCAATTTCTATACCTGAATTTTTTTTCAATAATTGAAAGTGCTGGTTTCGGGCAGGAGACATTGGGTTATCCCCTGTCCAAAAAGAATAGATGACCCTTGGTATGGATTCAAATCTAATAGTTGTCAATTCTCGTTTTGGAAAATTTGACAGGAAGGAGTCAGTATATTTTCCTTGTTCATAGGTATAAGGATTTATAGTAGTTGAGATTTTGTTTCTTTGGTATTTTATCCATACTTTAAGATCAAGAATCATCTTATTTAATTCTGTTGGCTTCATGATTAATCTGGTTTCAACTTTGGTTGATAATCTATAATTATGCTATATCTTTTAGCTTATTTTGAATGATAGCATATCTCTTTGGTCTAAAAAATTTATAAAAATATTTAACAAAAATATTATTATGCTTCCTTTTTAATCTTTCATTATAAGCTTGTTC
Source organism: Eikenella sp. Marseille-P7795 (assembly GCF_916618725.1). NCBI lineage: Bacteria > Pseudomonadati > Pseudomonadota > Betaproteobacteria > Neisseriales > Neisseriaceae > Eikenella > Eikenella sp. Marseille-P7795. The sequence continues at coordinate 404,819 of NZ_CAKAJZ010000002.1, read as the reverse complement.
GTTCAATAAATCTGAATAGGCTCTCATAAAAAAAGAGTGCATAAATATTTTATTCTCTTTATAAAAATCATAGTGTTTATTGTATATTTTTAATATATTATCTGAATATTTATGCTGTGTTGCCATATTTGTTACTGATGATTCATCTTCACGCTGTCGGTAATAGAATAAAGGTTTAGATATTTTTTTTACTTTCCCACCATTTTTAATGAGTGAAATAAATAGCTCCCAATCTTCAAAAAGGGTCATTTTTTCATCAAACCCACCAATATCATCATAATGTGACTTCCGGATCAACGCCGTTATATAAATATAATTAGTCAATAGAAATGAAGATAACGAGAAATCTGGTAATTTCCAAGGTTTATTTTTGCTACCAAATAGCACAGCATCTGTATAAACGATAGACAAACTTAAATCTTTCTCTGCCTCTTGAACACACTCAGATAAATAAGTAGGTGAAATTATATCATCTGAATCTAGGCAAACCAAATATTTTCCTCTGGCATGTTTTATTGCATTAATTCTTGCCTTAACACAGTAAGTATTTTCTTGAGTCAGAACAGTTAATTTATCATTTTTTAAAGCATAGGTTTTTAAAATTTCCAGTGTATTATCGGTAGAACCATCATCGATTGCAATAATTTCAAAATTTTGAAATTCCTGTGCTTCTAGACTATTGAGAGTTTCAGGTAGATAGTCCGCAGTATTATAGCAAGGAATAATAATCGAGATTAAGGGATAGTGAGCCATTATTAACTCTATAATAAATTATTGGAGCTGTCCTAGGTTAGCCATAAATTCCACACCATCTTCGCAGGGATTCAAGTGCTGGGACGGTGTGCCGAAGTTAAACCAAAATTCGCATTCCTTCAAGAATATCGGGAAAGATTTGCGGTCAATTTTGTTGTATTTGCGTAAGACTCGCTTTGCCTGATTCCAAAAATTCTCAATGGCGTTGATGTGGTTCAGGCAGTTTGTAAATTCTCTGGCATGGTTGATATGGTAATAGATAAAACCACTCACCTCCAACTTGTCATAATGCTCTGGCTGCCTGTGCAAATAATGCTGTCAGACATGATTTTTTTGATGACAGGCAGTAATGTTTCAGACCTAGCATTATCTGCTACAGCGGTATAGATTTGTCCTTGTTGTTTCAGAATGCCGAATACCACGCCTTATCCGCCGCACCGCGCTCGCGCCTGCCTTTACGGTGTCCACCGAAATAGCTTTCGTCCGATTAAGCAGCACCATCAAAAACCTCATCGGCAGCTAGTGCCAAAATGATGGGTAATGACCATGCGGACTTTACGGTAGAAGTTGGGTTGTATACTTAAAATATTGGCAGTAGAACAGGTTGTAACTTCGAGCACAAAAAATTCAAGTAGTTTCTTTTGTATTCTCTTATTTAGTTTACAATTGCTTATCTGCATTTTCATGGCCTAGTATAGATTGCTAATCTACGTCAGCTCCTAAAATATTGAATATTTACATAGTATCTCATAAGTCAGGCAGGTTGATTTCTTGATATGGATGAATATTGAGTAAATACCTGATCCAGTTTGTAAAACTATATTTCTTCCTAATGAGATCTCCAATATCATAGTAGGGAGAATTCAAAAATGAATCTAATTCTTCGCTATTAATATTTTCCCCATCCCAAATAAAAATGTTATTAGGATGATAAAAGTCATAAGTTTTCACCCAATGATTAGTAGTAATTAATTTCTTTTGGTACCCTATTGCTTCAATAGTTCGGAAAGAAACTCCGGTATGAATGGGAGTGCAAAAATCGAGAAGGCACCAACTGTTTTTTTTCATTTTCAATATTTTCAGAAAAAGGGATTGCTTGTAGTGATGCTTTTACATTAGAAGGATACAACTTGTTATGCTTCTTAAAGGATCTATTATTAAGATGATATATAGTAATATCTGTATTTAAATTATTCTGTAATGCATATTTGGCAAATACGGAGATTGATTTAGCACGACTTAATTCATCTAAGTGTACTCCTCGGAAATAGAATGAATAGGGAATGTTAGATTTTCCTGTATTAAAGGTAATTCTATCAAAGTAGAAATTCGTAGCTGGATAGAGATTAGTTATGCTGTTCTTATAGGATTTATAGTCTTTAGGATCAAAAATGTATACTTTATGGAAAATGTCTAAACAGTCAAAAATTTTGGGAAATCTAGTTAAACCATCACTTTGGTAAGCAACCATTAAATTTTTAGTTTTTCTTTTTATTTCAAGTAGATGATTTTTGTGATATATCTGTCCCCCAAGGATTATTGAAAAATCAAAAGATTTATATTGGTCAAGCTTCTTACTGACTTGTTTATTTACGCTTTCAATATATAGATCTTTTTCTTTTTGAATTAGCTTCTGCTTAGCATTCTTTTGCCGAAAAATTATTCGTTTAAATAATACTAATAACCGAGTAGTTAGAGAGCGATATTTAAAAGGAGGTGGTTCATGATTATAGCTTATATCAACAACCTTGTAACCCATATCTATTAAATGGGTAATGATTAGTCTGTAGATATCATTTACCTGGTAGGAACCTAATAAAATTACAGGATTATTCTTCATAATAGTGTCTACTTATAATAAATCAAGATTTGGAAGAGTAATTGGTATGTTAGGGTAAATATCAAAAACAAAATATATCCAATTTTTAAAACTATATTTGTTTTTTAATTCATCAGAAAGTTTATGGTATGGAGTCTGCATAAACTGTTTAAGCTCATCAATATTCTTGCCATTCCATAGAAACATATTATTTGGATGATAAAAATCATAATTAAATATGGTTGGATTGGTGGTTATTATTTTTTTCTCATATCCGATTGCTTCAAAGATACGTAGCGATAAGCCATAATGCTTTTCATTAAGAAAATCTATTAATATACTAGATTTCTTTACCATTTTAAGATATTCTGGATAAGAAATAGATTCGGAGGCTGGGTAATACTTGGCTTCCTCAATTTTCAGCTCTTCCTGAGCTCGCTCGATATTACCATCTTGGGCACAGATATAAAACTCTATAGGAATATTATTCTTTTTTGCAACTTGATAAAATATTTGTATACTTTTAGTTCGTTGCTTTGCATGAGATCCGACAAATAGTAAACTGTTAGTAGACTCATTATTTTCTGGATAACAATCAATCCAGAAGCTGGTTATTGGAATAAGCTTTTCATGATAGCTTTGTTTTTTTCCAATGTCATATGGATCAAAAAATAAAAACTTATCAAAATAGCGAATTTTATAAAATTCATGCTCAAGAAAATCAAGCCTTTCCCAGTTATAATGCACCATTAAGCGACTTTTTCTCCGGAGGGTTTGAATAAACGAACTAGGAAAGCCTCCAGGCCAAAACATTAGACAATAATCAACTTGCCCATCGATGGCATTTAATTGTTTTATAAAATGGCTAGCGTATGATTTAAAAAGTTGTTCTTTTTTATACTCACGTTGCCGTAGAATATTTCTGAAGAAGATTTTTTTCGCATGCTGCCAGATATTCGAGTAAATAAATTTCCTATCTTCTCCATATATGATTTCAATAACCTCAAAACCATGGAAGCGTAAGTTATCGGCAATAGCTTGGTGTATACCAAAGATAGGGGGCATAGCGAGAATAACAGTTTTTTTATTCATAATGTGGGTAAGTTGGGTAAACTAATTGGTAGGTAGGGATTAATCTGCAATAGATATTGTATCCAATTCCCAAAGCTATATTTTTTAATAATTTCTGAAGAAATATTATAGTATGGGATGATTAAGAAATTTTTTATTCCATCAAGATTATTTTCATTTAGAATGTAGATATTATTAGGGTGATAGAAATCATATTTCTTTACTTCAGAATTGGTTGTAATTAATTTTTTACGATAGCCAATGGCTTCAAAAGTTCTCAAGGAAAGCCCTTTGTGAGAACTGATTACGAAGTCGGCCAGTACTCCGCAATTTTGTGCATTGATAATATTTTGCCTGTAAGAAATACCTTTATGAAATTGGATATTATCAACAGGGTATTCGTGTGGTGCTTCCGGGTGGTTGGGGCAGGAAATCTGGAAATTTAATTTCCATCCAGCCTGTTTGGCATACTGGCAGAATCGGATAATTTGTTCTTTTCTGTCTTCTCGATGTGCTCCAAGAAAATAAATATCATCGGATATGTTATCAGTTGAAGGGCTTGGAATATGGTCGAAATAGAAACTAGTGGCAGGATATAGCTTATTTGGGGAAAGAGATAAATCATCAGGATCGAAGACATAAAAGCGATCAAATAAATCAATTTGTTTGAGTGCAGCTGGAAAGCGGCTAACTGCATCCCATTGATAATTTATAAACAAACTGCTTTTTTGTTTGATTTCTTTTAGAAAGTTGTCTGGATAAACATCTGACCGGATAAACAAAGCATAATCAAAATAAGGATATTTACTTAGCTGTTCTTGGATTTCTTGCTGTTTGAGCTGAACCATCAGTTCTTTTTTTGCTTGTTTATTGCCTTGCAATTTTTTCCATTGTGTGGATAAGCGAGATATTAGGTTTGGATATTCAAACGTTAGCGAGTCAAGTGAGTAATCGATTACCTCAAAGCCATGATAAGCCAGTGCTTCCGCTACTATTTTGGCAATTCCGGCATCGTTAATCATGCCAAGCAGAATAACAGGTTTATCCATAATCAATTTATTTTTTTATCTAGTAGTTTTATCAAATACTTGCTGCAATGCTGTACATATTTGGTTGGGAGTAATTTCGTTGATATTGTTTTTAAAAAAGATCAGATGCGCCTGTTTGCTTCTTGGGTGCCAGTTAGTCAGGTTTTGCTGGTGGTCGTGATATAGGCCAATAATGTTTTTATTTAAGCCAGAAGCAATATGGATTATCGCAGTATCGGGAGTGATAACTGTTTCTGAATGGCGGATAATTTCTATGCTATCAAAAATAGTGCTTGTGTTTTTATAAATAAATACCGTTGGGTATTCGGTACAAATATTTTCTAATGAAGGGGTAACTTCTGGATAGGTTAGTAAAATAAAGTGATGATTAGGAAAAGTGTTGGTAAGCTTGTTTAAGATATGGCGAATATTGTTGTCATTAAACTGCCGTGCTTTAGATGCACCAAAGAAATTAACCACAGTATAATTTAATGGATGATGGTGTGCGAGAAAATTCTGTATAGCAGCATCAGATTCCACATGAACGGGCAGATTATAGTCTGTATCGATATTAGAGAAGCCACATAGCGCTAAAGCTTGTTGATAAATATCACTATAATGCTGCTGTGTGTTGGTAATATTTAAATTGAATATTTTATAATTATCCTTTGCTAGGCCGATATTATATGAACATTTCAGTTCGTGCAGTAGAATCAAATCACGCGGGCGAAATACCAAGCTTGGTTCAATAGCAATATCATATTGTTTGGCTAGCGATCGGGCGGTTAGATAATAGCTGATGGTTGATTTGGCTCTAACAACATGCAAGGCATCAATATATGGATTATTGGTGAATATGGCTTGATTTTTATGGTTGCAGATAACGCCAATGCGGATATTCGGATTAATTCTTTTGATTTCGCGAAACGCAAAAGAACTGACGATATAATCGCCAATTTTCCCATCTTGCCGCAGAAAAACTATGCCTGTTATGGTGTGAGGGTTCAGTTCGGCAATATGGATATCAGGTGACCGGTCCAGCAGGGTTTTGGCTATACGTAGCCGCAATGCTGCCCATTTTTGTTTTAGTTGCTTATATGTGCTTTTAAATGACATGGATAGGCTACCTGAAAACTAGGGCTACTCCCCCAATACCGCAATATCCGCCACTGCGTTCATCTGTTCCGCCAAGCGGTTGAGCAGGTTCAGGCGGTTTTGTTTGACGGCGGGGTCTTCTGCCATCACCATCACGCCGTCGAAGAAGGCATCGACTTGAGGTTTGACGGAAGCCAACTCGGACAAGGCGGCCTGGAAATTGCCTGCAGCTACGGCGGCGGCGATTTTCGGCTGCAAGCCTTGTGCGGCGGCGAAGAGGGCTTTTTCTTCGTCTTGTTGCAGCAGGCTTTCATCGACTTCGTCCAGCGCGGCATCGGCTTTTTTCAGCAGGTTTTGCACGCGTTTGTTGGCAGCGGCAAGCGCGGCGGCTTCGGGCAGTTGTTTGAATGCGGCAACGGCTTGCAGTTTGGCGGTCAAATCGTCCAAACGGCGCGGCTGTTTGGCGAGTACGGCGGCGACGATGTCTTGCGGATAGTCGTTTTGCAACAACACGGCAAGGCGCGCCTGCATGAAGTCGGCGGTTTCAGACGGCGTTTTTTCGTTGAGCAAACCTTTGGGGAAGCTGTCGAAGGTCGTCTGAATCAGGTCGTTTACATCCAAGCCGTAGTGCATCAGCATCCGCAAAATACCCAAGGCGGCGCGGCGCAGGGCGTAGGGGTCTTTGTCGCCGGTGGGGATCAGACCGATGCCCCAGATGCCGACCAAGGTTTCCAGCTTGTCGGCAAGCGCGACGGTGGTGGCGATTTTATTTTCAGGTAGCCTGTCTCCTGCAAAACGCGGCTGATAGTGCTGCTCGAGGGCTTCGGCGATTTCTTCGGTTTCGCCATCCAAGCGGGCGTAGTATTTGCCCATCGTGCCTTGCAGCTCGGGGAACTCGCCGACCATTTCGGTAACCAAGTCGGCTTTGGCAAGGCGCGCGGCGCGTTCGGCTGCTGCGGCATTCGCACCCAATGCTTTGGCGATGTGTGCAGCGATGCTTTGCAGGCGTTCGATGCGTTCGGCTTGCGAACCGATTTTGTTGTGATAAACCACGTTTGCCAGCTTGGGCAGGCGGCTTTCCAAAGTCGCTTTTTGGTCTTGCTTGTAGAAGAACTCGGCATCAGACAGGCGCGCGCGCAAAACGCGTTCGTTGCCTTGGATGATGTGCGTCGGGTCTTCGGTTTGCAGGTTGGACACCAGCAAAAAGCGGTTCATCAGCTTGCCGTTTTGGTCGAGCAGCGGGAAGTATTTTTGGTTTTGCTGCATGGTCAGAATCAGGCATTCCTGCGGCACAGCGAGGAAATGTTCTTCAAAACCGGCTTCCAAAACAACGGGATACTCAACCAATGCGGTTACTTCGTCCAGCAGGGCTTCATCGGCGGCTACGGTGGCTTTCAGACGACCTGCCTGTTCGTTCAAGGCAGTCTGAATGGCAGCTTTGCGCTCGGCAAACGAAGCAACGACTTTGCCTTGACCGCGCATTTGTTCGGCGTAGCTGTCGGCGTTTTCAATGGTGATTTCGCCGCTGGACAGGAAGCGGTGTCCCAAGGTTTGATTGCCGCTTTGCAGACCCAAAACGCTGACGTCCACGATGTCGCCGCCGTGCAGCACAATCAGCCCGTGAACGGGGCGCACGAAGGTAAACGTGCTGCTGCCCCAGTGCATCACTTTCGGAATCGGCAGCTTTTTAACTGCCTGATTGATAATGTCTTCCAGAAGTTCGCCCAAGGGTTTGCCGGTTTGGACGTATTCGTAGGCATAGACATCCTGCTTGCCGTCGTGGACGATGGTCAGGTCTTCGATTTTCGCGCCCGCCCCGCGTGCAAAACCTTCCAGAGCCTTGGTCGGCACACCGTCTTTCATGGCATTTGCCACGGCAGGGCCTTTTTTCACGATTTTCTGATCGGCTTGCACGGCTTTGACGTTTTTGACTTGAACCGCCAAACGGCGCGGCGAGGCATAAGCCGTAAATTCGGCGGCACCGTCAGTCAGTTGCGCTTTTTCCAAGCCTTCGGCAACGGAAGCGGCGAAGTGCTTGCCCAAATTGTTCAGGGCTTTTGGGGGGAGTTCTTCGGTGAGGAGTTCGATTAAAAGGGTTTGGGTGCTCATCGGGGCGTCGTTTAGTATTTTCAGGTAGCCTGCTGCACGTTGATTGGTTTGGTGTTTTGTTTGGAATCGGGTGCGGCAGGCTGGGTTGGTTTGGGGTGGGATTCTATCATTTTCAGGTAGCCTTTGGGGCTACCTGAAAATTATTTTGTTTCAATCCATTGTTGTTAGTGGTGGTGGTTTGCTTCTGATTTCCGTGCGTGCGGGGTGCGGGGATTATGCCACAGAAGGGCTGCTGATGCAGGGGGAATTATCGGGGCTGCCTGAAAATGGCGGCTGAATACGGCGAATCGGTCGGGCAATGCTGTGCAGCTAAAAAGGCTACCTGAAAAACGAGCAACGCGAGTTTCTGCGAAGCTAAAACCGAGAGCGGTTTTTCAGGTAGCCTTTTATCTGGTGCGTTACGGCCTTGCGACCGCCGGGCTTATTTGCTCATCTGCACCGATTGGATGGCGGTGAGCGCGATGGTGTACACGATGTCGTCCACCAATGCGCCGCGCGACAGGTCGTTTACCGGTTTGCGCAGGCCTTGCAGCATGGGGCCGACGCTCAATACGTTGGCGCTGCGCTGCACGGCTTTGTAGGTGGTGTTGCCGGTGTTCAGGTCGGGGAAGACGAACACATTGGCCTGGCCGGCGACTTTACTGTCGGGCGCTTTCTGGCGGCCGACGCTGGGCACGCTGGCGGCGTCGTATTGCAGCGGGCCGTCGATGAGCAGATCCGGGCGTTTTTCTTGCGCCAGCTTGGTGGCTTCTTTCACTTTTTCCACATCGGCGCCGCTGCCGGAGGTGCCGGTGGAGTAGGAAATCATGGCCACTCTCGGCTCGATGCCGAAGGCTTTGGCGGATTCGGCCGATTGGATGGCGATATCGGCCAGCTCGGCGGCGGTGGGCTCGGGGTTTACCGCGCAGTCGCCGTACACCAACACTTGCTCGGGCATCAGCATGAAGAACACACTGGATACCAGGCTGGCGCCGGGGGCGGTTTTAATCAGCTGCAGGGCGGGGCGGATGGTGTTGGCGGTGGTGTGTACCGCGCCGGACACCAGGCCGTCCACGTCGCCTTGTTGCAGCATCATGGTGCCGAGCACCACGCTGTCTTCCAGGGCCTGGCTGGCGAGGCCGGGGGTGAGGCCTTTGTGTTTGCGCAGCTCCACCATCGGGGCGACGTATTGCTCGCGGATGCTGTCGGGGTCGATGATTTCCAGGCTTTCAGGTAGCGTGATGCCGCGGTTGGCGGCCACTTCGCGCACGGCTTCCGGCTTGGCCAGGAGCACGCAGCGGGCGATGCCTTTGCTCTGGCAGATGGCGGCGGCTTCCACGGTGCGCGGCTCGTCGCCTTCCGGCAGCACGATGCGTTTGTTGGCGGCACGTGCCTGCTCCATCATGCGGAAGCGGAAGGCGGGCGGTGACATCAGCAGCTGGCGCGGCTTGCCGATGTTGCGGCACACGGTTTCCACGTCCACATGCTCGGCCACGAAATCCACCATGGTTTCCATGCGCTCGCTGTCGTCGGCGGGGATGGTTTGGTCTTGGAGGGCCAGCGCGTAGGCGGTGGCGAAGGTGTCGAGCTCGGTGAGCAGCACCGGCACGTTGTGGCTCAGGGCGGGGCTGATGATGCCCTGCACGGCCTGGGAGGGCGGCGTGCCGCAGGTAATCAGCAGGCCGGCCAGCGGCACGCCGCTGAGGATTTTCAGCGAGGCGGCCATCAGGATGTCTTCGCGGTCGCCGGGGGTGATTACCAATGCGCCGGAAGTGATGCGGTGGTGCATTTGGGCGGCGTTTTGCGCGGCCACTACGATTTCTTTGGTGCGGTTGCCCAAGTGTGCTTCGCCGGCAATCACTTGCGCGTTCAGGTAGCCTGCAATATCGGCCACGCGTCGCAGGGAGTGCTCGGGCGAGAAGGGCACCACGCCCAAGCAGGGCAGCTTGCCGCGCACTTTGGCGGAAACTTCGGCGGCGAAGGCTTTGGCGTCGCTGCCGTGGTAGCGGTTGAGGATGAAGCCGGCCACTTCGGTGTGGCTGTTGTCGTATTCGTGGGCGGCGAGGTTGATTTGGTCGGCCACCTGCTCGGCGCTGTGTTTGCCCACGGCGGCCACCAGGATGATGCTGGCGTTCAGCGAGGCGGCGATTTGGGCGTTTTTGCTGGTGAGGAAGCTGTGCTCGTCGTCGGGCACCACGCCTTCGATCACGGCCACATCGTGTTCGGCGGCGGTAACCCGGTCGAAATCGGACACCATCAGCTCAATCAAATCGTCGTCGCGGCCGGCGCTGATCAGCTCTTCCACTTTGGAGAGCGGCTGCGGGCCGGGCGGGTTGAGGTGGAACAGCTTGTTGGCAAACACTACGGCGCTGTCGGTGCTGCCGTCGGGCGTGGGTGTGTCGGAGACGGGTTTGTAGTAGGCGGGGCGGCGGCCGCTGCGCTGGATGGCGCGCAGGAGGCCGAGGGAAATGCTGGTGAGACCGGTTTTGGCGCCCAGGGGCACCAGTAGGAATTTCGGCATAATCGATGTCTTTCTTGGTAATAGGTTGATGAAACTGGAGAAACCTGTTTCGGGCTGGATGGCCGCCCTCGGGCAGATTGCGCCGTTTGATTGCAGGCCGCATTGTTGCATTATTAACAAGGGAGGACAAGGCTTTAGGCGGGGGATTTTCGGCGGGGAAACGGGGACGGATGTGAGCTAGGTCAAATAATGGGGGCGGTGTGGCGAGAGGTTGGGGTTCGTTATGTTGTTATTGAGGCTACCTGAAAAACCAGAGGCTACCTGAAAATCGGGATGATGGTTTTCAGGTAGCCTCTGGTTTTTAACTTCGCAGAAACTCGCGTTGCTCGTTTTAACTGAGTTGAAGCTGCGCTTTCAGGTAGCCTTTGCAGGCGGGCGCTTTATTTGTCGGCCAGGGCGTAGATGGCGCCGAGGTTGCGCCACATGCCGGCGGCGTCCATGCCGTAGCCGAACACGTAGCGGTCGGGCACGTGGATGCCCACGTAGTCGGCGGTAATTGGTTTGGGGCGGTTGATGGCTTTGTTGGCAAACACGGCAGTGCGGCAGGAGGCGGCGCCCATATCCATCACTTGGCGGTGGATGGCGGCCATGGTGTGGCCTTCGTCCAAGATGTCGTCGAGCACGAGCACGTGGCGGCCTTCCACGCTGTTTTGCGGGGCGCGCAGCCAGTTGAATTCGGCGCTGCCGCTGAGCTCGCTGCCGTAGCGGGAAACGTGCACGTAGTCGAAATCGAGCGGGAAGCGCAACAGGGGCAGCAGCTGGCCGGTGAACACGACAGCGCCGCCCATCACGGGCAGCAGCAGGGGGTATTGCTCGCCGAGGTCGGCGGTGATTTCTTCGGCCATGCGTTCGAGGGCGGCGCGGCAGGCGGCTTCGTCGAACAGCAGGTCGGCTTCTTCCAGCATGGTGCTGGCTTGCCAGAATCTTTCTTTGATGGTCATGGGGAGTCCTTGGGCGGATAAAGGCTACCTGAAAGCGCAGCTTCAACTCAGTTAAAACGAGCAACGTGAGTTTCTGCGAAGCTAAAACCTAATGAGGCCGGGCAGGATGGCTGCCCCGCCGCCCGAAGGCGGTAGCGGGCTTCGGGAGTTAGGGCGCAATTTCGGTGATGGTGATCTCTACGTTGCGGCCTTGGCGCCGGAACAGGGTGCCGCGGCTGTAGGGGGTGACTTCGGCTTGGTCGGAATATTTGACCAGCACGCGGTTTTGCCCTTGGCGGCGCAGGCTGATTTCGGCCGGATAATTGTCGCTGCCGTTGTGGTCGCGGAGCTGTACGCGGCGGGTAAAGCTGCGGGCGGGCAGGGTATGCGGCAGGCTGGGGTGGTCGAGCATCAGGGCACGGGTTTCGTTTTGGTTGGTGCGTAGGGCGGCATAGGCTTGGGCGAGGCTGCCGTTGTGATACACGCAGCGGTATACGGTGGGCACGCCTTGCTTGACCGGCTCGGGATTGCACTCGAGGTTGCCGGCGGCGGCGAAAGGGGCGGCGATGAGGAGGCTGAGCAGCAGGGTTCGGGGTTTCATGGTGGGTTTCCAGATGAGTGAGCAGGCTACCTGAAAACGGGCGGCGTGGCCGTACTGTTTCAGGTAGCCTGCATTATAGTGTATGGCAGGCTGAATCAGTATGTGCCTTGCACCAAAATATCACAGGTAACGTCGTGGATGTTGCGGTGGCCGGTGAAGGCCATGGTGATGTCCATTTCGTTGTAGAGGATTTCCAGCGCGCGGGTTACGCCGGCTTCGCCGTAGGCGCCGAGGCCGTAGATGTAGGGGCGGCCGATGAGCACGCCGCGCGCGCCCAGCGCCCAGGCGCGCAGGATGTCTTGCCCGCTGCGGATGCCGCCGTCCATCCACACTTCGATGTTTGAACCGACGGCGGATACCACGTCGGGCAGGGCGCGGATGGAGGAGGGGGCGCCGTCGAGCTGGCGGCCGCCGTGGTTGGATACGACAATGGCGTCGGCGCCGCTTTGCACGGCGGCTTCGGCGTCTTTGGGCAGCATGATGCCTTTGATGATGAGCTTGCCGCCCCATTCGTCTTTGATGCGGGCCACGTCGCTCCAGCTCAGGCTCGGATCGAACTGCTCGGCCGTCCAGGCGGAGAGGGAGCTCATGTCGCTCACGCCTTTCACGTGGCCTTCAATGTTGCCGAAGCCGCGGCGGTTGGTGTTGAGCATGCCTAGGCCCCATTCGGGTTTGGTGGCGAGGTTGAGCAGGTTGAGCAGGGTGGGCTTGGGCGGGGTGGAGAGGCCGTTTTTGATGTCTTTGTGGCGCTGGCCGAGCACTTGCAAATCGGCGGTGAGCACGAGGGCGGAGCATTGGGCGGCTTTGGCGCGGCGGATGAGGTCGCTCATGAATTCGCGGTCGCGCATCACATAAAGCTGAAACCAGAAGGGAGCAGGGCTGTTGGCGGCCACGTCTTCGATGGAGCAGATGCTCATGGTTGAGAGGGTGTAGGGCACGCCGAATTTGGCGGCGGCGCGGGCGGCGAGGATTTCGCCGTCGGCGTGCTGCATGCCGGTGAGGCCGACGGGGGCGAGGGCGAGCGGCATTTTCACGTCTTGCCCGATCATTTGGGTGGCGAGGCTGCGGTTTTCCATGTCTACCAGCACTTTTTGGCGGAAGAGGATGGATTGGAAATCGGCTTCGTTGGCGCGGTAGGTGGATTCGGTCCAGGAGCCGGTGTCGGCGTAGTCGTAGAACATTTTGGGCACTTTGCGGCGGGCTACCCGTTGCAGGTCGGCGATGCAGGTGATTTTGCTGAGGTTGGGGGTCATGGGGATGCCTTTATCTTGTTGGTTTGGTGTGGGGTAAAGCCGCCGCTGATGTGTGGCGGGAATGGTGCATTATAACGCTAATGCGGGATGGGGTTGGCGGATGGTGTGAATGAAAAGGCTACCTGAAAACCGAGTATGGGGTTTTCAGGTAGCCTTTATTCAGGATGCTGCCGGATTATTTATCGAGGCGGCGGGTTTCGAGGATGCTGCCGTCAGCCACCAGTTTGGCCAAGTCGGCACGTTTGATCGGGATCTGCTCGGATTCGTCCCAAGAGATGTCGGCCAGGTCGCCGTTCAGGTCGTTTCTGGCACCGCGCGGGTTTTCCCAAGCAGCATCTTCGGTGATGACGATGATACGGTCGGGTTGTACTTGCACCACTTTCATCAAGCCGTAGGACACTGTTTTGTTGTCGCCGAAGTCGGCTGCGGAGAAGTCGCTGAGTTTGGCGGCGTAGAGGTCGCCCACTTGGGGTTCGGCCAGGATCGGATCCAGGTCGGCAGCAGCAGCCGGAGCGGCAGGCTGTGAAACGGCGGCGCTGGCTTCGGCCGGCTGGGCAGGTGCGGAGGCGGCGGGTGCGGAGCCGTTGTTCTGGCCGCCGCAGGCTGCCAATACGGAAATGAGGGCAAGAGCAAGTAAGCGTTGTTTCATGAGGAAGTCCTTTATGGTTAAACAAAACTGGGTTGAGGCTTTCGTGCTTTACACACGGCTATATTATCGCTGGTTTACGGGAAATAGACAAATTTTTACGGTTTGAATAGCGGTGTTTTTAGGTAGCCTGTTGGGGCGGTGGTCTGTTTTGATTTTCAGGTAGCCTTTTTTGGTGGGCTACCTGAAAAAATGGTGCGGCTGTTTGCAGCTTGTTGTTTGCCATGTTGGGCCTGGGTTTTCAGCTAGCCTCTTGCGCGGCGGTGGCTTGTTGTTGCAGTTGGTAGAGCAGGTCAAGGGCTTGGCGGGGGGTGAGCTCGTCGGGGTGTAGAGCGGCGATTTTTTGCAACAGGGGGTGGGTTGTGGGGCTGGGTTCGGGCTCGGCGGGCTGGTGTTGGGGCTCGGTATCTTCGGGCAGGCTGAACATGTCCATCTGCGGGCGGCGGGCAGCGGCTTGGGCTTCGAGCTCTTCGAGGTGTTTCTGCGCGGCTTTGAGGGCGGGGGCGGGCAGGCCGGCGAGTTTGGCCACGGCGATGCCGTAGCTTTTGGCGGCGGGGCCGGGCTCGATGTGGTGCAGGAAGACGATGTCGCGGCCTTCTTCGAGGGCGGAGAGGTGCATATTAACGGCGGCACCGTGCTGCTCGGGCAGGCGGGTGAGCTCGAAATAGTGGGTGGCGAAGAGGCTGAAGGAGCGGTTTTTCTGGATAAGATGTTCGGCCACGGCTTGGGCCAGCGCGAGGCCGTCGAAGGTGGAGGTGCCGCGGCCGATTTCGTCCATGAGCACGAGGGATTGCTCGGTGGCGTGGCGCAGGATGTAGGCGGTTTCACTCATTTCTACCATGAAGGTGGAGCGGTTGGCGGCGAGGTCGTCGGAGGCACCGATGCGGGTGAAGATTTGGTCGATGGGGCCGATGCGGGCGGCTTCGGCGGGCACGAAACTGCCGGTGTGGGCGAGCAATACGATGTGGGCAACCTGGCGCATGTAGGTGGATTTGCCGCCCATATTGGGGCCGGTGAGCAGCATGAGGCGGTGTTTGTGGTCGAGGCGGGTGTGGTTGGGGGTGAAATGCGACACTTGGCGTTCGACCACGGGGTGGCGGCCGTTGTCGATTTCGATGCCGGGGTAGTCGGTGAACTGAGGGGCGCGGTAGCCGTGTTCGGCGGCAAAGAGGGCAAAGCAGCAGAGTACGTCGAGCGCGGCGGCGGCTTTGGCGCTGCGCTGGAGGAGGGGCAGCTGCTGTTGCAACTCTTGCAACAGGGTGTCGTAGAGGCGTTTTTCGAGGGAGAGGGCACGCTCTTGGGCGTTGAGCACTTTGTCTTCGAAGGTTTTGAGCTCGGGGGTGATGAAGCGTTCAGCGTTTTTCAGGGTTTGGCGGCGTTGGTAGTCGGCGGGGGCGTCGGCGGCTTGGATTTTGGAGAGCTCGATGTAGAAGCCGTGCACGCGGTTGTATTCGACTTTGAGGGTGGAGAGGCCGGTGCGCTCGCGTTCGCGGGTTTCGAGTTCGAGCAGGAAGTCGCTGCCGTGGTGTTGGATGCGGCGCAGTTCGTCGAGTTCGGGGGAGAAGCCGTGGTTGATCACGCCGCCGTCGCGCAGCCATACGGCGGGCTCGGGCAGGATGGCTGCTTGCAGGCGCTCGGCGATGGCGGCGCCTTGGGGGAAGATGTCGGTTAGGGTGTTGAGCAGACTGCTTTCAGGTAGCCTGAGCTGGGCGAGGGTGAACAGACTGTCGCGCAGGCCGGCGAGGTCGCGGGGGCGGGCGGAGCCGACGGCGATGCGGGCGGCGATGCGTTCGATGTCGGCGATGTTTTTCAGGTAGCCTTGCAGGGCGGGGTAGTCGGTTTGCAGAGCGGCTACTGCTTCTTGGCGGGCGCGGATGTGTTCGCGGTTGCGCAGGGGGTTGTGCAGCCATTGGGCAAGCAGGCGGCTGCCCATGTTACTGGCGCAGCAATCGAGGGTGGAGAAGAGGGTGGGTTCTTTTTTGCCGCCCAGGGTGGCGGTGATTTCGAGGTTGCGGCGGGTGGCGGCGTCCATGCCGATGTGCTGCTGCTCGGTTTCGAGGCTGAGGTTGTCGAGGTGGCGGGGCAGGCGGGATTGGGTGTGGCGGATGTAGTTGAGCAGGGCGCCGGCGGCGCCGATGGCAGGGTCGTGTTCGCCGGCTTGGAGGCCGAAGCCGAGCAGGTCTTGGCTGCCGAAGTAATCGGTGAGCAGGGTGTAGGCGCTGTCGGGGGCGAATTGCCAGTCGTGCAGGCGGGTGGGCTGGCAGTTTTCAGGTAGCCTCAGTTGGGCGGCGGCTTGGTCGGGCAGCAAGACTTCGGCGGCTTGCAGGCGGGCGAGCTCGTCGGCCAGCTGGGCGGGGGGGATGATTTTGGCTTTGAATTCGCCGCTTTGCAGTGAAGCCCAGGCAAGGCCGACGGGCTGTTTGGCTTTGCCGCTCCAAGCTACGGCGGCGATGCGGTTGGTTTCTTTGTCTTCGAGAAGGGCGGCGTCGGTGAGGGTGCCGGGGGTGACGATGCGCACCACTTCGCGCGCCACGGGGCCTTTGCCGGCGCCCACTTCGCCCACTTGCTCGCAAATGGCCACGCTGCGGCCGAGTTTCACCAGTTTGGCCAGGTATTGCTCGGCGGCGTGGTGCGGCACGCCGGCCATTTTCACGGGCTCGCCGTTGAGTTGGCCGCGGGTGGTGAGCGTGATGTCGAGCAGGCGGGCGGCTTCTTCGGCGTCGGTGAAGAAGAGTTCGTAGAAGTCGCCCATGCGGTAGAACAGCAGTTTGTCGGCGTGCTGCGCTTTGATGTCGAGATATTGCTGCATCATGGGTGAAACGGCGCTTTTGCGGCTCATGAAGGCTACCTGAAAAATGGAAATGCGAAAGACGGTATTGTAGCCGATGCGGCAGCGGGCGAAATGTTTGTGCTTGTAAAATGATTTGCCCGGCGGCTGGGGCGGGTGGTTAAATCCTGCCCGTTTGCGCCTGCAGCCGCCGTAAAGGGGCAGTTTGGGCAGGGATGTGCCGGAAACGGCAGCCGGCACGGCGGCAGCGGGCAATATTATTTGTCAATTTCTTTCAGCGGTATAAATTCACGATTATGGGAAGATAAACGAGATGGCAGGAAAATTTCTTTCTCTTCGCAAGGGCTGGCTGGTTTTGCCGGCATTGCTGCTGGGCGGCTGTTTTTTCCACCCGCACAAACCGTCCGGCGGCGGCGCGGTTTCGGCTTTGCCGCCGGGGCAGCGTTATGCGGAAGGGTATCAGCATCGGGTTTCAGGTAGCCCCGCGGGGTATAAGGCGGTGTCGTTTGCCGCTTTGCCGCAGTGGGCGCAGCAGGATTTCGGCGCTGGCTTGGAGGCGTTCCGCAAAAGTTGTTTGTCGCTGAAAAACCGGCCGCAGTGGCAGAATGTGTGCACGCAGGCCAATGCCACCGGCCGCCACGCAGCCCGGCAGTTTTTCGAAACTTATTTCACGCCCTGGGAAGTGAGCCACAACGGCCAGCTGGGTGGCACGATTACCGGCTACTACGAGCCGGTGCTGCAAGGCAGTGCGCAGCAGACGGCGCAGGCACGTTTCCCGATTTACGGCGTGCCGGCGGATTTGGTAAGCGTGCCGCTGGTGGGCGCGCCGCAATCGGGCACGGTGCGCATCCGACTCACCGGCCCCAATAGCGGACAGATTGCCGCCAACGGCGAATACACGGCCAATTTGGCCGATTTCCCCGGCCGCGAGAAAAGCCGCACCTTGAAAGGTAGAATTTCAGGTAGCCGCCTCGTGCCGTACCATACCCGTGCCGAAATCAATGCCGGCGCTTTAAATAGCAAGGCTCCGGTGTTGGCTTATGCCAACGATCCGGTTGAACTGTTCTTCCTGCATATCCAAGGCTCCGGCCGGCTACGTACACCGGACGGGCGCTTTATTCGCTTGGGTTTTGCCGATAAAAACGACCATCCGTATGTGTCGATTGGTCGCTATATGGCCGATAAAGGCTATCTGCCGCTGGCGCAAACCAGCATGCCGAAAATCCGTGATTGGCTGCGTGCCTATCCCGATAAATTGGCCGAAGTGTTGGGGAAAAACCCCAGTTATGTGTTTTTCCGCCAACTGCCCGACAGCAACGACGGGCCGATCGGCTCGCTCGGCGTGCCGCTCACCGGCGGCTATTCCGGCGCGGTGGACAAGCGCTTCATCACTTTGGGCGCACCGATGTTCTTGGCGACCGCCCATCCGGAAACCGGCCGTGCGCTCAACCGCTTAATGATGGCGCAAGATACCGGCAGCGCCATCAACGGCGCAGTGCGGGTAGATTTTTTCTGGGGTTACGGCGACGAAGCCGGCAGGGTGGCCGGGCGCATGAAGCAGACCGGTTATGTGTGGCAGCTGCTGCCGAATGGAGTGCTGCCATAATGGTGATTAAAGTTGAAACGGACTGAAATATCCGGCTGCCTGATGGCGAAAAAGGTGCAATCTGGCCGGGTATCCTGCCTAAAAGCGTATAGCTTGATGAATCCGTTTGAAGTAAACGTGTAAATTAATATATACTTTAGGCTAAATTTCAACATTTGTGTTTAGAAATTGGAAAGACGCAAAGAGAAGAAGGATGAATATTTTCATTCAATTATGTTTAGGGAGGGTGGGATAAATGGATCTGATGATTCTGATTCCGCTATTGGTGGTGTTGGCCGGCTTGATTTTTGTCCAGCGCCGCCAGAAGCAACAGGCGCAGGCTAGTGCCGAGGCTGAGAAAAAAGGCCGTGGTAAAGGCAAGCGGTCACCGGCTAAAGCTGCTGCTGTCAAACGTGCGGCCCCTGTCGCCGAGCGCCAAGCCGCAGCGGTGGAGTCTGAGCCGGATGTGACTGTGGGCGAAGACTGGGGCTGGGAAGCTGTGCCGGATGTGGAAGTGGAAGAAGCCGCTACTGTATCTCGGGAAGTGGACGCGCTGACCGAATATAAAGTGTATAAGCAGTTCGGTTATCACGAAAAAGCAGCCGAATCTTTGTCGCAATACCTGACTTCCAGCTCGACATCAATCAGCGAAGGCATGCGCAGCACCTTGGTTAATGAGCTGGTGCAGCTTTGGCTGGATGCGAAAAAGCCTGATGAATTGGCGGAAACGCTGCGCCAATTCGGCAGCGTACTAACCAAAGCCCAAGTTGAAGACTATATCAAGCAAGGCTTGGCGATTGATAAAAACAACCTCAATCTGCGTGTGTTGGCAGAAGAGGTGTTGGGCTGGGGTGTGCAACAGACTTCGGCAGAGATCGGCGAGCGCACCGGTTTGGATGCGCCGGCTCAAGCTAAACAGAAAAGCCGTCGTACTGTTGCGCCGGCTGATGCTGGTGCAGAGCAGGAAGTTGCAGAGCTGTCTGTTGCCAAAACCCGCAAAGAATTGGTTACCAATTCCAAATATGCCGGCGCTATTTTAGTGCATGATGAGGAAAAAGCTGCTTTGATGGGCTTTATGCAGCCTGAATCCGGTTACCGTCTAATGAAGGACCGTTTGGCTTATGATGCTGCGGTTAGCTATGCAAATAAAGCTATCCGTCAGGCTAATAAGCCAGCTGCCTTGATTATCGATGCGCTGAGTTTGGATTATAAGAATCGGAATATCGATCGTTTTGCTCAGCATCTGTGGCAGTTGTATTACACGCTTGGTCAATATGGCCGCCAAGTTAAGGAAAGAATGCTGGGTTGGGGCTTAAATTTGGGTGAACATCCTATCTTTACCCAGTTGGAAGCCAATCCGAATGAAGCGCAGTTGAGAGATATGGGGATTGCCTACGGCTTCCTCGAGCGGGGTAGCAGCACCCAAAAAGCACACCGCAAGCCGTTAATCAGAACGCGTACTGATGATGTGAGCATTAAACAAACGCCTGCGGAAAAAGTATTACGCGATGTCGAATCTTTGCTGATGTATGGCCAGCTTGATGAAGCGATGAATTTGCTGGAAGAATCCATTTTGGAATATCCCAGCGAGTCGCAGCTGTATATCACGCTATTCGATATTTGCGAACGAGCGGAAGAATGGGAGCGCTTGGAGCAGGTGTTGCATAAAATACGTGCCAATATTCAGCATCCGCCAGAGGAAGTGGTGTTGGCTATGAGCCAGCTGCTGCAAAAAATCAACTACGGTTCTGTTCGGACATAATAAATGACTAATAACGCAATCCCCCAAGTGAAAACAGTCCATATTATGCTGCTGGGCATGGATGAGCGCCAATATGCGATGTTCCGCATGGCCTTTAAAATGCACGGTATCACTAATTATGAATTGGTTACGGTAGAGCAGGGTATTCAGCCGGATATGGTGCTGGCTGATGCAGACACCGATGTGCAGATTTGGAAAGATGCAAAAAGCCAATTTCCTGATGCAAAGGTGGTGTATTTTTCCAGCTCCCCACCGTCGGTTACCGCTCCTTATTTGGCCAAGCCGATTAAATTCGATACCTTGTTTTTAAGCCTGAAAAACCTTCAGCAAGGCAATGGTATTTGGGTTGTTAGTGGCAGCAGGCCTGGACCTGCCTCTAAGCAGGTTAAGCATGAGGTGGAAAAAGTACATGCGCCGCAACAATCTCAGACTGCGGTCGTTTCCCTAGAGCATTTCGATGAAGATGAAGGGCTGCTCGGCGAAGTCCGGAGGGCGGCGAAACAGGAAGCGGATGTCGCAGTCATGCATAACGGGAAACCGGTATTATTGGTATTCCCGTCTATTCAAAAAGTTCTGCTGGCAACTGACTCGGAAACGCTCAAATCTCTGTGTGAACAGAAGTTTGTAGATTTGCAGACCCGGGTGGTTACAGAAGAGCATCTCAAGGCCAAAGCCAAACTTTCCATCAGTGCCTGTTTGTGGCAGCTGGCAATTTGGACTGGTAACGGCCGTTTCCCCAAAGTTATCAATAAAAATACAGTTTTCAGAGTAAAAAGCTGGCCCAATCTGACTCGGTTGGCGCCGTTGGCCGAGTCTATGCGTTTGTCGGCTTTCCTGACCAAGGCTTCAGGTAGCCTGCCGATTTTGCACAAGCTGATGCTGATTGATAACAGGGATTTGGCTGATTATCTGACTGCCGTTTATGTTACCGACCATTTGGTGGTGGAAACTGCCGATCAGGCAGAACAATCGGTAGCAGGTGCAGGCCGGGCAAGGCAGACTGCGCAGCAAGCCGTACAGCGTCTGGAGAGTGCGCAGGTTAGACAGCATGACGATTCGGATGAGCATGAGCCAAGGCAGCGTGGATTGCTGCAACGTTTGATGAATAAAATTATTGGCCGATAAAGGAATATAACATGGCAGAAAATAAGATTATTTTTACAGGCCCTGTCGGAGTGGGGAAAACCACTGCTATTGCCGCACTATCAGACGACCCGCCCATTAAAACTGATGCCCGTGCATCCGATATGACCACCTCCATGAAAAGCCACACCACGGTTGCGATGGATTATGGCGTGATTCATTTGGATGAACATACCAAAGTGCATCTGTATGGCACGCCGGGTCAAGAACGTTTTGACTTTATGTGGGATATTTTGAGCCAAGGCAGTATGGGTTTGGTGTTGCTGTTGGATAATACGCGCTCCAATCCTTTGAAGGATTTGAAATTCTTCTTGGATTCGTTCAGTGATTTGCTCAAGACCGCACCGGTAGTGGTGGGCGTAACCAAGATGGATTTGAAAGCCACGCCCGGTATCGAGGTGTATCAGAAATACCTGTTGCAATACGGCATGAACGTGCCGGTGTTTGAGGTGGATGCCCGCAACGAAAATGATGTCAAACAGCTGGTTACTGCGATGCTGTATTCAATTGATCCCGGTTTAGAGGTATAAAAATGGATTCAACACTACTTTTGCAGCCTAATCTGTATCCGCGAGTAACGCCGGCCGGCGCTTACTATGCGGTGTCTAATAAGGGACAAAGTGCCAGCCGCACCTTGCTGGGCGGTATTTTGCAGGCCGGCGAGAAAGAAACGGTTAGCCGGGAGAACGTGTTGCGTTGGGCGCAAACCAACGACATTGATGCCGCATTGAACCTACTGTATCGGATGCAGCGCTTGGAATTTCTGTATGGCGAAGACGAGCCGGATAAGAAAACCGATTTGCTGAGCGGTACCGGTTTGCCTAATATCCTGATGCACCTTTCCGATGTACAGAAAGCCCTGCTGGTGGATCAGGACGGTTTCTATTTTTCCAGCTCAGGCTTCAACCATGAGGCAGCGGAAGAAATCGCCGTATTGGCCAGCGAAGCGGTACGCCTGTATGAGCAGCACAGCCTGTTGATTAAAAACAATTTGAATATTTACCACAACGCAGTGGGCATTTGCGATCCGTCCGGCCAAAGCGAGCTGACCTTCTTCCCGCTGTATATTGGTGATTTGAAATTTATTCTGGTTACCGGCGGGGTGCCGCAATTGCACAAAGACGAGTTTGTGTCCTTAGTGCGTGCCTTGTATCAAATTGTTGATTCTGCCAACCAAATTGAAACATTCTGATTAAATTATTGGGAAAACACGATATGCAACAACAATTAGTCTCTTCCGTACTGAGCGATTTAAACAGTTCTTCTGTTGATATTACCGCTTCCGCCGTTATTTCCAGCGACGGCCTGCCGATTGCCTCCATGCTCCAGTCCAATATTGACCCGGACCGCGTGGGTGCCATGTCTGCCGCCTTGCTGGCCTTGGGCAACCGCACCACCAAAGAGCTGCTGTGCGGCGAATTGGAGCAGGTAATCGTCAAAGGCACCGATGGCTACATCCTGTTGATTCAGGCCGGCGAAGACACCGTTTTGGTGGTAACCGCCCGCGAAAGCGCCAAACTGGGCTTGATCCTGCTGGATGCGCGCCGCGCCGCCCGCAACATCGTGGATTTGGAAAGCAGCTAAGTCTATCCAGCACGATGCAGTAAAGTCATCAGGCTACCTGAAAATACAGCCAATCTGTTTCAGGTAGCCTTTGTTCCATTGCCGGGCTGCCAATCGGCCGGCTAACGGAGTTTCCGACAAGATGGTATTTGGATTTTTTAGAAAACAGAAAACGCAACCTGCCGAACAACAGCCGGAGCTTGACACGCCTCAAGCTGCCGATGTGTCTGAAGATGCGGTAGTGACCGATGAACCTGCTCCCGAAGTGCCGGAAAACGCTCCAGCCGAAACAGGGGAAATCCCGGCAGCAGAAGCGGCCGAGCCAGCCGCAAAACAGCCTGAAGCTGAGAACACCGCCCATGCGGAGCAGCAAGATGATCAGCCGCCCGCGCTGGGCTGGGCTGCCCGTTTGAAACAGGGCTTGAGCAAATCGCGCCAGCAGATGGCCAAATCGCTGGCCGGCGTGTTTGGCGGCGGCAAGATAGACGAAGACCTGTATGAAGAGCTCGAAACCGTGTTGCTCACCAGCGATATGGGCATCGAGGCCACCGAGCATTTGATGGAGGAAGTACGCAAGCGCGTCAGCCTGCGCGGCTTGAAAGACGGCGAGGAATTGCGCGGCGCGCTGAAGGAGGCGGTGTACGAGCTGATCAAGCCGCTGGAGCAGCCGTTGAATATTCCGGAGGGTAAACAACCGTTTGTGATGATGCTGGCCGGCATCAACGGCGCGGGCAAAACCACCTCTATCGGCAAGCTGGCCAAATATTTCCAAGCGCAGGGCAAATCCGTGCTGCTGGCGGCAGGCGACACCTTCCGCGCTGCCGCGCGCGAGCAGCTGGCCGAGTGGGGCGAGCGCAACGGCGTTACCGTGATTGCCCAGGCTTCGGGCGATTCTGCCGCCGTCTGCTTCGATGCGGTGGAAGCTGCCAAAGCGCGCGGCATCGACATCGTGCTGGCCGACACCGCCGGCCGCCTGCCCACGCAGACGCATTTGATGGAAGAAATCAAGAAAGTGAAACGTGTGTTGCAGAAGGCCATGCCCGATGCGCCGCACGAAATCGTGGTGGTGCTCGATGCCAACATCGGCCAAAACGCCATCAACCAGGTGATCGCGTTCGACGACGCGCTGGGGCTCACCGGCCTGATTGTGACCAAGCTCGACGGTACGGCCAAAGGCGGCGTGCTGGCGGCTTTGGCCAGCCGTCGGCCGGTGCCCGTGCGCTTCATCGGCGTGGGCGAGGGTATCGACGATTTGCGCCCGTTCAACGCCCGCGAATTTGTGGATGCCTTGCTGTAAGCCTTCCGCCGTTTCGCAAAGAAAGGCTACCTGAAAAATATTTTGGCTTGGCGGAAACCCGCGCTTCCGTGCCACCATTTTCAGGTAGCCTGCCAATCACGCGGCAGCGCCTGAACCATTTGCACTTAATTCAAACAAGCCCAAAGGCTACCTGAAAACTTTTCAGGTAGCCTGTTATATAATCCGCCATCGTCTAACGTTTTTGAGAACAGCCATGCTGCTTGCCCTATCCCTGCGCGATTTTGTGATTGTGGAGCAACTCCATCTCGATTTCCAAACCGGCTTCACCGTGCTCACCGGCGAAACCGGCGCCGGCAAATCCATCACCCTCGACGCGCTCAACCTGCTGCTCGGCGGCAAAGCCGACTACAGCCGAATCCGCCACGGCAAAAACGAAGCGCAGCTCTCCGCCCTGTTTGATGTGTTCGGCCTGCCCGAATTGCGCACCGAATTGCAGCA
This sequence comes from Eikenella sp. Marseille-P7795, assembly GCF_916618725.1. Lineage (NCBI taxonomy): Bacteria > Pseudomonadati > Pseudomonadota > Betaproteobacteria > Neisseriales > Neisseriaceae > Eikenella > Eikenella sp. Marseille-P7795. The sequence continues at coordinate 380,427 of NZ_CAKAJZ010000002.1, read as the reverse complement.
GCAAGGCCTGCTGGGCGAAGACGACAGCGAATTGGCCATCCGCCGCATCATCGACACCAAAGGCCGCAGCCGCAGCTTCATCAACAACCAAGCCGCCACGCTCGCCCAGCTGCGCCAAATCGGCAGCCGGCTGGTGGATATCCACGGCCAAAGCGCGCACCATTCGCTCAACAGCGAAGCTGTGCAGCGCGATTTGCTCGATGCCTTTACCGGCAGCCAACCCTTGGCCGCGCAAGTGAAAGCCGCCTACCAGCAATGGCGGCAGGCCATCGAGGCGCTGGAAACCGCGCAGCAGGAAAGCGAACGACTGCAGGAAGAACGCGAACGGCTGGCTTGGCAGGTGGGCGAGATGGAAAAACTGGCGCCGCTGGAAGGCGAATGGGAGCAGCTGTCGCAAAGCTACGATAGTTTGGCGCATGCCGCCGAGCTTTTACAGGCCGCCGAAGAAGTGGCCGCCTGCATCGACGGCGACGACGGCTTGCACAGCCTGGCCGGCCGCTGCCGCCGCCAATTGGAAGGCCTTTCCGGCATCGAACCACGTTTTGCCGAAAGCCTAGAAATGCTCGACAGCATCGAGGCCGAGCTGGGCGAGATTAGCAGCCAGATGCACAGCGTGGCCTCCCGCGCCGAAATCGACCCGGCCGAACTCGCCGCGCAGGAAGAGCGCATGGCCGATTTGATGTCGGCCGCCCGCCGCCACCGCATCGAGCCGGCCGAGCTGCCGGAAAAGTGGGCGCAAATGCAGCAGGCGCTGGCCGACTCCGAAGCCGCCGCCGACATCGAAGCCTTGCAAGAACAGGTGCGGCAGGCCGAAGCAAACTATATGCAGCCCGCGCAGGCGCTTTCCGCGCAACGCCGGCAGGCCGCCGTCAAGCTGGCCGAGGAAACCACCGCCCACATGCAGCAGCTTTCCATGCAGGGCGCGCGTTTCCACATCGAACTGCTGCCGCACGAAGCACAGTCCTACGGGCTGGAGCAGGTGCAGTTTCAGGTAGCCGCCAACCAAGGCAGCCCGCTGCGCCCGCTAAACAAAGTGGCGTCCGGCGGCGAGTTGGCGCGCATCAGCCTGGCTTTGCAGGTCACCGCCAGCCAATACACGCAAATCCCCACGCTGATTTTCGACGAAGTGGACAGCGGCATCGGCGGCGGCGTGGCCGAAACCGTGGGCCGTGCACTGCGCACGCTGGGGCAGCGCCATCAGGTGCTGGCGGTTACCCACCTGCCGCAAGTGGCCGCCTGCGGCGAGCAGCATTGGCAGGTGAGCAAACGCAGCGCCAACGGGCAAACCGTGAGCAGCATCCGTGAGCTGGACAACACAGCGCGGGTGGAAGAAATCGCCCGCATGCTCGGCGGCGAAACCATCACCGATACCACCCGCCGCCACGCCGCCGAAATGTTGCAGCTGGCCGCAGAGGCTACCTGAAAATACTGCAGGCCATCCTGCCGTAAATAAAGGCGGATGCCATCCAACCCAAGCCCGATTGAAAATAGCAAATGCCGCCAAAGCCTAGCCAGCCCGGCGGTGTTTCCGGCAGAAAAATACAGGTACAATACCCGCCATTCCCTTTGAAAGAAAATACCATGTCCCAACACCGCAAACTCATCATCCTCGGCTCCGGCCCCGCCGGCTACACCGCCGCCGTTTACGCCGCCCGCGCCAACCTCAAGCCCGTGATCATTACCGGCCTGGAGCAGGGCGGCCAGCTCATGACCACCACCGAAGTGGACAACTGGCCGGCCGATGCCGACGGCGTGCAAGGCCCCGAGCTGATGGCACGCTTCCTAGCGCACGCCGAACGCTTCGGCACCGAAATCATCTTCGACCACATCCACACCGCCCAGCTGCAACAACGCCCGTTCAAGCTCATTGGCGACGCCGGCGAATACACCTGCGACGCGATGATTGTGGCCACCGGCGCTTCCGCCAAATACCTCGGCCTGCCCAGCGAAACCGCGTTTGCCGGAAAAGGTGTGTCTGCCTGCGCCACTTGTGACGGCTTTTTCTATAAAAAACAAGATGTCGCCGTGGTGGGCGGCGGCAACACTGCCGTGGAAGAAGCGCTGTATCTGGCCAACATCGCCAACACCGTTACCCTCATCCACCGCCGCGACAGCTTCCGTGCCGAAAAAATCATGGTAGACAAGCTCATGCAGCGCGTGGCCGAGGGCAAAATCATCCTCAAGCTCAACAGCACGCTGGATGAAATTTTGGGCGACGACAACGGCGTGAGCGGTGCCCGCCTGAAACACGCAGACGGCAGCAGCGAAGACATCGCCGTGCACGGCGTGTTCATCGCCATCGGCCACAAGCCGAACACCGATATTTTCCAAGGCCAGCTCGACATGGACGCCGCAGGCTACCTGAAAACCAAAGGCGGCAGCGGCGACAACGTGGGTGCCACCAACATCGAAGGCATCTGGGCCGCCGGCGACGTGAAAGACCACACCTACCGCCAAGCCATCACCAGCGCCGCCTCCGGCTGCCAAGCCGCGCTCGACGCCGAACGCTGGCTCGACCGCCAAGGCCTGTAAACCGCCAAGCCGCCAAGCAGGCTACCTGAAAAAGCATTTTGGTTTTCAGGTAGCCTGTTATCCGACAGCAGGGCAACTCAACCCGTTTCACGCATTTCCATTATTCCGCGCCAATTTTCAGGTAGCCTCATGCCCACCGTTACTTTCTACACCCACGTTGCCGATTTGGAGCAATTCGCCTGCCGCCTGAGCAAACGCGCCGTCGAAGCCGGCTGCCGGGTGCTGGTGTGGTCGGGCAGCGCGGCGCAGACTGAGGCGCTGGACAAGCTGCTGTGGTCGTTTGAGCCGGAAAGTTTCCTGCCTCACGAAATCTGGCTGCCCGATACGCCCGTGCCGCCCGAGCCGGCCGTGCTGCTGTCCGACGGCGACGAGCTGCCAGCTATCGCTGCCGATTGGGTGGTGCTCAATTTGTCGGCAGCGTTTTGGAGCCAAGCGCCGCAAGTGCCCGCGCGCATTTTGGAAATTGTGGGCGCCAGCGAGCCGCAGCTGGCCGCCGCGCGCCAACGTTTCAGCGCCTACCGCCAAAGCGGCTTTCAGCTTGAATACCACAAAATGCAGGGCAAAGCCTAGGCTGTTGGCCGTGTCTGGTTTCCACACTTAAGCCTGCCGCTTAGGAAACAAAAATCCGCTTGGTACAATAACAGCCGGCAGCCTTGCCCGCCACCGTTTAAAAACAGCGCGTTTTCGGCTAAAATGCCGCTTTTCTTTCAACCGCTGCCGCGGGTTTTCAGGTAGCCTAATCCGCAGCGGCCTCATTCTCTATTCTCAATATGCAAAACGCAGAACAAATCGCCGCCGCCGGCATTGCCGCCGTGAAGGCCGCCGACCAGCAGGCGCTCGAGCTGGTGAAAGCCCAATACCTTGGCAAAACCGGCGAACTCAACGCCCTGCTCAAACAGCTTGGCAAAATGCCGCCCGAAGAGCGCAAAACCGTGGGCGCCCACATCAACGAATGCAAACAGCGTTTTCAGGTAGCCTACGATGCCAAACGCACCGAGCTGGCCGAAGCCAAACTTCAAGCCCAGCTTGCCGCCGAAGCGCTGGATGTTACCTTGCCCGGCCGTGGCGAAGAAACTGGCGGTCTGCATCCCGTAACCCTGACCTTGCAACGCGTGGTCGAACTCTTTCACGGCATGGGTTTTGAAGTGGCAGACGGCCCGGAAATCGAAGACGATTTCCACAACTTCCAAGCCCTGAATATTCCCGCAAACCACCCTGCCCGCGCCATGCAGGATACGTTCTACGTTGAAAACGGCGATGTTTTGCGTACGCACACTTCCCCGATTCAAATCCGCTATATGCTCGACAAAAAAGAGCCGCCCATCCGCATCATTGCTCCCGGTCGCGTTTACCGCGTGGACAGCGATGCCACACACTCGCCCATGTTTCACCAGGCCGAAGGTCTGTGGGTGGAAGAGGGCGTAACTTTCGCTGATTTGAAAGCCGTGTTCACCGATTTTATCCGCTGTTTTTTTGAACGAGATGATTTGCAGGTACGTTTCCGTCCGTCTTTCTTCCCGTTTACCGAGCCGTCCGCCGAAATCGACATCATGGGCGAAAACGGCAAATGGCTGGAAGTCGGCGGCTGCGGCATGGTACATCCCAACGTGTTGAAAAACGTGAATATCGACCCCGAAAAATACACCGGTTTCGCCTTCGGTATCGGCCTCGACCGTTTCGCCATGCTGCGTTACGGCGTGAACGATTTGCGGCTGTTTTTCGATAACGATTTGGGGTTTTTGAAGCAGTTTGCGAAATGATTGTGCAGGCTGCCTGAAACGAAAAAGTAGCCTGCACCATAGATTTGGTAGGCCGTCTGAAAAACCAAACCGGTAAACTAATTTCATGACCAACAAACCTTTTTTAAAATGGGCAGGCGGTAAAGCAAAGCTGGTGCCGTTCATTCAAGAAAATTTTCCCACGCGTACGCGCAAACGCTTGATTGAGCCGTTTGCGGGTTCGGCGGCCTTGTCCTTAGCATTGGAATTTGATGCTTATTTGTTAAACGATACCAATTCCGACCTTATCGGTCTGTTTCAAACGCTGAAACAGGAAAGGCAGTCGTTTATTGATTATGTACGAACGTTTTTTGCCGCTAAAAACAATTGTGAAAGCCGTTTTTACGAATTGCGTGAACAGTTTAATAGCAGTCGAAATGTGATCGAGCGTTCGGCACTGTTTGTTTATTTGAACCGCCACGCTTTTAACGGGTTGTGTAGGTATAACAATAAAGGCGCATTCAATGTGCCGTTCGGGCGTTATACCGCGCCGTATTTCCCTGAAACAGAAATGCAGGGATTTATTGACAAATCCGACCGTATCGAATTGATGTGCGGTGATTTTCAGACGGCCTTGAACCGGGCAGATGCGGACGATATGGTGTATTGCGATCCGCCCTATGTGCCTTTGAGTGAAACGGCTTCGTTTACTGCGTACGCCAAGGACCAAATGCAATGAACCTTCGTTTTAACACAAGTCTGGCAGAAGGTTATAAAAGTGCTTCGCAAATTGTGCGGGTACTGACTGAAGGCTGGATGGGAGAGAATATTTATTGTCCAAGTTGCGGTTGCAAGCCGATAGGAAAAGCACCGAATAACCGTCCCGTACAGGATTTTTTATGTCCGCAATGCGGAGAACAGTTTGAGTTAAAAAGTAAAAATGGAAAATCGGCAGGGAAAGTGGTTAATGACGGTGCTTATCAAACCATGATTGAGCGCATTCAGGCTGACGATAATCCCAATTTCTTTTTTCTGTCCTATCGGAAAGCCGATTATTCTGTGCAGCAACTGATGCTTGTGCCCAAACATTTTATAACCGCTGATATGATTATCCGCCGTAATCCTTTACCGGAAACGGCGAAACGTGCAGGTTGGGTTGGCTGTACTATTAATATTGGTAGCTTGCCCGAAAGTGGCAAAATTCTGTTGGTCGATAAAGCGCAAATAATAGAACCCGAACAGGTGCGCGAACAATGGAGAGCCAATCTATTTTTGCGGCAACAGCAAACAGCAGCCAAAGGATGGTTGCTGGCTGTTATGAAGTGTATTGAAAGATTGCCTGAAAAATTTGATTTGAAACAGATGTACGAATTTGAACAGCAATTGGCGATTCAATTTCCTGAAAATAACCATATTAAGGATAAAATCCGCCAGCAGTTGCAGATTTTGCGCGACCAAAATGTGATTGAGTTTACCGCACGCGGACAGTATCGAAAAATTGCTATTTAATGAAAGGAAAGCTAAATATGGCATTTTTTGAGATTGAAGTTAGAGAAATTCTTAGCCGTAATGTCATTATTGAAGCAGAAACCTTAACCGATGCACTTAGTGTGGCAAAAGAGAGATATAACGGTGAAGAAATAGTTCTAGATGCTGATGATTTTAGTTTTCAAGATTTTTTTCCTGCAAATAGCCTAATATCAAAAGTTGTTTTACCTGATGAATATATGAAGCATTTAAAATTAGTTGTAGATTACCTTGAAGCAGATGAACAAAAAGACTATGAAAGTAATGGTTTTCCGAAAAATCATATTTTTCATTCTGTTCTAGTATTAAAAAATATAGTGGAAATGCACAAATAAAAAGTCATTACCTGTTTAATTCTTCCCTTAAATAGCGCGGGTTGCTGCAAGAATAGAATAAGTTTGACCAAAGGCTATCCGAAACCCCAAAAGCAGCCTGCACATTTTCAGGTAGCCTTAAACAAACCGTCTGAAAACAAAACCCGATAAAACAAAAGTTAATTAGTTGATTGAGAACATAACATGCAATTCTCCTACTCATGGCTGAAAACCCAAGCCGATACCGAACTTTCCGCCGATAAGCTGGAACATTTATTGACCATGTCCGGCTTGGAAGTGGAAGAAGCGGAAACTGCCGCGCCTGCGTTTACGGGCGTGGTGGTTGCCGAAGTGAAATCCGTTGAAAAGCATCCGGATGCCGACCGTTTGAACGTTACCCAAGTCGATGCGGGTACGGGCGAGTTGTTGCAGATTGTGTGCGGTGCGCCGAATGTGAAAGTGGGCATCAAAGTGCCGTGTTCGCTGCCGGGTGCGGTGTTGCCGGGCAATTTCAAAATCAAACCGACCAAGATGCGCGGTGTGGTGTCGAACGGGATGTTGTGTTCCACCAATGAATTGGGTTTGCCTGATGACGGCGTGGACGGGTTGCACATTCTGCCTGAAGACGCTCCTGTCGGCGCAAACATCCGCGAATATCTGGATTTGGACGACACGGTCTTCACGCTGAAAATCACGCCGAACCGTGCCGACTGCCTGAGCATCAAAGGCATTGCGCGCGAAGTGTCTGCGCTGACGCAGTGCGCATTCTCGCCCGTTGCGATTCAGACGACCCCTGTAAGCAGCACCAAAAAACAGGCCGTCCGCATTGACGCACCTGCCGACTGTGGCCGCTTTATCAGCCGCGTGATTGAAAACGTGAACGCGCGCGCGGCTACGCCGGATTGGATGAAGCAGCGTTTGGAGCGCAGCGGTATCCGCAGCATTTCCGTGTTGGTGGACATCGGCAATTATGTGATGCTGGAAATCGGTCAGCCCATGCACGTTTTCGATGCCGACAAGCTGTCGGGAAGCTTGATTGTCCGTCGCGCGCTGAATGGCGAGACCTTGGAATGCCTGAACGAGAAAACCGTAACGCTTGCGGATAACACGCTTGTGGTTGCTGATGAAAAAGGCGCGTTGAGCCTTGCAGGTCTGATGGGCGGAGAGGCGAGCGCGGTTTCAGATGACACGCAAAATATCGTGTTGGAAGCGGCTTGGTTTGCGCCTGAAATCATCGCCGGCAAATCGCGCCAATACGGATTCGGTTCGGATTCATCGTTCCGCTTCGAGCGCGGCGTGGATTACCGTTTGCAGGCGGATGCCATCGAACGCGCCACCGAATTGGTTTTGCAAATCTGTGGCGGTGAGGCAGGCGAAATGGTGGAAGCGCAGGGCGAATTGCCTGAAGCGAAGCAGGTCGAATTGCGTTTGGGTCGTCTGAAAACCGTGTTGGGCGTGGACATTCCTGCCGAACAGGTGGAAACCATTTTGCAGCATTTGGGTTTGCAGCCTGAAAAAACGGCGGACGGTTTCCGCGTTACTGCGCCGAGCTTCCGTTTCGACATTGAAATCGAAGCCGATTTGATTGAAGAAGTCGGCCGCGTGTACGGCTATGAAAACATCCCCGACGATTACACTTCAGGTCGTCTGAAAATGCTGGCACTGCCCGAAATCCGCCGTCCGCGTTTTGCCGTTTACAACGAAATGGCGGCGCGCGGCTACCGCGAAGTGGTCAGCTATGCCTTCGTTGACGAGCAGTGGGAACTCGATTTTGCCGCCAACGCCAACCCCATCCGCCTGCAAAATCCGCTGGCAGCGCAATATGCCGTGATGCGTTCAACGCTCATCGGCGGCTTGGTGGAAATTCTGCAAAACAATCTGAACCGCAAGCAAAACCGCGTGCGCGTGTTTGAAATCGCCCGCGTGTTCAGCAAAGATTCAGACGACCTGTTTGTCCAAAACGAGCGCATCGGCGGCCTGTGGTACGGCGCGGCGATGCCCGAACAGTGGGGCGAGAAAACGCGCAACGTGGATTTTTACGACATCAAGGCTGATGTGGAAAATCTATTGAAAAACAAAGCGGTTGAGTTCGTCACAGCCGAACATCCCGCCCTGCATCCCGGCCGTGCTGCCAATATCGTTTCAGACGGCCAAGTCATCGGTTTTGTCGGCGAACTGCATCCGAAATGGCTGCAAAAATACGACCTGCCGCAAGCACCGCTGGTTTTTGAAATCGACATGGCAGCCGTGTTGGAACGCGAAAAAACGCGCTATCAGGCGGTATCGAAATTCCAGCCGGCACGCCGCGATTTGGCGTTCGTGGTGCCTGAAGCGGTAACGCATGAAGCACTGCTGGCAGCCTTGCATGAAGTAAGAAGCCCGCTGATTCGGGAGATTGCATTGTTTGACGTGTATCGCGGCGCAGGGCTACCTGAAAATAGCAAGAGTATGGCGGTGAAGGTAATCTTGCAGGATGCCGAGCAGACGCTGACGGATGATGCAGTGGAGCCTGTGGTGGAGAAACTCATTACCGCAGCCCATGCTGTAGGCGGGCAGCTGCGGTAGTGTTTAACTGGTTGATGAAACGGGCTACTCAGTAGAGAGTAGCCCGTTTAGTTTGTTTACGATATTGTTCAAAGCCTAGCGACTGGATAATGTGCAATCAGAAGAAGATCGGCTTCGAGCAGCAGCTACGCTTTTACATTCATACACAGTGCCAGCGGCAGTTATATAAAGCGATTTAGTGAAGTTACTTTGGCGTGGCTGAACATAGACAAAGTAGTCGTTGATATTAGAGTTGCCAGCAATAAAGGTATATCTACTTTTTGTATCACTATTTTGGGCGTTAATTAAGCTAGTTAAGCCAGTAATACTGTATTTACCATTATTGAGCAGCTTATTGCGCCGCATTTGCGAAACTATATTCACTAAATTATTTTTAGCAGCAGCTAAATGGGTTTTTTCAACATGCGATTGATAGGATGGCATGGCAATGGCAGCTAATATGCCGACAATTGCCACGACAACCAAAACTTCTAATAAAGAGAATCCACTGGTTTGGGTTTTCATGGTTTATCCAGTTTGTTATTTACCTGAATATTCTGCATACGATTGCAGAGTTACTACGGTATTTTCATTAGCACCCCAAGCACGAGCAGTTACACGGAACACATGTGCATATCGAGAGTCAGCTGTTTCGCCTAAGCGTTCCACCATATAACAGGCGTTATTAATGTTTTTCGTGCCAGTATTTAGGCAATGACGTCCTTTGCCATTTTCATTTAGGTTTACTGTATCGGTGCGTTTCCAAACAGGTGTATTCTCAGAAGCCTTCTCTCCACAGATACCATCCTTACATTCTGTGCTATTGGTAACTTTATCAAAAGCCTGGTTCTTCACTTCAACGATGCGTTGCTCGCCCGCCCTAAGCGCTTGCTCGGCAAGGGAGAATGCATATTTTCTATCAGCTTCGTTTGAGCTGATCCGCATTTCCGTATTGGTAGATTGCATGCTGGCCACCACAATCACTGCAATTACCAGCATCATAATCAATACAATAAATAAAGTATAACCTTGATTCTTTTTTAGGATTGATTGGCGCATACGTTTCCTCCCCGGACATTGGCACGGATTAAATACTGAGTAACTGAACCATAAGTTTTTTGGTTTTCGGTAAGCTGCAGTCGAACTTCAACAATCGCTGGCAGCATAGAGATACGAGTAACATTAGGCAGGTTGGCTAAAGTAGAGCGGTCGTTGGAAAATGTAACATCTGTACTGGAGTTATTACAACCAGCGTAAAGTTGCTTTACCTGCATACTCTGGATATTAGCTGCCATCAGTTGTGGGTTTCCCCATGTCCCATTGGGGGTCAGTGTGAAACGATAAAGTGCATCGGCCGTATTGGCATTAGGGATGCGGCCAACAGCATACGCAACACTTTGAACCTGTGATAAGGTGGTCTGCGGGAGATAGAAGGAGCCAGCAGAGCTAAAGTTAGAAACTAAAGAGCCACCGAATGAATTATTAATAGTGATAGTCTGCCGCCCTGCATCTACATTGAGGGCGCTGCCATTACCAATATACATACGTGCACATGAAGATAGTGCAACTGGGCCATTGCTTGAGGCTGTGTTCAGTAATTCCTGTGTTACTCCAGTAGCAGTATGAGGCCCTGACCCAGTAACGGGGGTTAGATTTTGCCCATAAGAGAACACTAATACAGGAGAGTTGGCTGTTGGCTGAAACCCTGCTACGTTTAAAACATGTTTCGCATCATTATTATCCATGATGCTGATACCACTATAATCCGGGTCGTTAAGTATCAGTCGAACGCCAGTTGCAGCAGAGTGAAAGCCTGTGCTTGAATTAGGTGATACAGGCATTTGTTTATTTAGCAAATTACCCATATTAAAGCAGCCGAATGATCCAGCCATTTGTGCATCGCGTAGCAATAATTCGGCAGCATTACGCAAGTCCTGTTGTGCGGCCAAGCGATTTTCCGATGCATTGCGCATATTACTGGTAATACCGTAGGTCACACCGATAGCCAGTAATACAACAAGAGCTAAAGCACTAGCCACCATGAATTCAATTAGAGTAAAACCGGATGGCTTTCTTACAGACAGGAAATTTCTTTGTTTGAATATTGGAGATTGAGTACGGATTTGCATAGTATTTAGTCTCCTACAACGGCGCTGTAGCTATATTGGAAACTGTCGTTGTCTCCGTTGCTTTCTGTCCAGTTAACCTTAATGGTTGTTGTAGCATTTTTGCTTTCAATGCTATAAGAGATAGCTGTAGCGTTAGGTAGGGCGTTTTGTAGTTCTGTTGCAAAAGATTTGGTATGACATGCAGCTAACTCTGTATTGCTTACACCGCCATTTTTATCCGGTATTCCACATACGTCAATATCTACCGGAGCGGTGGTCACGTTTACATTACGCGCAGCTGTGTTGTAGCGGGTATAGCTTAATTTGGTCGTGGCTGCATTAAGGGAACCTATATTACTGATAGTATCTGGGTTGCTTAGCATGCCGGCAGAGAGGTTCTGGACAGCTTGTGCAACACGAGTTTGCATTTCTGCTTCGCGTACATTGCTGACGGATTTCAGTTGAGCCAACATCAATGCCATGATACCGAAGGCCATGATAAACACAGAAATTAATACCTCAAGAAGGGTACTTCCTCGTATTGAGCGTGCTGGTAACAGAGTTGGTTTGTTTTTATGGAGCATCATGAAGATCCCTTAAGTGAATTTTAGAGGGCACAGAGGTTTTTATAGCTGCTTGCTTGAAGGTTGCTAAACTCTGTAGATGGTATGGAGGCGTTGCAGGTAATCACACGACCACTTGGTGCAATGAGTGCCATGCGAACTCGTGTACCATCATTGGCAGAGATTCTAACGTAAGAATCCGTATAACCATAGGCAGCTGCTCCCCCGTTGTCGTTCGTTCCAAAAGATCCATTAGGTTGGAAGATAAAGCGGAATTTGCTAGTTGGCGGCACAGGTTTTAAATTTAACGCAGTATCCAATATGTGAATTTGGATATTATCCCTATCTATTAAAACAGAACGCAAGTCGATATCACCATTGCTGCCTTGGGTAATACTGCTTTGATAGTTATTGTCGCTATTTTTATCTACAAAGGCCAACAAAGAGTTGCCGTTTTGATCACAACCATTATTTGGTTTGCCATCGGATTTTAAGGTAATCCCCCCGCAAATCAGAACCGGTTCATTTCTCCGCACGGCTTCTGCTCGAGCGAAACGGAAAGCCGTGGTAACTTGAGTGATCCTATTGCCCAGCCGTTGGTTGGCAATGAAATTACTCATGCTTGGCATAGCAATGGTAGCCATAATCCCGATCAGGGTTATGGTGATCATCAGTTCTATCAGGGTAAAACCTTGGGTGTTTTGTCGTGTCTTCATGGCCATCACTTTTAATGGGATAAGGGCACTGAAAAGGTGGGCAAGCCGAAAGGATTGTTCTTATTCTTCAGTGAAATAAGTATGCCCGCTGTGTACGGCGTTGTCAAATTTGCTGAATTCGCCGGTAAAGATCAGCGGAATCTTGCCGGTGGGCCCGTTACGGTGTTTGCCGATGATGCATTCGGCCATGCCTTTTTTGTCAGTATCGGGATGGTAGTATTCGTCGCGATACATAAACATAATCAGGTCGGCATCCTGTTCGATGGCGCCGGATTCCCGCAAGTCGGACATCATGGGGCGCTTGTCGGTGCGTGATTCGACGGTACGCGACAGCTGGGAGAGGGCGATAATCGGAATATTTAATTCTCTGGCCAGCGATTTCAGCGAGCGGGAGATTTCTCCCAATTCCGCCGCGCGGTTGCTGCTGTTGTGGCCGCCGTTGCCGCTCATGAGCTGCAGGTAGTCGATCACCACCAAACCCAAATTGCCTTTCCTTCGAGCCAGCCGGCGCACGCGCGCGCGAACTTCCAGCGAAGTCAAGGCAGGGGTTTCATCGATAAAAATGGGGGCATCCGACAGTTTGTGTAAGGCTTCGTTGAGCCTAGCCCAATGTTCGTCTTGCAATTGACCGGTTTTGAGTATGCTCTGGTCCAGCCTCCCAACCGAACCGAGCATACGCATTACCAGTTGCACGCCACCCATTTCCATCGAGAAGATGGCAACGGGCAGGTGCGTACTGATAGCGACGTTTTCCGCGATATTCAGTGAAAATGCGGTTTTCCCCATTGCCGGACGCCCTGCCACGATGATGAGATCGCCGCCGTGCAACCCGGCTATTTTTTTATCCAGATCGATGAATCCGGTTGGAATGCCGGTTACATCGTCTTTATTTTCCCTTGAGTAAGCCTTGTCGATTTTGGCGATGGCTTCTTTCAGCATGGCAGGCATCTCTAAAAATTCGTGTTGCATTCTGCTGGTGCTTTCGGCGATTTTAAAGATTTTGGCTTCCGCCTCGTCCAACATTTGTTTGACGTCTCTGCCTTGCGGATTATAAGCATTCCTAGCAATCTCTGTGCCAGCTTGGGCGAGCTGGCGCATGATGGAACGGCTGCGCACGATTTCGGCGTAGCGGGCGATGTTGATGGCGGAGGCGGTATTTTGTGCCAAATCCACCAGATAGCCGAAACCGCCGGCTTCTTCCAGCACTTCTTCGCGTTGCAGCACTTCTTCCACGGTGATGGTGTCGGCGGGGCGGTTGCGCTCGGCCAGATGGGCGATGGCGCGGAAAATCAGGCGGTGTTCGTAACGGTAGAAATCTTCTTCGGATACGGTGCCGGCGATGCGGTCCCAGGCGGAGGAATCCACCATCAGCCCGCCCAACACCGACTGCTCGGCTTCCATAGAGTGCGGGGGCAGGGCGAGGTTTTCGTTGGTTTGGTCTAAGTTGTCCATGGCGTGTGAGGCTACCTGAAAACAGGTATTTGCGTGGTGGTGGGCGCGGTGGAGAAACGGCATGGCCCCAGGCATTTTGCTTCCTGCGGCGTGCTGTTGGTTCCGTTTTCGACCGGCTGCCCGGTATGAAAGAATTGCACCGGCCGCATTGGCCGGCAGGCCTTCGGTTAATCGGAACAGGCTACCTGAAAAGATGTGTTGCCCGATGCGGAAAACATTTTTCAGGTAGCCTGAAGCGTGCGTGCGGCGGCAGACTGACAAAGCCCGTCACTTTTGTCGGAATCGCGTGCGTGTGCGGATTAGCGTACGCCGTAGTTCGGCTGCACCAGCGCGCACACCGGGCGGTGGCGGCGGCTGCGGTGGCGGCGGCCGGGAATGCGGCCGCATTCTTGCGCGGGGCTGTCGGTTTGGCTGCCGCGTTCGGCATTGCGGCTGCGGCGCTCGGCGGCTTCGGGTTTGGCGCCGCTGCGGCGGCCGGCACGCGGTTCGCGCGCTTCGCGGGCGGGTTCGCGCTCGGCGGCGGGGCGGCTGTCTTCCTGCTGGCGCTGCCACCAACGCGGCTCGAAGCCTTCAATCCGCTCCACCGGCAGGTCTTTGCCGATCAGCTCTTTGATGGCTTCAAACATTTTCTGTTCGTCTTCGTCCATCAAGGAGATGGCCACACCTTCGGCGCCGGCGCGGCCGGTGCGGCCGATGCGGTGCACGTAATCTTCAGCCTGGGTGGGCATTTCGTAGTTGATGACGAAGGGCAGTTCGGCGATGTCGAGCCCGCGTGCGGCCACGTCGGTGGCCACCAGTACGCGCAGTTCGCCGGCTTTGAAGGCGTTGAGCGTTTCCAAGCGGGTTTGCTGCGATTTGTCGCCGTGAATGGGGGCAACGCTGAGGCCGCGCCGCTTCAAATCGCGCGCCACCTGGTCGACGCTCTGCTTGGTTTTGCAGAACACGATTACCTGGTTGATGTGCAAATCCACAATCAGCCGTTCCAGCAGGTTGCGCTTCTGTATGGTGTCGATGGCGATGATGTGCTGCTCGACGCTGGCGCTGGTGGTGTTTTGCGGGGTGGTTTGCACCTGCTCGGGCTGGTGCATGAAATCTTGCGCCAGCTTGCGGATGGGCGGGGAGAAGGTGGCAGAAAACAGCAGGGTTTGGCGCTGTTTGGGCAGCATTTGCATGATGCGGCGGATGTCGTCGATAAAGCCCATGTCGAGCATGCGGTCGGCTTCGTCGAGCACCACGATTTCCACTTTATCCAGCCGGATGTTTTTCTGCTGCACATGATCCAGCAGGCGGCCGACGGTGGCCACGACGATTTCGCAGCCGCGCCGCAGGTCGGCGGTTTGTTTGTCCATATTCATGCCGCCGAACAATACGGTGTGGCGCAGCGGCAGGTGTTTGATGTAGGCGGCGGTGTTTTGGTCGATTTGGTCGGCCAGCTCGCGCGTGGGGGTAAGCACGAGCATGCGCACGGGGTGCATGGCGGGGGAGGTGCTAGTGGTGGCGTAGCGGCGCAGGCGTTCGAGGCTGGGCAGCATGAAGGCGGCGGTTTTGCCGGTGCCGGTTTGGGCGGCGGCCAATAAATCGTGGCCGGCCAGCACTTTGGGAATGGCGGCGGTTTGGATGGCGGTGGGCTGTTCGTAGCCTTGTTCGGCCAGGGCGGCGGTGATTTCGGCCGACAGCCCGAGGTTGGTGAAGGGGTTCATAGGTGCTCCGTGTGGCGGCTGCGGCGGGAATGGGGAAGCGGCACGGCGTGCCCGGCGATTGGGCGGGCGGTGTGCTGCTTGCGTTTGGGGCGGAGCCGGTTTGCGGGGAAACAGGCTACCTGAAAAAAACGGGGTGCGTCTGGAAGGGCTATATTTTGCCTGAAAATTGGGTTTTCAGGTAGCCTGAGCCGCCGCCGGGTTGAGCCTTGGGCTATCGTTTTGAGCGGTACTTAAGCCCGGGCTTCGATGCGGATGCTCGCGCTACTTCCAAATCTGCCGGGGCTTTGCCTGGAGATAGTCTGCATCGGAGAAGGTGGTGATGAGCTGCGGGGCGAGGGCGACGAAGATGGCGGTGAGCAGGCCGGTGAGGAAGGCTTCGCCCCAGGCGATGAGGAAAAATACCGGGAGCACCGAGCTCAGCAGTATCGGCGCGGCGAAGGCATGTGCCGCATACAGTAGCAGGCCGGTGGCCGCCCCGCTCAGCAATACGCCGGCGGCGGCAGCGAAAAAGCCGTTCACAAAAATAAAGATGAACAGATTGCGCGGCAACTTCTGCACCAAACGCCGCGCCAGCGCGGCGGCAAGCAGCGGCGGCAGCACGCCCGCCAACATCTGCAAGCCGACTGCGGGCAGATGTTCCGCGCCCTGCCACAGCCACACATATGGCGGCAGCAGCAGCGCGAGCAGGCAAAACGCCGTCGGTATGCCCACCATCAGCGAAAGCAGGCAAACGCCCAAAAGGTGGTAGCCGATGCCTTCCAGCAGCCCGCCGGTAGGCGCGGCACGCAGGCTCCAGCACAAGGCCGCCAGCGTGAGCCCGAGCAGCGCCGTGCGGCCGTGTTGTCTCAAAGCGGGCAGGGCGGGGCGCAGCGTGGCGGCAAACAGCAGCAGGCACAATACGTTGGCAGCCAGCAGGGCGGGCGCAGGAAACCAGTGGGCGGGGAAATTCATGGCATTGCGCTTTAAGGCTGCCAATCAATCGGCGGCAGGCCGTGTTGTTGCAGATAGGCGTTGGCTTGCGAGAAGTGGCGGCAGCCGAAGAAGCCGCGGTGGGCGGAGAGCGGCGAGGGGTGCGGCGCGGTGAGCACCAGATGGCGGGCGCGGTTGATGATGGCGCCTTTTTTCTGCGCGTGGCTGCCCCACAGCATAAACACCAAATGCTCGCGCCCTTCGTTCAGCACGCTGATCACGTGGTCGGTGAAGGTTTCCCAGCCCAATGCGGCGTGGGAATGGGCTTGGCCGGCGCGCACGGTGAGCACGGTGTTGAGCAGCAGCACGCCCTGCTCGGCCCAGCGTTGCAGGCAGCCGTGCGGCGGGATAACGAAGCCGGGGATGTCTTGCGCCAGTTCTTTGTAGATGTTCACCAAAGACGGCGGCACGGCCACGCCCTCGCGCACGGAAAAGGCCAGCCCGTGCGCCTGATTGGCGCCGTGATACGGGTCTTGCCCGAGGATGACCACGCGCACTTGGTCAAACTCGGTGGCGCGGAAGGCGTTGAACACGTCGGCGGCGGGCGGATAGACAATCTGCCCGGCCTCGCGCTCTTGGCGCACGCTGCGGATGATGTGCTGGAAATAGGGCTGCTGCTTTTCGGCGCCGATGGCTTGGTGCCAGGTTTGCATGATGCGTCCTTGTGGTTTGTGAGGCTACCTGAAAATCGTGAGGCTACCTGAAAAATGGGAATGGGTATTTTCAGGTAGCCTTTTACTTTATATCAGCCAGCTTTCGGCGCTAACGGGCTTGTTGTCGATCAGGCGCACGATGCCCGCCACCACGCGGAAGAGATACCACAGGCATACCAAGAAAAACAGCGGCACGCCGAGAATCATGCCGATAAACGTGATGATCAGCAGGGCGCTCACGGCCAAACCGATCAGGCTGCCCCAGAAGGTGCGCAGCAGGAATTGGACGTGGTCGAAATAAATCGTGCCGCGCATATCGTCGCGCTTCACGTAGGCCACGATGGCGCCGACGATTGTGGGCAGGGCGAAGCTGAGCAGCCCCAGCGCGTATAGGCCGTAGATCACATACATATAGTTGCGCTGCTCGGGCGTGGGCGAAATCACGCTGGGCGGCGGGTAGGCGGAATCAGGTTGTTGGGCATCCATGGGGGCACTCCTTTTCTTGGGTTAATGCGTATCCAGCTCGGCAAAGCCTTTCACCAGGCTGTCGATTTGCTTGAGCTGGCGCAGGAAGGGCTCGAGCTGGCCCAGGCGCAGGGCGCAGGGGCCGTCGCACTTGGCCTGCTCGGGATCGGGGTGGGCTTCGAGGAACAGCCCGGCCAAGCCCACCGCCATGCCGGCGCGCGCCAAGGTAACAATCTGCTCGCGGCGGCCGCCGGCCGAATCGCTGCGCGCGCCCGGCTGCTGGAGGCTGTGGGTAACGTCGAAAAACACGGGCACGTTCATCTGCTTCATGCTGTCGAAGCCGAGCATATCCACCACCAGGTTGTTGTAGCCGAAAGCGGAGCCGCGCTCGCACAGGATGATTTTGTCGTTGCCGGCTTCCAGGCATTTGTTGATGATGTGGCGCATTTCGTGCGGGGCGAGGAATTGCGCCTTTTTCACGTTGATGATGGCGCCGGTGCGGGCGATGGCGTACACCAAATCGGTTTGGCGGCTCAAAAAGGCGGGCAGCTGCAAAATATCGGCCACTTCAGCCACCGGCGCGGCCTGATAGGGCTCGTGCACGTCGGTGATAACCGGCACATTATAGGTTTCTTTGATTTCCGCCAGCCATTGCAGGCCGCGCTCCAAGCCGGGGCCGCGGAAGGAATGCAGGCTGGAGCGGTTGGCTTTGTCGAAGCTGGCTTTGAACACATAGGGGATGTCGAGCCGGCAGCAGATGTCCACATAAGCGGCGGCGATTTCCAGCGCCAGCTCGCGGCTTTCCAGCACGTTCATGCCGCCGAACAGCACGAAGGGTCGGTTGTTAGCGATGGTGAAGCCGTGGAGGGGGATTTGGGGCAGGGCGGTTTGCATAGCGTGATCCTGAAAGATGATGGCGGGATTATAGCGGAAAAGGCGGGCGGGGAATGTTTGGCGGCGGTAAAGGAGGCTACCTGAAAATCATCGGGCCGCGGCAAGGCTGCGCCTGAAAGCGCAGTGGGAATGCTCCGCAGGATTTTTCAGGTAGCCTCTATCGGGCGCAGAGTTTGTTTGAAAACAGCCGATTCGCTCCGCCCGCCCGCAGCCGCCCTAGGCTTGGCCGCGATATTTGAGTACAATACGCCGTCCGCCAGCCCTTGCCGGAACGAGGCCGGAAAACGCTGCAGGCTCTTGCCCTTTGCCGCGATTTTCGTCAGAAAGAACGAAACAGGCTGGCGTTTGTTACCGGCTCAGACCGCGCCCGCAGCGCAGAAAGCAGATCATGACCAAAGCGAAAAAATTGCCGATATTGCCGCCCGCCATGCTGGGTATTTTGGGCGGCGGCCAGCTGGGGCGAATGTTTACCGTGGCCGCCAAACAGATGGGCTACGGCGTGACCGTGCTCGATCCCGATCCCCACGCCCCCGCCGCCGCGCTGGCCGACAAACACATCTGCGCCCCTTTCGACGACCTGGGCGCGCTGGCCGACCTTTCCACCTGCGCCGCCATCACCACTGAATTTGAAAACGTCAACGCCCAAGCCATGCGCGCGCTGGCTTCGGAAACCCGCGTCTGCCCCAGCGGTGACTGCGTGGAAATCACCCAAAACCGCATCCAGGAAAAAGCTTGGATTGCCAAAGCCGGCCTCAAAACCGCGCCCTACCTGCCCGTTACTCGCGCCGAAGAGCTCACCGACGAAGCCGTGGAGCCGCTGCTGCCTGGTGTGCTGAAAACCGCCATGCTCGGCTACGACGGCAAAGGCCAGATACGCGTGTCCACCCCCGAAGAAGCCCGCACCGCCTTCGAGAAGCTGGGCAAAGTCCCCTGCGTGCTGGAAAAAATGCTCAACCTGCATTCCGAAATTTCCGTGATCGTGTGCCGCCTGAACAACCAGCAGGTGAAATGCTTCCCGCCCGCCGAAAACCGCCACGAAGACGGCATCCTCGCCTATTCCATCGTGCCCGCCCGCCTGCCCGACGAAGTGCAGCAGCGTGCCCAGGCCATGGCCTGCCAGCTGGCCGACGCCCTCAACTACATCGGCGTGCTGGCGGTGGAGATTTTCGTGATTGGCGCCGACCACGAGCTGATTGTGAACGAAATGGCGCCGCGGCCGCACAACTCCGGCCACTACACGCTTGATGCCTGCGCCAGCAGCCAGTTTGAGCAGCAGGTGCGCATCATGTGCGGCCTGCCGCCGGCCGACACGCGCCTGCTCTCCTGCTGCAGCATGGCCAACCTCCTGGGCGACGTGTGGCTGCCCGACGGCAAGGTAAACTGGCAGCCGCTCTTGCAGCGCCCGGATGTGCACCTGCACCTCTACGGCAAAAAAGACGCGCGCCCTGGCCGCAAAATGGGGCATTTCACCGTGCTCTCCGGCCAGTCTGCCGACATCGCTTTTATGCTGGCGCACAAATTGCAGCGGCAGTTGCAGCGCAAGGGAAAATAGCGTTGCGCCAATGAATTTTGGAAGAATGAACAGGGCAGCCGGAAACGGTTGCCCTGTTTTTTCAGGTAGCCTGGATGCGGTGCAAATAGGCTACCTGAAATTTTTATGTCTACAAGCTGTGTATTGCCGGCTTTTGTTTGGGTGGATTAAAGGCTACCTGAAAACCGATTATTCTGTTTTAGCTTCGCAGAAACTCAGCCTTGGCTGCGCCAAGACATCGTTTTCAGGTAGCCTTTTGCCGCCCGGAGCTAGAAACACAAAGCCTTGTTGTTGATTACCTGATCCACGTCGTTGTAGTGCGGTTGCCAAACGGTTTGGCCGTTCTGCTGCTGCGGGATGAGCAGCACGCTTTGGCCGAAGCGCGGGGTGGCGAGCAGTATCCAGCCGTCGCGGCTTACGGCACGCACAGCGGGGTGTTGCCGTTGGATGCTTGGCAGGTTGCTGCGGATGCCGCCGGTGGCAAGCTCTTGGGCGAGCTGGGTTTGCAGGGGTTGCAGCAGTTGGATTTCGCGTTGGATTTCGGCACGGCGGCGGTAGTCGGAATAGTGGGCGGAGAGGATGAAGAGGGTGGCTGTGGCTGCGGTGGCGCCGAGCAGGAAGCTGAGGGCGTATTGGAGCTTGCGGGAGGCGGGCATGGTTTGGATGTGTGGACAAGGTGGTGCCAGTTTGGCAGCGGCTATATTGAAGTTTGATTTTCAGGTAGCCTGTGTTTTAACGCAAACAGGCTACCTGAAAATTTTATCCCTGCGGTTACAAAGCGTTTTGCGGCTGACCGGCGGCGAAGGCGTTGATGTTGGCTTCGAGGATTTCGGTCATGTTGAGCAGGGCTTCCTGGCTGGTCCAGGCGATGTGGGGGGTGACGATGAGGTTGGGCAGCGGGGCGAGCAGGGGGTTGCCTTGGCGCGGGGGCTCTTGGCTGAGCACGTCGAAGCCGGCGCCGCCGAGCCGGCCTTGCTGCAAGGCTTGGAACACGGCTTGTTCGTCGGCAAGGCCGCCGCGGCCGGTGTTGAGGAGGATGGCGCCGGGCTTCATCAGGCGCAGCTCGGCTTCGCCGATCATGTGGCGGGTGTCGGGGGTCATGGGGCAGTGCAGGGATACGACGTC
The DNA here is from genome assembly GCF_916618725.1 of Eikenella sp. Marseille-P7795. NCBI lineage: Bacteria > Pseudomonadati > Pseudomonadota > Betaproteobacteria > Neisseriales > Neisseriaceae > Eikenella > Eikenella sp. Marseille-P7795. The sequence goes on along the minus strand of NZ_CAKAJZ010000002.1, from coordinate 359,616 downwards.
GGCCTGTTGGAGGGCGGTTTGGAAGGGGGTGTAGCCTTCGCGCACGGCGGCGTTTTTGTGTTCTCCCCAGAGGATGTGCATGCCGAAGGCTTGGGCGTAGCCGGCGAGGGTGCGGCCGATGTTGCCGCGGCCGAAGATGGCGAGGGTTTTGCCGCCGAGGTCGTGCATGGGGGTGTTGAAGTGGACGAATTGGGGGGACTGCTGCCAGGCGCCGGCGGCGATGTCGCGCATGCAGGCGGGCAGGTGGCGGATGAGGGCGAGCAGCATCATGAAGGCGTGTTGGGCCACGCTTTCGCTGCTGTAGTTGCGCACGTTGCACACGGTAACGCCGGCAGCTTTGGCGGCGGCCACGTCGATGTGGTCGAAGCCGGTGGCGGCCACGGCGATGAGCTTGAGCTGGGGGTTGGCGGCGAGGTGTTCGGCGCAAATGGATACTTTGTTGGTGATGGCGATTTGGGCGCCGGCAAGGCGTTGGTTGAGCTCTTCGGGGGTGGTGGCGGGGTATTCGCGCAGGGTGTGCGGGAAGTTGAAAACGAGCGGACGGGCGGGGAGGTGTCGCGGTCGAGGAAGACGATGTTCATGGCGGCTCCTTGGGTGGGTGGGGCGGCTGGGGTTGGGGTGCCGCTGCGGGTTGAGTATAGCGCGAAACGGGGGCGGGCGGCGGGTGCTGCGTTTGATTTGGGAACGAAAGGCTACCTGAAAAACAGTTTTCAGGTAGCCTCAGGTTTTCAGGTAGCCTTTAACTCGGCTGCAAGGGTGTGCGCCGCCCGAAATACACCATCCCCAGCAGTCCGCACACCATCATCGGCAGGCTCAGCCACTGCCCCATAGAAAGGTTGAGATACAGCAGGCCGAGAAACTCGTCCGGCTCGCGGGCGAATTCGGCAATAAAGCGTGCCGTGCCGTAGCCCAGTAGAAACAGGCTCATCACCTGCCCGCTCGGGCGCGGCTTTTTGGAAAACCACCACAGCACCACAAACAGCAAAATCCCTTCCAGCGCAAACTGATAGAGCTGAGAAGGATGGCGCGGCAGCATGCCGTATTGCTCAAACACCGCCCCCCATACCTGCGGCTGCTCCGCCACCAGCTTCAAATCTTCGCTGCGTGCGTGCGGGAAACCCATCGCCCAGAAAGCATCCGGCCGCGTTACCCGCCCCCAGAGCTCGCCGTTCATAAAATTGCCGCCCAGGCGCACCGCCGCAAAGCCCAGCGGCGCCAACGGCGCAATCGAATCCGCCAGCTTCAGCGGGTTGATTTGATATTTTCGCGCAAACAAAAGCCCGGCAATCACCACGCCGAGGAAGCCGCCGTGAAACGACATCCCGCCGTTCCACACCTTCAAAATCTCCAGCGGGTGGGCAAAATAATAGGCATGCTGGTAAAACAGCACATAGCCCAGCCGCCCGCCCGCAATCACGCCCACCACGCCCCAAGTGAGGAAATCATCCAGTGTTTGGTTGGTGAACACGCTGTTGCCCTGGCGGATGCGCCGCCGCCCCAGCCACATAAACAGCGCAAAGCCGACAATATAGCTGACGGCATACCAGCGGACGGCCAGCGGGCCGAGCGTGAAGATGGCGGGGTCGAAATTGGGATGGATAAGCATAGGGGAACCGCAGGTGAAACAAAAGGGCGCATTATAGCGCATCTGGCGGGCGGCAATAACGAGCGGGAAGTAAAGAAAAAACGGATTGGGTTAGGAATGGGCGCAATGGTTTGCTGTTTTTCAGATAGCCTGCCCGCGGTGGCCAAAGGCTACCTGAAAAATTTTCCGGCAATCATTTTTTCTTGGTTTGAAAAACTTCTGTTCAGGTTACGGCGGCTTGCGGAATTTCAGGTAGCCTTTGCCATTTGTTTCCTGTTCCCCCTTGCGCCTCATGCCGGCGCGGGCACTTCCTTTCTTTGCTTCGCCAAAGAAAGGAAGCAAAGAAAGGCGACTGAGGGCGCAGGTTTGGCTTCGCCAAACTTCCCTCACTGCGCACGGTTTTTCGGGCGGGCCCGAATTTGCAGCTGCGCCGCTTCGAGCAAGGCGTGCCCTTGTTCCCCCGAAAAACCGCGCTCCGTTCGGCTGCGCCAGCAGAGCGGGGCGTAGCTCAATCATTTGTGCCAAATATCCTGTACTTGGTTTGGTAGGAAGAGTAAAAACGGATTGGGTTAGGAATGGGCGTAATGGTTTGCTGTTTTTCAGGTAGCCTGCCTGCGGCAGCCAGAGGCTACCTGAAAAATTTTCCGGCAATCATTTTTTTCTTTGCTTGAAAAACTTCTGTTCAGGTTACGGCGGCTTGCGGAATTTCAGGTAGCCTCCGGCGCCGCTTTCGATGCGGCTTTAACTCGCGGCGAGGATTGGGTATGATAGGCCGTTTTTTCCAACAGCCGGCGGGAGGCCGGAAATGGCAGAGATCAAATTCACCAAAATGCACGGTTTGGGCAACGACTTTATGGTGGTGGACGGCATCAGCCAGCGTTTCGACCCGGCCGCCGCGCCGATTGCCGCCTGGGCCGACCGCCATTGGGGCATCGGTTTCGACCAGCTTTTGCTGGTGGAAGCCTCGCCGCTGCCGGAAGCCGAATTCCGCTACCGCATTTTCAACACCGACGGCAGCGAAGTGGAGCAGTGCGGCAACGGCGCGCGCTGCTTCGCCCGCTTCGTGCGCGAAAAAGGCCTGAGCCGGCACGACCACATCAAAGTGCTCACCGCCAAAGGGCTGATTGTGCTGCACTTAACGGCAGACGGCCTGGTAACGGTGGACATGGGCGAGCCGCGCCTGGCCGCCGCCGAGATTCCCTTTGTGCCCGCGCCGGGCGAGGCGGCAGACGCGCTGTTGCACGAAGTTGCCCTGGGCGAGGAAACGGTACGCCTGGCCTGCGTGAGCATGGGCAACCCGCACGCCGTGCTGCCGGTGGCCGATGTGGACGGCGCGCCGGTGGCCGATTGGGGCGCCAGGCTAGAGCGGCACCCGCAGTTTCCCGAGCGGGTGAACGTGGGCTTCATGCAGGTGCTGGACGCGCACCATATCCGCCTGCGCGTGTTCGAGCGCAGCGTGGGCGAAACGCAGGCCTGCGGCAGCGGCTCGTGTGCGGCGGTGGTGGCGGGCATACGGCTGGGGCTGCTCGAGCGCAACGGCGAAGTGAAAGTGAGCCTGCCCGGCGGCGATTTGCGCATCGAGTGGGCGGCAAATAACCATGTGTTGATGACCGGGCCGGCGGCCACGGTGTTTGAAGGAACGGTAACTTACTGATGAACGAAAAGAAATTATTGGCCTATTTGCAGGCACACCCGGAATTTTTGCTCAACCACGCCGCCGAACTCGGCGTGCAGCCCGCGCAAGGGAGGGTACAGTCTTTCGTGCAGGCGCAATGGCTGGCGCAGCAGGAAAAGGCGGCCAAGATGGCCGGCCAGCTGGCGCAAATCATGCAGGATGCCGACAGCAACCACCAAACCCTCGGCCGCCTGCTGGGCTTCGTGCGCCGCTTGCTGGCGGCGAATACGCTGTTGCAGGTGCTGCGTGCGGCGGAAGCGGGCTTGCGCGAGGATTTCGGGCTGGCTTCGGGCTGCGTGTGGCTGCTGGCCGAGCCGCCGAAGAAAGGCGCGCCCGCCGGGGCATACAGGCTACCTGAAAATCATGCCGCCCATGCCGCTTTGCGCGCCCTGAAAGCGCCGCTGTGTGACAACCATATTTCGCCCGCCTTGATTAAGGCTTTGCCGCAGCAGGGCAAGGGGCTGGAGAGCTTCCTGCTGCTGCCGGTGCGCGTAAACGGGCAAACCGTGGCCGTGCTGGCGGCGGGCGATGCTGATGAAACGCGCTTCACGCCGGATTTGCCGCTGGATTGGGTGCGCGAACTGGCGGCCTGCACGGCTGCGGCGCTGGCCAGAGCAGGCGGGTGGCAGTAATGGCGGTGCAAAGCCTAACGCTGTGGGTGTTGTCGCTGTATATCACGCTGTTTCTTACGGCGGCGTTTCAGCGGCAGCAGTTTTCCTGGCTGTGGGGCAGCGTGCTGCTGTGGCTGGGCTTCGGCCTGATCAGTGCGCGGATTATGCCGGGCGTGCTGGGGATTACGCATATTGCCAATGTGTATCCGGTGTACGGCTATATTGTGCTGGCCAGCCTGTTTCTGTTTGCCAACGGCTGGCGCTACGATGCGCGGCAGATGGGCTGGAAGCTGGAGGGCGGCGGCACGTTTTTGGCGTATTTTGCGGTGGCGGGTGCGGTGCAGCATATTACGCTGCTGTTTTTGCTGCTGATTGTCATCTGGCAATATCCGCAGGGGATGTCGGCGCCGATGCTCACTGGGCTGTTGTCGCTGTATTTTTTGCAGCCGGTGTTGTGGATTGCGGGGCAGATGCTGCTGATGCTGCTGATGTGGCTGCACCGGCGTTATCTGAGCCGGGAAGAGGTGCGGTTTTTCAGTCCTTTGCAGTTGCAGGGCGTGCTGCTGCTGAGTTTGTTTTTTCAGGTAGCCTGTTTGCTGGCGAAGGAGAAGATGCTGCTGATTGCAGCGTTGCGCGGGCTGTGGATGCTGTTTTATTAAGTGGCAAGATTTTGCCAAAGTGATGGAATCTGCTATGTTGTATGGCAAACAAAAAACCAGCTTAAGTGCTTGCTTAGGCTGGTTTTGTGTTTGGTGGGTCGTGAGCGGCTCGAACGCTCGACCTACGGATTAAGAGTCCTATATTTTTATATTAACTATTTGATTTTGCTACATCTCTGCTTGCTCAAACTATGCCAAACAAAGGCTAAAACAGCCAAACACTGTCAAAGTTTTGTCAAAGTGCTTTTGACTACCTTGGCCATGCCTTAATCAGCCCGTCATGCCGTGCCGCGCAGTCGTTATACAGATGCACCACCTCCAACGCCCACGGCAGCATCACCTTGCCCGTGGTGCCGGACAATTCAGGTAGCCTAGGGCAGGGCGTAGCCAAGTCTGCGGGCGGCTCAATGGCGCTCGGCAATGGCGGCGTTGAGGACTGACACCCCGGAAGCATCAGTGCAATCGTCAATATACACAGGCCGCTCGATAATCTTTTGAACCACTTCACGCTGCACTCTCGCTTTCTCGTCCCGTTCGGACTTTCCTTGTTGATATTCCACACTCGCCGCCCGGGCGGTTTTTTGATGCTGCTGATGCTGCTCTATCATCTTGGCGGTGATGGCCGACGTGGCCGCATCGTAGCCCGCCTGATAGCGTTGCCTACCATACCAATATTCCCCGCCTACCACCGCCGCCAACAGCGCGGCAAGGGCAAGTGGTTTCCAGTATTTGTATAAATAAGTCATATAATTACCAATGATATGTTTAATATGTCACTATTTTTAGTCACATTTACTTGATATGTACACGGCATCAACCTATACTGCAAATACCTTTAAAAATTCATAAAAAATAAACATGACCGCCCATGTGGCCGGATAGTTTCAGGCAGCCCCTTGCACAAGCAGGGGGTTTTGTTTACGCCTCGTTCCTGCTCAACTTCCCGTCGCTCTGCAACAGCGGCAGCGCATAACGTTCTGCGGCGGGGTAAGCAGGCTTGCCACCTTTGTTCGGCCACAGGTAGGCCACCGCGCGGCTCTTGGCAAACGGTTTGATATTGACCGCATCGCCCTGGTTACCACCTAACACCATCAGGTTGCCCTGCTTATCCTGCCCGACGACAAAGCCGACATGCCCGCCGCCCTGCCGCTCGAATACCACAATGCAGCCATACGCAGGTTTCGCCAAACGGGTAGCGCCGTTTACCCAGGCTTTCGCCCGATACCATTCTTTCGCAATATCCCTGCCGGCTGCCTGCAAACAGTGGCCGACAAACGTTCCGCACCACGGCGTTTTGGTGTCGCTCCACCAGCCTTTCAAAGCCCGTACCCACAAGGGGATGGTCTTTAAGCCGCGAGCATCCCTTTCGTGCATGCCGATGTATTTCCTTGCCTCCTCAATCCAAGGCAGTTCAGTCATTTCCTTTCCTTTCCCATATTCAGGTAGCCTTTACCCTTGCGCTTCATAATCCCGGCCAGCAAATGGATACGGTGCGAGCGCAGCATGAAGTAGCCCGCCGCTGCCACGTTGAATAAAATCTCCGTCCAATGGTGCGGCTGCCAACTGTTGAGCGTGTGGCCGATAACCGCTATCGAGCCGCCCACTAGGAATCCGTGAATCCAATACTCCGGATTGCGTAGCGTCCATTGCCGCACCGACAGCGAGCAGGCCGAGTAAACAAATATCGCCGCCATCGCCGCCACGTTTACCAAAATCAAAAAGTGGGTAATCAGTTCCGACCTCATTTTTTCCTACCTCCCCATTTATCAATCCAGCCCGCCCACAAGCGGCGTAAACCATCACTCAACAGCGGCGCCGCCCATGACCAGCCAAAGCCAATCAGCACCGGCACGGCGGCCTGAAACAGCTCCCGCTCCAGCCCGAGCCGCAGCGAGAGATAAGCCATGATTACCGGCGACAAAGCCCCGGCCAGAATCATGCTGGTAATCATCACCAATATGCCGTTCTTGCGGCTGCCCGGCTCTTTCAGCCCGTGGTGCAGCGCCCCAGCCACCGCACCCAATACCAACGCCTCCAAAGGCATGCCCGCCAGCGTGCCGGATAAGCCAATCACGCTCACATGCAGCACATGGCCGGATGCGTTGGATGGTTCAAACGTCATCATCTTCCCTCCCTTCTGAATATCGCTGCCAAATCGTTTGGCGAAAACCGCCAGCTCTCGGACAACCCCAAAGCCGCGCCCACCCACTCACTGCAAAACCAACGGCGGCGGTTTTCAGGTAGCCCGAATACCACCCCGAACGCCCCTGGCAGGTCGTAGCCTTGGCCTTGGGTTTCCGCCCACAAGGTTTCCAGCCGCCCGCCCACATCATCCGGCAGCGCAATCAAATCCCACTTGGTTTCCGGCAGCGGCATGGTTTTCACCCGCACGCCGCCATCGCGCAGGCTGGCGGAGTAGCACTCGTATTCCGCCGTCTCCGGCAGCTTCATGGCAATCTCACAATGCGAGTATTGCCCCTTGGTTAAGACACGGGTCAGCCAATCCGAAAAGCGGGCGAGCCATACCTTCAGCCCGGTGCCGTCGCGGCGCCCGCGATACAGGGCGAGGTAGATTTGCTGATTAATCATTTTTACCCACCTTGCATAATTCATTGGCAATCGGCTGGATTTCGGTCAAGATTTCCGCCACCCTCTTATCCACCTCTGCTGCCGTTTTGAGTGTCTCCAACTCAAATTTGCGCATCCGCAAAACACCAAGCCTGCCCATTGCCGCCCGCAGCTTATCCGCTTGGGCGATGATGATGTCGGTCGCCTCGCAGGCGGTTTTGCCGGCAGGTTTGGCAAAAGCGGTTACCTGAACGGGTGCATCCCCTTTGCAGCCACCGGCCTTGTAGTCGCGTGCTTGTTGCTCGCGCAGCAGGTATTCCGGCTGGAAGCGGGTAACGTGCCGGTAAGCACCGTCCACCATATCGTTGATGGCGGCTACACCCCGGGCGACGGCTTCGGTCAATAGCTGTGCCGATGCCCCGGTGCCCAATACCCATCCTGTGCCGTCCCATTGGTGCAGGTGACTGGGCGCTGGATCGGCCAACACCGGCCTGCCGTCTTTGTCCGGCATGATGACTTGGCCTTGTGATTGTCCGGCCAGTAAGGCAGCGTGCTGCTCCGGGCTAATCTCCACAACATCTTCAGGTAGCCTGTTATGGATTTGGTTGTCATAAAATCCGCCGCTGGTTTTTGAGTAAAAAATAGACATCAGACACCTCCTATACTCTGCCAATAGCAAACCAATAGAAACCCTTAATATGACTGGCGGTAGCGGGTCCCCATGTGTTCATGATGGCGGTGAAGCCAGTACCCGTTAAATTTTGGATGGGGAGGGTAATATCCCCTCCTACGTTGTTGGCTGTAGACCCTTCCGTGACAGCGGTGGTAAAGACGCCGAACGGCGCACTTGCAAACGTCAGCGGGAAGGTAATTGGTATCAGTATTTCGCCAGCCCATTTTTGGGCGACATATCCCCATTGCAGCACCAGCCCATTGGGCAGTTTCAGGTAGCCTGAATCGCCGAACTGGTGGGCAAACAGATTTCTCACCGCCTGCGCTAAATCGATAATCTCGCTGCTGCGGTGGGTGTGAGTTTTGGGCGCTACCTCGTCGCGGTTTGCTTTGCGCTGTATATCCGCCGCCAGCGTGGAGGCATCCAGTGCGCCGGCGTTGGTAACCGTGCCGTAGGCTTTAATCCAAAACACCACGTCATCCAGACTATCGCGGGCTTTGATACACAGCACCATTGCGATAGCTTTCGGTCGGTTTTCATCGGCGGTCGGCACCACGCGAGAGGCGTCAAAACTAAAGGCTGCGGGCATATCGTTTATACCGCTGCCGTTCTCCCATGCCCATTGCTTGAACTGCTTTCGACTAATAAAAAGCGCACCTTTCCCGTCCCCATCAATGGCGTCAAATAACTGCGTAGTTGCGTTACTCCCAGAGTCTAGTGTGCCCGTGATATTGCGGATGGCGTCGCCCTGTTGCGTGCCCACTGCGAGACTGCCTGATGCATTGCGGATAAAGCGGTCTTCGGCTTTGGGTACGGCGGCAATGCTGCCGTACTGTGCCACCAGCAGCCGGTACAGCTCGGGATAGGTGGACTGCGTAACCTTGCTGGTGATGTCGTCAAATTTAATCCAGCCGTCCGGGATGGCCTCAATCGGAAAATAAGAGGTCATACCGACGTCGGAGCTGGTCATATTGGGCAGCTTGTTGCCGCCCAGCACACGATGCAGGTCGGGATAGGTGGCCTGGGCAAAGGTGCTGCCGTCGGCTTTCAGGTAGCCTTCAGGGTTGCTGACGGCGCGCGGGAAACCGATTACCGCACCTACAGGCAAGCCTTTGCCGGCGGATTCCTCGGCTTTGTCATAGGCAATTTTTACTGCCTTTGGTGTGGCGGCCATATCTTCACGGTCGCTGTTGGCGGCGGATAAAAGTTGCACAATGCCCGCCTGCGTGGTGCTGGCTTTCAGCTCTTTGCCTGCGTGTATTGCCCATTTCCCTGTGTTGTTGCCACTGTTCGGATTGTGGGTATTCGCATCTACCAAGCTGATGTATTCGGTATCCAGCGTATCGTTGATGAGCACTGCGCCTTTGGGGTAGCCGCCGATGGCGTCGCAAAAGGCTTGGTCAAAGCGGTAACGTCCGCCCTGGTTTTGCCAAACGGTGTGTGCGCTAATTTCGTTCAGCACGCCGTTCATATCTTTCCCGCTGGGCGGTTTGCCACCGACGGAAATCGGGGTCATGGTGATGCTCGGGAAGCCTTCGGCATAGGTAGCGGCTTCCTGAGCTAACCCGCCGTTGCGTTCGGCGGGGATGTTGTTTTTCAGTCCGTCCGCTGCCCATGGCTTGGATAGCAATTTTGGTTGTGGCATGGTTTAAACTCCCATAAAAAAAGCACCCTCGCCGAAGGGTGCCAGATTGGCTTCGATGTAGCCGAAGGTTTTATCTGCCTCCGGTTCGTAAAAATCCAGCAGTACGCCGCTGGGGCGCGGCAACAGGTCGCTTTGGCGGATGATGGAGCGCTCTACCGGCAGGAGATAGAACTCAAACACATAGCGCGCAGCCATCGTGCCGTTTTTGACGAAATAAGCCCTCCCGCGTTTGCCGAACATCTCACGCAGCAGACGGTTGATATGCGGGGCGGTGGCGTAGATGATGTTGCTCATCGCTTTAAGCATAATCACGCGTCGGTAGGCGTCGTCGTCCAAACGGTATCGCCGCTCCAAGCCTTCGCCGGTACTCCATACGCCGTTGTCAAACGAGGTAAAGCCCTGCGCAAAGCCGATATATTCGTCTTGTGCGCTAATCATAACTTCTCGCTCAATGCCGACAATCGCGCCCCAAATATCCAGCCCGAACCCTTGTGCGGTGGATACGTTCCACACGGTGTCGTAGAACCGCTGCTTGTCGGTGCGCGGGTCGATGCAGTCGTCAAACCGACGTATCAGGCGGCAGATGACCGGGCTGTTGGCATATTGGCTGATTAAGGTTTCTCCAACGGTTATCATACGCTCACCACTTCGATATTCTCGGCACGGACAACCGGCGTTTGGTCAATACCCACCGCCACGGAATTGCCCATGCTGCCCGCAGATAAACCGATTTCCACGTCCAACACATGCACGTTCGGCACGGCCTGCACCACGGGGGCGACGTAGCCGATGGCATACAGGTTTGCACCGATGCGCCCCTTGAAAGCGCGGATGATGGCCTGCTTGATGGCCGTTTCCGCGCCCACCGCCGCGCCGCGTTCGATTTTGATGCGGAAATACACCGGCAGTTCGGTGGGGCGCATAAAGGCTACCTGATAGGCGGGCTTCGGGTCGTTGTAGCTGTGGTCGTACACCGTGATTTCGGTGTTGCCGTTGAAGTCGCAGCCGCTGCCTGCGTAGCGCAGCACGGTTTCGGCCACCGCCGTATCATCCCCGCCCACCGCCGCCACATAAATGCTGTGCGGCTTGAGTGTGTAGTTGGTCGCACCGGCCTGCACACTTTGGCCTTTCGGGTTGTCAATGACGTACACATCGCGTACCCCGTCCAGCGCAAACACGTTGGCATACACCGCCTGCGGCGTTCCGTGGGCATTGACGGCCACGCTGCGCCGTCTGCGTTCAGCGAATTCGGCGCGGCTCTCTTCCGCCCGCCCGGGAATGGCAGGGCGCGGATTATCCACCCTGTCCAACCCCACCAAAGCTTGATAAATAACGTTTACGCTGTGGGCGGGGGCTTCAATCTGTCCGGCGGCAATGAGTGTACCGCTGACTTTACCGCCGATAGGGATGCCGATTTCCTGCTGCAAAGCCCATTGGTTGCCTGCCGCATCCTGTACGATGAATCCCTGCGGAATCTGCGTGCCGGGCAGTCCGACAAACTCGCACACCACCGCCGAATCGGTAGCAGGTTTGCGCTGCAGGAAGTAGATTTGGGCGATCGCGTCCTGCATCACTCCTTCGGCATATTCCGGATGAATTTGATTGACCAGTTCGGCAATCACATTGTTCTTGTCGGCAATCACGGCGGCCAGCGAGGAAGCAAGCTGTCCCTGCGGCGTTTCCAAATTCAGGTTCAGACCGCCGCCGAAGGCATCGTTGAAGTCGGCCAGCACGCCGTTCAGCACTTCGGTTTCAGTCGGAATCTGCAAGCCTTGCGGCGTGAAGCGAACTGGGGGAACATGACTGCTCATAGCGTTACCTCGTATTGTTTTTGGGTGTCGTCGGTAAATTGCAGGCTGCCTGAAAGCACGCGCCCGTCGCGCAGTTCGGCGGCCACGTCTGCCGCTACCACGCCGGGGACGGACAAAGCAGCCTGCACCAGCCGATGCCGGTATAGCGCGAACGACTGTTTTTTACCCAGCATTTCTTCAAAATAGGGGATGCCCTTTTCTGTGTCGTAATACAGTTCGCCCGCAAACAGGCGGCACGCCGAAGCCACATCCTGCGCCTTGGCGTAGGGGTCTTTCGCCAGCGCGATATTGCCCGCCGTATCCAAGACCAAATCCCAGCTTTGCGGGTTAAGATAGAGAGTATTCATTGCGGTTCTCCCGTATTGCCGCCGCCGGGCTGCACGCCGTTGTGGACGTGGTGCAGCAGGCTGACACCATTCGCCGTCATATCACCGTCGGCAGAAATCCCGCCGCCGCCCGTGAATTGCGCCGCAGCTTGGGTGTTGGCCTGAAAGGTTTGCGAGGTACTGCTCACGCCGCCTTTGGCGTTCAGGCGGATATTGGCCGCCTCCATCTCAATATCGCCGGGGGAGAACAGTTTGATGCCGCCGTCCTTAAAATGGATATACTGCCTGGGCGTGCCATTCAAGAATCCGCCGAAATACAGGCCGTCCGAATAATCGAAACGCCGCCTGCTTTGCGGAGCGGACGGCGCTTTGTTTTGTTTGACGCTGGAAATGTCGCGGCTGCAAAAGCCGCACATGCCGATGTCACCCGGCTCGGGGTCGATAATCACGGCGTTGCCGCCGCCTTGCAGACGGAAATACGGCACGTTGTAGATGATGCCGTGCGGCGTAACCGTGCCGTCGCCGCTGATTTGGGCAACCAATGGCTGCACGTCCACCAGCCCTACAGGGGCAAGCCCGGCTGCTTTGGTTTTGACCACGCGCACCAGCGTTACGGTTTGGATGCGCGAGACGATGCCCGACACGATTGCGCTGATTTCCCCCGCGCCGCCTTGTGTTTGTTCGGGGCGGTATTGCGCCCAATTATTTTGTTGCGACTTTGGCATTTGTATCCTCCACATTGGCGGCTTTGATGTCGGCCAGCCATTTGCCGCCAGGCGTTTGGCTTTCCAAATCCAGCGACAGCCCGAATACGCGCCATCTGCCGTTGCATTGCTCAATCAGGCTGCCTACAACCTCAATCAGTCCACCGAAGCGCAGGGCTTTGTCGTACAGGCATTGCAGCTTCACACCCTGCAAATCAGGTATCGGGTAGCCGATTAGGCCGGTGTTCGGACTGACAATAGGTACGTCAATCATGCGCGGCTGCCCTTTGGGTGTGATGGCGACGGTTTCGTTGTCAATGTACACGTCTATATTGGCAGCGGCGGCAATATGTCGGATTTTGTCCAGTTCGGTGTTCGGTAGGTATTGATTGCTGATTTTGGCCTTTACGCCGTTGTTTTCAAAACGCCTGCCCATGCGCTTGCAGATAGCTTCAATCGCCTGTGCCACATCGGTTTCGCCTTCGTGGCTGACCGCTTCGGCAGGCTTGAGTTGCCACAAAACGGCGGTGTGGCTCTCGATAACCAGGCAAATATCCGGCGCCCCGCCCATTTCGGGGTAGGCAAACGTGATATTGCCGGTATAGACCACACTCAGGTCGTCTTGCTCGCCTGCCTCCACCTGCACCAGATTCATCATTGCCTGCTCGGTGTTCCATTTCACACGGAGCAGCTTCATGATGCTGTCCAGCTTCAAGCCGTACACTTTGATGCGGGCAGACGGCATCACCGCGCCGTTGCCGTAGTTGATTTGGCAGGAGGTGCGCAAACCTTCGACAACCAGTGTATCGTTGCCTTTCGCATCCCATACGTCTTTTTCCTGTCCTAACTTGATGCTGACACGCAGGATTTTCTCTTTAATGCTCATCGCGGTACACCAAAATAAAACGGCTGCCCAGTTCCTGCCATTGCGGGTCTAGGCTGCCTGCGGTATCGACTAAATAAAGCTCGCCGCGAAAGCCGCGATAAGCCTCGCCCACCAGCGGCATACCGTGCAGGCATACCCGTTCGCGTATCAGTACGCGCCCATCTGCCGACACAGTGGCATACAGCTTGCCCAATCGCGGTACTAGCGATACGGTTACTTCTTGCCCGTCCAATGTGGCGCTTACTTTTTGCACAGGGACGGGCTTGATGGGGATTTGGTAAATCATTTTCAGGCAGCCTTATTTCAAAGCCCAAATCAATAATGCCACCGCCGAAATTACCGCCGACAGCGCAATATCCCACGCCAGCACCAAGCCCGCCTTGTCCGCTCCGTGTTTGCTCATCTTGCCACCTACCTTTAATCTGTGTTTTCGTTTATACTTCACTTTATGATTTTCCCTTACTCATTCTAAGGTTAAATACAGAAAACCCGCAGAGTTGCCGCCCTGCGGGTTTTCGCTTTTTTATTTCAGTCCAAAGCCTTTTCTGAGGGCATTGACGCCTTTATCCCATTCTTCGCTGGCCGCGCCGTACAATTTTGAAGCTATGGATTCGTTGTTTTGTATCGGCTTGGGCTGCACCTTGCCGCCGTCCTGTTGTGCCTGCGCACCGTCCGGCTTGGTTTTGGTGTATTTCACTTCCACCTGCCGCACTTCGGCCAAATGAATATTGACCTTCAACAGCCGCGCCCCGTCCGATGCCTCGCGGGCATAGTCATAGCCCGTTATCGCCATGTTCGGGTACACCGCTTCCGGCGTGATGACCAAAAACAGATCCGTGCTGTTAGCTAGTGTATCCAACAATCCGAGAAACGCTCCGCGTGCAAACACACCGCCGCTACCCTTGCTCATCTGCACCGTTACCGTGAACGGGTCGCCCACCTTGTTATAGCTGGCGAACGAACCGCGTTCAACAGGTGCATTGGACACTTTGGATGTGTTTTGGTGTTTGACTGACGTTACGTTATCCGACAACAGCAGCGGGATGCCGTTTTGTCCGAAAATGCCCCAATAGTTGCCGAAAACGGCATTGATTAAGGCCGCGCCGCCGAATTTAATCAGTGCGCCGCCCACGTTTCGCGGCAACTTGGGCACGTTCGGGATACCGATAGAGTTCCAAGCCATGAGTTACCACCATTTGACAGCATTGATTAAGGCCGCAAAACCAAATAAATACACCGCACCCAAAGCCAGCCAAACCAGCAGGCGTATGCGAGGAGAGTTTTCATACTTTTCCAGCATGGTGTTTACCTCTCTGAAATTTATGCCATTATTCTTTTTAGTCATTATCTTGCTCTCATCCAATCCATTCCCCGCCCGGCAGCGACCGCGTCGCTTTCGGGTTTCTTTGATTGAATTATCCGCAAGTTTTAATCGGTTACTTCGTCTACCCAAAGAAAAAGCCCCGTAGATTACGGGGCGGTAAAGGCTACCTGAAAATCAGTTCAGCATCAGGGCATCCATACGGCGCAGACTGCCTGCCACATGCTCGCGGAAATACTCGTCGCGCATGTTGGGCTGCACCCGTTGCAAAGAGCGGCGGCAGTGTTTCAACCAACTTTGCGATTCCTTCCACAGCGTGTAGGCCGCCACGCCCTTGTCGCGTGCGCCCAGTTGTTTCAAGGGTTCGCTCAAATCGTACAGTTGGCGGGTCGCCCAGTCGAGAAAATAGGTAACCGTAGCGAAACGACTGATTTCATGGTCGGACAACAGGATACCGCCGTCCTGCATCTGCGGCGGCAGCGCATCCAGCACCTCGCCGTTCAATCCGCTATACAGGGTGAGGGTGTGGACGTATTGCACGGCATCATTCAGCCGCTCGGCGGGGATGTCTTCGATGGCGGCGACGCCGAAGCGTTGGTGTACCATGTTGTAGGCGCTGCCGTAGTCGATGCCGCATTTGCCGACCAGGGCGGAGACGGCTTGGCGTAATCCGGTGCGCTCGTCTACGGTGGTTTTGGGGCTCGGGCTACCTGAAACTTCTTTCTCCAGCACATCCAGCACCCAGCGGCGAAACTCTTTAGCTACTTTGGTGCGTGCCAACATGCCGAGCAGGTGGCAGCCGCGGAGGCTGAATACACGCACCTGCTGTTTGCCGCCTGCGGTGGGCAGTTCGATGACTTGGGTCATGCTGTCGGTAAATTCGTCGGCGTTGCGGTCATAAAGTTTTGCCATATCTGATGATGGATTTTTATAACCTAAGGCACTTCCAATCTGGAAGCTCCTTAACCAAGGCTGGCCGTGAATGTCGGTAATATCAAAGCTTACGTCGCGGAAAGACAGAGAGATTTGAGCGTTCATGATGAACTCCTGTAAGTTTAAAGGTTCTAGGAATACCCAGATTGGGCGGGGGTGTCCTAACGCACTTACAGTAGCGTCCGGGGCATTGCTGCTACCCGCACCCCCATAACTTGAAATCTGTCGCAACCAAGGAAACCGAAATGCGGCAAACATTATGATGGGAGTAGATACGAAAAATCGCGCAACAGGCGCGTTTCTGCTGTAAGTTTGTTAGGAAGCTCCATCATAAACAAACCCCATGCTTTGTGCAAGTCATTTCAAAACCGCCAGTATCTCGGGCAGCCGCCAATACGCCGCCATCAGCAGCAGTGCGTAGAACATCCGCCGCAACGCCGCATACTTCGCAAATAATTCAAACATTTTCCGCACCTCTTTGTTTATGCTATACTTCATCCAATTTCAATCCTTGTCTGGTAAGGGTTGCAAACAGAAACCCCGTGAAGTTGCCCGCTTCACGGGGTTTCGCTTTTTCAGGTAGCCTCACACCATCGCTGGCATAATCTGCACCAACCTGTTACGGGCGGCGGCAGAGGCATCCGCCATTGTGCCGTCTATGGTACTGGCTGAAGACTGCACATGGATGCCGCCGTTGATGGCGAGCTGCATATTGCTGTTGTTGGTAATCTGCTGCGCCTGCTGGCGGGCAACAGCGCCTTGCTGCATGGATTGCAAACCGCGCTGGGCATTATCGGCAACGGCTTGTCCGCCGACAGGGCGGCTGTTCAGGTCAGATAATACTGCGGCGGCTTCATCCAGCCGCCTTCTTCTGTTCACGCCCCGGTTGTCACCTTGGCGGGCAGCAATTGCTTGGGAGAGGGCTGGGAGATTGCCGCTGCGGGCAGCTCTTACCAAAGACGGCAATTTATCCAAGCTGCCGTAGTTGTAGGCAACCGAAGTAATGGCGGCTTGCGCTTTGGTTGGCAGGCGGTCAAATTCCGCCGTACCGATTTTCTGCCGTGCCTCGCTTCTGAATATCTGCACCCTGCGTGCCAAATCACGCTCCGCATCCTCACGGGTAACGGTATCACCCTGTCGCACTCTGCGGACGTTGCCGTTGCGGTCGGTGATGGTGTCCGTTCCGTAGCCTAAGCGGTAAGCATTCACGTCCCAATAGGTACGGCTGGAGAAACCTTCATGCTTCCTAATCATGGCGAGCGTTTCTGCCATTGCGGAGTTTTGCCGCGAACCGCCGCCCAACCACGGCTGCGAGCTGTAGCTGGCAGGATGAATGTTATCCCTGCCTGCTTGGAAGCCTCCTTGGAAGGTGGCGTGTTCCTCACGGGCGATTTGCCCCAGTAGGGCGTTCATTCTCGCGCCGGTTTGGCCTTTTCGATTGTAGGTATTAGATACCCCAAGCAGCCGCACATTCGCCCCCCTAGCGCGCAATGCGCGGATTTGGGCTCGGATGCCGTCGGTATCGGTCGGGTCGTTGCTCATACCGGACGACAGAATCACGGTTTGGCCTTGCAAGTTGCCGGAATAGCCGTTGATGAAACCCAATACCTGCTGCGGATTAGCACCCTCTCTAGTTGAACCTGTGCCGTTTACCGCACTACGGTAGCCGTGAGCGATACTATCACCGAAGTAAATCGTGCCACCTGGGGAAAACATCTGTTTGGCGACACGTTCTCCCGAGCCTAGGCTTCGTACCGCCGCCTGCGCCGAACCTGCCGCGCCGGGGGTGTGGCCAGTAGCAACATCAACTGCGCCGGATACCCGTTCGGCGGCGCTCTGTACCTGCTCCGCCACGAAATTTACCGGGCGCATAGCTAAGCGTTTTGCCGCTGTCCAAGCGCGGTTGTAATCGCGGTTCATCAGGGCATTGAAGATTTCGCCTAGGTCTTCCAATGCGGGAGCGATGAACTGGTAGATGTCGTTGGCTAGGCTTTTAAAGCCGTTAGCCAGTGAGCGTAGGGATACCCCGTTTTCGTCGATGAATCCTTTCAACCGCAACCAATCAAACAAGCCTTTCCCGGCTTCCGCCCATGATGTGTATCCGGTGAGCAGGTAGGTGAAGCCTTTGGTAAGGCTGTCCACTGATACTTTCGATGTTCTGATGTAGCCGGTAAAAGCGCCCCAGTTGAACAGGCTCTTTCCGCCCTCTGCCCAAGTTTTGTAGTCGTCATAGAGCAGCACAAACGCAGCACCCAGAGCAGCCACGGCAGCGGCAGCCAGCGCGAACGGAGCGATAAAGGCATACAGCGCCGTTACTGCCGACCACAGCACCGGAATCAGCACCACGCCCAATACAAAAGCCAATCCCTCGAAAACATGCTTCATGGTGTTTTCGTGGCGCATTAAGTAATCTGCAAAGTCGCTGACCAGTTTAATGATGCGGATAAGATGCGGGGCGAGTGCATCGGCCAGCATCTGTTTGAGTGCTTCCCATTGCAGATTCAGGTAGCCCCTAGCCCGCATCAATTCATTACTGAGCTGCCGTTCTTTCTCGCCGGAGCGATAGAGCCGGTCTTGTAAGGCCAGCATCTTTTCCATTTCGGCACGCCCAAGCAGCAAGGTGTTGATGGTGCCGTCGTCCAAACCCATGCTTTTAGCCAGATTGTAGGCCTGCACCCTGTCCATCTTGGAAAAGCGGTCGGCCAGATCCAGCATGATGCTGTCTAGGTTGCGCGCTTTGCCGTCGGCATTGAGCAAGGCCACGCCGAAGGCGTTGAAGAACGGCACCATGGAAGTGTCTCCCATGGTGGTCAGGCGGGTGATGCTCATGCTCAATCCGGCCAGGCTGCCTTTCATGGCGTCGGCATTACCGCCCGCCATCGCCGCCATGCCGCCCCATGCCTGAAGCTGGTTGCGGTTCATGCCGATATTGCGAGAGAGATTATCCAGCTGTACGTTGGCTTCAGCGGCTTCGCGGATGAATTTGGTAAACACGCTGGTTCCCATAACCAGCGCGCCAAAAGAAGCAAAGCCCTTGGCGAGTTTCTTCAGCAGCTCGATTTGTTTCTTTTTCCGGTCGGCAGCTTCTTTCTCGGCTTTCTTTTCCTCCGCTTCCTGCTTTTTACGGGCTTTTTCGGCTTCCTTCTCTTCTTTTTCCCGCTCTTTCTTCGCCTCTTTGATTTCCTTCTTAAGTTCATCAACTTCTTTTTTCGCGGCTTTGGCGGCTTCTTTGGATGCTTTTTCGGTATCCTTGAACGACTTTTGCAGCCGATTGTTATCTGATTCCGTTACATCAACCTGTCGGCTGAATTTGGACGAGTCAATGCCCAACTCCATAAACAGGGTATCAATTACTGTTGCCATAGCGATTCCTAAAAAAGGCTACCTGAAATCAGGTAGCCTGTTGTGCCTTGTTGAAGGCATCGGTATTGACGATTTCGAGCAGGTTAAAGGCATCTTCCAGACCATACACGGTTTGCAGTTCGTGCAGGCTGCATATACGGGAGGAAACCAGCGCCCCGATGGTTTGTGTCAGGTTCAGGTAGCCTTGTTGCCGGCTTCCTCTTCCCCGCCCGATGCCGAGGTCAGGCCAAAGGCGTGTTGCAAAAAATCGGTATGCAATGCAAACACCTCCTTCCGCAACCGCCACAGGGTCGTAAAGTCTTCCACATCGTTGAACTCCATATTCAACGGGCGCGGCTGGCCGCCTTCGGGGATGATTTGCACGCAGTCCAAAAGCTCGTTCAACAGCGGGATAGCGTCTTCAGGCTTCACTTTGCCCAATGCGCCCAACGTCGCCCCCACCATGCCGATCATCCCTTGCTGCGGGGTGATGCCGCCTAAATCCACACCGCTGTTGGCCAGTGCCAAAAGGGCGCGCATCGCCCAGTGGTCGGCATGGGCGGCGCTCATTTCGGTAATCAGGAACACGCGGCCTTTATCACGCCCGTTTTCAATCGTGATTTGCTTGCTCTTCAACGCCATTTCAGATTTCCTCCGGTTTCACCACGATGCGGAACGAGTAAGTGGCGGATTCCAGCGTTTTCTTGGCGGTTGTGCCGCCCGGAACTTCCACCAAGAAGCCGGTGGCAGTGTAACGTTTTTTCACGGCGGAAATCTCAACCGAAAATTCCACCATGCGCGTTTCCTGACGTTGCAGGATGTCGTTGGTGAATTGGTCGAAGTAGTCGCGCGATTTGCTGGTGGGGGCAAGCTGGATGTTGAAGTCCACTTCGTAGGGCGTGAAGCCGCCGGACTGTTGGCCGTCCACGCCCATCATGGTTTCGCCGATTTTGCCTTGCCCGAAGTCGAAGGCATTGTCGGCGGCGTAGCCTTCAATCTGTACGAAGTTGTCGTTAAAGCCTTTCACGCGCATCAGCAGGATGCTGTTGGCGGCGGTTAGGGTGCGGTCTGATACGGTTTGCATATATTTTCCTTTGCAAAGAGGCCACCTGACAGTTCAGGCAGCCTGCACGGGTTTACTGAACGTTGATTGAGCCAAGATTGATGTTGTGCACGCTGCCGCCATCGGTGTACCACAGCTTCATCGGCATGGACTGGCGGTTGCCGCGCGTCTGCGCCGAAGCGTTTTGAATCAGCAGGAAATAGCCGGTGCTTTCAATCTTCGCTGCGGCATCGACACGCGCCTCGTTGTTAATTAGGGCGCGTTGCTGTTCGCTCAACGGTACGCCCGGCTGGATGCTGCCGAAGTTCAAGGCCTCGTTAATCGGGTCTTGGCAGGCGGCGCGTTGCAGGGCGATACCGACAGCGTTGTACGGCACGGCCTTGGCCGAGGTGAGCAGGGTCATCAGGGCAAGCTGCAACTGGCTGTTGAGGCGGATTTGATTCACATAGGCATCAATCCATCTCCATTTACCGGGCATTTGGCCGGGATAGAGGAAGGTAAAGCGGTCGTTGGCGGTCGCCCATGCGCCGTAGTAGTTGTAGCCGTTCTCTTTCAGGTTGTCGGCATCGGCAGCGTTGTCCACGTCCACGCTCAAGCCGGATTGGTTTTTAAACGCCAGCGTGATGCGGCCTTGTGTTTCAGTGAAATCAATGGAGGCAATCGCGCCACACAGGAAAGCAGCCTTGTCCAGTCCGCCATAAATCGGGGCGGTGCCGTCGTAGGCGGCGGCTTTCAGTTGCGCGCCCAAGCAGGTAGTGTTGCCGGTTTGCAGCGCGGCGGCTTCTTTACCCCATGCGGCATAGAGGAAGCGGTTATTCTGCGCGTTACTCCATTTGGCCAAGGCCAGCTTGTCGGTCAGTTCGGGTTCAAACACGGTGGTGAAGGTGGCAAAATTCAAAGTGGACTGAATCACGCCTTCCATCACGGTTTCCGCGCTGTCGCCATCGTTGCCCTTGGAAATCACCGCGCCTTTGGCTTCGGTCAGATTCAAGGCTTCGGCCAGCGTGCCGGTGGCAAAGCCGATTTCAGAAGCCCTGCCTTGGGTGGCAGAGACGATTTCAAACGCCTGCAACTGCTCGTCAAACTGCACGGTGGCACTGATGGCTGTGCCGATTTTGTCGGCGGCATCTGAAAAGCTGGTGGCGGCCGCCAAGCTGATGTTGTCGCCGCTCTTGTCGTTGCCGTCGATATTCACTTTCAGATTGCCCGAAAGTTTTTTCAGGGCGGCAAGGCTCATGCTTTTCACGCTTGCGCCGCGCAGATAGGCAGCTTCTTTGCCGACGTTGTAGGGGTAGAAATACAGCGTGCCGGGCTTGATGTGCGAATTGTCAAAGCCTTTAAAATACACCTGCGCGGCTTTAAACTCTTCGCTGGCCAAGCCGAAAAACTCGCCGACTGCCGAAGCATCGGGGAACGCGGTATGCCTGCCGGTGGGTAGGTTTTCGTTTTTGCTCAAAAAGACGGTGTTCATCGACAGCGGAGAGCCGCCAGAACTGAGTACGGCGGGGTTTACGCTGACAATTTTACTTGCCGGAATAGATTGGAACATGGATATATCCTTTACGGTTGGATCAGGGTTAAATCAAAAGCGTTTACAAACTGTTGCTGGTGTTCTGCCTGTGGCGCGTAGGCCAGATGAACGGTGGTCATCCATCGTTCTTCATATTCGCTCTCTTCGTTGGTGAGCGGCATGAAGCGTGCGGGGTCGGCATATAGCGGCTGGCAGGATTTCAGCCGTTCGCAGGCGTAGAAATCGCGCCAAAGCAAAACGGTTTTCTGCGCCATCTGCCCCGCCTCTTCGCCGTAGAAATCAAGCTGCATCTGTATTTCTGATTGGCGCGATACGGCAGCGGTTTCATCCGCCACGGCGTAAGCGTGTTCGTTGGTGGCAGCGGCGGCTTCGTTCAGGATGTTCATCACCACAAACGGCGGCTTGGGTAACGGTACGTTGTTGCTGTATCCGCGCACCACTTCGCACGAAAAAAGCCCGAGCAGCATTGCCCGGACTTCGGTGTAAATATCGTCTAATGTTGCCGCCATAACAGCACCTTGCACCAATCCGGCCAGCTTTCCACCACCTGTTTCACCAGCCATTCTGTCGTTTCGGTTTCGCCGTAGGCCGCGAACACCAGCTTGTCCGCACCTTTGCCGATCTGCCGCCGCAAGCCGTGGAATTGGCCGGTGACATAGGCATAAAGCAACGTTCCTTGCTGCGCCAATCCTTCAAACAAGGATAAATCCTGCGTGCTGAGGGTTTGGGTCTGTACGGTTACGGGATGCTCGCTGTAACCTGATTTCCGCTTCCCTGTGGCATCGGTAGTGTAGCCGTCATTGAGTTTCAACACGGCGGGCAGGTTCGGATTGACGGATGTAATCGCACCGTTGGCGATGGCTCTAAGATTCATCGGCTACCTCGTAATCAATACTGCGCCACAACGTCCCCGTGTCAATCAACGGTTTATCAAAGCCTTTTTTCTTCACGGTCGCGGCGGCGTTTGGCGGTTCACGGAATGCTTGGATAGTTTCCACAATCTGCCCCTTTACGCCTTCGCCCATCAATTCCAAGGTCTGCCGCACATCGCCGCCGTTGGCTTCCATTAGTGCGGCAGCCTGCTTCGGCCATTCGTCCTTATGCTCGGCAATGGTATTGCGGAAAAATGGGCGCGGGGGAATGGTTGCTGTGCCGTATTCATTCCAAAAGGCCACTTGTGCCACGCTTTCGCCATCCGAGCCGTCGTAGTTTGCCTGCTCGATGATGCCGACACGCACCTTGGCCGTTGTTGCCTGCGCGACCAGTTCGGCCAACCGCTGCCTGAACTTATCGCCGCCGCGCATAGCAGCCTCCCTGCACATAGCGGAAGCGGCGGTATTTGGCGGTAAGCTGCCAGTAGGTCGCGCCATAGGGCGTTTGCAGATACCAAGCGGCATTGCTGCCCACCGCGCCCATATCCGCGCTCACGGAAACGCTGCCTTCGGTAGCCGAAGCAATGCGTCCCACCAATCCGCCCTGTGCGGCACGTTCAGCCAGCGCGGAAAAGTGGCGTACCAGCAGGAACAGCAGCATTTCGCGCTCTTCCAGCTTTTCCACGATGCTGTGGTCGGTGTTGTCCAGCAGGCTTTCGGCCTGTGTGAACCACATTTCAAGCTGTGCATCCGTGGCCTGTACTTCGGGATAGGCTGCCTGAAACCGTGCTTTATCAAAGACGACGGCGGGCATGGTTAGTCTTCCTTGGCGGTGCTTACACCATTGGCCTTGTCATCCGGCTTGATGGCTTCCAACTTGGTTTCATTGTTGGTCTTTTCCTGCGCCTCCGCCTTGGTGTTCTTTGCATCTTCGTGGGCGAAAACGAAGCCGTTTTTCACCATGTCGCGGTCTTGGTGCGCTTCCATCCAGGCATTGAACAGGTCGGCGTCCACATCGTAGGTAATGCCGTGGCCGCCGATGATGTTTGAGGCATTGGCGCCGTTCAGTTCTACCGACTGGCCGCCGACTTCAATAATCAGTCCGTTGGGCAGTTTGCAGCCAACGGTTACAGTTTTTTGTTTTGCCATTTGTGATCTCCAATAAAAAAACCCGCAGATGCGGGCATGAAAAAGGCTGCCTGAAAACAGACAGCATTTGAAGTGATAAATTTACCGGTTAATGCATAAATTCGGCTTCCGGGTTATCAATAACGGGGTAACGGGCATCACAAAGAATCACCTGCGGGGAGTACGTCAAATCATTTATCCGGCTCAGCTTGGTTATCTCGACACCTTGTGTAACCGTGTGCTCTTTATCTTGGGATATTCTAAAAAAATATTGTATTGATAGTCCCGATTAATCATATTGATTTCCCGCCAAAGCCCGCCTATGCCGAATTCGGACGGCTTGGCGCTGGTATAACTTTGCGAGACTACCTGCCGCTTTGAATTGCGGAACACCAATTCCGGATGTCCTTTGCGGCCGAAACTGTAAACATAGTCCGCACCCTGCCGCTGTACGGTCAGCTGTTTGCCGTTGGTAGTGGTGCAGGAAAAAATCGTTTTCACAGGGGGCTTCGCATAAGCCGAAGCGCAGGCGAATGAAGATAACACAATGAACAATAACGTTTTCATGGCAAAGCCTCCTACCGGTTGCGGATAATGGCGGATTATACCGCCGGCAAATTGGGATGGATGATCATCGGTTAAAGCATAAATTCAGGCTCTGGGTTACTAATGATAGGATAACGTTTATTACAGAGGATAACCCGGGGACGGTATGTTAAATCATTTATCCGACTTAGCTTGCTCACTTCGACACCTCGCTTAACCGTGTTTTCTTCATCTTTGAGCACCACAAAAAAAATATTATATTTGTAGCCCCGATTGATCATAATTATGTTACTCCACATCCCACTTAGGCCTTGTGCAGCCGGCATTTCGCTGGTATAGCTTTGCGAAACTACCTGCCGTTTTGAATTGCGGAACACCAATTCCGGACGTCCTTTGCGGCCGAAACTGTACACATAGTCCGCACCCTGCCGCTGCACGGTCAGCTGTTTGCCGTTGGTGGTGGTGCAGGAAAAAATTGTTTTTACGGGTGGCTTCGCATAAGCCGAAGCGCAGGCGAATGAAGATAACACAATGAACAATAATGTTTTCATGGCAAAGCCTCCTACCGGTTGCGGATAATGGCGAATTATACCACCGATAGGAGGCAAGGGCTCTAATATTTATGGCTTCATCAGTGCGCCTTTGCCATTCAGGTAACCTTGGACTTTAGGCCAATATTTTTCTATGCCAATAGACCCACCATTGACTATGTTCCTTACCTCATCCCAGTTACCTTGTTGTGCAATCCTCCGAAGATTAGGCTTATGCTTATAAATTGTCCAAAACCAAATAGCACTTTGCACAGCCAACTGGGGATCGGTAGCTACCAAATCAGGATTGCTCATGATATCTGGGCGACGCATATAGGTTGAAAATTTTTGATATGCATCCCGTCCAGTCATGTGTAAGCCACCTCTCCCACGGAATAGATAGCCATCACCCGGTTGAGTATTACCGTTTTTACCGGCATACATAATATTGAGCTTGTCTTTATCGGATAGTTTGTCAAACTCTGCTTGGGTATTGTTTGGATGCTGATTTAACCATTCCCTGATATTTCTTTGATCTCCGGCCAATTCCCTCCATCTTTTCAAACTATATCGAGGTAACTCAGCCATATCGGTGCCCCCTTTGGTTTCGTGATCCGAGCTTGCCAAAAAAGCAGCCAACTCATTTTTGTTTTTGGTTATTCCGGCCTTTTCCAATGCAGGCCATAAAGCCGAAATATATTCGGTTTTTACATCTCTAATATGAAATGTTAGGCTCTTTATATGACAAATAGATTGGGCTGTAACGGTAACCATCCCACTTAGGTTCTTGGTTTCAAAAACCATACCTGATCCGCTTTTTCGAAGATTGGTGATTGAACTACTGCCGTTAGTAATAATCCAGGTAACAGATTGGTTGGCTGAAATCTCTACTTTATTATTAGGGAGTATCTCAATAAAATTTGCATATTGGCTGCCAGTTGATACTATTAATTCCAATGGACGGTGCCGGAAGGCAACGTTGTAGGTATTCTCAATCAGATAGCTGTTATTTTCGGCTGCACATTCAACACGGTAAAGCTGCATTGCCGAATTGTAGGGAACATATGCTTTTTTCACTGGATCGTAAGCCCATGCTTTCAGCTTGGCAGCCGCGCAGGCCTCCTCTGCTGTGTTGTAACTGCCCGTGTAGGTAAAGTCGCCTGCAAATCTGCTGTAATGTCCAAGAGACCATTTTCCGTTGTTGCAAGGTAATGTTGCCATAATAAAACTCCTAAAATAATAAGATAAAATCAATAAAAAATATTTGGTTGGTTAGAAGAACAATTAAGATTGAACTCGGTATCTAAATCATGACTACCTCCTTTCTAAGTAGAATAGATATAAAATCAGCCGGGAATATTTCCGGCTACCATTTGCCCAATGGACAGGTTTGATCGGCCAATAGGGTTTTGGCACGGACAAAGCAGCCGCATGCGCCGCATCGGTCAAATAGGCCGATGCCTTGAACAATACTTTCGGGCGAATTTTGCCGATGCCGGATGAGTGCTGGGCAAGTTGTACAATGGTTGAGTCGCTGTACTGTGGTATCGTTATCCGTATGACCGATTCCTATCAATGCCTTAGCCAACCCTGTCGTGCCTTGTGCGAGTTTATGCCAACGGATGGGATGGGATGTCCTTTCATTCATTTGGGTTCTCCAATAAAAAAGCCCGCAGGTGCGGGCATGAAAAAGGCTGCCTGAAACAGGCGGCCTTGTTGTGCAGGCTGCCTAGCTCACCGTCATGGAAGCAATGCAGAACGGGCGGTAGATAATCGCGCCCCATGTGCCCTGCGATTTCTTCTGCTTGATGCTGGAGGCTTCCAGAACCATGTTGTGCGCACGCAGTTTTTCGGTGAAACCGCATTCCAACGTGCGCTGGCCGTCCAACTCTTCCACAATCAGCTGCACCATTTCGCCCGATGCGGCGGAGTATTCCGGCACGGTTTCGATGCGCAGGTTGGGGAAGTTCTTTTTCAGCTGGTCGGTAACATTGACGTTGTACTGGTTGGTTTTGGTTAGTTCAACGCTGGCAGTCGGGCTGCACACCAGCAGGAGCGGCGTGTTCATATCAATCAGGCCGCCAGTCTGCTGCAGCAGTTTTTGGAACAGCTTGCGGATGGATTCGTACACTTGCTCGCCGGTAGCGGTTGCCCATGTTTGGGCGGCAGCGGTGGCGGCCGGCAGGCTCGGATCGTTGAGGATGCCGTAGTTCTGCAAACCTTTGATACCGAACAGATAGGATTTGTTCTGGAAGCGGTTCAAGGCGTTCACACTGGCCTGATTGACGCGGTTCACATAGTCAATCTTCGCTTCGCCTGCGCGTGCTACTTCACGCTCGCCCCATCGGGTGAACACTTGGTAATGGTAGCTTTGGCGTTGCGGGAAATTGACGTTGGCACCGCTTACGCCGTTGTTGTTGTAGTCGCCGTAGCTGGAGACTTCGCCGGTGGGCTCTACCAGCATGAACATAGCGGTTTCGGTCGTCCAGTCGCCCTTTTTCACTTCGCCGAAGATTTCGGCGGCCTTCATCGGCTGCAGGGCGACTTCAATCAGCTTCGGGTCTACATAGGTCAGCATCCATGCGGGGATGCCGCTGTTGCCGGTAGTGGTTAGCGCAGGCTGTGCGTCCATTGCCAAAGCTGCCTGAACCTGTTCGTTCATCAGCTTCTTGCCGCCGCCCATAAAGACGATGCCGGCATCGCGTTCTAATTGCTGTAAGGTATTCATTCAATTACTCCCATGTGGTGATTTTGGCCAGTTCGCCCGCTGCGGCTTTGGAAGCTACCTTGAAGCGGGTCAGGGTGTGGCCGGTTTCGGTGGCGGCGGCAGATGCTTTCAGTGTGCCGTCGGTGTCTTTGGCAAACACGTTCTGGCCAATTTCGGCACCAGCGGGGAAGTGCGCCCAGAAGTCGCCTGCTACAGCCAGCGTGATGATTTGGCCGGGCAGGATTTGATTACCGTGTTCCGCCAGATAGGCGGTGATGCTGGCTTGCTGTTCGCGGTGGACAAAGCCGATACGCGCGCCGGCGGTTTTCTTGTTGGACACTTTGCCGTCGGCATCCGCCCAAGCAAACACGCCAACGGTTACGCCGTCCGTGCCGCTAACGAGGGTGCCTTCACCCGCCAGCATGGAAGCGTTCGGGTTGTGGGCAGCAAAATCCCCCGCAACGGCGGGGGCTTGGTAAGATTTAACTGCTTTTTGGAATGACATGGTTTAAGCCTTTCTGATTCGTGATAAACCGGGGAACTTTTCGGCGGTTTTGGCCGCATCTTGCGCCATAGGCTGTTTGGGTTTGCCCAACATACCGACCATGGCGCGGTAGGCAGAAGGATGTACGCCGGTTACATCAACACCGCTCTGCTCAAGCGCGAACTTGTACACATCCGCCGCGTTATCCATCGCTACATCGCCGACAATGGGCGCAACTTCGCGCTGTGCCGTAGCCAAGGCTTGCGAACGTTGGCGTTCGGCTTCCACAGCACGCTTGATGGCCGCATCCATTGCCACTTTGGAAATGGCACGGTCTTGCGCGGGCTTGGGTGCGCCGCCTTCGGGTTCTTCCGGCTCTTCGTCTTCGGTGGGCTCTTCCGGTTCGGCGGGAGCGGTGTTGGTGTCGCCGTCCTCCGGTTCGTCTTCGTCCGTGCCGACATTCTCGACGTTTTCGGGCGGCAAATCTTCGCCGTCATCTTCAGCTGTCTGCACTTCGTTGGTGAGCGAGCCGATAACCTGCAACAGTTCATCGGGGCTCAATTCGGCATCCTGCGCCAATAAAGGCTGCACGGCTGCCTGAATACGCGCTTTCGCGCCTGCTTTCAGTTTCATGGTTTTCCTTTCGTGAAATGGGTCTGCATCGCTTACTACAACATCACGCCCCGCCCGACCCACATCGACAAGGGCTACATGGTTTCCGACAATATCGCGCATCACGCCATCGTAATGCCTGCCTTCAAATTCGCCTGCGGTCATATCGGCGGTATAGTGGTACGCACTAGATAGCTCCACCTGCTCGCCGCTCTCAATACCGGCAATCGCCTCCGCATCCCACACGGCCAGCGAACATTTCAGGTAGCCGTCTTCAAACACGGTATCGCTGCCGGTCGTGCCGGCAATCACTTCTTTCTGCGGCTCATCGGCGGAAACGGGGATGTGCTTGCTCAATAAAGGCAGGTTGTTGAACGTCGGCGCGGCCTTTTTCAACTCTTCGGGGTCTCGCAGCAGGTAGTAAACCTTTTTCGGCTCAAGCCCCAGTTGTTGGTAATTGGGGATTTCGCTGCCGTAGTAGGGATTTACCGTTGCCTTGCTGATATTGGAGCTTTCAACGTGCAGCCTGCCGTCTTGGTCGTAGGAACGTAGGGAGCGGTCTTGGGCGAGTATGGTTTTCTCTGTCATGTGTTGAATCCTTTAATCACGCTACGGCTCGTACATCGGCAGTTATGAGAAATTATGGTATAATTACTATACCAATTCTTTTTGTTTTCAAGGTTATAAACATGCCCAGAAAAATCGCAGATGCTCTTATTGACCACGCCATCAAATTGATATTCACTGATGGCATGATGCTCAAGGATGCCGCCGTGCAAGTTGGAGTGAGCAAGGATGCTTTGTCCAAGCATATCCGCAGAAGGGGATTGGATATTCCGAAAACAGGAAGACAACCTCCCAATTATCGCCACGACCTCTCCAATGATTTGCTCATTTCCCTGTATGAATCCGGTATTAGCGAATTTGAGCTTTCTAAGCGCTTCAATATCTCTAGAGGGGCTATTCGCAACCGCCTTCTCAATGGCGGAGTGCATATAAGAGGACAATCGGAAGCAAATATCGTCAGCATGAGGAAAATGACCTCTGAGCAACGCAAGCAACGCGCCAAAGCTGCGAATATTGCTTTGCGCGGGCGCAAACAAAATATCGATGGCAGACGCAAACGGGCTAACGGAATTTTGTTCCAGCCCTACGAGAATATGACTGGCATCGGCGAGAAAGAGTTTAAAGACCTTCTCGAGCAAAGCGGGGTTGATTTCGTATGGCAAAAACCGTTCGATGTTTATAATATCGACTTCGCCATAGGAAATGTCGCCGTGGAACTTAAATGCGGCTCCGCTACCAATGCTACTTCCGATAAGAAACGCGGCCGCATCAAACAATTGCGCGAAAGTGGGATTATTTCGCTCTATATCGTCTTCAAAACCATTGAAGACCTTACTGCCAACTTTGACTACATAATCTCCAATGTGAATATCCTTAATAGCAACCCATCCCCGATTGGTAAGTATTGGGTGATTAGGAGTCGCTTTGATAATTTCACCAGACTGCGTAATGAGTTTGGTCAATTTGCCGCAATAAAATCTACGCCAAAGTTGTTTCACTCCATCAAAATGTTGGATTACTGAATCACCGGGAAAACAGTTAATTTCCTCTCCGGGCTGCACCCATTTGCCGTCCAGATACATGCCTTTGCCCACGTCGAACCGTTTCCCGTTGGCGGCAACATGGCTCGGGCGCGGCTCTTTGCCTGCGTGGGAGTGCATCCATATGGCTTCCGTGATGCCTAATTCCTGCCGCCGCGCCTTTTCAATGGCCGCTTTTGCTTTGTTGGTTTGGTCTCGCGCAATAAAAGCGGCGCGGCGTTCGCTAATGCCGTAGTCCTTGCGCAGTTCGCGGGTCAGTTGCGCCATGTCGTAGCCTGCATTCACGCTGCGCCATACGCTTTCTTCCACGCGGTTCAGGTATTGCTGGCCAATGGAGCGGATAAGCGATACGTTGCCACCCAATACGGCCTGCAAGGCGGTTTGCTGTTGTGCTGTGGCACGAAAACGGACGGTAAAGCCTGCCTCCCGCAAGGCCGTCTGAAAGGCTCTCTCTGTGTGGCTTGTGCTTTGATTGGCAAATACCTCGGCGATTTGCGGGGCGAGCTTGTCCAGCCGTGCCAACCAATAACGCAACAGGGCGGCCAAAGCAGCCTGCAAGCCGTCCGTCAGGCTGTCTTGGGCAATGCCTTTCGGGTAGTGCTGTTCAAGCAAACCCTGAACGTCGGCGCGCATTTCACGCAACAGCTTTTTCAGGCTTTTGCGGTAGGCGGCCTCTACGCCCAGGTTGGGCTGTATCGGCTTGAGGATGATGTCTTTATCGGACGGGGCGGATAACTTCATGGCTTGCTTTCGGCTGATGGGTGGCATACAATAAAGACATACCCTTAATTTGAAGGCTGGGTTAAATGCTTGGTATCCAAGCTATCCCAGATGTACCGGATTAAGGGTTTTTTCATGCGTCCTTGATAATGAAATGGTCATAGTGTTCATGACCCGAATGTTTCTTCAAGGTAACAATCCCAATATTCAAACGCTCCCCATTCAAATCCACCGTTGCCTGATATTTCTGCACCGAAAGAATATGCGGCCGCCCCTTGTAGTCAGGTACGGCTTCACCGTCTTTTTTTGCATGAATAAGCAGTTCGTCAAGTTTTGCCATAACGGTTAATTCTGCGGCATTTGCGCCGGCTGTGGCGTGCTTTACCCCCTGCCAAGTAACCTGTATCTCATGACCGCTGTCTTTGTTGGTGTAGCTTTTGCCGACAAAGTTATCGCGGGCGTACTGCATAGCGGCTTTGCGTAGGTCTTTGGTCTCGGCAAAGCTGCCCAATTCGCTGCCCGATACAGAAACGGCAGCCTGTTGTGCTGCTGTGTTTTCGCTTTCAGACTGCCTGCCATTGGTATCCCCACCTTCCCCGAACTGCCCGTTCTCGGCGCGGGGGTGTTTGCTTTCATCCCATTCGGCATCTTGGGCAGGTTCAGGCTTTGGGTCGGCGGTAGCTCCGCCTTCTTCCCCTTCGCCGTCGTTCAGGCCGTCTGAAAAGCCGTCATCGGGCATTTCAGGCACATCTTCCACGTCGATGCCGTTGTAGCCGCTGTCCGGCTCGCTCGCCAGCCGTCCGCGCACTTCCTCTGCCGATACGACGCCGGCCTGAATGTAGGCCACATCGCGATCGGTGTCGGATTTGCGGATGGTAGAAAGCTCGGTTTCGCTCATCTGCTGCAATGGCACGAAGTCGAAAGTGATGTTGTCGTTCACCGTCCCGAACAGATGCAGTTGCACCAGCTTGAGCAGCTTGTCCAGCGGGTCGCGCAGCAGGTTTTCCTGCATAGCGCGGATGTGGTCGTAGTAAACGGCAATCTCGCCCTCTGTACTGGCATTCAGGCCGCTGGGTGTGATACCGAGCAGCTTCACCAGAGGCGTATGGCTCGGTGCGGCCATTTGCTCTTGAGATTGGGCAAGCAGCGCATCCAAGCCGGACAGCGGGGTGTTGAACTGGAAGAACTCTTCGTCGTCTTTACTCAACAGCATCAGGCCGCGGTTGTCGCGCAAACGGTTGTACAGTTCGGCGCGCAGCATGATGTTGGTGTCGCCGTCGTCGCTACCGCTCAATATCGCGCTCATGTCGGTTTTGATGCCTGACAAGGAGAAGCTGTGCAGCAGGTCGCTGACGGAATCCACAGTACGCAGCCAGCGTTCCACATAGGGCATCATAAGCTGGGTCATACTCACGCCGCCGAAGTTGTAGGCGGGCTTGAGCATATCCGGCACAGGGCGGGAAATCAGGGTGAATAGTCGGCTGGCGTGGATTTCCTGTGCCATGACATACCATGCCTTCGGCTTGTAGAAGTCAGGCAGGGTAGGGTCGATGGCGTTGTACGGCGCGGGGGTTGTCCACATCGGTTCGATATTCACCAAGGCTTTCAGGCTGCCCTTGGCAATGGTTTTTTCGGTCAAGAGCAGCGGATTGGCCAATTTACCGTCGTGGTCTTTGATTTGCACCAGTATCTGGCCGCGCCCGAACAGGCCGTCTGTTTCGATGGCCTTACGGAACACATCGCGCACGTTCAGCCGCTCGTAGCATTCCTCAATCTGTTTAATGGTCTCGCTGTTGTCTTCTTCGCCCACGGATTTTATTTCTAGCCATTGGCGGGTCATTTCGTTGGCGGTGGTTTCGCTCACGCTTCGGTATTCGGAAATTTGCGCCAACTCGGCCAAGCGCGGATAGCCGATAAAGCCGGTGCCGAAAAAACAATCAGCCCCGAAGTTTCCTAAGGGGCTGCTATCCATCGCTAGGCCGTTTGGCTTCACGCCGTCCGGCAGGCTGGGAAAATCCAAGCTGTATGATGCAGGCTGCTTTTCAGGCAGCCTTTGCAGGGCGCGGCGCATGGCTTTGTCTGTGTGTTTTTTCTTTTTGCTCATAGTCCGCTCAATATCTTGGGGTTGATGTTCAGCCCACCCTGCACGGGGGCAAAGGCCATGACCAGCGCGTCCGCACGGTTCGGGCTGGGGATGCCGCGTTTTTTCATGTCTTTCTTACTCTCTGCCTTCACACGCCCGTTTTGGT
Organism: Eikenella sp. Marseille-P7795; assembly: GCF_916618725.1. Classification (NCBI taxonomy): domain Bacteria; kingdom Pseudomonadati; phylum Pseudomonadota; class Betaproteobacteria; order Neisseriales; family Neisseriaceae; genus Eikenella; species Eikenella sp. Marseille-P7795. The sequence goes on along the minus strand of NZ_CAKAJZ010000002.1, from coordinate 326,828 downwards.
CGTAATCCACTTGCGGGCGGCTCAGTTCGGCAGTCAGGTATTCCAATTCGTGCAGGCTGCCTGAAAGGCTGATAAGTTGGTCTTCGGGGTAACTATCCCCGTGATGGACGGCACGCCACGTCTTGTAGAAGCGGTCGCGCACCATCCACCATGCCTGTGCTTTAATGTTGGAGAACATATCGCGGTTTTTCTTGTCGTCGGTGTATTTGGCATCAGGCTTGTACACCGCACCGCCGGCATTGAAGCCTAGCGTCTGCACCTTGCCGTTCTTGCGCCGGAACTGTGCCTTCACACCAGCACCTACGCCGATATTGTCGTACACAATGCGGTCAATATTCTGCTCTTGGGCGTACAGGTAAACCTTGTCGGCGGAATAAATCACGTCTTGGCCGCGCCATTGCTGCATATCGGTTACGACTGAGCCATGCCGCAATACGGTGGCGTTGGCATCATCACCTTCATCAGCCACGTCAAAACCAAGGATGCGCCGGCCTGCGGCTGAGAAGCCCAGTTTTTCATGCGCATCAATAGCGGCTTCAATCCAGCTTGGTTTGATAATTGCCAGTTCGCTATCGGCCACCGGCTCGCCCAGCCAGATGTGGCGGTAAAGGTCTTCATCCCGCTCTTTGCATTCGAGCATATCGGCCAGCAGCGGCGTATCGGCAAAATGCGGGTTGATGTCGTAGTTTGCCTTTAAGACAATGCTGTCTTTGGGCGGGTGGACGATGAACCGCTGATAGGTGTCGTCCAGAATGTTTTTCGGGTTGAAACTGATCCATATTTCCGCGTTCTTATCGCCACGGATGGACGGTATCAGAACATCCCATGAATTTTTCGTTACCGCTTCGGCTTCTTCCACCCAGCACACGCCGACACCCTGAATCGATTTGATTTTGGTCACGTTGTTTTTAATGCCGTAAAACACAAACTTTGCGCCCGTGCCTTTATGGGTGATGGTGGATTTCAGGATGTCAAACTCATCCGCGTAGCCCAAACGATCGATGGTCTCAATCAATAGCTGGTACACCGAATCACCCAACGAACCTTGAAACTCACGGGTGCACAGGATGACCGTACCGATGCGGCGCGACACTTCCACCGCCAATTCCGCCAGGAAATACGATTTCCCGCTGCCGCGCCCGCCATACAGCACCTTGTAACGCGCCTTGCGGATAAGCGGCTTGAAATACGGATTGGCCATAGGGTTACTTGAAAATATCTTCCAGCGAGCGGGTCTCTACCTTCACGCGCATATCGGCATCTAATTCCAGCTTCTCGCCATACTTCTTCGGCGCGAGCTTGGCGGCCTTCCATTTGCGGGCGTCGATTTGTAACTTGGCTTTCGCCACTTCACCCGTTTCAGGGGCGACAGAATCGGCAATATCGATAATCTCGTCGGCAAAACCGTCCGCCTGTTCCTCGCGCGCACGCGCGTATTGCTCCTGAAAATCTTGGTGTTCTGCCAACCAGCGGTGTACTGTGCCGCCCGCAGGCATATCCGCAGATGAACAAATCGCCCGCAAGCTCATGCCACGGGCGATCAGTTCGCAGATTTTATCTGCCGTTTCTTGACTGTATGTTGTCGGTCGCCCGACTGGGCGTTTTGCCTTTGCCATATCGAGCTATCCTAAATTAAAGGCCGCCTAAAGGCAGCCAAAAAGAAAGGAGAAAATTACCAATTCGCAACTTTCTCCGAAATATAGCACTTTTATATCAAAAGTGTTTCATGCTGTCAAGTGCAAAACAAAAGCAGCCCGAATGCAACTAAAGCACTCGGGCTGGAAATTCTGTATCTGTCGTCCACGACTAAGCCGCCGTAAGACGAACACCTGCATAATACCCCTTTCCCGTCTGAAATACAAGCGTTTTTTGAGCAAATCGAACTGTTTCCATTTTGGAAATAGTTCACTCCCGCATCCAGTCGGCCCTATACCCCATCCAAAACAAACAAAATGAAATCAATTGGTTGATTTTACTAGGAAACGAATATCGGCCCACGGAGCAACAGTCAGCTACTGGTTTACAGTTGGGGGTTGTGCATCACATCTGATTCGCTATTTGGTTTGTGAATCGGATTGGATGGGATTTGACGGGCAAAAGAAAAGCCCGCGCGAGGCGGGCTGGGGGATGAACGATTATGCGAAAGCGGGTTGCTGTATTTGTTTACACTGCTCCGCTTCCTCTGTTTGTCTGCGAATCAATATGGCTTCAGCAATATTCCTTTCGGTGATGCCATTACCATTACGCAGGCGTAGCTTGGTTTTGACTTTATCCCATCCGTAGATTTTTACCAAGATGGCAATACTTTCATCAGCAAAAGAGCCGGAGATGACTTCCACTTCTTGCAGGTCAATCATGATTCTGCTGATGGCAGGGTTCTCAAAAGCTTCGATTATTTGGTCGCGGAATGGGATGGCAGTTCGGCGGGAAGCAAGGCTGCCACTTGGCAAGCGGATAATTTTTTCCATGTCAGCCTCCTTATAATTAACCGGTTAATGTATCTAATATATCTGCAATTTCCGAATTGGCAGACGGCGTGGGGATTTGGTTTAGATTACTAGTCTGCAATCTGCACCGGATAATTACCCCGTCCCAAGATAGGTCTTGGAAACAGGGCCTGATGCGTTTTATTCTATGCGGAAAATTTGATATTGACAACTCGGCATTACCTGTGATTATGGTTAGCTCTCCGCCGAAACTTTCCACCACCTCGATAAATCGAGACAACCCTAAGCCTGCATGATTATTGCCGCTGCTATATCTGGCAAGGCTTCCCATAGGATTACCTATTACGTCTGGCGGCAATTGTTGTGCCCAGTCGTCTCGTGGCCTGATAGTCTTGGATGAGTTACCTTTTTGAATGCACCACTCAATAGCATCAGCATGATTATCTATTTGAATGCCAACGCGATTTAACTCTTTTAGAAATCCACTTCCACAGTCAGCTAGGGCAAACTCTATCAAACCGTTGTATTTTTGCGCCATCGAGAAGCCAGTAGATTTCCCGTGCGACCACACGTTATCGTGCACTTCCCCAATAGCATCAATTAAAAGGGAGATGGCTGCCCTGTTCTCTACCTCCACCATCGCATTAATACAACTGCCTATCTGTGTAGTGGCACTATCAACAGATTCTTCACAGTCGAGCATTGTTAGCATGGAGTAGTTTCTGCCTAAATTCGGCCGGTTAACTGGGTATCCTGTCCCCCATAATTGGTCAAGAAACCCTATCGTAGTCAGATAACTCATACCTTTAGGCTGCGTTACAAAATGATTCTGCGGCACTTTATGCTTGTACATATACGCCGCCATGCAGACCATATAATCAGGCCGCATAAATTCATAGATATGCAGTGGGCTATCTTTGACTTTCTTACAATCTAGCAGCGCTGAAATCAACTCTTTAGCCATAAGTTAAATATCCATTTCAATCCAACACGCTCCACCAAAACACGCGGTCAGTCCTGCCTGATTTCTAATTCCCTCGAATTCGAGGGAATTAAAACTTGGATTATTCAGCTTTTCCCAAACCCCAAGAAATTCAATGGTATTTTTATTTCTCAACCACGATTCGATTAAGCTACTACCTCCTTCAAAATTACCAACCATGTCCGTGAGGCTGATATAGTCCTCATCATTAACTGTCGTAACTTTAATTGATGTCCCCTGAACATTAATAACATCATTACCCATACTTATTCCTTTTTAGTAATCACAATCTTCTCATTTAACGCGAACAACATAGAGACCATTGTTTCAATAGTCAAGTTTTCGCTGCCGCTCATAATTCTTGAAATCAGAGAGCTGCTGCTCCCTGTCAGTTTAGCTAGATCGCTAAGCGAGATATTTTTTTCATCAAGAATATTGTTCAACATGATGGCGAAATCCACCTTCGCTTCTTCTTGAGCTGCGATTAATTCATAATCCTCTATTGTATTCATGATGTTACATAATCTGCTAACCAAAGTTAATCACAGTATATCAAACCTAACCCCGCGAACGCATCACGGGGCTGGGCTACCTGAAATCAAATATCAAAGCAGAGGCGGTGATACTGCTGTTTCTCCACCGTATCCCCCGCCCAAGGGAAACTGTCGAAATATCGATGGTCGGGCAAGTTTACGCCCAAATGGCGGGCGGTGGCGCGGATAAGCCGCATCGCATCTTTGGCATGGTCGCTGATACCTGCCGCCAGCGAACGATTGAATAACCTGAATGCCGCATCATGATGATAGATGAACTCCGCACAGAACAGAGTATGGAACAGCATCGGTTCGAGATTCGGCAGCGTGGGCGGTAGCCTGTCCAACACTTCGCCGCTGATGCCGTCATGCAGCATCAAACTGTGAACATAGGCTACCGCAGACGGCAACAACGGGGCGGCGATTTGGTCGATATGCTCCACACCGAAGCGCTGATGCACCATACGGTAGGCTGCCGAATAATCGATACCGCAGCGAGCGACCAGCAGCTTCACCGCATCCACCAAGCCGCGCCGCTCGTCTATCGTGGTTTGGGTTTCGAGCTTGGGGCTACCTGAAACATCTTCCTGCGTATCGAGAAACGCGCGGATAACCTTCAGCGAGAAGGCCGGGGAAATCCACATACCGTAGTGAACCACAAGCTCTTTGCAAACGAATGTGCCAAGCCCTTGTTTCTTTTGGATAGCAGGAATTCCTGCTTTCTCAATTTCTGAAATCAAATCAAGTGTTTGATTGTTATTCGCCCAAAGGCTAGGTTTGTGGCGATTTTCGCCGCCTGCTGCTTTATGTAAATCGTTGATGGAATAAAGGTTGTCGAATTGACGGATAGCCACATTGGCTACAGAGATTGCGTTCATGATGAACTCCTAGACAATTAGTTAGTGATTGCCGCTGAATAGGGCGGCGGGCTTCAACTACCGTGTCTAGACGGCTCGCAGTATTCCCCGGAGGTGTTGTATTTCTGCGTATAGACCCGCCAGAGAAACTTGGCGTTTTGTGCCGTTAATCTCATGCAAGGAGAGAGCAACGAAACCGATAGGCACAAAAAATGCGCGCTGACGGGGCGGATATCCGCTAGACAATTTAGTAGTGTAGCCATCATAAACAAAACCCCCTGCGAATGCAAGGGGGTTTTATCCATCCTTGACGGGATGCCCAGTTATTCAGAATCCAGAATCAGGCAAGCCAAGTTTGCCGCTGCTTGATGCAGTTGGTTTAGTTCGCTCGCCCGGCTGCCTTTTCCATTGTCATCATAGACGACGTCAGTTCCACAATTAACAGAGTATCCTCGGGCAAACTGTCCGTTCTGGTTCATTTCGTCAAAATTCCGAGCTGGAATGATCGCATACCCGGCGTTCTGTTGCTGCCTGATGGTTGGAATAGATATTGAAGCAAATCTGCCCGTCGCCCTAGCGTCGATGAACATGAATTCGCCACCTTTATAGACTTTATAATTAGTTCCCGGCGGGGTAGCCACATATTGCAGCCCAAACCGCTCCGCCTCAGTCTCCGCTATTGCCATACTGGAAAGCGTGGCAACTGCCATTATAAATAACCACTTTTTCATCATTACTCTCCCTGTTGCGGATATTTCCTATTTTGTTCAATCAAATAGCCGATTCTCTCGGCAGTCTTATAGGTGTTCTGTTGGATTTTGAACATAACCACAGTAAATTCAGCCCACAAGCGAATAATCAGGTTGCCGAATATCAGCAAGCCCAAACCTGCGAATATCCCCATCACACCGCCGACCTGCTGCGCCTCAATCTGCGACTGCCCGCCGGCAAACCCGCCCATCATCAAGCCGATGGCGAACAGGTTATTGACCAATAGCAGCAGCCAGTAAATTAAAGTAATGATTTTAGTGGATAAAACAGAATCCAAGAAAAATATGCTACGCATTTTGCGCCCCCTTAATCGCCTTCTTCAGTCGGGTATAGTTCAGACAGCTTGGCAAATTCAAGAGCCAGCTTTTGGTTTAAGTTTGCCAACTCCAAGAAATTTTGCGCAACTTGCTCATGATTGCCGTTATACAGAATCCGGGCATTCGTTTCATGCCAACCGGCAATATTTTGATTTATTTTTGAAATCTTCTTTAAAATCTTTTTCTTTGAATCACTCATCTTTCATCTCCTAAAAAAAATCCCGCTTGTGGTACAGTTGAAGCTCGACCAACAACTATCCCAAATGGGATTTTATGCCAAAATTCAGCCTCGACCTAGCAACCAATACTTGGACGGCCAAGCAATATATCCGTGTAACAACCGACTATACCTGCGAATGCGGGAATAGGATGGAAATTCAGATTGATTGGCCGGAAAAGGTTTCAATGACCTCCCAAATAACCCTTAACAATCTGAATTGTCCTCAGTGTCATGCTCCCGTGGTGTTGCCAAGGGCACATTACTTTGTTGAGGGCTATCGCTTGTTATCAAAGCCGATTGAGGAGGAATGATACCCTTCGCCTCTACCCTATCGCAAGTAACGATAATTTTGTCATTACTTGCGGATATTGAACTCATGCCGATTATGTTCATAATCATTTCCTAATACAATTGTTTACCCAATAATCTTAGTTTGCCTAAACTCTGGCTCCAGTTTGCAAATGGCGCTATTGAGCAGCCCGGCAACGATTCCCCCAACCTGTTTCTTTTTCCGCCACAACGTTACGCGCCCAATATCAAATCTGTCTTGTATCTGCATCTGCTTGGGGCTACCTGAAAAAATATGCGACAGCAGGGCATCACAAAGCAACAAGGGAATGCCTTGCTGCTGATCTAGAATGTAGCTGCTCAAATCCACAATACGGCTCAAATTGCTGCCGTATTGGGCTTCTACGGCGCAAAGCTCCAAATGGTTCAGCAGCCGTTCCACCCGCGCCCGTATCATCGCACTGTTTGCGTGCCAGTCATGTTGTGTCATCCCTTGTCCGCCACCACGGCTTACGCCCTTATCCTCTACCCAGTGGCAAATTTGTGCGGTGTTGTTCAATGGCTCGATCCGCATACAAGATAAGCGGTAGGCGTGGCTCAATGCTGCTTCTACTGACTGGTACATGCTATTTCCTGTTCATCTGTTTGGATAGTAGTTTTTTGATACGGCGGCGTTTCATTACCCGATACCAGCGGCTTGCCCGGATTTTTGCCTTGCGCTGCCGCTGAGCTTCACGGCGGGCTACTTCGTCAAAGGTCGGGTCTTTGTAGGTTTGTGCCATTCAGAACCCCCAAATAATTCCAAATTCCTGCGCCGCCCATGCTTGGATGCGGTTTTGGTAGTCGGTCATTTCGCCGGTGTTGAGGGTGGTGGTCGATATACCGATTTGCGATCCGTCCGGCAGCTCTTCGCAGCCGATAAATTGGCGTTTGCAGTATTCGTGCCACGCATCCTGACTGAACTGCTTGCCGGATACCCATGCCTGCTCTGCCAATGTTTGATAAATCTTCCACAGGCGGCGGTTTTGTTCGGTGCTACGTTTGGATTTGTGCGGGCGGATAGTGATTTCCAAGTCCGGGTTTTCTTGCAGCCAGCCTTGCAGGTTGTTCCAGATGGTTGTCATCAGCGGGCGCATATTTTGGAGTTGTAGGCGGTAGGTTACGGATTGCATGGCCTGCCTCAATTTTTCCAAAACAGTATGAGGACGAAAATAGAACCTAAGACTGCCAGCAACCCGATAAATGGATGGAAGCATTCCCAATATGTGAGGTTGGTCTTGCCGAACCAGCGGAATACGCACATGGTCAGGGAGTACAACAGGGCATAGATAATAAAGACTTTCAAATCCAACAATTTAATCACGTTCAATCTCCTTAGCTAATTGCTTATATTTTGAAGTTAATTCGCGCAGTTCTTCTTTCGTCCAGCGGCGCACTTCATGGTCGGCATCCAGCTCCTCCACCCGCGCCTGACCGATGCGTTCAATCAAACCTTGCCGATAGCCACGGATATTGCCGCTCTCGTACAGATTGCAGCGCACACAACCGCCATGCACATTGTCCTCATCAAAGCGCAGCTTGTTGCTTCTGCCCGCCGGCACATAGTGGCAGGCTTGGAAATTATCCTTCCACGGCGCACCACAGCTAATGCAAGGCTTGCCCCTGTCCCGCAGCCGGATGTAGCGATTGAACGCCTGCTGCGCCTTCTTGGTCAGCTCCGGGATGGTTTCCAGCTTGTGCCGCATCACTGCTGTCTTCGCCCGCTCCTTGCGCTTGGCTTCCTGTTCCGACTTGATGGCCGCCTTGCGCTTCTGTTCGCGCTGATACTCAATCCCGCAAGCTGGGGAGCAGACAAACTGCAACGGCCTCTGCTTTTCAAACACCTTGCCGCATACTTTGCATTTACGCTTGGCCATCATCCACCCCGCGCCAAATCGCCAAGTAACGTTTCGGATAGTTCAAGATGTATTCGCCGTATTCGTCGCATGCCTCCGTGGCGAAGATAAACGCCCCAGCCAAAGCAATCAGCGTGAACAGCAACACGAAGAACACTGGCAGCAGCACGGGCGAAGTCAGGATGAACAGCCATCTGCGCTGCTCGTAGCGTTTCAAAAATTCATCAATGGATTCCATGTTGTTTCCCTTTGTGGTATTCGGTGCATTTCACGGCCTTCACGCCGTCGGGATAAATCTTGATGACGTGCATCTTGGTAAAATCCAATCGGCTGCAATCGCGGCGGAAGTTTGCGCAATTCATGCACAGGCCGCCTTTGGGGATGTATTCGGGCATTTCACACCTCCCATCCCTCGCAGAAATCCCAGCCTTCTTGTTGGTCGTTTCCATCCCATCCATCACGTTGTTTCATTTCATTTCCTCACTTTCTCCAAAATCTCTTCACGGGTCGGCGCACCGGATAAGGCAGTCAGTTGGTGCAGCATCTTCTCTTGCAGCTTCCTGCTTGGCCGGCAGCGGCGGATTTGTTCGGCACAGCACACCGGGCAGCGGAAGTTCAGCACAGAGCCGGTTGGCGGGCAGCAGGGGCAGGTGTCCATATCACGCCTCCATCGTCAACCGCTCAAGCAACGCGGTAATCTGTGGACGGAACGGGTTGCCGTCCGGTAGGGAGGGCAGCGGCTCGCCGGTTTCCAGCAAATGCCTTTCTGCCGCCGCTTCGGAAGGCAGGCAGGTCAAAGCCTGTTCCGCAGTCAAGCGGCCTTTGCGTACCGCATCCATGATGGCAGTGGCTTGATGTTCTCGGTTGTAGCCACGGCTAACAAACCATTCCACTTTTCCACCATTAGCCAGCAGTTCGGCGGAGAGTCGGGCGTAGCTGTCGCGGAAAGCCATACGCGCACCGGTTTTGTCTCCGGCGGCAAACAGTTCCCACGCCCCGTTGCCGGCGGCGGTCATAGCAATGGCGGGAACAACCACGGTCAGGGCTTCGTTGCGCCAGCCCTCGGTCAGCATGCCAAATGCCTCGTCGGCGGAAGGCAGGCCGGTATCGATGCGCTCCAAAATCGCGGCCAGGCTCAAGCGCCCAGTCAGCTCGCGGCGGCAGCGGTTGAGCGCGGACAGCACGGCTGCCGTGTCGTAGGTCTGCAAGTCGTCCACCATCACATCCACCGCCGTCGGGCTCAACGCCGTGCCGGTCAGTTCGGCGGTAACGGCCAGCGCCTGCTTCAGCTCGGCGCGTTTGGCTAAAAATTCCTGTTGGTTCATGCTGCTGCTCCCTGTTGTTTGCGTTGGTAGCGCTCCCACGCCGCCATGTCGTCGGACTGCATCACGGCATCCAAGTTGCCTTGCGTGCGTTCGGCCTGCTGCGCTTTGGCTTGGGTCATCTGTTCGCCGCGCTGCATATCGGTCAGTACCTGCTGATAAGCCCGAAGCAGGCAGCCGATTTCGTGGCGGGATTGCACAAACCAGCGGTTATTGTGGGAAACGAAGTAGGCCGCCAGATGCGGGGCAATCTCCCTGCCAACGAAGCGCACCAGTTGCGCTGTCTGCCCGCGTGTTTTGGCATTCGAGGCAGGCAATACCCCGTAACGTTCGCGGTAAGCCCTAGCGTAAGCTTGCCAAGTGGCTACATTGTCGGGATTGGGTTCGGATTTGGGTTTGGCAGGCTTGGCAGTTTGGATTTCTGCCAGTTGGAATTCAGGTTCGGCAGCGGCGGGATTTATCCCCGTCGCCACTAATGACGGTTCTATCTGATGGTTCTCTGATGGTTCATCATTTAAGGAACCAGAAAAGTTTTCGGGTAACTCTGGAAAAACTTTCGGGTACGCTCTGTCGTTTTTTTCAGGTGAATTTTTTTCACCTGAACTTTTTTCACCTGAAAAATTTTCGGGTAAGCTATCCAGTCGCTCGATATGCACCTGGTACATATCCGAAGACCGCCGCCCATTCTTCTGCCGACGGGCGCGGGTAATTAAACCGAGTGCTTCCAAAGTGTTCAGATGTTTGCCGAGAGTGCGGGTGGTCATGCTGCATTTGGCTGCCAGCCGCTCTTGGCTAGGCCAGCACACGCCAGCATCATTAGCTGCATCGCACACCATGCCCAACACTATTTTCAAGCCGGTTTCCAGCGTGCTATCCCACACTCTCGATTGCAGTTTGATACTCATCTTCTACCCCTTACCGCCGCCATCAAGCGGCGCTCACAAAATTCAGTTAAATCCAAAGCACGGGAGAATGCCCAGTTCCAAAAACGTTCACGCATGATTTACCTCCAATAGTCGGTAGCTGGCGTATTTCTTGCCCGTCCTTTGGTCATGCACCATCTCGCGGTGGATAACGTGGCCTGCCTGCGATAAGTCATAAATACGCGCGCCCAAGCGCATACAGCCGAACAGGTTTAATGCTTCCAGCGGCGTGATGCTGTTGCCTTGGCGCATGTATTCCAAAATTTGATTGCTTTGTGTCGTTTTATTTGCCATAATTAAGCCTCTTTTATATTTTGTTAATATCCTTTGCCCGCATTCCCGTGCGGGCTTTTCTTTATTCGCCCCACCACTTCCGGAGCCGCTGTAACCAAGCCACCTTGACCGGCACATAAATCCGTTGCATGATTTGCCCGTCATAACGCGCGGTGGCCGCAGCCCTCAGTTTTTCCCTAGCTTCCTCCGGGCTGTCCGCCCAAATGCTTAATGACCACATCCTGCCTTTGAAACGGTAGGAGAACGTGTATTCATTTTTTGCATAATCCATAAGGAGTTCCTTTATGTATTTCGAAATGTATAGAGATGCCCGTAATGAATGGCGCTGGCGGTTGAAAGCCGGTAATCACGAAGTCATCGCCGTCAGCTCCGAAGGCTACGCATCCAAACAAAGTTGTTCCCATTCGATAGACCTAGTTAAATCCACTACAGCCGGCACCCCGGTTAAAGAAGCGTGATTCCACAGCCCGCCCAGCGGGCTTTCCTTTTGCCCGTCTGTCCGGGCTGCCAAGCGTCTTTCCGCTTTGTCTGCCGTGGTAAAATGGCTGTTCCCCAACAACCAACCACGAAAGGTAAAATCATGCGGTTTAAAGTTCATGGCTATGGGACAGCAAAACACGCAATCCCCATACTTTTTCAAAATAAAACCCACGAGTTAGACGGAATTGAGACAATACAATGCGGGGATGTTCTAACCATCGCTGATATTCCTGAGCCACAGGGCTTGCTTGTTGTGTGTGATCGAGAGATGAAAATATCTGTTGATGACGGTCGCGTATTTCTTGTATTGAACGTCGGGCTCTTTTCATCGCTTGATGAATACCGTGAACGATTCGATAGATAAACATCATCAGAATCAAGGCCGTCTGGAACATTAGCAAGCCTAAAACGGCCTGTTCAAAAGTACTCATCTTCTTTCCCCTTGGTTAAGCTTCATCAGCTCTATTTGTAACGCCTGGGAGACTATCGGCAATTCATCAGCGCATCCTTGGATTGCCAGCGCGAACAAAACTTTTTTAATTTCCGCCTTGTCTTCATCCGACAGGGCGGCCTGTTCTTTGACCTTCACGCGGATACCCACTTCAAGTTCCAGTTTTTCTTTCATCTTCTTTCCTTTCTCAAAAATATTTGCGCTTTTACCTGTCCGCCCGGCTGGCGAAGTATTCAGCCGAGATGCGGCACATCAGCCGGTATTCTTCAGCGTTCACAACCACAGCATCTTCAGCCACCACCTTGCCGCCACAGGCCGCAATCATTAGCGCCGCCCGCAGTAACCCACATTCATCGGATTTCCAGCGGCTCACGGTGGCATCATCCATACCAAGCAGCAGCGCGACTTCGTGTTGTGATTTATCCGCAAGCATTCTCAAAACAGCAGTTTGCAGCTTGTGTGCCTTTGTGATTACTTCTACCGATAATTCAGTCATGGCCTAGCCCCAAAGATTTTCTTGTACTCTTTAGGGAATTTGGTTTTCAGATAATTGTTTTGTGCCAACGGGATACCGTTCTTTTTCCATTGGGATACCGCCCCTTTGGAAATACCGCACAAGCCGGCCACTTTGGACGTGCCGCCTAGTAGTTCAATAAACTCAATATGTTTCATTTTCTTCTTTCACCTTAGAAAACTTGACTAAAGTATAGGTTACTAAACATACAAAAGTCAAGCACCCTAAACAATATTTCGTTTAGACTGCTAAACGATTTGATAGGATATTGAAATGAATACGCTTAAAGACAGATTAGAAGAGCTGATGGCTGAGCATGGTTTAACCACACAGCAGCAGCTTGCAGACTTTGCCGGAGTATCAAAAGGACTGGTTGGACAATGGTTTAATGGAAGCACCGGGTTAGGCGCGAAGCCGTTATTAGCCTTCGGAAAGAAAACCCGCTTCTCTACCCAATGGCTGGCAGATGGTACGGGCGAAAAATATCAATCAGCCTCTCCTGGCAAACCGATAGAATCAAACGCCACCGCATTCGCCGTGGTAGAAACATGGCAGGATGGCACACCGCTCAATGATGAAGAGTGTGAAGTGCCGTTCCTGAAAGAAGTGCGGCTGTCTGCCGGTTCAGGTGCATTTGAAGCATCCGACTTCAACGGCTACAAACTGCGCTTTCACGAATCCAGCCTGCGCCGCAAAGGCATCAACCCTAAAGACGTGGTATGTGTATCCGCTGATGGCAACAGCATGGAGCCGGTATTCCCGGACGGCGCTACGCTTGGTGTGGACACCAGCCAAAAGCACATTAAGGACGGCAAGATTTACGCCATCAATCATGACGGCTGGCTACGCACCAAAATCCTTTACCGACTGCCAGGCAATAGAATCCGCATCCATAGCTACAACGAAGAGGAGCACCCAGACGAAGAAGTAGATGCCGCCGATATTCAAATCATAGGCCGCGTGTTTTGGTGGAGCGTGTTGGATTGAAAAATGATGAATAAACTAATACTTGTTCTAAGCTCGGATAGTTTTATCAGGTTCACTAAGTGGCTGGATGACACAGATGGTCATTTAAACCCTGTTTTCATTGGCGAGTTCAAACATCCGGCTGGGAATATTGAGGCGTTTTGCAAGCTGTATGACACCTCCGGGAAAGGGCTAATCAACGAAATAATCGGCTTCCTGGCCGCTCACGCCCTAGGCATCAGCCAACCACATCATGCGTTTATTGCCCTGCTGCCCATTAAAAGCCTGCCTGGCTTTGCTGCCGTTGCCCGCCGCAAAGAGAATGCTTGGATGCAAAACAAAACAGACGACACCGTAATGTGTTTTTGCACTTCCCGCTTAGACGGGCATAGCGCAGCCATCCACTTGCTTTCACAAAATGGTATAGAAAAACTAATTATGGAACAAGAGATTGCAACTGATATTGCCAAGTGGGAGGAATACAGCTCAGCCGTTGCACTAGATGAAAACATCGCCCACGCCGACCGGCATTTTAATAATCTGTTGCGGCTATCCAAGCAGAAATACGCATTGATTGACAACGGCAGGCTGATTAACGGCACCAGCGAAACATGGGGATGCGAAATGCTGGATGCCAACCAGCTCTACAACAACCGGCTGCTCAGAGCCATGGTTGCAAGAAAAGCGACCACCAAGCCAAGCAACAATCAGCTTCAAGACAAAGCCATTGTCTGTGCCGAGCAACACGAACAGAAGCTGAAAAACATTGAAGAAGAGCTGGATTTTTGGTTAAATGCGCTCCTGAAAAAGCCTGAATCTACAGCGTTCCGGCAATTTTTAACAGATAGAACAAAGGGTTTACCATGTCTGTTGCGACGGAGGTTCCACCGGCTGATTTAGCGACCGGCACAGATATTTTTTCCGTTTTGTCGGCGATCGCCACAAAAACAACCAAACCGGCTATCACGGCTAAATGGGCGCCAATCCGTATTTCCCCAAACCTTGCCACCGGGGAAATACTGAACGTTGGCGTTTGCGTGCTGTACCGCCGCAAAGTCCATGTCAAGCTCCTTCCGAGTGCCGCCCCATTTGAAGCCCTATATGGCGGGGCTGGAAACGACAATTTCAGCTTCCTGCTCGGCATCATCGGACAATATTTGGACGGACAAAAAAGTTTGTCTGTTGATATTTCCCCGCAGGTTTCGTTGGGTAAAGCCCATTTTGTTGCGGGCGACAGCATCCAAGAGATACTAGACCGCCTGTATGCAAGCATGGTATCCCTCGATTTAATGTGCCGAAAAAAAGAGACGCCAAAGGAACGTAATATCAGCACCGAAACCCTACGGCACACAGTTCATGGGTTACTAAAAAAGGAGAATGCAAAATTCGTTGAAGACAGTTGGCATGATGTGGACAATCCCATCATTCTTCCATCAAGTTCAAATGGTGGGACGCCAAAACAGTTACAACATTTGCAACTTTGGTCAGAACCAAACATCACCAACAGTAAAATATGCTTTGCCTCTTTTGTTTCTGCCGACTATACGAGAGCAATAGTTAGGGATGCTCATTTATTTTATGCAAAACATGATATTGAGATGGCAGTTAATTCAAGGCGCGAAGAAAAAACAGCAGGGTTGTTTGTGTATCGCCCAGATGGTTTGCCGACAGATGTAATGCAGGATATTGATAATACTATCGATGATACCCATTGGCTACTCTCAAAGAATCTAGCTGGAAAGGCCACCTTCCAAATGGAAGTAGAAAACGATATTTCTAAATTGGTTTCCCATGCTAAAGCTTTCGTAGCTTAACTAATTCTACCCCAGCCCGCCCCGCGCGGGCTTTTCTTTTGCCCGTCAACCCACATCCAACTGTAAACCAGTAGCTGACTGTTGCCGCCATGCGCGGCTTTTTTGTTGTCTGTGAAAAATAAATTCTGTTTTAAATCAAAGAAAAGTATAGTTTCCTATACTAAATTTGTTTAGCACGCTTGACTTAATATGTTTAGTTTTCTATACTACGTCCAACGAAATACGAAACAGACCGCACGAGCCAAGCCCTAGCGGGATACAAGAGGGCAAGCCCAGTTTGAAAGCTGGGGGCAAGGCCGATAAGCCCTAGCGGGCAGCAGAACAAAATTGGCGAGTAAAAGCCGAGGCGAATTTTTAACAGAGCCATTTCAATGAGATGGCTCGATTAAATATTCAGCAATCATTGAAGGAGAGAGCAATGTATAGCTTAGCCCAACACCAAGCCGCCCAGCTCAATAGCTACCTCGCCAGCCTAGACCGCGATAGTGATATTGAGAGCAAGGCAGACGAGATGACAGAGGAGAGCATCCTCAGCGACATCATGCCCCGCCTCAGCCTCGCCGCCCAAGACGAAGTAAGGCGAATCGTGCTGGAGATGGCCGAAGAAATCCTCGAGCGCGAAGCCGAAGCAGTACGGCGCGAGCGCGAAGATGAAGCCCGCTTCGAGCGCGATTACCAAGATTATTAGGAGAGCAGCATGAACATCAGCATAGACGGCGACCTCGAACAGGCCGTTCCAATCGTACAACGCGCCGCCGACTTGTTGGAAGTAACGCGGCTTGACGAGATTATCAACGAGCTCAGCCGAGACAGCCAAAACGAGATACGCAGCATCCTGCTCAAACGAGCCGAAGCCATACTCGCGGATGAGGCCGAGGATGAGAGATGGGAGCGGCAACGCGCCGCCTGACACGATACGCCCACCCAACGGCGGGCTACCTGAAAATAACTGGCAGCGAGAGAGCATCCCCCCAGCCGGCGGTGGGGCAAAACACCGGCAGCAGGCGGCGGCTGAACTCCTACACGGGGAATCCCACCTCTAACTACCGCGCGCCTGCAATCCACAGCACAGAGGCATGGCCGCCCTGTGTGCCGCCCATCTCAGGATGGGGAACGCCCGTGTCGAACCCCCTAACCTGCTTGCGGGGAAGCACGTTAAACAGGCTCAGGAGGAGCAGGAGGGTTTAGCGGTTTGGGTGAGTGAAAACCGCCGAGCGGGTGCGAAGCCCGCACCAATAAACAAAAGCCGATATTTTTTACAGATTGGATTAAAAAACGCCGCCCGGGGCGCTTCCGGGGAATACCTATAGGAGTAAGACCAATGGCAAATTATGCCCAAACCCTCAGCGATATCTACCGGGGCGGACTGTTGTCCGAACTGGATGAGAAGCTGTCAGAAGTCGTCAAAGCTGCCGAACTGACCGGTAAGCAAGGCAGTTTGGCTTTGACCCTCAAAATCAAAACCAAAGGCAACAGCGGGCAGGTAGAGATTACCCCAGTAGTAAAAGCCGCCGTGCCAGAGCACGACCGTGGCAACGTCCTCATGTTCGCCACGCCTGAAGGCAACCTGCAACTACAAGACCCACGCCAGCGAAACCTTGACCTCAAGGAAGCTCCGGCCAAAGTGTTGCAGATGGCTAAATAACCAAATCAAAAAGGAAATCAGACATGCAAGAATTACAATACAACCAAGCACAGACAGTAGCGCAACTGACTACGCAGGCATTAGAGGTGCGCAGAGTCGGCGAAACCCCGTTTATCACCCTGCCGGAAGAAAGCTGGGTAGAAGGCTTGGAACATCTCCTACCTCGCCCGACCCGCCGGCACGGCCTAATCAACGTACAAGACCAGGCCGGCTTCCTTGCCCTGTTCAAACGCTACCGCAACGAGCAGGAAACCGTTATCTACGCCGACCGCGAAGAAGCCATATTTAAGGCTGTATTCAACGACCACAGCAGCGACGGCACCGGTTGGCGCGACCATGTTTGCCGCTACGCCTGCCCCAAATCCAACGAGTGGCAGACATGGACTAGAAACGACGGCGTGAAGATGAGCCAAGAGCAGTTCGCCCATTTCATCGAACAAAACCTTGTGGACATCGTAGAGCCGGTCAGCGCCGAGATGCTCGAAATCTCCCGCAGCCTGATTGCCAAAAAATCTGCCAGCTTCAGTAGCGCCATCCGCTTGAGTGACGGCAGCCACCAGTTCAGTTACGACGAAGACATCAAAGGCAGCACCAAGTCCGGCAATCTGGCCGTGCCCGAAACCTTCAAAATCGGCATCCCCGTATTCCTGAACGGCACTGGCTACGCCATCGAAGCCCGCTTGCGCTACCGCATCAAAGAGCAGAGCTTGGAAATGTGGTACGAACTAATTCGACCACACGACGTGTTTGAAGATGCTTTCAACGCCATCCATGCCGAAATCAGCAAAGAAACCGGCATGGAACTGATTGCCGCCGAGTGTTAAATCCGCAGGCAGCCTGAAATATGGCTGCCTGTTTTTTTCAGGTAGCCATACCAAGGAGCAAAAAAATGAAAACCCGCATCGCCGCTTGGATAGCGGCTATTTTTATGGGCGCGGCCTTTGTCGCCATGCCCACCCTAGACAGCCAAGACCAGTATTTACAAACAGTCCAAACAGAGACTGCCGCCGAACGGGTAGCCAAGCTAGACCGCCAAGCCTCACAAGAGGCCGCCGAACTGGCGCGGCAATATCAAGAGATGGACGACCGCGAAATCATGCGCGGCGTGGTGTATGAGCCGGAGGGGAAGTAATGCAAGTCATCACCCGCTACAACAAACCCCGCCCTGGGAAAGTAACTATCAGCCTAGAGCATCGCCGCATTCTCACCAGCCCCTCCACGAAAGAGGCGCACGAGTGGAAGGGATTAAAGACCAAGCGCGGCGTAGTTATATACGCTGAGTATATATTCCCCATCACCGAAACCGCCGCCATTACCGACTGCCAGAACAAATTTTACCAACAGATGAGCGAACGCATCGAAGCCGGCCGCCGCAATTTAAACCACCTCCCAGCCGCCATCAAACGGACAGGGAATAAACGGAAAGATTAGCAATGAGCAAAAGCAAAGAATTGATTACAAAGCAACACCCCGTCAGCGCGGGCGATATTCTGGGCATGGTTGCCGGCCTTGCCGCTGCTGCCATACACATTTACGAAACCGAGCCAAGCGGGAAACTTAGCCAACTGTTTGCCCTCGAAGGCATCCCGCCCACCTATCAACTCATTAAGCCGATTGTGCAGGAGTCCAAGCAACTAATCGAAGCGGGCGATACTGAAGCAGATGACTTTCTAAAATTCGTTACAGCAGTCATCTCGCTACTGGATAAGGCCAGCGAAAAAGCAAACGAGCTTGGATTGTCCGAAGCGGCCCCACCGACCATCCAATAACCGGAGCTAAATTATGACCCAAAACACCCAACTGACAACCCTATCCAACAAACTTGCCGCCCAGTTCGATTTGGGCAGCGGCGAAGGCTTGCTCGACACGCTCAAGCGCACCGCCTTCAAAGGCAATGTATCAGACGACCAAATGGCCGCGCTGCTGATTGTGGCCAACCAATACCGCTTAAATCCATGGACGAGCGAAATCTACGCCTTCCCCAGTCAAGGCGGCATCGTTCCCGTAGTCGGCGTAGATGGATGGGCGCGCATCATCAACGGCAATGCCCAATTTGACGGCATGGACTTTGAGCAAGACGAAGATAGCTGCACCTGCCGCATCTACCGCAAAGACCGCGCCCATCCCGTAAGCGTTACCGAATACATGGACGAATGCAAACGCAACACCGCCCCGTGGAAATCCCACCCGCGCCGGATGCTTCGCCACAAAGCCATGATACAGGCCGCCCGCTTGGCATTTGGCTTCGCCGGTATTTATGACGAGGACGAAGCCGAACGCATCAAAGATGCCAAAGACCACGCCCCCACCAATGCCGCCAGCCCGTTTGCCGGGGAGCGCGACAATCCCGACCGTGCCGACCTGCTGCAAACCGCCGAAACCGTGGCTATCCGTGGCTTGGATGAATACAAAGGCTGGTGGCTTAGCATCAGCGCGGAAGAGCGCAAAATCATCGGCATGGACGAACATGAGCGGCTGAAAGCCATCGCCATGGAAACCATCCAAGCCGAACCGGCAACTGTAGAGGAAGCGCAATCATGAGCGAACAGCGCACCCCCGAATGGTTCGCCGAACGCCTAGGCAAGATTACCGCCAGCCGTATTGCCGACGTAGTGGGTAAAACCAAATCCGGCGGCTACGGCGCGGCGCGTAAAAACTACATGGCCGAACTGCTGTGCCAGCGGCTGACCGGGCAGCAGGAAGAAAAGTTCACTTCCGACGCCATGCGGCACGGCACAGATACCGAACCGGCAGCCCGCGCCATGTACATGCTCGAGACCGGCGCAGACGTAACCGAAACAGGTTTTATCCCCCATCCGACTATTGCCATGAGCGGCGCATCCCCTGACGGCCTAGTAGGTGAAGACGGGCTGATTGAAATCAAATGCCCCAACACCGCCACCCACTTGGAATTTTTGCAGAGCCACAAACCCAAACACGAGTATCTACTACAGATGCAATGGCAGATGGCCTGCACCGGGCGGCAATGGTGCGACTTTGTCAGCTATGACGACAGGCTACCTGAAAAGCTGGCTTATCGCTGCATCCGCATTCCGCGTGATGACAAGCTGATTGCCGAGCTGGAAGAAGAAGCCGTCAAATTTTTAACCGAACTGGACAAAACTGTCCGCCAACTTGAGGAACAAGCAGCATGAGCCAATACGACAATACCAACCGTGGTGTCCTATTCCGTAACCACAAAAAAGAGCAGCCCAACCAGCCAGACCACACCGGCAACATCAACATTGACGGCAAAGAATACTGGCTGAGCGCATGGGTAAAAGAGAGTAGCAACGGCAACAAGTTTTTCAGCCTGTCCGTTAAGCCTAAAGACAGTAAGCCGAACGACAGCGCAGAGCCTGCCGATTCTGGGGATATCCCGTTCTAGGAGCAACCATGACCCATCAATTTAAATTCGGCGACCGCGTGAAGTGTATTCCTACGCCAGAATCGATAGGAGTGGTGCTATCAGAAGTAGATGAATACGGCTATGTGAACGTGATGTTTGATTATGATCTTATAGTAGAAGACATCAATGTTTCTTGGCTAGAACCCATTCCCCACCCCGACACCGAGCGCCTAGACTGGCTCGCCGCCGCAGCAAGCGTAGGAAACTTTATCCCCGTAGGCTTGTCCTTGGGCGAATATGACAGCCTGCGTGATGCAATCGATACAGCCATGCGGGCGCAGGCGGAAGAGGCAGAGGCTGAATAACAAGGGAATCGATATGCAATACCAGCAATACATTGATGCCAAACTATCCCAAAGATTGCCAGTAGGAATTCGTGCGGACTTGTCCGGCTACGACCTAAACCCACACCAAAAAGCACTAGCAGAATGGGCGCTACGCCGTGGCAAGGCAGCCATCTTCGCCGATACCGGGCTGGGCAAAACCCGTATGCAGTTGGCTTGGGCTGATGCGCTGGTTAAATCAGTCGGTTGCCGGGTGTTAATCCTTGCCCCGCTTTCTGTTGCCGTGCAAACCGCAGAAGAGGCAAAAAGTATCGGCATCAGCATCACGTTATGCCGTGAGCCGCAAGACGCAGCCGATGGCATTAACATCACCAACTACGAGCGGCTGCACAAGTTCGACGCAGCACAATTTGATGCCGTGGTGCTGGATGAATCCAGTATCATCAAACACCACACCGCCAAAACATTCAGCCAGCTAACGGAAGCGTTTGCCCATTGCGATTACAAGCTATGCGCCACCGCTACCCCCAGCCCGAACGATTACACCGAGCTAGGCACACATGCAGAGTTTCTAGGTATCTGCACCCGTGCCGAAATGTTGGCGGAATACTTCGTGCATGATGCCGCCAAAACGCAAGACTGGAGATTGAAAGGCCACGCCAAGGCAGTATTTTGGCGATGGGTGTCATCATGGGGCGCAATGGTTCGCAAGCCGTCCGATTTAGGATTTGATGATGGCGCATACAACCTGCCGCCATTACACATCCAGCAGCACACCGTGCTATCCGATATTGACCACGCCAACGAGCGTGGCTTTTTATTCCCGGTGGAAGCCACCGAAATGCAGGATAGGCGGGATGCCCGCCGCCGTTCGATTACCCAGCGCGTAGTCGAGTGCGTCCGGCTCGTGTCCGAATCGAGCGAAAAATGGCTGGTTTGGTGCGACCTCAACGCCGAGCAAGACGCGCTTGAGGATGCTTTCCAGCAAGCCGGTATCAGCGTGGCATCGATTCGCGGCAGCACCGACCTAGAAGAGCGGCTGGAATTAGAGCAGTCATGGCGGCTTGGCGAAACCCAAGTGCTGTTATCCAAAGGCAGCATCTTCGGATTCGGCATGAACTGGCAGCATTGCCGCAATATGGCATTTGTCGGCGTAACCGACAGCTACGAAGCCTATTATCAATCCGTGCGCCGCTGTTGGCGTTTTGGGCAAAGCAAAGAGGTATTTGTCCACATCATCGCCAGCGAAGAAGAAGGCAGCGTGGTAGCCAACATCAAGCGCAAAGAGCGCGATGCCAAAGCTATGGCAGACGAGCTTTCAGCCGCCACCGGAGAGGCGGTGAAAGAATCCGTCATCGGGCAACAACGAATTTTTAATCCATACCAGCGCAACGAAGCCATGCGGCTGCCGGGCTGGTTAATCAGCGAGAACCAAACATGGACATCATCAAACAACAATCAGGCGATAACTGGAGCTTGTACAACGGCGACTGCGTAGAGGTAGTCAGCGGGCTGCCGAGCCAATCCATCGACTATTCGATTTTCAGCCCCCCGTTTGCCAGCCTCTACACCTACAGCAACAGCCAGCGCGATATGGGCAACTGCCGCAGCGATGCCGAGTTCTTCGAGCATTTTTCCTACCTCGTAGCCGAGCTGGCGCGGGTGATGAAGCCGGGCAGAAACGTGTCATTCCACTGCATGCAGCTCCCCACCAGCAAGGAGCGGGATGGCTATATCGGGTTGAAAGACTTCCGAGGCGAGTTAATCCGCTGCTTCCAACAGCACGGCTTTATCTATGCCAGCGAAGTCGTCATCTGGAAAGACCCCGTTACCGCCATGCAGCGCACTAAAGCACTCGGGCTGCTGCATAAAACCGTGCGCACGAATGCCAGCATGTGCCGCCAAGGCATCCCTGATTATCTGATTACCATGCGCACCCCCGGCGACATCACCGATAAAGTCATCCACAACCCAGAACAATACCCCGTGGATAAATGGCAAAAAGTCGCCAGCCCGATATGGATGGACATTGACCCATCTGACACGCTGCAATATCGCAGCGCAAGAGAGCATGACGATGAAAGGCATATCTGCCCACTGCAATTAGACGTAATCCGCAGGGGCGTGGACTTATGGACAAACCCCGGCGATATCGTGCTATCCCCATTTGTCGGCATTGGTTCAGAAGGCTTTGTAGCCTTAGAGATGGGGCGCAGGTTTATCGGCGCGGAATTGAAAGAAAGCTATTTCAATCAAGCTGTGCAGAATTTAGCCAACGCATCCAAACAGGGCGATTTATTCGTTGCATAAGGAGCAACCATGAAAACATTTACCCAAATCCGCGAATGGGCAGAAACCCGCAACCTTATCGCAGGCAGCGACAGTTTCCGACAGCTGGCCAAGCTCGTAGAAGAGACCGGCGAACTGGCCGCCGATATTTCCCGTGGCCGCCCGCGCCGCCGTATCGCTGACAGCATCGGCGATTGCGTAGTCGTGCTGACTATCCTGGCGGCACAGAACGGCCTGAAAATTGAGGACTGCATCGCCCAAGCCTATGACGAAATCAAAGACCGGCGCGGCGTGATGAAAGACGGCATATTCGTGAAAGAGGAGGATGTGCAATGACACCCGAAAGAATCGAAGAACGCAAGGCGTTTGAGGCATGGATGGCTGAGCTATATCCAACCAATCCGCAGACGGAACGAGTAGGCGACGAATACAGCCGCCTCGGCACGCAGTACAAATGGGAAGGCTGGCAAGCCAAAGCAGCTCGACCAGAATGGATAAGTGTGAAGGATAGGCTGCCTGAAAGCAGCAAAAGATATTTAACCTTCAGTTCTTTCTACATGCAAATCGTTACTGCCTATTACAGCGTAGAAAGAGGGATGTGGTTAGGAGTATGCCGTACTGACGAAATCACGCATTGGCAACCGTTCCCCGCCCCGCCCACCACAAACCCCGCCGCGTAATGCGGCTTTAGCAGTCTTGATGCTGCAAAGACACAATGAAAGATTCGCGTATGAAATTTAAAAAGCCTTCAGTATATTTCTGGTTATTTTTATTAGTGAGTCCTTTGCTGATGATGGATGCAGCTTTCTTTCTAATAAGGTTATTACTTATCGGGCTGCATTTTATTTCTTGGTTAAGTGGCCTCACTATATTGTGGCCGATACTTTTGGTTTTAAAGTATTTTGTTTTTAATAGTTTTTATATGAAAGATATAAAAATGAAGAGTTACCAAGAGACAGTTTATTATTTACTTAGCGAGACAAAAAGAAGATTTTATTTATTAAAGGAATCCGCAGAGTGGATTTCATGATTTAGTATTTATCTAAGTTATAAAGCAACCACCGCAGTACGACATCTGCCGTGGGGATATTGATTAACTAGGCCGCCTTCGGGCGGTCTTTAGTTTGGAGATTGAGACGTGAGCCGAAACCGAAAACGGAAACCGTCCAAACCCTATCGCGGGTACTGCACCTTCCCCTTGGTTGGTGCAGATACCTACCGCGAGTTTCAGGAAACGGCGGAGATGTTCGGCGACTTTGCCGACCCTGTGAAACGCAAGCGCATCTTCGACAAGCCGCGCAAATACCGCTTCGAGATTTGGCTGAAGCTACACGGCAAGCCTGAATACGAAATCCGCGAAGCAAGGATAACGAGCGAAGGCGTAACCCGTGAGAACCTTAGCCAGATCCTATACGAGGTAGCCATGCAAGGGCTACAGGATTTGGACGGGCTGGAAGAAGTGGACGGCGAACAGTCCATCATCAAGATTATTATTTAAGCAGGGGAACATCCTGCAAACCTACAACATCCACGAGGCAGCCAGCATCTTGAAATGCCACCCCGTCTCCATCCGGCAGATGTGCAAGTCCGGGGAAATTATGGCATTCAAAGCGGGTAGGGCGTGGGTCATTACAGAGTCCGCACTTGAAAACTACATCGCCGCGAAGCAAAATGAACGCGAGCAAGCGGTGATTGGCAGAAGGAGTAAAGAAAAATGTCAATCTATCTCAACGACTACGGGATATGGCAAATATCCATATGCTCAGCAGGCGGCAAAAGACTTAGACGCACTACTGGCACGAGGGACAAACGGGCAGCGCAAGAGCTGCACGACAAACTGAAGCACGAGCTTTGGCGTGATGAGAACCTAGGGGAGAAGCCGCAGCACCTGTGGGATGAAGCATGTGTCCGCTGGTTGCAGGAAAACCAAGACAAGAAAAGCTTAGACGGAGACAAAGACAAAATCCGCCTATTGCCAGAATTGCGCGGCGTACTGCTTAGCGACCTGACCCGCGATTTTATCCATCAAGTCGTGAATCAGAAGAACTGTTCCAGCAGCACCAAGAACAGATACTTCGCCCTGATACGCGCCATCCTGAACAAATGCGTGAACGAATGGGACTGGCTGGACAAAGCCCCTAAGCTCAAACTCCACAAAGAGCCGAAGAAACGCATCAGGTGGCTGTATCCGGAAGAAGCACAACGGCTGGTCAATGCCCTAGACGGCCTGCCGTATATGCAGCATTTGGTCATCTTCTCGCTCGCCACCGGATTGAGGCAAGCCAACGTGCTCAATCTCAAATGGGAGCAGATAGACCTACGGCGGCAGGTGGCCTGGATATATCCCGACCAAGCCAAAGCCGGGAAAGCGATAGGCGTACCGCTCAACCACACCGCCATGCAGGTATTGATGGACAGGCCGCGCGTCAGCGATTATGTGTTTACGCATAGCAAAGGCGCACGGGTTAAATCCATCAGCAGCCGTGTGTGGCGTGAGGCGTTGGAGAAAGCGGGGATAACGGATTTTCGCTGGCACGATCTGCGGCACACATGGGCAAGCTGGCTCGTCCAGCAGGGCACACCCCTGGCAGCCCTAAAAGAAATGGGCGGTTGGGAAAGTGTCGAAATGGTGCAGAGGTATGCCCACCTCGCCCCGGAACACTTATCACAACACGCCCGATTGATTGATTCCGGTATTGCCCCCGGAATCGGTTTACTCCAAAGTTTTGTCAAAGTCTCAAATAAGCAAACCTTGGAGGGTAAAATAATCTAATCTAAATTGCTGATTAGTTTAGATTATTCTGGTGGGTCGTGAGCGGCTCGAACGCTCGACCAACGGATTAAGAGTCCGCTGCTCTACCAACTGAGCTAACGACCCGAATGGAAGATGCGCATTGTAAAAATTGTTTAACTCGGTGTCAAGTATGGTCGGAAATGGGGAGGCTACCTGAAAACTAAAAAATGGTTTTCAGGTAGCCTTTTGCCGCATAGACAAGCCTACCTACACTACCAGCCAAGCCTTTTTATGCTGATACATCAAATAGTCGGCGATTTCCCCGTCTTCGTATGCCAGGCGGGATTCTTGATCAGGGGTACGCGGGATGCGTTCGTCTTGGCGCACGAATTCCAATAAATGGGTTTGGCCGTCTTTTTGCAGCTGCAAGGTGCAGCGGTGCTCGGTAAGGGTGCAGTCGGTGATTTCGCAGCCGGTGAGCAGGGGAGAGAGTTCGTCCCATTCGGCTCCGTTCAAGCTGCCGACCCAACCGCGTGCGGCGGTGTGGCCGCATGGGTAAATTTCTACTGCACGGTTGTCTAGCAGCGTGTTGTATCCTGCGTGCCATGCTGTGTAAACCAAGTATTCGTCTGTGTCCAACAGCAGCCCGAAAAAGCCGGGGCCGCCCATGCCGTAAGTGCCCAGATGGGTGCAGAAGCCAACAATTTTGCGTCCGATGGGGGATTTGGCTGCCAAATATTCGGGGCGGCTAAACAGCAGCACATCGCGCTTGAAGCGCATGAAGCCGTAAACCATATAGGCGCGGTTGGCCTCGCGGCGCGACAGGCCGACGGCGTAATACGGCAGCCAGCCTTGCTTGTACCATTGCGGCACTTCTGCTTTGGACACCATCATGCAACAGCTTTCCACATTGCCCTGTTGCAGGTCTAAATAAGAGAGGCTTGTCATGTGTTTGATCCTTATGTATTTCCAGGCTACCTGAAAAAAGGTGGGCATCATTGCCCACCTTATTGCTGCGGATATTTTAACTTCGTTGAAGCTGACGGTTTAGCTTCGCAGAAACTCCGCTTCCTGTGGAAACTTTGTTTTCAAGTAGCCTCAACCGGCTTAAGCGTAATCCCGCTCTTCGCCCTTGCCGTCCACATTCTCCGCACAGCGGGCGCACAGGGTCGGGTGGTGCGCCACGCTGCCTACGCTGTCCACATAGTGCCAGCAGCGTTCGCATTTGGCGGATTGGCTGGGGCGCACGCTGATTTGGGCTTCGGCTTCGCCGCCGTTTTGCAGCGCGGCGGACGAGACGAGCAGCACGAAGCGCAGTTCGCTGCCCAAGGCGGCGCAGGGGCGGTATAGCTTTTCAGGCAGCCTTAAATCGACTTCGGCTTGCAGGGACGATCCGACGGTTTTGTCGGCGCGCAGCGGCTCGATGGCGGCGTTCACCAAGGCGCGGGCTTCGCGCACGGCCGTCCATTTTTCCAGCAGCGCGGCTTCGCTGGCGGCGGGGATGGGCGGGAAGTCGTGCAGGGTGTGGTAGAGCACGCTGTCTTCTTCGCCGCCGCCGATGATGTCCCACGCTTCTTCGGCGGTGAAGCAGAGGATGGGCGACATCAAAAGCACGAGGCTGCGGGTGATGTGGTAGAGCGCGGTTTGCGCGCTGCGGCGGGCGTGGCCGTCTTTTTTGGTGGTGTAGAGGCGGTCTTTCAGGATGTCGAGATAGAACGCGCCCAAGTCTTCGGAGCAGAACTGCACGATGTCCTGCACGGCGAAGTGGAAGGCGTAGCGCGGGTAGTGGCTGCCTGAAACCTTTTCCTGCAACTGCCGCGCCAGCACGAGGGCGTAGCGGTCGATTTCCACCATATCGGCCTGCGGCACGGCATCTTCAATCGGGTTGAAGTCTTTGAGGTTGGCAAACAGGAAGCTGAGCGTGTTGCGGATGCGGCGGTAGCTTTCGGTTACGCGTTTGAGGATTTCTTTGGAAATCGCCAATTCGCCGCTGTAATCGGTGGCGGCCGCCCACAGGCGCAGGATGTCCGCGCCGAATTCGTTGTACACCTCCTGCGGGGCGACCACGTTGCCGATGGATTTGGACATTTTGCGCCCGTTTTGGTCCACCACGAAGCCGTGGGTGAGCAGTTGTTTGTAGGGCGCGCGGCCGAGTGTGGCGCAGCCGGTGAGCATGGAGGATTGGAACCAGCCTCGGTGCTGGTCGCTGCCTTCCAGATACAAATCGGCCGGCCAGGCGAGCTCGGGGCGTTGTTTCAGCACGGAAAAATGGGTGCTGCCTGAATCGAACCACACGTCCATGGTGTCGGGCAGTTTGTCGTAGTGTTCGCAGTCTTCGGGCGACAACAGCTCGGCTTTGTCGAGCTCGAACCAGGCGTTGATGCCTTTTTTCTCGATGAGCAGGGCGATTTTTTCCAGCAGCGCGGCGGAATCGGGGTGCAGCTCGCCGGTTTCCTTGTGGGCGAAGAAGGTCATCGGCGTGCCCCAGAAACGCTGGCGGCTCACCACCCAGTCGGGGCGGCCTTCAATCATGGCTTCCAGCCGCGCGCGTCCCCATGCGGGGAAGAATTCGGTGTCGTCCACGGCTTTGAGGGCTTTGTCGCGCAGGGTTTTGCCGTCTGCGCCGGCTTTGTCCATGCCGATAAACCATTGGCCGGTGGCGCGGTAAATCAGCGGGGTTTTGTGCCGCCAGCAGTGGGCGTAGCTGTGGGTGATTTTTTCGCTGGCGAGCAGGCGGCCGTTTTCTTGCAGCCATTCCAAAATCACGGGGTTGGCTTCCCACACGCTCATGCCGGCCACGCGCGGCACTTCGGCGATATATTTACCCTGCGCGTTCACGGGGTTGTAGAGCTCGATGCCGTATTGGTTGCAGACGGCGTAGTCTTCCAAACCGTGCGCGGGGGCGGTATGCACGAGGCCGGTACCGGCATCGGTGGTAACGTGGCTGCCGTTCAGAATCGGGATGTCGCGCTCGATAAAGGGGTGTTCGGCTTTCAGGTTTTCCAAATCCGCGCCGGTGCATTCGGCAAGGATGGGGCTACCTGAAAAACCGCAGCGTTCCAGTGCGGCTTCGGCCAAATCTTTGGCGAGAACCAGTTTGCCGCGCGGCGTGTCAATCAATTGGTACACAATGTCTGCGCCGGCGGAAATGGCCTGGCTGGCGGGCAGCGTCCACGGCGTGGTCGTCCAAATCACGGCAAAGGCGTCGCCCGAAATTTCAGGCAGCCTGAAAGCCTTGGCCAGCGCAGCGTTGTCTTGAAAACGGTAGGCCACGTCGATGGCGGGCGACACTTTGTCTTTGTATTCCACTTCGGCTTCGGCCAGCGACGAGCCGCAGTCCAAGCAGAACTGCACGGGCTTCGCGCCGCGATACAGGTAGCCTGCTTTGTAAATCTCGCCCAGCGTGCGCACGGTGTCGGCTTCGGTTTGGTAGTCCATGGTGAGGTAGGGGTCGTCCCAATCGCCGATAACGCCCAAACGGATGAAGTCTTTTTTCTGGCGCAGAATCTGCTCGGCGGCATACTGGCGGCACAGCTCGCGGAATTTGGAAGGCGGCATTTCCTTGCCGTGCAGTTTTTCCACCATCACCTCAATCGGTAGGCCGTGGCAGTCCCAGCCCGGCACATAGGGCGCGTCGAAACCCGCCAGCGTTTTGCTGCGGATGATGATGTCTTTCAAAATCTTATTGACCGCATGACCGATGTGGATGTCGCCGTTGGCATAGGGCGGGCCGTCGTGCAGGATGAATTTGGGGCGGCCGGCGGCGATTTGGCGCAGCTTCTGGTAGCGTTTTTCGTCCTGCCACTGCTTCACCCATGCCGGCTCGCGCTTGGCAAGGTTGCCGCGCATGGGGAAGGGGGATTCGTAGAGGTTTACGGTTTGGGAGTAGTCGGTCATGGTGGTCTCGGTTTGGCAGGCGGGGTCAGACGGCCTGCGCTGCGGTTGGAAGGATAAGGAAAACAAGCCGCCGATTTTATAAGGATTTGGCGCAAAAGGCTACCTGAAAGCGGGATTGCCGGTTTCAGGTAGCCTTTTGGTGTTCCGGTAGCCTGTGTGCCGTATGGAAACACAAAGGGAAAGGCTACCTGAAAACTTAGCTGCATGGCGTTTCAGGTAGCCTTTAAGCGCGGCGGATGGGTTTACTGCGCCGGCCGCTCCGGCTCTTCGGTTACGAAGCCGACTTTGCTCAGGCCGGCATCGCGCACGGCGCTGAGGGCTTTCTCCACGTAGTCGAACTGGGCGTTTTTGTCGGCGGCGATGGCGATAACCTGGTCGGGGTTGGTTTTGGCCAGCTCTTGCAGCCGGCTTTCCAGCGCCTGCAGGGAAATCTGCTCGCCTTCGGCCAGGTGGTAGCTGCCGTCGGCGGAGATGGAGAGGCGTAGCGGGTCTTTGGGCTGCGCGGCGTTTTCCGCCACCTGTTTGGCCGAGGCGGTGGGCAGCTCCAGCGGGATGGAGTGGGTCATCACCGGCATGGTGATCATGAATACGATCAGCAGCACGAGCATCACGTCCACCAGCGGGGTAACGTTAATGTCGGCCATCGGGGCGTCGTCGCCGCTGTTCATCGAGCCGAATGCCATGGCTTACTCCTTGTCGTTCATGATTTTCACGTGCAGGTCGTAGGCGTAGGCGTCCATATCCTGCGCCACTTGCCGGTTGCCGTGCACGATGAAGTTGTAGGAAAGCACGGCGGGGATGGCGGCAAACAGGCCCACGGCGGTGGCCACCAGCGCTTCGCCGATGGGGCCGGCCACGGTGGCGATGTTTACCTGGCCTTGCAGGCTGATGTTTTCCAGCGCGTGATAAATGCCCCACACCGTGCCGAACAGGCCGATAAACGGGGCGGTGGCGCCCACGGAGGCGAGGATGGTGAGCCCGCCGTTGAGGCCGCGCTTGGCGATGTTCAGGGTGTTGCGGATGTGCTGCACCAGGTAGTCGCCCAGCGGAATGGTAGTGAGCGGGCTGGCGGGGTTGGCGCGGTATTGGCGCGCGGCGCGGATGGCGGATTCGGTGAGCTCGCTCAGCGGGGAAGGATGGGCTTTGGCCAGCCGCAGCATGTCTTCCATGGAAGAGACGGTGGCCACGGCTTCGATGGTGCCGCGGTTGGCGTGGCGCACTTGGTGCAGGCGGATGCCGCGCACGATGATGATCCACCAGGTGGCGACGCTCATCAGCACTAAGATGATGAAGACGCTGATCAATACTATGTCGCCTTGGGCGAAAACGTGTCCTAAGTTCATGATGCTCCTAAATGATGCTGTTGTTTATATGATAAATGCGGGAAATCGGGCTGCCGCCTAGGGGGCGGTAAAGCGGAGGGTGAAGGTGTAGCTGGCGCGCACCGGCTGGCCGTTGCGTTTGGCCGGGGTAAAGGTGTAGCGCTCGCGCACAGTTTTCTCGGCAGAACGGCCGAACAGCGGATGGGTGGCGGACAGCACT
Organism: Eikenella sp. Marseille-P7795; assembly: GCF_916618725.1. Taxonomy (NCBI): domain Bacteria; kingdom Pseudomonadati; phylum Pseudomonadota; class Betaproteobacteria; order Neisseriales; family Neisseriaceae; genus Eikenella; species Eikenella sp. Marseille-P7795. Next base: position 295,954 of record NZ_CAKAJZ010000002.1, on the reverse strand, counting down.
TCCACGCTGGAGGGCTTGCCGTTTGCTTCCACCATCACGCGCAGGCGCACAGTGCCGCTGATGCCTTCTTCTTCCAACTGCGGCGGATAGGGCGGTTTCGGGTTGTTCAGGTAGCCGCCGAGGTGGGAGGGGTTGCTGTCGCCGCCACCGCCGCCCGTACCCGGGCCGTTGCCCGTGCCTCGACCGCTGCCGTGGCCGCCGCCTTCGCCGGAGCCGGAACCCGGCCCGCGGCCGCTGCCTTGGCCGGGCCCGACGCCTGTGCCTTGGCCGCCACCGCTGCCGCCGCCCGAACCGGCAGAGGGCGCGCCGTGGCCTTGGCCGCCGCTGCCACCAGCATTGTGGCCGCCGGCGGTGTTAGACGGCGCGTTGGCCGGCGGATGGTTGGTGGGTGCCACGGGTTTGGTTTCGGGGCGCGGCTCGGGTTTGGGCTCGGGGCGCACCGGTTTGGCTTCGGGCTGAGGTTTGGGCTGAACGATGTCGGCCGGGCGGTCGTTGCGTTCCACCGGCTTGATTTGGGCGCGCTGCTCTGGCGCGGGCTTGGGCTGAACGGGCTTGGGTGTGTCCGGCTTCGGCTGCGCTTGCGGGGCGGGCGGCTGCTCGGGCTGGCCGGAGGAGGGCGCGGGCTCTTCTTCCACCACCACATCGCCGCCCTGGCCGCCGCCACCGCCGCCGCCGAGCATGCCAAGATCGACAAAGCTCAGCCCGGGCGGCTGGGCGGGCAGTTCTGGCGGTTTGATCGAGACCAGCAGCCAATACAGCAGGACATGGGCGGCGATCACGAACAACAACACGGCCGGTGAGAAAAAGCGGTTTTCGGTTTGCATGATGGGGCGGTATATTAATGCGAACTATTTCTGTTTGCAAGGAATTTTTATGGGCAGCGCGGAAGGTGCGTTTCGATGAAGAAGGCTACCTGAAAAACGGGGATTTTCAGGTAGCCTTCTTATGATGCGGCGGCTTGGCGGGCGTTTTAGCTTCGCAGAAACTTCGTTTTCAGGTAGCCTCTACTTGGCTTTGGCGCAGGGCGGCGATGCGTTCGCGGGCGTTGGGGTGGCTGTCGTACCAGCGGGCATACCAGCGGTCGTTCACCAGGCTGGCGGTGTTGCTGCGGTAGAGCTTGATGAGGGCGGAAACGAGGTCTTCGGCGTGGGTGTGTGCGGCGGCGAAGCGGTCGGCTTCGAATTCGTTGCGGCGCGAGGAGAAGCTGCCCAAGGGCGTGAACGGGAAGGCAAACACGGGCAGCACCAGCATCATCAGCAGCAGCGCCATGGCGTGGCTGGGGTAGGCCACGCCCAGCCCGTGATACACGGCGGCGAAGTGGATGATTTGCCCGAGGGCAAACAGCACCAACAGCGCGAGTAGGAAGCGCACGGCAATCTGCTTCACGATGTGGCGGTGTTTGAAATGGCCGAGCTCGTGCGCCAGCACGGCTTCCACTTCCTGCGGCTGCATGCCTTGCAGCAGGGTGTCGAAGAAGACGATGCGCTTGTTTTGGCCCAGCCCGGTAAAATAGGCGTTGGCATGGCCGCTGCGCTTGCTGCCGTCCATCACGAAAATGCCTTTGCTGGCAAAGCCGGTGCGCGAGAGCAGGTTGGTGATGCGCTGTTGCAGCGCTTCGTCGGCCAGCGGCTCGAAGCGGTTGAACAGCGGGGCAATCCACTTGGGGAACGCCCACAGCATCAGCAGGGAAAAGCCCAGCCACAGCAGCCACACCCACAGCCACCACAGCGCGCCGGCCGCGCCCATCAGATAAATCACGGCATACAGCAGCGGGATGCCGATGAGCGCGCCCAGCAGCAGGCCTTTGATTTGGTCGGCAAAGAAGGTGGCCAAGGTCATCTTGTTGAAGCCGAAGGCGGCTTCCAAGCGGAAGCTGCGGTAGAGCGCGAAGGGTTGCGACAGAAGGCTGCTGGCCAGCGAAAACAGCACAATCAGCAGCACGCCTTGGGTGAGCGGCGAAGCGCTGAGGCGGGCGGCGGCTTGCGCGAGCAGGTTTAGCCCGCCGCCGAGGGTGAAGAGCAGCAGGAGCAGGGTGTCGTAGAGAATCTGCCAGCGTGCAAGCCGCTGTTTGGCCAGGGCGTAGTCGGCGGCTTTTTGGTGTTCTTCTAGCGTAACCACCGCGTTGAAATCGCGCGGCACGCGGTGGCGGTGCAGCAGTACGGCGCGGCTTTGGCGCAGCGACAAATAGAGTTGCAGCAGGGTGGATAGGGCGGTGAAGGCGAGGAAAACGTAGAAAACGGTGTGGGCGGACATGGGTGAATCGGTTTGTTTGATCGGAAACGGCGGCAGTATAAGCCAATCTGCGTTTGCGGCACTAATAGCGGATGAAAATAAGAATGGGACAAGGCGGCGGGCCGTAGGCAGTGCACGCGTTACGGCAAGGCGAGCCAACGCAGTTTAATTCACTATACTTTGCCGGCGAGCCGGATTGGGCGGCCGAGTGGCTGAAAATGCCAAAAACCGGCGGATAAGGGGCGAAAAAAGCGGCGCATATAAAAATATGCGCCAAATCTACAAAGGAGAAATAGAGGAGAAACTTGTTAAGCAGTCATTCCTGGCTACCTAACGAGGCCGAATTATACGGGGGCTTGCGGGGGTGGGCAAGGCTAATACTATGATTTAACCTGCTTTTTCTTGATTGTAAGTAAGTGTGAAAACGGGTGGCTAGCGGACTGAAAGAGCAGCGGAAATTAAATATACGACAGGACGGTGGGGCATGGGCTTGTGTGCCAATCAGGCGGCGGCTTGCAGGTGGTGTGGGGATAATTAAGCTGAGTTGAGTGAAATGTGGCGATATGGTTTGTGGGAAAGGCTACCTGAAAATATCGGAGGGTTTCAGGTGGCCTTTCCTGTTTTGTGTTTGGCGGGAATGGGTGTTCTTTGGATGTTGGTTTCACTATGCTTGGGGATGCGTTTTCAGGCAGCTATAAATTTTCAGGTAGCCTGTATGCTGGTGGAGGCTACCTGAAAATTTGGGCGGCGGGCGGGCTTACAGGCCGTCCCAGTCGTTGAGCATGACGCCGATGCCGATGCTGTTGTGTTTGTGGTTGTAGTCGAGCAGGCTTTCGCCGTAGCCGTGGAAGCCTTGCACGTAGCCTTTGAGCCGGCCGGCAATGGGGAAGGTGTAGTCGAGCTGGAGGCCGCCTCGGCCGCTGGAGGGGTTGTAGCGGGCGAGGGCGCCCAGGCTGTGGCGGTTGTTGAGGCGGTAGTGCAGCTGGAGGTCGCCGTAGCCCATGTAGCGGTTGATGTCGGAGTTGTCGTCGTCGCCGCTTTTTTCAGGTAGCCGCCACCAGAGGCGGGGGATGACTGTGAGTTTGCCCCATTCCATGCCGGCCATGGCGTAGACGCGGTTCCAGGATCGGGAGATGGGGTCGCTCTGGCCGTTGGATTGGTGGACGGCGCCGATGCCGAGCATGCGTAGGCTGCCGCCGCCGGGCAGGGAGGCTTTCACGGGCTGGGTAAGGAAGATTTCGGGCTCGTAGTCGGTGTTGCGGAAGGGGGAGGACATGGAGCCTTGGTATACCTGCCAGTGGGAAACTTGGGTGTAGCCGAACCAGAGGTCGGCGTTGGTGCCGAATAGGTCTTGCAGCAGCTTGGTTTTGAAGGAGATTTGCATCTTGGCTTCGATATGGTTTTGGTTTTGCTGCTCTTTGATGGCGGAGGTGTGCTCGGGGGAGGACGGATTGCGGTTGGGGGCGCTGTTGTACCAGCCGGGCAGGAGGTACATGGGGCGGTGGGCGCGGGCGGTGAGGATGCCGGTTTCGTGGTTGACGTCGAGGTCGTAGGCGAGGCTGAGGGGGGTGTAGGCTTGAGGCTGGGTGGGGGCGGCGGGGATTGGTGAGCACGATTTGCGGCTGCGCTGCTCTTGGCTCTGCTCGATGCTTTTTTCCAAGTCGATGGCGGGTTTGGCTTCGGCGGAGTCGGGCAGGGCTTGGGTGGGGGGTAGCTGGGCGCCGAGGGTGCGGTCGTAGCAGGCGAGGCGGGCGGCGGGGTCGCTGATTTGGGTGCAGGCGAGGGCGGGCTGCGGCACGGTTTGGGCGGCAGACTGGGCGGCGGCGAGGAGGGTGCCGGTGCAGAGGAGGAGGCGGGGGTTGTTCATGGTTCGGTGTGTTGTTGCGGGTGGGGCGGGCTACCTGAAAATGGGCGGGCGGTTTGGCTGAGTTTGGCGGTGCGGCGTTTGGCCTGTTTTAGCAAAACTCGCTTTGCTCGTTTTAACTGCGTTGAAGCTACGCTTTCAGGTAGCCTTTTGCGGTGCGGCCGCCTGAAGCCTGTCTTCAGATTTTGCCCATACGGTAAAACAGGTCGGCCAGGGCGGCCAGGCGCAGGGTGTCGCAGCCCCAGCGTTCGGATTGGATGCCGCGCATCCAGGATAGGGGGCGCACGCTGCGCTGCAAGGTGCGGATTATAGCGGGGTTTTGCCGGCTCAGGCAGGTTTTGCACAAGCCGGCGGCTTGGTCAAGCAGGCCTTGGCGGCGGAGGTTGTCGGCGGTGGATTGCAGGTAGCACAGCCAGTCGCGGCCTTGGCAGAGCGGGAGGCTGAGCACGAGTGCGGGGTTGTCTTCAAAGTCGATGAAGCCGATGCCGCCTTCTGCGGTGAGCACCATATTGCGGGCGAAGGCCTGGCTGAGGTATTGCCCTTGGCGGTGCACGGCTTCGATGGCGTGCAGTCCTTGCAGCCAGCCTTCGAGGCTGCCGGTTTCGATTTGTTTTTCGATGGCGATGAGCAGGGTTTGCTCGCCCACATGGCTCATCAAAAGGGCGTTTTCCTGCACGGCGAGAAGCCGGGGCGCGGTGATGCCGGCGGCGGCCAACTCGCGCAGGCGGCCGGCTTCGATGGCGATACCGGCGTTGCCGCCGGGGTTGGGCACGGGGGTGAGCACGCCGAGGCGGAGGATTTTGCCTAGGCCGTTGAGCAGGCTGTAGCGCCAGGCGGCTTGGCGCGGGGCGGCTTTGCGCAGCCACACGGTTTCGCCGTTGCTGAGGGTGTGGCGGGCGATGGTGGCGGTTTGGGCGGCGGCGAGGGCGGCCAGTTGGGCGGCGTAGTCCATGGCAGGCGGGAAAATGGGGAAAGCGGCATTATATAGCGAATCAAATTAGCTTTCGATACAAGGCAGCGAGCCGCAGGCAGTACAGGAGTACGGCAAGGCGAGCTAACGCCGTAGCGAAAGTTAAGTTGGTTCGCTATAGCGGATATGCTTGTTTGATCGTGTAATGGCGGGGAAGGCTTCGGGCTACCTGAAAATTCTGGCTGCGCAGAAACTTCGCGGCGCTGTGTTTTTTCAGGGAGCCTGTTTGATGAGCCGTTTCCCATTTAAGGATGAGGCAAGGCGAGCCGGCGCAGCATTGTTCTTAAATATGGCGCAACGGCATCGCGCCCAAACCGCCCGCTCCCCCATGAAGAGCCGCACTAAAATGCGCTACAATGCGCCCTACCCACCACCCGCCCACGGAAGCGCACATGATCTACGGCATCGGCACCGACATCCTCTCCATCAGCCGCATCGAAAAGCTGCACGCCAAATACGGCCACGCGCTGGCCGAGCGCCTGCTCAGCCGCATCGAGCTTTTGGAATGGCGCACCGCCGGCAACAAAACCAACTTCCTGGCCAAGCGTTTTGCCGCCAAAGAAGCCTTTGCCAAAGCCGTGCACACCGGCCTGCGCGCGCCGGTTACGCTGCACCACATTTCCATCGCCCACGACAAGCTCGGCCGCCCCGAGTTTGTGGCCGAGCCGCCCTTGCAGGCCTGGCTGGATGAGCAGGGCATCGCCCGCGTGCACCTGAGCTTGAGCGACGACAACGGCACGGTGGTGGCCTTTGCCGTGGCCGAAAAAGCCTAGCCCCATCCCGGTAGGGAACAAAAATTAAAACAACAAAAACCCGCACATCAATTTTCAGGTAGCCTTCCGCATGGCAGGCCACCTGCAAACCAGTTAATCCAAAGCCAATAGAGAAAGGAACCCGCCATGTTTTACAGCCGCGACGTCGTGAGCAACACCCTGCTATACGAACGCCCCGCCGACAGTATGGACGCTTTCGGCCAATCCCTGGCCGAAATGCGCACCGCCCAGCGCCGCTTTGCCGCCGCCGGCGTGCAGGCGCGCGTGGCCATGCTTGCCGCCTTCGCCGACCGCCTCGAAGCCGAAAAACCCCGCCTCGCCCGCATGATTTGCCAAGAAGTCGGCCGCTGCCTGCGCGAGTGCGAAGCCGAGATGGAAAAGTCCGTTTCCCTCATCCGCTATTATGTGAAGCTCGCCCCGCAGCTTTTGCAACACCAAACCATCGCCACCCAGGCCAGCCTCAGCCAAGTGCGTTTCGAGCCGCTCGGCGTGGTGCTCGCCGTGATGCCGTGGAACTACCCCGTGTGGCAGATTATCCGCTTTGCCGTGCCCGCCCTCTGCTCCGGCAACGCCTGCCTGGTGAAACCCGCGCCCAGCGTGGCCCGCGTTACCGCCGCCCTGTTCGACACCGTGGGCAGCGAGCTGCCCTGGCGCCCCGCCTGGCTCGCCCATGAAGACGTGGAGCACGCCATCGCGCACACCAACGCGCTCGCCTTCACCGGCTCCGCCGATGTCGGCCGCCGCCTTGCCGCCTACGCCGGAGGCTACCTGAAAAAATCCGTGATGGAGCTCGGCGGCAGCAACGCCTTCATTGTGCTCGACGACGCCGACATCGCCCAAGCCGCCGCCGACGCCTGCTACGCCCGCTTCCGCGACGCCGGCCAATCCTGCAACGCCGGCAAACGCATCATCCTCACCAGCGGCATCGCCGCCGAATTCACCCATCTCTTCCTCGAACACTGCCGCCGCCTCACCCGCGGCAACCCGCTCGATCCCGACACCACCCTCGCCCCGCTGCACCGCAAAGACCTCCAGCTGCAAGTGCACGAACAAGTGCAAGACGCGCTCGAACACGGCGCCAAGCTCCTGCTCGGCGGCGAGCTGCCCAACGAAGCCGATACCACCTTCTACCCCGCCACCGTGCTGGACAACATCACCCCCGCCTGCCGCATGTACCGCGAAGAAGTGTTCGGCCCCGCCGTGGGCATCTTCCACGCCCGCGATGCCGCCGACGCCGTGCGCCTGGCCAACGACAACCCCTTCGGCCTCGGCGCCAGCATCTACTCCGCCAACCTCGACAAAGCCTGGGAGCTCGGCCAGCAAATTGAAGCCGGCAGCGTGTTCATCAACCGCCACACCAGCAGCGATTTGCGCCTGCCCTTCGGCGGCGTGAAAGATTCCGGCTTCGGGCGCGAGCTTTCCGAATTCGGGCTGTATGAATTTGTGAACGTGAAAGCCTATTGGCAGAAATAGCGCGGCAGGCAAAAGGCTACCTGAAAGCGAAGCTTCAACGCAGTTAAAACGAGGTTTGGGCGCAGCCCAAGCTGAGTTTCTGCGCAGCCAAAATTTTTCAGGTAGCCTCTTCCCGCCACGGCATCGGCCTGCATCATGAGCGTGAGCATCCTATATTTTGAAGAAAACCGGCCCTCGGCCGATTACGCCGGATACGGCGAAGTAAACCGCTTCCGCCTTCCCGAAGCGTTTGAAGCCTCGCCCATCACGTTGCGGCGCAAGGGGAAAAGCATCGCGGCTTGGGAATTTGGCTGGGGCGCGGCATCGGCCGTTTATCGACCCGGTTCCGAATTGCCGCAGCAGCTATCGCAATTTATCGCCGAGCGCCTGCGCCACCCCTGCGTGCAGCCCGTGCTGTTTATCTTCATCAACGATAATCACGCCGATTTAAACCCCGACAAACACCAGCCCGCCTCCATCCCGCTGGCCGATTTGCCCGAGCTCTTCGCCCGGAAAACGTTTAACGGCCTATTCCTGATTGAAAAATAAGCGCCGGCAAGCCGCTTGAGGCTACCTGAAAATCATTTAGACACACACAAGGACACCTATGTCGGTCGGACACTACGAAAACTTCCCCGTCGGCTCGCTGGCCCTGCCGCGCCGCCTGCGCCGCCCCGTGCACGCCATCTACGCCTTCGCCCGCACCGCCGACGATATGGCCGACGAAGGCAGCCTGCCCAACGAAGAACGCCTGCGCCGGCTCGACAGCCTGTGCGCCGAGCTCGGCCGCATCGCTGCCAGCCAAAGCCCGCACACCGAGCTCATGCAGCGGCTCCAGCACGAAGCCGTGCAGCCCTTCAGCCTCCCGCTCGAGCCCTTCTACGATCTGCTCTCCGCCTTCAGCCAAGACGTGGTGAAAACCCGCTATCAGCACTTCGGCGAGCTGGTGGACTACGCCCGCCGCAGCGCCAACCCAATCGGCCGCCTGCTGCTGCACCTCTACGGCCACACCGACCCGCTCAGCCTCGCCCAAAGCGACGGCATCTGCACCGCCCTCCAGCTCATCAACTTCTGGCAGGACGTGGCCGTGGATTGGCAGAAAGGCCGCGTGTATCTACCGCAAGACGACCTGCAAAAATTCCGCGTGAGCGAAGCGCAAATCGCCGCCGGCCAGGCCGACACCGCCTTCCAACGCCTGATGGCGCACCAATGCGAGCGCGTCCACAAAATGCTCAAAGCCGGCTCCCCGCTGGGCAAAACCCTGCCCGGCCGCATCGGCTTCGAGCTGCGCCTGATCATCCTCGGCGGGCAAACCATCCTGCGCAAGCTGGAAGCCAACCGCTACGACGTGTTCACCCGCCGCCCCGTGCTCGGCGCGAAAGATTGGTGGCTGATGCTGAAACGGGCTTGGCTGAAGCGTTAGTATTAGGCAAAGCACAATTAGAAAGGCTACCTGAAAATAAAGTATTGCGAAGCAAGGATGAGTTTCTGCAAAGCTAAGAGTTTTCAGGTAGCCTTTTTCTAGGGTAGAAAAATGACAGTCCAATCAGGCACGGCTATAATTCGCCTGATATAACAAAAATTTACAAAATCATAGTCTATCGGTTTATAAAATTTATTAAGGATTTCAATATGATGCAGACATCAAACAAACAAATTGTATCTATCCAACAAGCCTTCCTTAACGACCTCGACGAAAAACTCTGGTCATCCGCCGACCGCCTCCGTCAGCAGCTCGATGCCGCGAACTATAAACATATCGTTCTCGGGCTTATCTTCTTAAAATACATCTCCGACAGCTTCACCGCCCAGCAAGCCAAAATCTTGGCGGAACTCACTGATCCTGAAAATCCACTTTATCTTGACCGCACTTTTTACGACACCGAGACGGAATACCAAAAAGCCCTTAATGCTGAACTGGAAAACCGCGATTATTACACCGCCGACAACGTGTTCTGGGTGCCTGTCTCTGCGCGCTGGCAAGCCTTGCAGGAAGTCTCGATTCTCAACACAGGCGCAGAACTCCCTTGGGGCGGGAAATTCGCAGGCGTGGCACGGCTGATTGACGACGCCTTTGACGCCATTGAAAAAGACAACGAAAAACTCAAAGGCGTACTGCAACGCATCAGCGGCTATGCGGTGGATGAAGACACCTTGCGCGGGCTGATTATCCTCTTCTCCGACACCAACTTCACCGCGCCCACCTACAACGGCGAACCCGTGCATTTAGGCGCGAAAGACATACTCGGGCACGTTTACGAATACTTCCTCGGCAGATTCGCCCAAGCGGAAGGCAAACGCGGCGGGCAGTATTTCACCCCAAAATCTATCGTTTCCCTCATCGTCGAAATGCTCGAACCCTACAAAGGGCGCGTGTACGACCCCGCCATGGGCAGCGGTGGCTTCTTCGTGCAAACCGAACGCTTTATCACCGCCCACCAAGGCAACATCAACCAAGTTTCCATCTACGGGCAAGAGTTCAACCCGACCACTTGGAAACTCGCCGCCATGAATATGGCAATTCGCGGCATTGATTACGACTTCGGCAAACACAACGCCGACAGCTTCGCCCAACCGCAACATCTCGACAAAAAAATGGACTTCATCATGGCGAACCCGCCGTTCAACAGCAGCGACTGGTGGAGCGAATCCCTCGCCGACGATCCGCGCTGGGCATACGGCACACCGCCAAAAGGCAACGCCAACTTCGCGTGGCTGCAACATATGATTTACCACCTCTCGCCCAACGGCAAAATGGCTCTCCTGCTCGCCAACGGCTCGATGAGCAGCCAAACCAACAACGAAGGCGAAATCCGCAAAGCCATCGTGCAAGCCGACCTTGTAGAAGCCATGGTCGCCCTGCCCGGTCAGCTCTTCACCAACACCCAAATCCCCGCGTGCATCTGGTTCTTAAACCGCAACAAAGCACGCAAAGGAGAGGTACTGTTTATCGATGCACGCCAAATCGGCTATATGAAAGACCGCGTATTGCGTGATTTCACGCTTGAGGACATCGCCCAAATCGCCAACACCTTCCACGCATGGCAAAAATCCGACAGCTATGAAGACAAGCCCGCCTTCTGCAAATCCGCCACCTTGGAAGAAATCGCAGGCAACGATTTTGTGCTAACCCCGGGCAGATACGTCGGCACAGCAGAACAAGAAGACGACGGCGTGCCATTTGCAGAAAAAATGCAAAATCTGACCGCTCTTTTAAAAGAACAGTTTGCAAAAAGCGCGGAATTGGAAGCGGAGATTAAGAAGAATTTGGGGGGATTGGGGTATGAGTAAAATTCCATTAAATGAATTTATAACTTTACAACGTGGTTTTGATTTACCGAGTAGCAAAAGAATTGCGGGAAATGTTCCTGTTGTAGCTTCAACAGGAATTGCTGGTTATCACAATGAGATAAAAGTGAAAGCACCAGGCGTCGTAATTGGAAGAAGCGGAAGTATTGGAGGTGGACAATATATTGAAAAAGATTTTTTCCCATTAAATACAACGCTATATGTAAAAGATTTTAAAGGACATTATCCAAGATTTATCTATTACTTACTAAAAAGTATTGATTTTACAAGTTTTAATGTTGGAACTGGTGTACCCACATTAAATCGAAATCATTTATCTAGTATTCTAATTTCAGATTTAGGTATAGATAAAGAGAAAGAAATAGCTAATATTCTTGGTAGCCTTGATGCAAAAATCCAACTCAACACCCAAATCAACCAAACCCTGGAACACATCGCCCAAGCGATTTTCAAAAGCTGGTTTGTGGATTTCGACCCCGTCCGCGCCAAAACCGCCGCCCTTCGTGACGGCAAAACCCAAGCCGAAGCAGAACTTGCCGCAATGTCGGCAATCAGCGGAAAAACAGCGGAAGAACTCACCGCATTTGAGCCTGAACGTTATGCGGAATTGGCAGAGATTGCGGCAGCATTTCCGAATGAGATGGGGGAAGTTGATGGGGTGGAAGTGCCGAGGGGGTGGGAGGTTAAATCCCTAGATGAAATTGCCAATTATCAAAATGGCTTGGCATTGCAAAAATTCCGCCCAGAGGGTGATGAACCATTTTTACCTGTTGTGAAAATTACCCAATTAAGACAAGGCTATGCTGACGGTGAAGAAAAAGCCAAAGCAAGTATTAAACCTGAATGTATTATTGATAACGGCGATATTGTTTTTTCTTGGTCTGGCAGTTTATTGGTTGATATTTGGTGTGGCGGTAAAGCGGCTTTAAATCAGCATTTATTTAAAGTTACATCTGAAACATACCCTAAATGGTTCTATTATTTTTACACCAAACATCATTTAGCCGAATTTCAACGTATCGCTTACGATAAAGCGGTAACAATGGGACATATTAAGCGTGAGCATTTGTCAGGCGCAATGTGTGTTGTGCCAAATGATGAGTTATTAGCAAATAACACAATCGGAAATTTATTGGAAAAAATCGTATTGAACAGATTGGAAAATATCAATCTTCAAAACACAAGGGATTTATTGTTGCCTAGATTATTAAATAACGATTTATAGAACGTGTTTAACAGGGCGTGTGCAATACGTCAAAGATTTAACAGGAATATCTATGATTAACGAAAACGATATTGAACAACTAACGTTAAAACGTTTAGAAAAACTCGGCTGGGAACACCACTACGGCAAAGACTTATCCGTTGCCGAAGGCGACTTTGCCCGTGGCGATTTGGGCGGGGTGGTGTTTGTAGCGCAGCTGCGTGCGGCGGTGCGCAAGCTCAACCCGAGGCTACCTGAAAATGCGGTGGATTCGGTGGTGGCTTTGGCGACCAAAAGCGAAATCGGCGAGCTGGTTGGGCGAAATCAGGCGTTTTATCAGCTGTTGCGTGATGGCGTAAAGGTGGAATATCAGCAAAACGGTGAGCAGAAATTTGATGTAGCGCGTTTGGTGGATTTTGAGTGTGTAACGAACAACCGCTTTGTGATGGTCAATCAGCTGGAAATCCGCAGTCGTAAAGGCGGCAAGCGGATTCCCGATATTATCGGCTTTGTAAACGGCTTGCCGCTGGTGGTGTTTGAGCTGAAAAATCCGCTGCGCGAATCGGCGGATTTGTTGCAGGCGTTCAATCAGTTGCAGACTTATAAAGATGAAATCGCCGATTTGTTCGTTTATAACCAAACACTGATTATTTCAGACGGCTTGAATGCAAGGCTCGGTTCGCTGTCGGCGGATTTTCAGCGTTTTACGCCGTGGAAAGTGGTGGATGAAAAGGCGCAAAGCAAGAGGAAGCCATTTGAAAACGAGCTGGAAAGTCTGCTCAACGGTTTACTTACGCCGCAAAAATTGCTGGATTATGTGCGTTATTTCGTGCTGTTTGAACGCGGTTCTAACGGTGCGTTAATCAAGAAAATCGCCGCTTATCATCAATACTACGGCGTGAATGAAGCGGTGGAATCCACGATTTTTGCCACAAGTGAGCAAGGCGACAAACGCATCGGCGTGATGTGGCATACACAGGGTTCGGGCAAATCCATTTCCATGTTGTTTTACGCGGGCAAACTGCTTTCCCAACCGGAATTGAAGAATCCAACCATTTTAGTCGTGACCGACCGCAACGATTTGGACGGTCAGTTGTTCCAAACATTCAGCAGTGGCAAAGCCCTGATTAAGCAAACGCCACAGCAGGTGGAAGACCGCGATGCCTTGCGCCAATTATTGAGCGAGCGGGAATCGGGCGGCGTGTTCTTCACCACCATTCAAAAATTCGGCCTGGATGAGGAAGAAAGCCAATTCCCTGTGCTGAACAGCCGTTCCAACATTATTGTGATTAGCGACGAAGCGCACCGCAGTCAATATGGCTTCACGCAAAAATTGCAAAACGGCAAATTCCAGGCAGGTTATGCCCGCCATTTGCGCGATGCTCTGCCGAATGCCTCCTTTATCGGCTTTACGGGTACGCCAATCAGTCTGGAAGATCGCGATACGCAGGATGTGTTCGGGCAGTATGTATCGATTTACGATTTGCAAGACGCAGTGGAAGATGGCGCGACCGTGCCGATTGTTTATGAAGCCCGCCAAATCAAGCTGGCGGAAAATGTAAACCACGAGGAGCTGTTTGCGGAAATTGACGAGCTGCTGGAAGGCGAAGATAACCCGAAATTGCGCCTGCGGGAAAAATTGCTCGGTTCGGAAGCACGGTTGCACGATTTAGCGGCCGATTTCGTCGAGCATTTTGCCAAACGCAATCAGCAGCAAGAAGGCAAGGCGATGATTGTGGTGTCTAGCCGTCAAATTTGCGTGGATTTGTACAATCAGATTATCGCCCTGCACCCTGAATGGCATTCAGACGGCATCAATGAAGGGGCGATTAAAATTGTGATGACAGGTTCGGCAAGCGATGCGCCCGAAATGCAGAAACACGTTTACAGCAAGCAGGAAAAGCAAACGCTGGAACGCCGTTTTAAAGACCCAGCCGATTCGCTGAAAGTGGTGATTGTGCGCGATATGTGGCTGACGGGTTTTGATGCGCCGTGCTGTAACACCATGTATCTCGATAAGCCGATGAAGGGGCATAACCTGATGCAGGCGATTACGCGCGTGAACCGTGTGTTCGCCAACAAAAGCCGCGAAAACGGCGGGCTGATTGTCGATTATGTCGGCCTGGCGGAAGAGCTGCGCGACGCAACGCTGCAATACACCAACTCCACCGGCAAAGGGCAATTGGCGGAAGACGTGCAAAGCGTGTTCTTCAAAATGAAAGAACAGCTCGAATTTGTCCGCACGTTGTTCGATACAAAAATCGAAGGCAAAACCTTTGATGTTCAGGCGGCAATTCAAAAAACCGAACCTGCGGTATTGATCGAAGCCGTCGCACAAGCGGCGAACCATATCGCCACGCTGGATCAGCTTCCCAACGAAGGCAAAGCCCACGAGCAACATTGGCATAATGCGGACGACCCAGAACCGCGTAAAAAAGCCTTTCTAAAAGCCGTCGGCAGTTTGAAAAAAGGCTACGCCTTATGCGGTGCGTTGCCTGAAGCCGAGCCGTATCAGCAAGAAATTGCTTTTTATGATGCGGTGCGTGCTGTACTTTCTAAACGTTCGCAAAATGGCAAAGGCTCAAACGAACGCTTGATTCAGCTCAAAGCCTTGATTAACCAAAGCATTGTGTCGGAAGGCACGATTGATTTGTTCGATTTATTAGGCAAAGAACAAACGCAGATTAATTTGCTTTCCGACGAATTTTTGCAGGCAATCAAAAACTCTGAGATCAAAAGCCTGTGGGTGCTGGCAATGGAGCGTTATTTGAAGCAGGAAATCAAAGCCAAAGCCAGCCGTAATCTGACAGCACAAAAAGATTTTGAGCAACGCTTGCAAGAAGCACTCACGCAATATCACAATCATAATTTGAGCGTGGTAGAAATTCTCGACGCCCTCGTGCAAATGGGGCGGGATTTTTCCGAGCGCTTATCGCGTGGCGAAAAATTGGGTTTAAACAGCGCAGAATTGGCGTTTTACGACGCGCTAGCCCAAAATGACAGCGCAAGGGAATTGATGAATGATGAAGTGCTTTCCAAATTGGCAAAAGAAATTACCGATATTTTGCGTAAATCGGTGAGTATTGATTGGCAGCATAAGGAAGCCGTGCGGGCAAGAATCCGGTTGCTGGTTCGCCGCGCCTTGCAGAAATACAAATACCCGCCCGATCAGGCAGAAGGCGCGGTGGAATTTGTGCTGAAACAGGCGGAGGAGATTGCGGATGAGTTAGCTGGTTAAGGAAATGTATATGGTGTGTAGTCTTAGATAAACAAAGGCTACCTGAAAATTTTGGCTTCGCAGAAAGTTCGCTGCACTGTATTTTAACTTCGTTGAATCTGCATTTTCAGGTAGCCTTTGCTTTGTGCGGCAATGTTGTGCCTTAGGGATACTCAATCAGCGCATAGGCCGAGTGGTTGTGGATGCTTTCGAAGTTTTCGCTTTCCACGGTGAAGCGGTCGATGCGCGGGTCGTGTTTTAGCGCCACGGCGATGTCGCGCACCATGTCTTCCACGAATTTGGGGTTTTCGTAGGCGTGTTCGGTAACGTATTTCTCGTCGGGGCGCTTGAGCAGGCCGTAGAGCTGGCAGGAGGCTTTGTTTTCCACCAAGTCGATGATTTCTTCAATGGAAACTTCCTGTTTGTGGCAGGTGAGGGTTACGGTAACGTGCGAGCGCTGGTTGTGCGCGCCGTATTGCGAGATTTCCTTGGAGCAGGGGCAGAGGCTGGTTACCGGTGCCAATACTTTGATTTGGTAGCTGTATTCTCCGCCTGCCTGCACTTCGCCCTGCCAGGTGACGGCATAGTCGAGGAAGGAGGTGATGCCGCTCACGGGGGCGGCTTTTTTGCGGAAGAAGGGGAAGCTGATGGTGATGCGGCCGGCTTGGGCGTCGAGCCGTTCGAGCATGTCGAGCGTGAGCTGGTGCAGGCTGGCGAAGTCGAGCACGAGGTGCTGTCGCTCTTCCATCAGCGCCACGAAGCGCGACATATGCGTGCCCTTTTGCGAGGCGGGCAGGGCCACGGTCATGCCGATGCGGGCGATGGTGTGCTGCACGCCTTCCGCGCTTTGGATTTGCAGCGGGAAATGCAGGTCTTTGATGCCCACTTGGTTGATGGGCATATTGCGTTGGTCGGGGCTGCTTTGCACGTCGGCAATGGCATTCATCCGTATTATCCTTTTGGGTGCGTGTGATGGGAAACAGGGTGCGAAGTATAGCCCCGCCGTGGCTTGGGGGCAAATGGCGGCCTGCCTTTATAGCGCGGGTTTATGGCGGCGATTTTGCGTACTCGGGCGCGGCTTGCCCGGGCGGCGGGTGTGCCGAGCGCTTTTGGTTTATCATAACGCCCTTATCCGCACACTGATTTTAAGGACAGCCCATGAACATCCTCTTCATCGCCGACCCGCTTTCCAGCTTCAAAACCTACAAAGACACCACCTACGCCATGATGCGCGAAGCCGCCCAACGCGGCCACACGCTGCACCACGCGCTCGCAGGCGAACTCTCCGTGCAAAACGGCCGAGTCATCGCCCAAGCCGCGCCGTTCCAATTTATCGGCGCAAAAAGCGACCACGATCACAATTGGTTTCAGGTAGCCTCCGCCGAGCAGCGCGCGCTGAGCGATTTCGACGCCGTGATTATGCGCACCGACCCGCCGTTCGATATACAATATTTATACAGCACCCAACTGCTCACTCTTGCCGAACAACAGGGTTCGCGCGTATTCAACAGCGGGCAGGCCATGCGCGATTTCAACGAAAAACTGGCGATTCTGAACTTCCCCCAATTCACCGCACCCACGCTCGTTTCCACCCGCGCCGCCGATGTGCGCGCCTTTCTAGCCGAACACGGCGACATCATCGTGAAACCGCTGGACGGCATGGGCGGCATGGGCATCTTCCGCCTCACCGCGCGCGACCCCAACATCGGCAGCATCCTCGAAACCCTGATGCGGCTCGACACGCGCACCATCATGGCGCAGCGTTATATCCCCGACATCGTGCACGGCGACAAACGCATTCTGGTGATAGACGGCGAAGTCGTGCCCTACGCGCTGGCGCGCATCCCGCAGCAGGGCGAAACGCGCGGCAATTTGGCCGCAGGCGGACGCGGTGTGGCGCAGGAATTGTCCGCCCGCGACCGCGAAATCGCCGAAACCCTCGCCCCCGAGCTGAAACGGCGCGGCATTTTGCTGGCGGGCTTGGACGTGATTGGCGAATATCTCACCGAAGTGAACGTAACCAGCCCCACCGGTTTCCAGGAAATCATGAAGCAGAAGGGCTTTGATGTGGCGGCTAAGTTTATCGACGCGGTGGAACGCAATGCGCGGTAGGCGTTGCGGAATGGAAGCTCGCGCTTTGGCTTCGCAGAAACTTTGCTTGGGCTATGCTCAAACATCGTTTTAGCTTCGCAGAAACTTCGCTTCCTTCAGAAACTTCGTTTTAACTGCGTTGAAGCTGCGCTTTCAGGTAGCCTGCGACAGGGTAGAGGCTACCTGAAAAATGGGAACGCATTGTATTCAATTGTTTGCACATTGCACGCGCACGATTGAAGGCTACCTGAAAAATTCAGCGCAGCCTGTACTGCATCCTGTGGGAAGGGCAGGCAAACCGCAGGTTTGCCCTTCGTGCCGAGCCGCATTGCTCGTTTCCGCTTTGTTGCCGCCCTGATTTTTCAGGTAGCCTCACCCATCATTCGGAGCACGCCAGCATGACCGAACCACGCACATTATTTCTATCCGGCCTGTTTGCCGCGCTGTGTTGGACGGCGGCAGATATGCTGCTGGTGGGCTTTGTGCAAACGCCCGAGCAATATCCGCTGTTTTCGCACACGCTGGCCGCTGCCTTGGGCGACGATGTGGATTTGGCGGTCCTGATGCTGGCCGGCTCGCCGCAGCGGCTGTTTTGGGGCGTGCTGCCGGCCACGTTTAGTGCGGTGTTTTATCTGGCTGCGGCTTTCGGCGTGTGCCGTTTGCTGCGCGGCAGGGCGGCGCGCGCGGTGTTGTGCCTGCTCTTGGCGGGCTATGCGCTCTCGCCCTTGGGGCATGCGGGCTTTTATTATATGGGCATCAGCGCGCAAACCCTGCTGCACAGCCCGCCCGCAGCCCATCTGCCGCTGCTGGCGCAGTTTCGGGCGTTTCATGCCATGCTGGCGGTGCATTGGTTTGCCTCGGTGGGGCTGCTGGCCGCGGGCTGGCTGGTGTTGCTGGTGCAAACCGTGCGCGGGCGCTCTGTTTTGCCGCGAGCATCGGCGTGGGCCAATCCGCTGCCGGTGGGCGCGGCGGTGGCGCTCGTGTGCAGCCTGTTTCCGCAATCGGTCTGGGCGGCAGCCATCGGCGGCGCCACGTTTAATATTGCCCAAGCGGTGTTTTTTGCTGCCGCTTGGTATGGCCTTCATTCACATCATCCGCATCCAAAGGAGCTTTTATGAAACCCGGCAAACGCGGCCTCGCGCGCATCATCGCCGCCGCACAGTATTCCCGCGACGGCCTCGCCGCCGCCTACCGCAACGAAGCCGCCTTCCGCCAGCTGGTGTGGCTGCACGCCGTGCTGCTGCCCCTGGCCTGCTGCCTCGATTTCGACACGCCCGTGCGCATGCTGCTGGTGGGCGCTTCGCTGCTCTCGCTGATTGTGGAGCTGTTCAACACCGCCATTGAAGCCGTGGTGGACAGGATTTCCGAAGAACTGCACCCGCTCTCCAAAATCGCCAAAGATGCCGGCTCGGCGGCGCAGATGGTGGCATTGCTGCTGCTGGCCGCGTTTTGGCTGATGGCTTTGAATACGCTGTAAGCAATTGACAAGAAAGGAATGATGATGAACAAGCCCTCCCTCCTCGCCGCCTGCCTGCTGTGCCTGGCCGCCGCCGCGCAGGCCGAAGTGCACGCCAGCCAAGCCTGGGCGCGCTTCACCGTGCCCGGCATGCAGTCCGGCGGCGTGTTTGTGCGGCTGGAAAACGGCCGCCCCGCCGACGCGCTCATCGGCGGCAGCACGCCCGTGGCCGAGCGCGTGGAAATCCACGAGCACATCATGCAGGGCGGGCAAATGCGCATGCAGGCCATGCCGCACGGCCTGCCGCTGCCCGAGCGTTCGCGCACCGAGCTCAAGCCCGGCGGCCACCACATCATGCTCATCGGCCTCAAACAGCCGCTCGCCGCCGGCAGCCGCTTCCCGCTCACGCTGAAATTCCGCCACGCTCCGGCGCAAACCGTGCAGGTGGAAGTGAAAAGCCCGGCGGAGGAAGCGGGCGGGATGCAGCATCGCCACCATCACGCGCATTAGCGGGAGGTTTTCAGGTAGCCTCTTGGCGGGGGTGGAGGCTACCTGAAAAATAGATAAGGATAGTTTGGTGTAAAAGATGATTGGAGAGAGAT
This sequence comes from Eikenella sp. Marseille-P7795, assembly GCF_916618725.1. Lineage (NCBI taxonomy): Bacteria > Pseudomonadati > Pseudomonadota > Betaproteobacteria > Neisseriales > Neisseriaceae > Eikenella > Eikenella sp. Marseille-P7795. The sequence goes on along the minus strand of NZ_CAKAJZ010000002.1, from coordinate 276,784 downwards.
GATGAATGATTTCCTGCGAACTTTTGTGAGAGTGGTTGCAGTGGTTGCAGTGATTGTAGTGCTTTATGTTTGGGGTCCCATTCTGGGCATATTCATATTGTTACCATTTCTTATGCTTGGTTGGGGTGGTATTTTGCTACTGATTATTTTCATAATTGCCGTAGTGTATGTTGTATTTGTTAACCTATTTAACAAGAGTGGAGTGGCATCACCTATACAGCAACAAGAAACGGCTGCATACCAGCAACGCCGAATCAATATGCCACCACCCGAGCCGCATGCCACCGACCTCTACGATTTCCAAATGCTGCACGCCTCCTACCATATGCTGCAATGGCTGGCTGACGCCCCCTACCAACACATCTGCCAAAACATCGAACACCTGCTGCGCCAACAAGTTTCCGACAGCCGCCTGCTCAGCATCGCCGCCACCTCCATGCCGCAATGGCAAACCGTTACCGCGCAGGAAGAAGAAAACGGCCAAACCGTTGCCGCCCGCCGTACCGGCCTGGCGTTTGAGTTTGTGCTGCACGTGTCCGGCCGGGGCAAAACCCACGAACTGCGCGGCGTGTACACCTGGGCAGGCAGCCGCCTCAACCGCCCTCCCGCCGAACAGCGCCAGCAAACCTGGCTCGACCTGCGCGGCACGCTGGCCGAATTCGGTGGCAGCCGCCTGGCCGAACGCCTGAACGCGCTGAATTAAGCGTTCCCCGGCATAGCCCGCCATTTGTGGCTGCGCAGAAACATCGCCCCATCTCGTTAGTCCAAACTTTCAGGTAGCCCCATCTGCCAAACAGAGGCTACCTGAAAACGAAGTTTCCGAAGGAGGCGGAGTTTCTGCGGAGCTAAAACGAAGTTTCCGAAGGAGGCGGAGTTTCTGCGAAGCTAAAACGATACCTTGCAAAGCCAATAGCCAACACAGGATTCCAAACCCATGCCAGACAACTTCCAACTCCTCGACGACACCCGCCACATGCTGCAATGGCTCGCCGCCGAGCCCTACGCCGAAATCCGCGCCAGCATCGAAAGCATCCTGCGCGCCCAAGCCACCGACAGCCGCCTGCTCGATTTCGCCGTTACCTCCCCGCCCGATTGGCTCACCGCCGCCACCCGCTCCGCCGGCGACCCCAACATCGTGGCCGTGAGCCGCACCGCCGTCGCCTTCGAATTCTGCCTGCACGCCTCCTCCGGCGGCCGCACCCACGAGCTCCGGGGCGTGTATAGCTGGGCGGTCTGGCACCTCGACGGCAAAGGCGGGGAGCCAAGCCAGCAAGTCTGGTTCGACCTCGGCGGCACGCTGGCCGAATTCGGCGAAAACGGCAAACTGCGCGAGCGGCTCAAGCAAGGGGGTGCGGCATGAGCCGGGCAGATAATCGGGTTTGGGTATTTCAAGGCAGTGGCAGCCAAAATGTGTCCGCCTGCTTTTTTGCAAAGAAAATGCAGAGCGTTGGATTCAAAAACACGCCCTCAGCGGCTTGCTCACCGCCTATCCGGTTGACAATCCCGTGTATGAATAGGCGGTGCAAAACCAAATCATCACGCCCAGCAAAGCGCACCAAAAAACCACCCAGTTCATCCAAAACTTCAGCAGCGCCCATCTGGAACACTGCCACTACGAAAACGGCAGCGAAGCTTGAATCCCACGCAGCGCGGGCCATTCCTGCCTACTGCTGAAAACCTACCCCATTGAGCTCAGCGAACGCTACGCCCACGTCAAACCGCATGAGCGCTAAGCCAAGCATTCATGCCCAATCTAGCATTGATGCGGCTGTATAAGAGGCTCCCTGAAAAACCATTTTCAGGTAGCCTCTCGCCTGTTCAAGCAAACTGCCCTTATTCTTCCCGCTTCTGCGCCACCGCCCATTCATACAGCGCCTTTTTGTTTGCCCCGCTGATGGTTGCAGCCAGCGCGGCGGCTTTTTTCGGCGGCAGCTCGGCGGCGAGCAGGCTCATGATGTGCTGCGCCTGTTTGCTCAATCCGGCCGTTTCCGCCTCTTCGGCCGGGTGTAGCACCAGCACCATCTCGCCGCGCGTTTGGTTGGCATCGGCGCGCACGGCGGCCAGCACTTCGGCCACGCTGCCGCTGATAAAGGTTTCAAACGTTTTGCTGATTTCGCGCGCCAGCAGCAAATGCCGACCGGGCAGAAGCTCCGCCATCTGCGCGAGCGCCGCCTCGATGCGGTGCGGTGTTTCAAAAGCCGCCACGGCATAGGGCACGTTTTCCCAGCGTTCAAACCATTGTGCGCGCTCACCCGCCTTGGGCGGCAGGAAGCCGGCAAAATAAAAGTCCGATTGCGTTACCCCGGCCACGCTCAAGGTCGCCATCACCGCGCTCGCTCCCGCCACCGGCACCACCTTGAAGCCCGCCGCGCGCACGCCCGCAGCCAGCCGCGCACCCGGGTCGCACACCGCCGGCGTGCCCGCGTCCGACACCTGTGCCACCACCTGCCCGGCAGCCAAGGCGGCGCAAACCGTGTCCACCATCTGCCGCTCGTTGTGTTCGCGCACGCTGATGAGCTTGGCGCGGATGCCGTAGGCCGAAAGCAGCTGCTGGCTCACGCGCGTGTCTTCCGCACACACCAAATCCGCCCGCTGCAATACCGCCAGCGCGCGCAGCGTGATGTCGGCCAGGTTGCCGATGGGCGTTGCCACCACATACAGCGTGTGCGGCTCGATTTGCGCCGCCGCCTTATCCAATATTTTTTGCCACATTTGTCTTCGGGTATCATTGCGTTTGAAACGCCGCAAACTATAACACGAAAGGAAACCCATGCGCCTCAACCACGCCGCCGGCCAAGCCGCCGAAGACACCGCCGCAGGCTACCTGAAAAAACAAGGCTGCCGTATCCTCGCGCGCAACTGGCACTGCCGCTACGGCGAAATCGACATCATCGCCGAGCAGGGCGGGGTGTACTTATTTGTGGAAGTGCGGCAGCGGCGCAGCCAGTCCTTCGGCGGCGCGGCGGCCAGCATCACTCCCGCCAAGCTGGCCAAACTCAGCCGCAGCGCCGAAGCCTGGCTCCAGCAGCACGCCCCGAACCAAGCCTGCCGCCTCGACGCCGTGCTGCTCGAAGGCAGCGCCCCGCCGCAGTGGGTGCAGAATATCGGCGGGTATTGAGGCGGCGAGCTGTGCGGGACGGGAAGGCTACCTGAAAAATTGTGCGGCATTTTAGCTTTGCAGAAACGCTGCTTTCTTCGGAAGCTCCGTTTTAGCTTCGCTGAAGCTGGCGCTTTAGCTTCGCAGAAACTCAGCCTTGCTTCGCAAGACATCGTTTTCAGGTAGCCTTTTATTCGCCTCTTTACCTCCGCCAACCCGCGCCGGCAATTGTTCAAACCGCCGTATGCCGCTACAATAGCCAGCGTTTTCATTTCGTTTTTCAGGTAGCCTCTGATGAAATCCGCCGCAGAACGTGTGTTGCAGCATTTTCAAGACAGCATTGCCGCCAAGCAGCAGTGTGCCGAAGAGCTGGCTGCGCCCACCGCCCGCGCCGCCGAGCTGCTGGTGAATTCGCTCACCGCCGACGGCAAAATCCTCATCTGCGGCAACGGCGGTTCCGCTGCCGACGCGCAGCACTTTGCCGCCGAGCTCACCGGCCGCTTCGAAAAAGAACGCATGCCGCTGGCCGCCGTCGCGCTCACCACCGACACCTCCGCGCTCACCGCCATCGGCAACGACTATGCCTTCGAGCAGATCTTCGCCCGCCAGGTGTCGGCGCTCGGCCGCCCGGGCGACGTGCTGGTGGCGATTTCCACTTCCGGCAATTCCGGCAACGTGCTCTGTGCCATCGAAGCCGCCCGCGAGCAGGGCATGCAGGTGGTGGCGCTCACCGGCCGCGACGGCGGCAAAATCGGCGGCGTGCTGGCCGAAGGCGACGTGCTGCTCAACGTGCCGCACCGCCGCACCGCGCGCATTCAGGAAATCCATATCCTGCTGATTCACGCCCTGTGCGACCACATCGACGCCACCCTGTTTGAAGAATAGCCGAAGGCTACCTGAAACATCACGCCCGCATTCCCATCATTGCCGAAAGGACCAATCATGAAAAAAAGTTTCCGCCTCCTGCTGTTGTGCCTGCTGCCGCTGTCGCTTTCCGGCTGTTTTGCCGCCGTGGCCGGTGCCGGCGCGCTCGGCGTGATGTCGGCCACCGACCGCCGCAGCACCGGCGCGCAGGCCGACGACCAAGTGATGGAAGTGCGCATCCAAAATACGGCGCTCACCCACCTGCGCAACAGCAACACCACGCCGAATTTCGAGCCGAAGCTTTCCGTGGTGAGCTTCAACCGCCAGATTCTGCTGATGGGCCTGGTGGCGAGCGAGGCGGATAAGGCCTTTGTGGAACGCGTGGCACGCTCGCAGCCCAATGCCGAGAAGATCTACAACCATATTCAGGTAGCCTCCGGCCACCGCGGCTTCGGCGACGTGAGCAACGATTCTTGGATCACGTCCAAAGTGCGCACCACGCTGATCGGCACCAAGGGCGTGTCAGCCAACCATGTGAAAGTGGTTACGTATAACGGCATCACTTATGTGATGGGCATCCTCACGCCGGAAGAGCAGGCGCGCGTGAGCCAAACCGTGAGCACCACTGCCGGCGTGCAGCAGGTGGTAACGCTGTATGAAACCTTCGTGCCCAGCAATGTGCGCTGATACACCTGTTTTTGAATTTTAAGGAAAACCCATGTCTGGCAAAGAGATGCCTCCTTCTTCCAGAAAGCCGCAGCGCAGCATGTTCAGCCGCGTGGTGCTGATTTCGTTTGTTGTGGCGTTTGTTGTGGTGATGGCGCTGGTGATGATGGCGTGGCTGATGTTGAGCCGGCCAGACAGCCGCACCGACAGTCAGGATGCCTCTGCGGCGCAGGGCGTGGAAATCTGGCAGCCCAACGGCGCATCGGCCGCCGCCGGCCAAACCTACAGCCTGCCGCCTGCTGCCGATATGAATGCGGCTTCGCAAGCTTCCGCACCCCTGGCCAACGCAAGGCCTGCCGCACCGCGCCGCGCGGCAGCGGCTTCTGCGCCGGCGGTGGTGAAGGAAGTGCCGATTCAGCCGGTGGCGCCGCAGCCGGAAACCGAAATCCGCCCGATTGAAGTGCCGGTGAAACCAGCGCCGCAGCCGGTGCCGCGCCAGCCGGCAGGCGAGGGCGGCGGCAATCCGGTGGACAGCCTGTTTTAATCCGTAGGGCTACCTGAAAAGCAGGTGTTGTTTTCAGGTAGCCTGTTTTGTTTGAATGGATAACGCCGGCAAGGTGTTGTCACGAATTGAGAAAGCGAAGGAGACCGCGATGAAAGTGTACCGTATGCTCACCGGCCCGGACGATTCCGTGTTTTGCCGCCGTGTAACCGAGGCTTTGCAGCAAGGCTGGGAGCTGCACGGCAGCCCCACCATGACGCACACCGACAACGGCGTGCGCGTAGGGCAGGCGATTGTGAAGGAAGTGGAACATTACGACCCGGCCAAGCCCTTGAGCGAGTATTGATGGCGAAAATGGCAAACAGGCTACCTGAAAACCTTTTTCAGGTAGCCTGTTTTGTTGCGAAGGCCTAGTTTTGCACTTCCACTTGGTTTGGGAATTTGGCCGCCACTTGGTTGATGATGCGGTGTGTGCGTTCGCCGCGTTCCACCACTTGTTTCAGTCGCGTTTCGTCCAGCCCTTGTTTTTCTACTTCTTGCAGAATGCTGTGGTATTCGGTGAAGGCGCCGGTGCATTCGGCAACGAGGGCTTCGTCGGGGATGGAGTGGCAGCCGCCGCGGTCGGAGTTGGCCATGAAGCCGGCGCTGTGCCGCACGGGCATCATCACGTTTTCGGGCACGGCGCCGAAATCGGTGCGCTCGTTGAGGTGGGAGACGAAGCGGTTTTCGTTGTCGATGAAGACATTATAGTGTTCCACAAACTCTCTCAGCTTCACGGTTTTCACGGCATCGTAGCCGCGCCAGCCCAAAAGGGCGACGGCGGCGCCGATGAGGATTTTTTTGGCTTTTGGGGACATGGCTTCTCCTTGGTTTGATTGGGAAAGGATGGTTTCTGGCGGGGATAGTTTTTCAGGTAGCCTCCCGTGTGCCGCACAGGCTACCTGAAAGCGCAAGCTTCAGCGCAGTTAAAACGGAGCTTCCGAAGGAAGTGGAATTTCAATGCGGTTCAAAAGCTTGCCGCATGGCTTGATTTGCGCTAGCCGGCCAGGCTCACCAGCAGCTGGCGGATGGCGGGCCAGGCCGCGCCGGTTTCCGCGCCTTTGATGATGCGGTCGATGCGTGCGCATTCCTGCAAGGCGGCCAAGAGGCGCGGCGTGGCGATGCGGCGCACGGCAAGCGGCGCGAGCTGCTGTTTGCTGCCCCACAGGCGCAGGCTGTTGCGCACCTGCGCCACGGTTTGCCCCTGCTTGAGCGCGGCGGTGAGACGGATGAGGGTGCGGATGTCGTCGGCCAGCATCCACAGCAGCATCACCGGCTCTTCGCCTTCGGCTTCCAGGCCTTCGAGCAGGCGCACCACGCGGGCGGCGTCGCCGGTCATCCAGGCGGCGGCAAGCTGGAACACGTCGAAGCGCGCCACATCGGCCACGGCGGCTTCGGTTTCGGCAATGCTCAATTCGTGGCCGGCGGGGTGGAGCAGGGCGAGTTTGTCGATTTCCTGCTTGGCGGCCAACAGGTTGCCTTCCACGCGTTCGGCAAACAGCGCCAGCGCTTCGTGGCCGATAGATAAATCGTGCTGTGCGAGGCGGCCGCGTATCCAGCCGGGCAGGGCTTGGCTGTCCACCGCTTTGGCTTCGGCCACCACGCCGCTGCGGGCCAGCGCGGCAAACCATTTGGCCTGGGTTTGTGTGCGCTCCAGCTTGGGCAGCAGCATGATGGTGACGGTGTCGGGCGGCAGGTTGGCGGCGAGTTGCTCCAGGGCGTCGCCGCCGGCTTTGCCTGGCTTGCCGCTTGGGATGTGGATTTCGAGCAGCTTGAGTTCGGCAAACAGGCCGATGCTGTTGGCGGAGGCGAGCAACTCTTGCCAGTCGAAGCCGGTGTCGGCGGTGTGCACTTCGCGGTTCAGGTAGCCTTGGGCTTTGGCGGCGGCGCGCAGGGCATCCAGCGCTTCGATGCGCAGCAGGTCTTCTTCGCCGTGCAGCACATACAGGGCTTGCAGCGGCGCATCCAGCTGTTGCAGCAGGCGCTCGGTGCTGAGGGCGGCCATTATTCGGCTTTCAGGTAGCCTAGGCGGCGCACCAGCTGGCGGGCGGCGTCGGTGCGCATTTCGGCCCAGAGCTGGGCTTCTTCTTCTTGTTTGCCGAGGATTTCGCTGTCGCTGTAGTCGAGCGTGCGGTATACGGTGACCACCATCGGCTCGCCGAGGGTTTTCTCGCCGTGCCAGGCTTGGGCGGACACTTTGAGCTCGAGCCGGTATTCGCTGACCGTGCCGGAGAGGTTGAGGGTTTGGATGTCTTTGTTGGTTTGGATGCCGGTAACCTTCACGCCGGCTTGGGCAAAGGCGTTGTCGAGCTTGGCATGGCGGCGTAGCAGCTCGGTTTCGATGGCCTGCTGCAATTCGCGGCCTTGCACCGACCAGGTTTGGTAGGGCAGCGGGGGGGTGAGCGCGGGGTCGGTGCCGGCCAGGCGGAAGCCGCAGGCGGCGAGCAGCAGCACGAGGGGCAGCATCAGGTATTTTTTCATGGGGGTTCCTTGCTTGGGCGGCGGGTGCCGCAGGCTGGGGCGTATTCTAGCGGATTGTGGCGGGGGGAGGCTACCTGAAAGCGCGGCGGCAACGAAGTGAAAACGAGGTTTCGGCGAGGCTGAGAGAAGTGGAAAGGGTTGCGGGGTTTGGGCGGGGCCGGCATTTGTGTTGCTGGGTGAGCTTTGTTTTAGTTTCGCAGAAACTGTGCTTCCTGCGGCAGCTCCGTTTTAGCTGAGCAGAAACTCCGATTCCTGTGGAAGCTCCGTTTTAACTGCGCTGAAGCTTGCGCTTTCGGGTAGCCTTTGGGTGTGCGCAATCAGGCTACCTGAAAAATATCGGCTTCAACGAAGTGAAAGCGGAGCGGGGTTTTTGCGAAGAATGGTTTGAATGGTTTCAGGTAGCCTTTTGCTTCGGCGGAGGTTGGGCGCATAAAAGGGCAAACTGCCGATGGAAGCAGTTTGCCCTTTTAGTTTGATGCCGAAGCCGGATTAGGCGGCGGGTTTGTCGTGCAGAGTGGCGGCGTAGAGGGTGTTTTCCAGCAGGGTGGCGATGGTCATGGGGCCGACGCCGCCGGGCACAGGGGTAATCATGGCGGCGCGTTCTTTGGCAGCTTCAAATTCCACGTCGCCGCAGAGCTGGCCGTTGTCTAGGCGGTTGATGCCCACGTCCACCACGATGGCGCCGGGCTTGATCCAGCTGCCTTTCACCAGCTTGGGTTTGCCGGCGGCCACGATGACGATGTCGGCTTCGCTCACTTCGTGTTCTAGGTTTTGCGTGGCTTTGTGGCACACGGTAACGGTGGCTTCGGCCAGCAGCATTTCCAAGGCCTGCGGGCGGCCGACGATGTTGGATGCGCCCACGATGACGACTTTTTTGCCGCGAATCTCCACGCTGTAGGTTTCCAGCAGGGTCATCACGCCTTTGGGGGTGCAGGGGCGCATCAAGGGCATGCGCACGGCAAGGCGGCCGACGTTGTAGGGGTGGAAGCCGTCCACGTCTTTGTCGGGCTGGATGCGTTCGATGATGGATTGGCTGTTGAGGTGGGGGGGCAGGGGGAGCTGCACGAGAATGCCGTCCACGGCGGGGCTGGCGTTGAGCTCGTCGATCAGTTGCAGCAGCTCTTCTTGGGTGGTGGAGGCGGGCAGCTCGTAGGAACGGGAGGCGAAGCTGGCTTTTTCGCAGGCAAATTTTTTGTTGCGCACATATACGGTGCTGGCCGGGTCGTTGCCCACCAACACTACGGCCAAACACGGGGTGCGCAGGCCTTGTTTGCGGCGCTCGGCCACCTGCTCGGCAATTTTCTGCAGGCGCTGCTCGGCTACGGCTTTGCCATCGAGAATCTGTGCGGTCATGACTATTCCTTTCGTGGGTTGGTGAGGGGGAATCGGGGCGTGCCGCATGTGGGTAACTTGGCGGCGATAGAGATGATTTATTGTGTTGATTATAGCACGTTGTTAATGATTTTTATCGGGAAAACGGGGGCTGGGTTAGTGTGCGGGAGTGCTGTTTTTGTGTTTACTATGCGGTGGTTTGGGTTTGGTTAAATGGTTGATTTAAATTGGCTAGGTTGGGTTGTGGATAAGGTTGCCGATTTATTTTCAGGTAGCCTGCTTGACAAGCGGGAAGGTGCTTGCGTAGAATCCATCTTTCTTATCGGGGCGTAGCGCAGTCTGGTTAGCGCATCTGCTTTGGGAGCAGAGGGTCGTGAGTTCGAATCCCACCGCCCCGACCAAAGTCCTCCGAAATGTTGTGAACGACAGGAAAAGGTAGAGCGCCCGTAGCTCAACCGGATAGAGCACCCGCCTTCTAAGCGGGCGGTTACAGGTTCGATTCCTGTCGGGCGCGCCAAAAGTTTTTTGTGGTGGCTGTAGCTCAGTTGGTAGAGCCCCGGATTGTGATTCCGGTTGTCGTGGGTTCGAGCCCCATCAGCCACCCCACCCATCTGAAAACCCGTGCGAGACCGCGCGGGTTTTCTTTTGCTTGTGTTTTGTTGTTGCATTTTTACTTCGGTGCGGCTGAATTTTCAGGTAGCCGCTTGGGCTTTGGTCTGGCAAATGTTTGCTTAAACTGGTTTTTACTAATATAATGCCGCATTTTCCACCCCTTGCCCGCTATATCCGCATGATGGCGGGCTGTATTAGCCGTAAGGAGAGAGCATGCGTCATTACGAGATTGTATTCATCGTTCACCCCGACCAGAGCGAGCAAGTGCCCGCTATGGTTGAGCGCTACAAAACCCTGATCGCCGAATCGGGCGGCCACATCCACCGCTTGGAAGACTGGGGCCGCCGCCAATTGGCTTACCCCATCAACAAGCTGCACAAAGCACACTATGTGCTGATGAACATCGAGTGCACCCCGGAAGTGATCGAAGAGCTGGAAACCGGTTTCCGCTTCAACGATGCCGTTCTGCGCCATCTCACTGTTAAGATGGACGAAGCCGTTACTGAAGCTTCCCCGATGATGAAAGAAGAAAAATCCAAAAACCTGCTGGATGGCCAGCCCCAGGAAGAAGCGGCTGCCGCCGAAGCCTGAGATTGATTTTGGATAACGCCGTTCGCTTCGGAGCCCGCATTAAAGAAGCCGATACTTTGCGCTATACGCCGGCCGGCATTGCTGTGCTGGGTTTGGTTTTAGAGCACGAATCTTGGCAGCTTGAAGCAGGCGAACCGTATCTCGCCCGGTTTGAAATACAGGCGAAAATCATCGGCGAACAGGCGAAAATCTGGCAAAACAAAGTAGGCAGTGTGGTGGAGGTGGCAGGGTTTCTTGCCGCATACAGCCAAAAATACCGCCGCCCCATACTGCATATACAGACTATTGATGAAAATAAAGGTTGAATGAGATGGCTCGTCAAACATTTAAACGTAGAAAATTCTGCCGCTTCACCGCGGAAGGTATCAAACAAGTAGATTACAAAGCAGTGGATTTGCTGAAAGATTTCATTTCTGAAAACGGCAAAATCATCCCCGCCCGCATTACCGGCACCAAAGCCCACTACCAGCGCCAGCTGTCTGTGGCCGTGAAACGTGCCCGTTTCCTGGCTCTGCTGCCCTACACCGACCAACACAAATAATTAACGGAGAATTTTATTATGCAAATCATTCTGTTAGAAAAAATTGGCGGTTTGGGTAACTTGGGCGACGTGGTAACCGTGAAAAACGGTTATGCCCGCAATTTCCTGATTCCGCAAGGTAAAGCTAAGCGTGCTACCGAAGCTGCTCTGGCTGATTTCGAAGCCCGCCGCGCCGAGCTGGAAGCCCGTCAGGCTGAAATTCTGGCTGATGCCCAGGCTCGCCAGGCCAAGCTGGAAGGCCAGATCATCACCATCGCGCAGAAAGCCGGTGTGGATGGCCGTCTGTTCGGTTCCGTTACCAATGCCGACATCGCCGAAGCCATCCGCGCATTCGGTGTGGAAGCGGTGAAAGCCAACGTTCGCCTGCCCAGCGGTCCGTTCAAAGCTGTGGGCGAATACGAAATCGAAGTGGCGCTGCATACCGATGCCGTGGCCGGCGTCAAAGTGGTGGTGGTGCCGACTGAGGAATAATCTTCGGTTTGTGTGATACAAGACGAAAGGCTACCTGAAAATTTTCAGGTAGCCTTTTTGTATGCCAGTTTAAATTGCCAAGGGGTGGGTGCTATCGGTATTGTCGGGTAGCTTTAATTGATAGGGAAGGCTACCTGAAAATCTTGTGGTACGGCAATTCGTGCTGGCTCAGGCGGATTCTTCAGTATGGAGGAAGTGGCCGTGGCGCAGGAAGTGGGCGGTTTGCATGGCGACGGTTTTGTCGGTGAGCATGGCGGAGTGACTCACGGGCAAGACTAAGTAGTCACGGCAGTTTTCTGCTTTGGTTTCACTGAGCAATACGGAGCCGTCGCCTTCGCCGCGCAGGCCGATGAGCTGGCCGAGCCCGAGGTTGCGGCTGCCGGCGATGCAGCCGAGTTCGAGCTGGGGCGGCCAGGGCGGGACTTGGCCATCGAGCCCGGCGGGGTAGGCACCGCGGATCAGGGCGGGGGCGAGACGGTGCAGGCGGTCGGCGGCTTCGCTGCCTAGGTGCGGGGTGGCGAGGGTGACGCTGCGGCCGCGTATCAGCTCGGGGTGGTCGGCGGCGAAGCGGCGCAGGACGAGGCCGCCGAGGCTGTGGCAGACAAAGTGCAGGGGTTCGCTGTGTTGTTGGTAGTGGTGGCGCACGGCTTCGGCGAGTCGGCGGCTGTGCTGGGGCAGGGTTTGGGCGACGCTGTAGTAGCCGAAGCGCTGGCTGTGGATACCGTATGGGCGCAGGTGGCGGCTGAAGGGGAGCATGGCCCAGGCGTGCATGTGCAGGCCGTGCAGCAGCATGACGTGCAGGGGGGTGTTCGGGTTCATGGCTGTTGGTGGCTGCCGCTGGAGAGTATCCATTGCTGGGCTTCGGCGGCGTCGTTGAAGTATTTGGGGTGTTGGCGGGTGAGCAGGCTGGAGATGTGGGAGGAGAGGCGGATCCAGAGGTCGTTGGTGACGACGGCGATACGGCCGAAGTCGTTGTCGTGGATATTTAGGAAGCGCAGTTGTTCGGCGGCCATGTCGATGGTGTAGTCGCGCAGCAGGGAGAGGTCGAGCAGAATGTCGGGGCGGTGGACGCGACCGAGGCATTCGATGATGGCGGCTTCTAGGGTTTTGAAGTCTTCGAGGGTGAATTCGTTGTAGAGGGCAACGTTGAGGCCGTAGTTTTGCTGGCGGATGGAAATCATGGCAGAACTCCTGTTGAGATGGGTTTCCCGCAAGGGTGGGAGTGGTACCGGCACTGGGTGTGCCTGCTTATTATAGCGAAATGGGGGCGGTTTGGCGGTTTTCTATGCGGGGGTGGGCGAAGGTTTGACGTGGGTAAACGTTTGCGGCGGTATGAAGCAAAAGGCTACCTGAAAAACGGATTGGGTTTTTCAGGTAGCCTTTATGGTTTGCCGGAAGGCGTTATTTGATGTCGCTGCGGCTGGAGAGGACTTGGTCGATGAGGCCGTAGGCTTGGGCTTCTTCGGCAGACATGAAGTTGTCGCGGTCGGTGTCGCGTTCCAGTTCGTCTAGGGTGCGGCCGCAGTGTTCGGCCAGGAGCTGGTTGAGCTTGGCTTTCAGTTTGAGCAGCTCTTTGGCGTGGATTTCGATGTCGGAGGCTTGGCCGCCGAGGCCGCCGCTGATGAGCGGCTGGTGGATCATCACGCGGCTGTTGGGCAGGGCGAAACGTTTGCCTTTGGCGCCGGCGGAAAGCAGGAAGGCGCCCATGCTGGCGGCCTGGCCGAGGCAGAGGGTGGACACGTCGGGCTTGATGAAGTTCATGGTGTCGTAGATCGACATGCCGGCGGTAACGGAGCCGCCCGGGCTGTTGATATAGAGGAAGATGTCTTTATCGGGGTTTTCGCTTTCCAGAAACAGCAGTTGAGCCACAACCAGGTTGGCGCTGTGGTCGTCCACCGGGCCGACCAGGAAGATAATCCGCTCTTTGAGCAGGCGGGAGTAGATGTCGAAGGCGCGTTCGCCGCGGCCGCTCTGCTCGATAACGGTGGGCACCAGGTAGTTGTTTTCAATTACGGAATTCATATTGTCCTCGCAAGGGGTGTTTGGGAAAAAGCACCTCGGCGGCGGAGGCGGCCTCGGTGCTTTTTGTTGTGGCAGATGCTGGCTTCAGCTTTGCGCTTGGTTGAAGCCAGTATTTTTCAGGTAGCCTGTTACTGCTGGCCCATCACTTCGTCGAAGCTCAGTTTTTTCTCGTTTACCTTGGCCTGACCGAGCACGTAGTCCACCACATTGGCTTCCACGGCCATGGAAATCGGGCCTTCTAGGCGGGAGCGGTCGGCAAAATACCAATCCACCACTTCCTGCGGGTCTTCATAGCTTTCGGAGAAGGTTTGCACCACGGCTTTGATTTGGTCATCGGAGGGTTCCAGTTTGTGCTCGGCCACCAGCTCAGACAAAATCAAACCCAAGGCGGTGCGGCGCTCGGCCTGCTCGGTAAAGAGGCTGTCGGACAGATCCAAATCTTCTGCTTTCATGCCTTGGTTGATCAGGTTGTTGCGCGCGTTGCTGGCCAGGCGAGCGGTTTCTTCCTGCACCAGGGTTTTCGGCAGCTCAACGGGGGTAACGTCCAGCAGCACTTTCATCACGTTGTCTTTGGTTTGCGCTTCCACGCGGCGGGTCACTTCGCGCTCAATGTTTTTCTTCACTTCTTCGCGCATTTTGGCCACGTCGCCGTCTGGGATGCCCAAGGATTTGGCGAATTGCTCGTCCACTTCGGGCAGCACGGCTTCGGCCACGTTGCGCAGGGTGATGGCGAATACAGCGGTTTTGCCGGCCACTTCTTTGCCGTGGTAGTCGGCGGGGAAGTTTACGGGAACGTCTTTGGTTTCGCCTTCTTTCATGCCGCGGATGCCGGCTTCAAATTCCGGCAGCATTTGGCCTTGGCCGAGGATGAAGGGGTAGTTTTGCGAAGAGCCGCCTTCAAACGGGGTGCCGTCGATGGTGCCGGCAAAGTCGATGATCACGCGGTCGCCGTCTTTGGCTTCGCGTTCCACGCGGTTGAAGCGGGTGCGCTGGCGGCGCAGGATGTCGATGGTTTTTTTCACTTCTTCCTCGCCCACTTCACACACCACTTTTTCGATTTCCTGGTCGGCCAAGTTGCCCACGGCGATTTCGGGGAACACTTCGAAACGGGCGTTTACTTTGAATACTTTTTCGTCATCCTGCTGCTCGGCCGCATCGAAAGCGAGCAGGCCGGCGAAGCGGATTTCTTCGGTGTCGATGGTTTCGGCGAACTTGCGGCGCAGGCTCTCGTTCATTACTTCGTCGCGGATGCCGGCGCCATACATGGATTCAATCATGCGCAGCGGCGCTTTGCCGGGGCGGAAGCCATCTACCCGGGCGCGTTTTTGGGTGGCTTGCAGGCGTTTTTGCACGGCTGCTTCAATTTCTGCCCACGGCAGCTCGAGCTGCAGGCTGCGTTCTAGACCTTCCAGTTTTTCTATTGTTACGCTCATCGTAAAACCTTGTTTTCGTGTTGATCAAGCCGACAGGCGGGATGCCCGGCGGAAAAGTTGGAATTAGCCGGCGCGCTTAAGCGGGTGCCGGCGGCAAATGAAAGCCGCAAGTGTATCATAACTTGGGGTTGCGGGCAGTATCCGGCGGCGGAATTGTGGCGCGGTTTGGGTTTGGGCGGAGGGTTGGAGGCTACCTGAAAAACGTATTCCTAATTTTCAGGTAGCCTCAACCTGCCTTACTGCAATTTTGCGCGCACCAACTCCTGCACTTGCGCGGGATTGGCTTTGCCCCTGCTGGCCTTCATCACCTGCCCCACAATCGCATTCAGGGCTTTGTCGTTGCCCGATTTGAACTGCTCGACGGCTTTGGCGTTGTTTGCCAACACTTCATCGACCATCGCTTCAATCGCGCCCGTGTCGGTAATCTGCTGCAAGCCGTGTTTTTCGATGATTTGGGCGATGGAGGCTTCGGGTTCTGCCCACATGGCTTCAAAGGCTTTTTTCGCTAATTTACTGCTTAAAGTACCGTCGGCGATTTTGCCCACCAGTTCGGCAAGGCGCGGCGCGGTAATCGGGCTTTCAGGTAGCCCCAGTTCGGTTTTGTGCAACGCGGCGGCCAATTCACCGTTCATCCAGTTGGCAACCAATTTGCCTTGCCCGCTGGCTTTGGCGGCTTCTTCAAAATAGGCAGCCTGCACGCGGCTGGCGGTCAAGAGACGCGCGTCGTATTCGCTCACGCCGTAATCCGCCACGAAACGCGCCGCCATTTCTTTCGGCAGCTCGGGCATTTCGTCTTTGGCTTTCTGCATTTGGCCGTCTGAAATGATGACGGGCAGCAGGTCGGGGTCGGGGAAGTAGCGGTAGTCGTGTGCGTCTTCTTTCAGGCGCATCACGCGGGTTTCGCCTTTTTCGGGGTCGAACAGCATGGTTGCCTGCTGTACTTTGCCGCCGTCTTCCAAAATTTCGATTTGCGCTTCCACTTCGTAATTAATCGCCTGCTCCAAGAAGCGGAAGGAATTGAGGTTTTTAATCTCGCGGCGCGTGCCGAACTCCGCCTGACCTTTCGGGTGCACGGATACGTTGGCATCGACGCGGAACGAGCCTTCCGCCATATTGCCGTCGCAGATGTCCAGCCAAGTTACCAGACCGTGCAAGGCTTTGGCGTAGGCCACGGCTTCGGCAGCGGAGCGCATTTCGGGTTCGGATACCACTTCCAGCAGCGGCGTGCCGGCGCGGTTCAGGTCGATACCGGTCGCGCCGTTCAAGCCTTCATGCACGGATTTGCCCGCGTCTTCTTCCATATGCGCGCGGGTTACGTTGATGGTCTTGACTTCATCGCCGACAACGATTTCCAGCTTGCCGTGTTCCACAATCGGCAAGTCCAACTGGCTGATTTGATAGCCTTTTGGCAGGTCGGGATAGAAGTAGTTTTTGCGGTCGAACACGTTTTTCCGGTTGATTTTCGCATCCAAAGCCAAGCCCAATTTGATGGCTTTTTCAACGACTTCGCGGTTCATCACGGGCAAAACGCCCGGCAAGGCGCATTCCACCACGCTGGCGTGTGCGTTGGGTTCTGCACCGAATGCGGTCGATGCGCCGCTGAAAATTTTGGATTGGGTGTTGAGTTGGACGTGGATTTCCAGTCCGATTACGGTTTCCCAGGTCATAGCAGGTTCTTTCTATTGAGAAAAGGGTTAATCGTTTGCAAAGGCTACCTGAAAAATATGCCATCTGTTTTTCAGGTAGCCTCCGTTATTTCCTTCGGTGCGGCTGGAAGCCGGGGAGCTGCCAGTGGAAGCGGTAGGCGGCCAGGCGCAGGAATAGGCCGGCGGCAAACAGCAGGTGTAGGGTGAAGGCGTTGATCCAGCCGAGCCGCGCGAAGAGGTACATCAGGCCGCCGATGAGGATGGCGACGCTGCCGTAAAGGTCGGCGCGCAATACGATGGGTACGTCGTTTACCAAAATGTCGCGGGCGATGCCGCCGCCCACGGCGGTAACGAAGGCGAGCACGATGACGCCGAACAGGTTTAGATGCAGGCCGATGCCGATTTGCGCGCCGGTGATGCTGAAGGCGGCCAGGCCGATGGCGTCGGCGATGAGGAAGGCGGCGGCCAGGTAGGTGCGGCGGTAGCGTTGCAGGCGCAGCAGCCAGGCGAGGGCGAGGGTAGCAAACACGACAATCAGCGCGTCGGTGTGCTGGAATACCTGTGGGATTTGCCCGACCAGGGCGTCGCGCATCATGCCGCCGCCCACAGCGGTGAGCAGGGCGGTGATGATGACGCCGAGCACGTCGAGCCGCTTGCCGTAGCCGACGAGGTAGCCGGATACGGCGAAGGCGGCGGTGCCGATGATTTGGATGAAATCGGTGGAGGTCATGGGGTAATTTCGGTTTTCAGGTAGCCGATTGATAAGGAAATCTATTTAAGGAAATCTATCTGAAAGGTTAGGTTTAATTTTCAGTTAAAATGTTGAATGTATATTGTTTCTTAAGTATGAAAGTTTCTGTTTTAGAAATAGCACGCGCCTATCAATCATGCTGCTGACACAGGTAGAGACTTGTTGCCTTTTGTCCTGTGTTATCAGCCTCACTTCTTGTGTGTACGCTTCACATTCATTCAGGCTTATATCGCGCCATTCTTGATAGTGATTCAAAATGAAAGAAGCTTCTCTATCAGATATAGATTGTTTTTCTACCACTTTTTTCAATTGGTTCCATTGGGGTAACACAGCTTCGTCATATGCTTGTCTGCGCCATAAAACGACACAGCCGTAATTCAGGCAGCTCTCCGCTTGTACTATTAGTGGGAAAGTAAGAAGTAATGCAATAATGTGTTTTTTAAGCATAAAAACCATTTTTTGGCTACCTGAAAATTTTTACTCCGGCACTTTCGTATGCCAATCGCTCGCCAACTGCATCTGGTGCGCCGCGCCAAGGATTTTGGCTTCGGCAAAATAGTTGCCAATCAACTGCACGCCGATGGGCAGGCCGTTGGCGGCAAAGCCTGCGGGCAGGGACAGGGCAGGCAGGCCGGCGAGATTGACGGCGATGGTATAAATATCAGAGAGATACGCCTGCACGGGGTCTTGGTTCAGCTCGCCGAGTTTGGGTGCGGCGGTGGGCGCGGCGGGGGCGAGGATGAGGTCGCATTGGGCGAAGGCTACCTGAAAATCGTTGGCGACGAGGCGGCGCAGTTTTTGCGCTTTCAGGTAATAAGCGTCGTAATATCCGTGGCTTAACACATAAGTGCCAATCATGATGCGGCGTTTCACTTCGCTGCCGAAGCCTTCGGCGCGGGTGCGGCTGTACATTTCGTCCAAGTCGGCGAACTGGGCGGCGCGGTGGCCGTAGCGCACGCCGTCGTAGCGCGAGAGGTTGGTGCTGGCTTCAGCGGAGGCGAGCACGTAATACGCGGGGATGGAAAGCTCGGTTTGCGGTAGGGAAACTTCCACCAATTCCGCGCCCTGTTGTTGCAGCAGGGTTTTGGCGTTTTCCAAGGCAGCCTGCACATCGGGGCTGTTGCTGGCGGTGAAGTATTCTTTGGGCAGGCCGACGCGCAAGCCTTTGAGCGGTTGGTTTAAATCGCGGGTGTAGTCTTCTTTTTCGCGTTCCAGACTGGTGGAATCGCGCTCGTCAAAGCCCGCCATCGCGTTCAACAAAATAGCGCAGTCTTCGGCGGTTTGCGCCATCGGGCCGGCCTGGTCGAAGCTGGATGCGTAGGCCACCATGCCGAAGCGGGAGACGATGCCGTAAGTCGGCTTGATGCCGGTGATGCCGCAGTGGGCGGCGGGCTGGCGGATGGAGCCGCCGGTGTCCGAACCGAGCGCGGCGGGGGCAAGGCGCGCGGCCACCACGGCTGCCGAACCGCCGGACGAGCCGCCGGGAACGTGTTCGGTATGCCACGGATTTTTGGTTGCGCCATAGAACGAGCTTTCGTTGGTCGAGCCCATGGCGAATTCGTCCATATTGGTGCGGCCGAGCGTTACCATGCCCGCGTCGAGTAGGTTTTGCACCACAGTGGCGGTGTAGGGGGCGACGAAGTTGTCGAGCATTTTCGAGCCGCACGCGCTGCGCCAGCCGGTTTGGCAGAAGATGTCTTTGTAGGCGACGGGCACGCCGGTGAGCGCGCCACCCCTGCCTTGCGCGATGCGTTCGTCCGCCGCGCGGGCTTCGGCGAGGGTTTTTTCCGCGTCCAGCGTGATGTAGCTGTTGATGGCGGGGTTTTGCGCGGCGATGGCGGCAAGGTATTCCTGCGCGAGTTCGACGGCGGAGGTTTGTTTGGATTGCAGCAGGGTGCTGGCTTGTTTGAGGGTGTAGGTGGTCATAAGGTCTTTCGCTTGGAAATGTATTGGATTTTAAAAGGGTTAATTGGGTGTGAGGCTGCCTGAAAATATCAGCCTGCCAGTTTTTGGTAGGTATCCGCCGGGTTGAGCTGCGTGGTGGAACGGTAAAGCAGGGATTGTCCGTCATTTTCGTCGTAGTCATCAATATAAAATGCAAACAGCAGGATGCCGTTTTCGGCGCGGTTGCCGAACAGGCCTTCTCGGTCGCATTGTTGCAGGGCGGCAATCAGGGCGGTTTCGTATGCGGCGCGTTTTTGTTGGTAGGCATCTTCGTCGCCGCCTAGGTTTTCTATGCTGTGGTAGGCCGTTTGGTAGAGTTTGCTTTGGTTTTCCAGCCAGTTGTCTGAAATATTTTGGATTTCGTCGTCGCCTTCGTACAGTGTGCATCGGCCGTCCCAAATGGCGTGCAGCAGGGTGCAGTTCGGGTAGTCGTCTGCGTGCCGGGCGGCGAAGGCGGCGAAATCTTGGCGGGTGATGGCGGCGTTGCCGGCGGCGAAAAAGTCGTCCACCAAATAGAAATAATAGGCGGCGATGTCTTTGCCGTCCTGTTCGGCCTGCTGCCTGATGCGGGCGAAGCATTGGCGGATGTGGGCGGCGGCGGTGTGGTGCAGGGTTTGTGCTTCGGCGGGCATGGGTTTCCTTCGGGTTTTGGGGCTACCTGAAAAATCGGATTCTGCCTTTAACTGTGTTGGTGCAGGATGTATTTGCGGTAGGTGTTGGGCAGCACGGCGGCGAGGTCTTCCATTGTCCAATTCCTGTCGCGGGGGCAGACGGGGATGTCCAATTCCTGCCGCGCGGTGTTTTGCCATTGGGCATGGGCTTTTTTGGCGAATTCGGCGGCGGTTTTTTTGAAGGCGCGGATGCCGGTGCGGGTGCGTTCGCGGTAGATTTTGCCGGCGAGATAACGCTGCTCGGGAAATTCGTGTTCGTGCCCTTTCAGGCAGCCGCTGCAATAGTCGGGGGCGGCTGCGGTGTCGGCAAGGCGGTCGGCATCGTGCAATACGGCAAGATAGGTGCTTTTGCCCTGCAAAATCAGCCAGGCGGCAAAGCCGTAGGTGTGGTAGGCGTGTTTGCCGCCGTGCACCAGCGACAGGGCGGACCAAATGAGCTGGTTGGGGCTGGCGATGACGGCGGTTTCGTAGTGTTCAAAAAAATCATGGAAATACAGCAAGTCTTCGTCGGGCAGCGCGGCCAGTGCGCGGCCGAGGTTGTGGTTGAACTCGGCGATGCTGTGCGATGCGGGTCGGGCTTGTTCGATGATGTGCCAAAAGTCGTTCGGGGTCATGGTGTTGCTGCCGTTCTGTTTTCAGGCTGCCTGAAAAAGAGGCTACCTGAAAACTGTTATTGCTCGGACTGAGGGACGAATTGCGCGCTGACGCCCCACGAATGCAGTTCTTCCAAATGGGCGCGCATATATTGCCACAGCCCGCTGCGGTAGAGGATGGGGAGGCGGTTGGCGGCGGCCAGGGCTTCGGCGGTGCTTAGGCCGTGGAGCTGTTTCATGCGGGCGGCCACTTTGGTTTTGGCTTGGCCCAAGTCGGTAATCACGATGTGGCCGAACACCCAGTCGCCGCCGGCAATTTTGGCTTGGCGGAGGGCTTCTTGGCGCGCCCACTCGGCTTCCAGCTCTTTTTGTTCGCACAGGCTTTGGTGCACTTCCTGCCAGAATCCGTTGTGCGCCACGTCGCAATGTCGGGCGATGAAGTCGGCGGTTTGGCTGCTGTCTTGCCCCGTTTCCATGATTTGGCGCAGGCGCAGCAGGAAGCGGGCAAATTCTGCCAAAGCGGGAGATACGGCAAAGGGCTGCTCCCAATCGCCGTCGTGGTAGCAGAAATACACGGGAAAACCTTGCGCGGCTTCGCGGTCGTCTACAAAAAAGAAATCGTCCATGCTGTTGAGGGCGATGATGTGGCGGTGGGGGTATTCATCGCCGAAATAATCGCTGCGGAATGCGTTTGGGTTGCCGTTTGCGGGGTAATGCAGGGGCAGGTATCCGTTGGTTTCCAGCCCGTGCACGGTTTGGTAGAAGGCGGCGAGGGCGGGGAGAGGGCGGCGGATGGGCATGGGGTGGTCTTTGCTGGGCGGGCGTTTCGGGCTACCTGAAAAATATCGCGGCGGGTTTTGCCGTGTTGCGGCCTGCGTTTTCGCTTCGCAGAAACTTGCTTTGCTCGTTTAGCTGCGTTGAAGCTCGCGCTTTCAGGTAGCCTGATTGATGCGGGAGGCTACCTGAAAACTGGGTTGCGCTATTTGCGTGCTTCCACGCGGCTGCATACGGCCTGCACCATTTCGGCGCTGTGTTTTTCTTCGCCTTCGGGAGCGTTGAGCTCGCCGATGTCTCCTTCGCTCAGTTCGGCGGGTTTGGCATAGGGGTGGGTGTCTTTCAGGCCGTTGGGTTTGCCGTCGGCGTCAAACAGGGCCAGCGCACTCATCACGGACTGCTGCTTGCTGCTGCCGCAAAATACCCAGTCGAGCACGAGCATATAGGGCTCGGTGTCGCCGCGTTGCGAACGGTGGCGCGATACGGCGGCATACCAGCCTTCGCCGAGGGGGCGGATGGTGTCGGGGTAGAGATGGGCGGTGTAGGCGCCGTCGTCGTCGCTTTGGTAGCTGTAGAGGCGCACGGGCTCGCCCAGCTTGGTTTGCGCCAGTTCGGCGGCTTTGGGGTTGGCTTCGCGTTCGGCAGGACTCACTTCGGCGTGAACGCCGGCGGCGAGGAGGCCGAAGAGGGCGGCAAGGAGGAATTTTTTCATGGTGTCGGGGTGGGCAGAGGGGGTGCATTGGGTCGGCTATGCGGAAGCGGATATTTTTCAGGTAGCCTGCTGCGGGTAAAGGCTACCTGAAAATTATTCTTCAATCACCTGCGGCACGATATACAGGCGGTTGCGCACTTCGGGTGCGCAGGCCTGGTATTCGGCGGCGTGGTCGGTTTCGGTGATTTGGTCTTCGCGCAGGCGCAGGGCGACTTCGTGCGGATGGGTCATCGGCTCGACGCCGTCGGTGTTCACGCTCTGCATTTGCGCCACCATGTCGAGAATGCCGTTGAGCTCGCCCAACACGGTGTTTTTCTCGGTTTCGTCCAGGCTCAGGCGCGACAGGCGGGCGATTTTTTCGACGTCGGAAAGTGTAAGCGACATAAAATTTCCTTAAATTATGTTTAGCAAACCGCCCAATCTCGGGTATCATTACGCGTTTCAATCAAAACCGGCTTGCAAAGCTCGGATTATAGCCTAAAAGCCTGCCGCTCGGCACGGCGTGTGAAGAGGCTACCTGAAAATGCGCCGGTTCTCATCAGGCTTGGTTTTCTCTGTATTCAAACGCTAGGATTTAAAGCATGTTCCGCTTTCTCACCCGATATTTCTCCAATGATCTGGCCATCGACTTAGGTACGGCCAACACCCTGATTTACATCAAAGGCCGCGGCATCGTTTTGGACGAGCCCTCGGTGGTGGCGCTGCCCAACGACATGAGCAACAACAATGCCACGGTGGCGGTGGGTGCGGAAGCCAAGCGCATGTTGGGCCGCACGCCCGGCACGATTCAGGCCGTGCGCCCGATGAAAGACGGCGTGATTGCCGATTTCGACGTAACCGAAAAAATGCTCAAGCACTTCATCCGCAAAGTGAACAACAGCCGCTTCGCCGCCGCGCCGCGCATCGTGATTTGCGTGCCCTGCGGCTCCACCCAGGTGGAGCGCAAAGCGATTCACGATTCGGCCAAGCAGGCCGGTGCGGCTTCGGTAAACCTGATTGAAGAGCCTATGGCCGCAGCCATCGGCGCCGGCCTGCCGATTGAAGAGCCCACCGGCTCCATGGTGGTGGACATCGGCGGCGGCACCACCGAAGTGGGCATCATCTCCCTCACCGGCGTGGTGTATTCCCATTCCATCCGCGTGGCCGGCGATGCCTTCGACGAAGCCATTATCAACTACGTGCGCCGCAACTACGGCATGCTGATCGGCGAAACCACCGCCGAGGAAATCAAAAAAGCCATCGGCACCGCTTTCCCGGGCACCGCCGTGCGCGAAATCGAAGCCAAGGGCCGCAACCTGGCCGAGGGCGTGCCGCGCGCCTTCACCATCAGCTCCAACGAAGTGCTAGAAGCCTTGGCCGAGCCGCTGAACCAAATCGTGCAGGCCGTGAAAAACGCGCTGGAGCAAACCCCGCCCGAGCTGGGCGCGGATATTGCCGACCGCGGCCTGGTGCTCACCGGCGGCGGCGCGCTGCTCAACGGTTTGGACCGCTTGCTGGCCGAGGAAACCGGCCTGCCGGTGAGCATTGCCGAAGATCCGCTCACCTGCGTGGTGCGCGGTTCGGGCAAAGCTTTGGATTACATCGGCAAGATGAATTCCGTGTTCACCACCGTATAATTTCTTCCCCGGTATTCCGCCCGGCACACGCTGCTTGGCGCGGAATACCGGCTTCCCTTTCCAGACATGCCTGTTGGTATTGTGTTTTCAGTTTTCAGGTAGCCTGTATCCCCCATGTCGCAAGAAATCAATTTTGTCAGTCCGATTATCACGCCCACCGGCAAGCTGGTGCTGCTGGGCATGCTGTCGATGGCGCTGATGGTGCTCGACAACCGCTATGCCGCCTTGCAGCAGGCCAAATCTTATGTGGCCACTGGGCTGTATCCGCTGCAGTGGGTGGCGCGCCAGCCGGCCCAATGGGTGCGCAGCGGCACGTCCTATATGCAGGACAAACAGCAGCTGCTGGCTGAAAACGCCCGCCTGAAAGAAGGAAACGCCCGCCTGAGCATGCAGTTGCAGTTGCAGGCGCCAGCGGCGCGCGAATTGGGCGAACTGAAAACGCTCAACCGCCTGCAGCCGCTTCTGACACCGCAGGCCGTGCTGGCGGAGATTGTGTCCAACGGGCGCATCCCGCAGGCCGACCGCATCTTGATTACCAAGGGCAGCGGCAGCGGCATCCGAGTGGGTGACCCGGTGAGCGACGAGCAGGGCTTAATCGGCCAGGTTACCGCCGTGCAGCCGGCCACGGCGGAGGTGACGCTGATCAACCACCGCCAGTTTGTGATTCCGGCGATGGTGGCCGAGAGCGGGGTGCGCACGCTGGTGTACGGGCGCGGCGATATGCTGGATTTGCGCTATTTTCCGGTGTCGGCAGAGCTGAAAGAAGGCGATTTGCTGGTGACCTCCGGCATCGACAGCATCTACCCGGCCGGCATCCCGATTGCCAAGGTGCTGCGTGCCGACCGCAATTCCGGCACGCCGTATTACCGCACCACGCTGCAACCGGCCGCCCATTTAAACAGCAGCAGCTATGTGCTGGTGATTCCGCAGAAGCCGCAGGCCGCCGCCAGGCTACCTGAAAGTGCTTCCGCCCCGGCCGAGGAGGAGTAGCCATGGCGCCGGTGAACCCGCTCAAAGAAGCCACGCCCAAACGCTGGGTGGCGTTCAGCTTTTTGCTGGTGTTGCTGCTGGATTTTATTCCGGTGCCGCCGCCCTGGGTGTATCCGCTGCCGGATTTCACGCTGATTCTGCTGGCTTATTGGCTGCTGCACCGCCCGCAGCTGATCGGCATTGGCGCGGCATTCTGCATCGGCCTGCTGGTGGACATCGGCAGCAATTCGCTCTTGGGGCAGCATGCTTTGGCCTATACCGTGGCGGCGTTTCTGATTGAACGCAAGCGGCGGCAGATTGCGCTCAATTCTTTCGGCTGGCAGGCGGTGGCGATGGCCGGCGCGATGTTGGCCAGCCAAACGGTGATTTTCTTGGTGAGCCTGTTTCAGCAGCAGCTGTTTTCGTTGTGGCGGCTGTGGCTGCCCTCGGTCACCACCGGCCTCTTGTGGCCGCAGCTCAACAATATGATGCTCGCCATCGCCCATTTCCGCCGTAACCGCAAATGAAGTCGCGCCGCCATTACACACCTGCCAAACCTGTCCGCCGCCGGCAGAAGGATTACCTGCTGCGGCTGATGGTGGCTTTTGCTATGATTTTGGTGTTTTTCAGCGTGTTGGTGTGGCAATTTGTGCGGCTTCAGGTAGCCCGGCACGAAGAATTCGTGGCCAAAGCCGCCACCAATCGCATCTCCCTTATCCCCACTCCGCCGATTCGCGGCGAAATCACCGATGTGAACGGCGTGGTGCTGGCTCACAATTATCCGGCCTATTCGCTGGAAATCATCCCAAACGAATTGGAAATGAAAATCGAGGAATTGGTGCCGGCGCTGAGCTCCTATGTGGACATCAGCGAGGCCGATTTGAAACGCTTTCAGCGTTTCCGCGCCGATTCCCGCTCTTATGAACGCATCCCGCTGAAACTGAAACTGAGCACCGAAGAATCCGCCAGACTGGCTGCGGTGCTGTTCCGCTTCAAAGGCGTGGAAGTGAACGCCCGCACCTTCCGCGAATACCCCTACGGCGAGCTCACCACCCACATCCTCGGCTACATCGGCCGCATCAGCGACAAAGACCGTGACCGTCTGGAAAGCGAAGACCGCTACGAGCTTTACCGCGGCACCACCCACATCGGCAAAATGGGCTTGGAAAACTTCTACGAACAGCAGCTGCACGGCATGCCCGGCTATCAGGAAGTGGAAAAAGACGCGCAGGGCAACATCGTGCGCACCCTGAAAACCGCGCCGGCGGTGAGCGGGCAAACCCTGCGCCTGTCGCTCGACATCCGCATGCAGCAGAAAGCCAGCGATTTGCTGGGCAACCGGCGCGGCGCGGTGGTGGCGATCGACCCGCAAAGCGGCGGCGTGCTGGCTTTGGTGTCCAAGCCGTCCTACGATGCCAACCTGTTTATCGACGGCATCGACGGCGACACCTGGAAAAGCCTGAACGAAGATTGGCAGCGCCCGTTGATCAACCGCGTAACCCAAGGCCTGTATCCGCCCGGTTCCACCTTCAAGCCCTTCATGGGCATGGCCGCACTGCAAAGCGGGCAGATTACGCCCTATACCGTGCTGCCCGCCCCCGGCGCGTGGAGCATTCCCGGCAGCCGACACCAGTTCCGCGATTCGGTGCGCAGCGGGCATGGCTCGGCCAATTTGGGCAAGGCCATCCAAGTATCGTCCGACACCTTCTTCTACCGCCTGGGCTACGAAATGGGCATCAACAAAGCCTACCCCTATCTGGCGCACTTCGGTTTCGGCCGGCAAACCGGCATCGACCTGCCCAACGAATACAAAGGCATCCTGCCCAGCCCCGAATGGAAAGCGCGCCGTTTTGCCAACGCCCGCAACGAATCCGCCCGCCGCTGGAATCCGGCCGATATGGTGCCGGTGAGCATCGGGCAGGGCTACAACGCCTACACGCCGCTGCAAATGGCGCACGCCACCGCCACCCTGGCCAATGACGGCGTGATGTACCGCCCGCATCTGGTGCGCGAGCTGATTGATCATCAAAACCAAACCCGCATGCTGGTGGGCACCGAGCCCAGCGCCCGCCTGCCGTTCAAGCCGGAATATTTCACCTTTGTGAAGCAGAGCATGGAGCGCGTGCTGCGCCCGGGCGGCACGGCCTGGCGCGTGGGCAGCGGGCTGAAATACAGCATGGGCGGCAAAACCGGCACCGCGCAGGTGGTGCAGATTCGGCAGGGCGCATCCTATAATGCGGCGGCGCTGGCCGAGCAGCACCGCGACCACGCCTGGTTTATCGCCTTTGCGCCCGTGCAAAATCCGAAAATCGCCATTGCCGTGTTGCTGGAAAACGGCGGTTGGGGCGCCAACGCCGCGCCGATTGCCCGCCAGCTGGCCGATTTCTACCTGCTCCAGCTGCAGGGCGAAAATGGCAAAGACCTGCCCTTGCCCAAGCCGGCCGTGCCCGGCGCCGGGGCGATGAGTCAAACCGAATATCCGATCATCCATGCCCAGGCGGTGCGCACGCTGTCTGCCTATCAGGCGGTTTCAGGTAGCCTTCCGGCCAGCCAGCCCGCCGCCGCGTCGGAGGTGCGATAAGCCATGCAACAACATCCCGTCCGTTCAATCCGCCGCTATTGGCAGAAAATCTGGGAGCCGATGGATATGTGGCTGTTTTACAGCATGCTCGCCATCTATGTGATGAGCCTGTTTCTGCTGTATTCGGCCGACGGCCAGAGCATCGGCCAGCTGGAAAACAAAACCCTGCACACGGTATTGGGCTTCGTGCTGCTGTGGGGCATCGCCCGCACGCGGCCGCAGGTGTTGGGCAATTTTGCCGTGCCGCTGTATGCCTTCAGCCTGCTGATGCTGATCGGCGTGCACTTTTTCGGCATCACCGTAAACGGCTCGCAGCGCTGGCTGAACTTGGGCATCGTGCGCCTGCAGCCTTCCGAGCTGATGAAAATCGCGCTGCCGATGACGGTGGCCTGGTTTTTGCAGAAGCACGAAACGGAGCTGGATTGGAAGCATTATTTGGGCGCGCTGGGGCTGGTGATGGCGCCGGTGTTCTTGATTTTGAAGCAGCCCGATTTGGGCACAGCGGTGCTGATTATGGCTTCCGGGCTGTTTGTGATGTTTTTCGCCGGGCTGTCGTGGCGCGTGATTGCCGTGTCGGTGGTGGGCTTTTTCGCCTCGCTGCCGCTGATGTGGAATTATGTGATGCACGACTACCAGCGCACCCGCGTACTCACCCTGCTTGATCCAAGTAAAGATCCGCTCGGCGCCGGCTACCACATTTTGCAGTCGATGACCGCCATCGGCTCCGGCGGCATCTGGGGCAAAGGTTGGCTCAACGGCACGCAAACCCATCTCGACTACATCCCCGAATCCACCACCGACTTCATCTTTGCCGTGTATGGCGAAGAATTCGGCCTCATCGGCAACATCCTGCTCCTGCTGGTGTACACCGTGATGCTGGGGCGCGGCCTCTACATTGCCGCCAAAGCGCCCACGCTCTACAGCCGCACCTTGGCCGGCGCACTCACCATGACGCTGTTTTGCTATATTTTCGTGAACATGGGCATGGTGAGCGGCATTCTGCCGGTGGTGGGCGTGCCGCTGCCCCTGGTGAGCTACGGTGGCACGGCCACGCTCTCCATCATGATCATCATCGCCATGCTGATGGGCATCAGCAACCAGCAGACCAAGATGTAAGCAGGCTACCTGAAAACGAACGTAGTGAGTTTCTGCGAAGCTCACGCTTTCAGGTAGCCTTTGCCGTAGGTAGGGATTTCCCATGCAAAATGGCCGCTAGGTGTGTTGAATCCGCTATATATTTGACCCAGTGTGGTGTTCCTCCATAGCAAAGCCCGCGCCGCGCGTATAAAATAGCGGCATTGCTCCGGCCTGCGCCGGGCTTATTGTTTTTGGCTGCGCTGAAGCCGAAATTTCAGGTAGCCTTCGCCACAGAAAGAACAACATGAAGAAAACCGTTTTACTGGTCATCGACACCCAGCAGGCGCTGCTGGATATGGGCGCGTATCGCGGCGCGGAAATGCTCGCCGCCATCGGCCGCCTGCTGGCCGCCGCCCGTGCGCACGGGCACGAAGTGATTTATGTGCGCCACAACGAAAACGAAGCTGGCTCGCCCTTTGCGCCGCACACGCCCGGCTGGCAGATTGCCGCCGCCGTGGCGCCGCAGCCCGGCGAAAAGGTGGTGGATAAATGGTATAGCAGCGCCTTCCGCGGCACGGATTTGTTGGATTATCTGCACGGCAAGGGCGTGGCGCGCCTGGTGGTGGCCGGCATGATGACCGAATACTGCGTGGAAACCACGGTGCGCACCGCCAGCGATTTGGGCTTTGAAGTGATTTTGCCGGAAGGCGCCAACAGCACGCTGGGCAACGGCCGCTGGTCGGCGCAAGAGCTGTATGAGCACCACAATTTCGATATTATGCGCGACCGTTTTGCCGCCATGCCGAGCGTGGACGAAGCCGTGGCGCTGCTGTCTGCCTGATTGGATTGTTTGAGAGAAAAAAGATGATTACCTATACCCTATATTTGTTTACCGGCCTGATTGTGCTGAACAACCCATTGATTGCACTGGGCTACTTTGTGGAGAAAACAGAAAACTTCACGCCGAAGGAGCAGCGCAAAACCGCGCGCCTGGTGGCGATGAGCGCTTTTGTGTGCATGGTGGTGGCCGGGGTGATCGGCACGCCGCTGCTGAAAGTGTTGGGCATCAGCATTCCGGCTTTCCAGATTTCCGGCGGGATTTTGGTGTTTGTGATTGCCCTGAGCATGATGGGCGGCGAAGACAATCCGGTGAAGCCTAGTTTCAACAATGAGCATGAGCATTCGAGCCTGCCGCCGGAGAAGCAGTTTGCTTTTGCCGTGGTGCCGATGGCCACGCCGATTATCGTGGGCCCGGGCGGTTTCTCCATTGTGATTATTCACAGCAGCCATGTGAAAACGTGGATTGACGCTGTGCAGCTGCTGGCCGCCTGCTTTATGGTGGGGGTGGCCTGCTATCTGCTGCTGGCGGGTGCGGCCAGGTTGAGCAAGCTGCTCGGCAGCGTGGGCATCAAAATCATCAACCGTGTGTCCGGCCTGCTGCTGGCGGCGATTGCGGTGGAGATTGTGCTCTCTGGTTTGCGCGGTTTGTTCCCGGGCTTGAAAATTATGGGCTAATGGGAAATTGCTGGCTGTGATGCAGGGCGGGGATACCCGCCCTGTTGTTTTATGCGGGATGGGCGTAGGGGAGGGGCTACCTGAAAAGGTGCTGATGCTGTGCGGTTTCTATTTTCAGGTAGCCTGAGTACAGATTGGAGGCTACCTGAAAAATATCCGGCTTCGGTTTTCTGCGGCTATGGCAGGCGCATCAGGCGCTGAGTTTCGTGCCACAGGCCGTCGGGGCGCGGCTCAACCACGGCGATGAGGCCGGGCGGCTGGCTGGCGAGCTCGGCGGCAGTGAGGGTGTGCTCAATGGGCACGCGGGCGGGGGCGAGGTAGGCGAGGCGGGGCAGGGGTGAGCGCTGCTGGGGCTGGGCGGATAGTCGGCCCATACTTTGAGCAGCAGGCCGCTCCAGCCGAGGGGTTGAGCGGGGCGCCGTTGGGTGTGCCGTTTGGGGTGAAGCCGATGCCGCGCACGATGGTGGCGGTGTGGAGCGGGGCGTGGGGAGGTTTCAGGTAGCCTTGAAGCTGTGCGGCAGTTGGGCTTGGGCGGCGGGGCTGTGCAGCAGTTGGGTTTGCTGCCGGATTTTGGCGGCTTTGTGGGAGGGTGTCGGCGGGGTTGAGGCCGCGCAGTTCGCGGGCTGCGGCCGCCGTAGTATTTGCAGGTGAGCTCGAGGTGGTGGGGCTGCCGGTGGATGAGGCAGAGGAAGTCGGCGGCGCCGAGGGTGCGGCCGTTTGTATCGCGGATGGGGTGGTTGCGGGCGATGAGTTGGCAATGGGGGGCGTGGCTGAGCCAGAAGGCGAGCAGGCTTTCGGCGTAGTGGCCGAGGCGCTGACCGAAGGGGGCTTCTTGCTGAAGCCAGTGTTGCAGGGGGGCGGGCTCTTGGTCGAGCCGGAGCAGGAAGCGGAAGCCGTGGCCGCCGAGCAGTTTGGCTACGGGAGCTCGCAGCCGCTGTGCCACAGGGGCGGGCGTGAGCAGGGCGGCGAGGTCGCGGGCGGCGGGGTGGCGTAGCTGCCACCAGAGGGCGTCGAGGGCGTAGTTCATGGGGGAATGCGCTGGGAAGGGGGCTTAAGGCTACCTGAAAATAAGTGGCTTTGAAAAGGGTGCTTGGCAGGGAAGAGGCTACCTGAAAAATGGTTTGGCGGCTGTTTTGTTGCATTGAAGCTGCGTTTTGGGCGGGCTTTGGCTTGCGGGGCGGCGGCAAAGGGTTTGTGTTTTGCGGCGCGACGCCGGATAATGCGCGCCTCACGGCTCTTGGCCGGAAATGTTTATTTTGATAGGAAAAGACGGATGTATCAGGCAAAGAAACGCGGCTGGCTGCCGTGGGCGGTGGGCTTGGCGGTGTTGCTCACGGTGGTGGCGCTGGTGGTGCAGATGCGGGATGTGCTCTCGCCGTTTATTACGGCGGCGGTACTGGCTTATATTTTGAACCCGCTGGTGGAGAAGCTTTGCCGGCACAAGGTGCGGCGCTCGGTGGCTTCGATGCTGGTGATGGTGTTTGCGCTGCTGCTTTTGGTGTTGCTGCTGCTGATTGTGGTGCCGATGCTGGTGCAGCAGTTTGGCAGTTTGCTGGAAAAATTGCCGGCGCTGGTGGCGTTTGTGCAGCAGAAGGCGCTGCCGCGGCTGAATCATGCGTTGGGCACGCATTTTGTGCTGAACGAGGAATCGGTAACGGCGCTGCTCACCCAGCATTTGGGCAGCATTCGCGCCAATCTTTCCAAGGCGGTGTCGGCGTTGATGGCGCAGGGCGGCAGCCTGGTTTCGATGGCGGGCAATTTGGCGCTGCTGCCCTTTTTGCTCTACTACTTCCTGCTGGATTGGGCGCGCTGGACGGAAGGCATCAGGAAGATGGTGCCGCGCCGCTATCTGGCGGCCTACACGCGCATCGGCGGCAATATGGATACGGTGTTGGGCGAATTTTTGCGCGGGCAGCTCACGGTGATGCTGGTGATGGGGCTGCTCTACGGTTTGGGCCTGATGCTGGCGGGGCTGGAATCGGGCTTTGCTATCGGCATGGTGGCTGGGCTGCTGGTGTTTGTGCCGTATTTGGGGGCGTTCACCGGGCTGCTGCTGGCCACGATGGCGGCGCTGTTGCAATTCGGCACTTGGCAGGGGCTGCTCACGGTGTGGGCGGTGTTTGCGGTGGGGCAGTTTCTGGAGAGCTTCTTCATCACGCCGAAGATTGTGGGCGACCGCATCGGCCTGTCGCCGTTTTGGGTGATTTTCGCCCTGATGGCCTTCGGCAGCCTGTTTGGCTTTGTGGGCATGCTGCTGGCGCTGCCTTTGGCGGCGGTGACGCTGGTGCTGCTGCGCGAGGCGGCCTCGGCCTATATGGGTAGCCGGTTTTACCGTAGCGAGAAGTGAGGCCGGGCGGGCCATAGGGGCTACCTGAAAAATCTGCCGCTGCATTTTCAGGCCGCCTTCCGGCGGGCAGATTTGTTGCAAGCCCGCCTGCCTGCCGCAATCTGCCGGCAAAGTACCCATTACCTGCTTGCATTTAAACAATATCGCCAGTAAAATGCCGCGCTTACGGATTTTATTTTACTTATCAGGAGATTTTTCATATGGCCAATAGCGCCCAGGCACGCAAACGCGCCCGCCAGTCGCAGAAAAACCGTGCACACAATGCCAGCCTGCGTACTGCTTTCCGCACTGCGGTAAAGAAAGTTTTGAAAGTTGTTGAAAGTGGCGACAAAGCCGCCGCCCAAGCCGAATTCGTGGCTGCCACCAAAGTGATGGACCGCATTGCCGACAAAGGCGTGTTCCACAAAAACAAGGCTGCCCGCCATAAGAGCCGTTTGGCCGCCAAAATCAAAGCCATGGCCTAAACGCCTGCCTGTATCGACGCTGCCGCATCTGATGATAAACAGATGCGGCTTTGTTTTGCCTGTTTGCTTGGTAAGATAAAGGCTACCTGAAAAAAGGCAGCCTCAACCCGGCGGGCTGATGTTTCGGCGCAATCAAGCCGACATTTTCAGGTAGCCTTGCTGCCGCACAAAGCAGCTATAATCGCTCCACCTTCCATTGTTTCCCATCTCCAAGTCCATGCCCAAACACATCATTTCCGACGACGTGCCGCCGTGGCCGAACCCGCCCGACCCGTTTTCAGGTAGCCTGCCGCCGCAGCAGGCTTTGCGCCGCAGCCTGTCGGCACGGCTGCGGGCGGCGGTGTGGCTGCTGGCGGGCGGGCTGCTGCTGTTTGTGTCGCTCACCGGCGCGGTAACGTGGCGGCTGGAGGAGCGGGCGGCGGCCATCCACCAGGCTGCGCGCCTGAACGACCGTGTGCACCGCCTGAGCGTCGCCGTGCGCGAACCGGGCGCGGCTCTGCCGGTGAAAGAAGTGGAAACCGAGCTGGCGCGGTTGGCCGACCCGCAGCCCGGCTTGTGCTGCAATTGGTGGCGCGAGCCGGCGGCCGGCCGGTTAAGCGACGTGCGCGCGCGAACCGCCGCGCTGCTGGGCCTGGCCGGGCAGGCCGATGCTGCCGCCTTTGCCGGGCAGGCCGAGCGCCTGCACCGCAGCATCGATGCCTATGCCCAAGTTTTGGAAGAACAAAATGCCCGCAGCATCGGCTGGCTGCGCATGGGGCGCATCGGGCTGGTGCTGCTGATTGTGCTGTCGGCGGCGGTTAGCTTCCGGCTGCTGCGGCAGGGGGTGCTGCGGCCTTTGGGCGCGCTATATCAGGCCATGAGCCGGCTCACCCAAGGCTGTTTCGACACGCGCCTTGCCCTGCGCCCATCGGGCGATGAATTTGAAGCGCTGGCCGACGGTTTCAACCGCATGGCCGGCAACTTGCAGGAAATGTATGCCCACTTGGAAGACAAAGTGACGGAGAAAACCGCCGCTCTGCTGCGCCAGAAAAGCGAGTGGGAAATGCTGTATTACGTAACTTCCTATCTGCACAAGCAAAGCTTCGGCAGCGAAGTGGAGCAGGCCTTTTTGGAGCGGATGCTGCGCCTTTCCGACAGCGTGGGCGGCGGCTTGTTTTGGCACACGGAAAACGGCTTTGCCGCCGCCTGCGTGCACGGCCTGCCCGAGGATGTGGCTGCCAAGCTGCCGGGCGAGCCTGATGCACCGGAAGCGGGTGGGGCGGGGGAGGTGGTGTGGATGCAGGCGGGCGGGGAGATGCTGGCGCTGGTGCTGGTTGAGGCGCTGGGCGGCTTTCGCGGCTGGCTGGCGCTGGCCGACCCGCGCTCGCTTTCTGCCCGCGATGTGGGCCTGATCCGGCTGTTGTGCACGCAGCTTGGCATTGCCCGCGAAAACGCCGCGATGGTGTTGCTCAAGCAGCAAAATGCGGTGTTGGAAGAGCGCAACCGTATCGCCCGCAGCCTGCACGACAGCCTGGCGCAGTCGCTGTCGTTTATCAATATGCGCTTTCAGATGCTCAGCAAAAACAAATTGTTGCCGGATGATAAATCGGTGCGCGACAATATCGAGATGATCCGCAACGGCATCCAATATTGCTACGAAGACGTGCGCGAGCTGCTCGACCATTTCCGCGCCCAGCCGCAATACGGCAATTTCGCCGAAACCGTGCGCAGCGTGATCGAGCGCAGCCGGCGGCAATCCGGCATTCCCGTGGCGCTGCACTTGGCGGGAGGAGACTGGCCGCTCAACAGCGAGCAGCAAACGCAGGCGCTGTTTATTTTGCAGGAAGCGCTGTCCAACATCCGCAAACACGCCGCCGCCACGCAGGCAGAAGTGCGGCTGGAAAACGCCGACGGCTTCACGATGACTGTACGCGACAACGGCTGCGGCTTCGATGTCGCGGCCACCGCCGCCGCGCCCGGCCAACACATCGGCCTAGCCGTGATGCGCGAGCGGGCGGAGAAAATCGGTGCGCAAATCGGCATCGCGTCGCAGCCGGGCGGCGGCACGGAGGTGCGGCTGCATATTCCGGCAGTGTAGCCGGGTGGGCAGGCTGTGCCGGGATGGTTTAACTCGCATTGCAGCCTGCGTTTTAGCTTCGCAGAAACTCAGCTTCCTTCGGAAACATCGTTTTAACTGCGTTGAAGCTGCGCTTTCAGGTAGCCTTTTCAGGTAGCCTTTTCAGGTAGCCTTTTCAGGTAGCCTTTTCAGGTAGCCTGCTTATTGCAGCGGAGTTTATAATTGTTTGTATTTTATATGTTTACAGTTTTCAGGTAGCCTCAGATGAGCAATGAAGACATCCGAATCCTTTTGGTGGACGACCATCCGCTGTTCCGGCGCGGGCTGAGTTTCCTGCTGGCGCAGGAATACGGCTTTGAGATTGCCGCCGAAACCGCTGACGGGCTGGAGGGCGTGAAGCTGGCGCGCGTGTGCCGCCCCGATTTGGTGCTGCTCGATGTGGAAATGCCGGTGATGAACGGGCCGGAGGCGCTGGCGCAGATGCTGGATTTCCAGCCCGACCTGCCCGTGCTGATGCTCACCATTTCCGAAGACGCGGCCAACCTGCAAAAATGCCTCGAGCTGGGCGCGCGCGGTTATATCCTGAAAAATGCGGATACCGATTTTCTGGTGGATGCCATCCGGGCGGCGGTGGCGGGGCGGCAAACCGTGTCGCCGGAAATGGCGGCGCGCGGCCAAAGCCTGCCGCCGGAGCATTCGGCCGTGCTCGAAGCGCTCACCCAGCGCGAGCGCGACGTGTTGCGCTATGTGGCCGAGGGCATCAGCAACAAGCTGATTGCGCGGCGGATGTTTGTGTCGGAAAACACGGTGAAGGCGCATATGCAGAATATTTTCCGCAAGCTGAACGTGGACAATCGCGTGCAGGCGGCGGTGTATGCGCGTGAATTAGGGCTGGATAAGGGGGAGTAGGGCTGGGTTTTTCAGGTAGCCTCTGGGCAGCGGGGAGGGCTACCTGAAAATGGTTGCGGCAGACGGGGCGCTCGTTGCCCGCGCGGATAGCCCGCTTGATTGATGCCTGCAATTTTTCAGGTAGCCTCTTGTGAGAAGCAGGCTACCTGAAAATTTTCCGCTTGCCGCGAGCCGAATTGCTTGGAATGTTATGGAAGCTAAAGCGCCCGCACTTGAAACCCGCCGCCCCATCCCTATTTTGCACAGCATCGTTTTTATTTCATTCCATTTAACATCATGAAACAGACCCACGCATTCCAAACCGAAGTCAAACAACTGTTGCAGTTGATGATTCACTCCCTCTATTCCAACAAAGAAATCTTCCTGCGCGAGCTGGTGTCCAACGCCGCCGACGCCTGCGACAAGCTGCGTTTCGAAGCGCTAAACCGCCCCGAGCTGCTGGAAGGCGGCGGCGAGCTGGCCATCACCATCACCGCCAACCGCGAAGCGCGCACCCTCACCGTGGCCGACAACGGCATCGGCATGAGCGAAGCCGAAATCATCGAACACCTCGGCACCATCGCCAAATCCGGCACCAAAGCCTTCTTCGAGCAGCTCACCGGCGATGCGCAGAAAGACGCCCACCTTATTGGCCAATTCGGCGTCGGCTTTTATTCCGCCTTCATCGTGGCCGACAAAGTCAGCGTGGAAAGCCGCCGCGCCGGGCTGCCTGCCAGCCAAGGTGTGCGCTGGGTTTCCGCCGGCGACGGCGAATTTACCGTGGAGCCGATCGAGCAGGCCGAACGCGGCACCCGCGTTACCCTGCACCTGAAAGCCGACCAAGACGAGCTGCTTTCCGACTGGGCGCTGCGCCGCATCGTCACCACCTACAGCGACCATATTTCCGTGCCCATCTACATGAAAAAAGCGCCGGAATACGACAGCGAAGGCAACCTCAAGCTGTCTGACGAGCTGGAAGTGGTAAACCGCGCCCAAGCCCTGTGGACGCTGCCGAAACAAGACATTACCGACGAGCAATACCAAGAGTTTTACAAACATGTCGCCCACGATTTCGACAACGCGCTGGCCTGGACTCATTTCAAAGTGGAAGGCCTCCAAGACTATACAGGCCTGCTCTACATCCCCAAACGCGCCCCCTACGACCTCTACGAGCGCGACCCCAAGCACGGCGTGAAGCTGTATGTGAAGCGCGTGTTCATCATGGACGATGCCAAAAAGCTGATGCCGCTGTATCTGCGTTGGGTGAAAGGTGTGATCGACAGCAGCGATTTGCCGCTGAATGTGTCGCGCGAAATCTTGCAGGAAAGCAAAGATTTGGATGCCATCCGCGCCGGCAGCGTGAAGAAAGTGCTTTCGCTGCTGGATGATTTGCAGAAAAACCAGCCGGAAAAATACGCCGAATTTTGGCAGGCTTTCGGCAATGCGTTGAAAGAAGGCATCGGCGAAGACTTTGCCAACAAAG
This sequence comes from Eikenella sp. Marseille-P7795, assembly GCF_916618725.1. Lineage (NCBI taxonomy): Bacteria > Pseudomonadati > Pseudomonadota > Betaproteobacteria > Neisseriales > Neisseriaceae > Eikenella > Eikenella sp. Marseille-P7795. Next base: position 240,046 of record NZ_CAKAJZ010000002.1, on the reverse strand, counting down.
ACAAAATCGCCGCCCTGTGCCGCTTCGCCAGCACGCACAACGACAACGCCGAGCAAAACGTGAGCCTGGCCGACTACATTTCGCGCATGAAAGAAGGCCAAGACAAAATCTACTACATCACCGCCGACAGCTACGTCGCCGCCAAAAACAGCCCGCACTTGGAAGTGTTTGCCAAGAAAGGAGTGGAAGTGCTACTGCTCACCGACCGCGTGGACGAATGGGTAGTGGGCAGCCTGTTTGAATTTGAAGGTAAACCGTTGGCCAGCGTGGCCAAGGGCGAACTCGATTTGGGCAGCCTCACCGATGAAGCAGAAAAGGCCGAGCAGGCCAAGGCCGAAGCCGCGGGCAAAGACGTGGCCGCTGCCATCCAAGCCGTGCTGGGCGACAAAGTGGCCGAAGTGCGCGCCACTTCCCGCCTCACCGAAAGCCCGGCCTGCCTGGTGGCAGGCGAGCACGACATGAGCCGCCACCTGGCGCGGATGTTGGAAGCCGCCGGCGCCGCCGACCAGATTCCCAGCGCCAAACCCACACTAGAAATCAACCCGGGCCATCTTCTGATCCGCAAAATCGCCGAATCGGCAGACGAAGCGCAACGCACCGATTTGGCCGAGCTGGTGTATGAGCAGGCTCTGCTGGCGGAAGGCGGCAAGCTGGACAACCCCGCCGCATTCGTGAAACGGATGAACGGCTTGTTGCTGGCTTTGGATAAATAAACGCTTCCGGCCGAAGTGCCGGGCAAGCAAGAGGCTACCTGAAAAAGTTTACGCGGCAGCAGCCGCATGGCGTTTTCAGGTAGCCTTTAGTGTCAGTGTCTGGCCATATATTGTATGGCTCATAGTATAGTGGATTAACAAAAACGCTACGGCGTTGGCTCGCCTTGCCGTACTACCTGTACTGTCTGCGGCTCGCCGCCTTGTCCCGTTTTTTGTTAATCCACTATATTTTCAGGTAGCCTTTGAGGCTACCTGAAAACTTAGCAGCAGTATCCGTGCAAACAAAAAGAGCCGGAATAATCCGACTCTTTTGTTTTGCCAAAGCTGATTAGCGTTTGGAGAACTGTTTGGCGCGGCGAGCTTTGCGCAGGCCGAACTTTTTGCGTTCCACTTCGCGGGCATCGCGGGTAACGAAGCCAGCCTGAGACAGGGCAGGTTTCAAACCGGCATCGTAGTCGATCAGGGCGCGGGTGATGCCGTGGCGGATGGCGCCGGACTGGCCGGTTTCGCCGCCGCCCACCACGTTCACCATGATGTCGAACGCTTCGGCGTTTTCAGTCAGCACCAAAGGCTGGCGCACCACCATGCGGCTGGTTTCGCGGGCGAAAAATTCGTCCACCGGGCGGCCGTTCACCACAATCTTGCCGGAACCTTTTTGCAGGAACACGCGGGCTACAGAACTCTTGCGACGGCCGGTGCCGTAGTAGTATTTACCGTTCATAATGTCGTGTCCTTAAATTTCCAATACTTTGGGTTGTTGGGCGGCGTGCTGGTGTTCGCTGCCGGCGTACACTTTCAGCTTGCGGATCATGGCGTAGCCCAGGGGGCCTTTGGGCAGCATGCCTTTAACGGCTTGTTCCAGAGCGCGGCCGGGGAATTTGTCTTGCATTTCCTTGAAGGTGCGCTGGTAGATGCCGCCGGGGAAACCGGAATGGCGGTAGTAGATTTTGCCTTCGTTTTTATCACCGGTAACACGCAGTTTGTCGGCATTGATTACGATGATGTAATCGCCGGTGTCCACGTGCGGGGTGTATTCGGGCTTGTGTTTGCCACGCAAGCGACGGGCGACTTCGGCAGCCACGCGACCGAGAACTTTGTCTTGGGCGTCAATGACATACCATTCGCGCTTCACCTCGTGCGGTTTGGCTGAGAAGGTTTTCATAGCAGGAAAATCCAAATTAATATAAGAAAACTTTAATTTTAAAGACTCTGCCGGATGCTGTCAATGTTTATCCTGGGCTGAAATAGAAACGGGAGCGGGGCGGGGCGTAAATGGTGTCTTTTTTGGAACAAGCAGAGCTTGATGGCTGCTAGGGAACCGATAGGGAGGCTACCTGAAAACCAAACTGCAACGAAGTTAAAACCGGTTGGGCCATCAGCCGGAAAGCAGCATTTCCTGCATCAGCTGCATGCCCCATTGCCAGCCGCCGAAGTGTTGGTTGAGGTGGCCGGGTTGCGGGGCGCGCAGCAAACGTGCCTGCCACAGGACGGCTGTTTCCGCTGCCCATGCGGTAGGGCAGCGGGGGTTTTCGCCTTGCCCGATCACGAGGGCGGCTTTGCAGTTGGTGCGGGCGCGTTGCAGGGTGTGCTGCGCATCGTTGGTGTAGGCGGATTGCAGGGGCGAAACGAGGATCATGCCGCGGATGCGTTGCTGGCCGGAAAGGCTGTTTTGAAACTGCCACGCCATCGCCGCCACGGTGCCCGCTCCGTGCGCCACGATCATGGCCTGCTCGGGAATCTGCTGCCAAGCGGCTTGGATGCGGGCTTGCCAACTGGCAATGCTTTCATCGGCGGCGCAGGCAACGGTTTGCACGAGGGGGTAGCTGCGTGCCCAGGTGTCGATCCACATGGGCGGCTCGGCGCGGTCGCGGATAAGGAGCAGGGTGAGGTCGGGGGAGGGCATGGCTGATGGTGCGGGCAGGGGAAACGGGAAGAGATATTGTAAAGCAAGTTGGGCCGGCTAGATGGGTTTGGATGCAGGCTCTGCCGGATTTGTCTTATTAAAGGCGGTATTTTGTTGCGTGGGCAAGGGGCTGGGGCCGTATATTTTGCGGATACTGCTTTGGGCTTCGCAGAAGCCTGCTGCACTTGTTTTTCAGGTAACCTTTGGGTGGCGGTGTGGATAGAACAGGCGGGGGGGCAGTGCTATAATTCCGTGCTGTTTCCCGGCCTGCTTCAAAGTGCTGCCGTTGCGGCGGTTTGGCAGGTGTTTTTGCAAGCTTTTCTATTAGGTTATCCATGCTCACCCACTCCACTATCCTCATCACCGGCGGCACCGGCTCGTTCGGCAACACCTTCGTGCCGATGACGCTGGCCAAATACAATCCCAAAAAAATCATCATCTTCTCCCGCGACGAAATGAAGCAGTGGGAGATGGCGAAAAAATTCCAAGGCGATAAACGCGTGCGCTTCTTCATCGGCGACGTGCGCGACAAAGAACGGCTCTACCGCGCGCTCGACGGTGTGGATTACGTCGTCCATGCCGCCGCCACCAAAATCGTCCCCACCGCCGAATACAACCCCTTCGAGTGTGTGAAAACCAACATCAACGGCGCGATGAACCTGATTGACGCCTGCATCGACAAAGGCGTGAAGCGCGTCGTCGCCCTGTCCACCGACAAAGCCAGCAGCCCCGTCAATCTATACGGCGCAACCAAACTCGCCAGCGACAAGCTTTTTGTGGCCGGCAACGCCTATTCCGGCGAACACGGCAGCCGCTTCGCCGTGGTGCGCTACGGCAACGTGATGGGCTCGCGCGGCTCGGTCATCCCCTTCTTTTTGTCGCAGCGGCACACCGGCGTGCTGCCGATTACCGACCCGCGCATGACGCGCTTCATGATTTCGCTGGAACAGGGCGTGGAGCTGGTGTGGCACGCGTTTGAGGACATGGTGGGCGGCGAAATCTATGTGAAGAAAATCCCGTCGATGAATATTTGCGAGCTGGCCGCCGCCGTCGCTCCCGAGTGCCGTCAGGAAACCGTGGGCATCCGCCCCGGCGAAAAGCTGCACGAGCAGATGATTGGCGCGGAAGATTCGTTCCACACTTATGAATATCCCGAACACTTCAAAATCCTGCCCGCCATCAACGGCTGGGACGAAACGCCCGAGCGCATCAAAAACGGCGTGAAAGTGCCCGAAGGTTTTGTGTATGCCAGCGACAACAATACGGAATGGATGTCGCGCGAGGCATTGCAGGAATGGGTGGCGCAGAATCAGGGGAAAATCGGCGCGATTTGATGGGAAAGGCTACCTGAAAGCGCAGCTTCAACGCAGTTAAAACGATGTCTTGCGAAGCAAGGCAGAGTTTCTGCGAAGCTAAAATGTTTGGATAAGTTTTCAGGTAGCCTGAAACCGTATTACCGTGAAAAACCATGCCGACCATCATGAAAGCTTGGCTGAAAACCATCCTGCTGCCGCATTTTGTAGCTTACTGCTGCTGGAGTTGTTTGTTCTGCCGCACGCGGTTCCGCTGCTTTGGAGTGGTAAGGCGGCATTGCCTGAAGCACTTTCTGCCTTGTTTTCTCCACTGCTGCTTTGGCTGCTCGGCGGCACACTCGCTTGGCGCGGCGTGTTCGCTTTTCCGAATATGCCGCCCGAATATACCGTTGCCGTGCTGTTGATTATCGCTGCCGCGCTGTTTGCGCTACCTGAAACGGCACACCGCCACAGGCAGGCGGCTGGTGTCGTTTGCACTGTGGTTGTGGTTTGCCTACGGTTTGTTGGTGCTGGGTGCGCAGGGTTGAGAAAATAGGCTGGCTTTGCCGTTTCAGGCAGTTTGTAACCTAAAAAAAGCTATCTGAAAACGAAGTTCAACGGAGCTAAAACAGTTGGACGGATCTTCAGGTAGCCGAATTTTATGATAGAGACTTTAATAAAGGAGAAAACATGTATTCAATGAAGAAGAAAGTCTTTGCCGTATTGTTAGGCGCAACGGCCCTTTCGGCTTGCACATCTGTTACAGTTCAACCAGTTAGTGCTGCCGAAGATATTAAGGAAGTTTGTATTGAAAATAACCCGCGTGTGCAGGTGCGGGATTTTGTTAGTGTGCTGCAAAATCGCTTGGCCTACCACAATATCCAATCGCAGGTTGTGGAGAATAAAGCAAATCAAGGCTGTGTCTATTCTATGACCTATAATGCATTGCGCTCTTGGGACATAACGACTTATCTATCTCATGCCGAACTATATCTTTGGAAAGATGGAAGACAAATTGCGCAAGCGGAATATCATTTGCGAGGAAAGGGAGGGTTTGCGCTCACCAAGTTTGCTTCTACGCGAACTAAGATGGAGCCTGTGATAGATCAACTGTTAGGAAGAAGTGGCGAAATGAGACAAAATATGCCTGCATCCAATATCACACAGCCGCGAGTTTCCCCCGTTCCTATGCAACCAAGACCTCAGCAAATCGAGCAAGCGCAGCCAATGTGAATAGGAGCGTAGGAAGCAGCTATATTTAAGTAAAGAATAATTTTTCAGGTAGCCTGCTTAGAGGCTACCTGAAAACAAAAGCCCATGCCCCTATTCGACTTCACTCTCAAAAACATCAAACAAACCCTGGAATTCAACCATTCCAGCCCATGCTGGTTTTGGCTGACCGACGGCAGCTACAACATCTGCATCAACGGCAAGCGGCTGTTGTCCTACCATCCCGACAGTTTCACCGCAGCAGAACAGGCTCAGCTCAAGCAGCAAGCCCGTAAAAACGGCCTGCCCTTTTGTGAACCCGACTACTACATCGTGCGCCTGTATGAAGACCTGCTGCACGATGCCCTGCCATACACATGGCACAATGTGAGCGAAATAGAACACCAATGCCTGCTCAATCCCGCCGCCCACCGTTTGGCCGATAAAAAACATTGGGATAACCCGATACTTGATGAAGACATCGAACTATTGGAAAAATGTATGTTTCGCTACGGGAATTTCGGCAGCGGCCATATGTTGATGCCCGAATTCCGCGTGTGGCGTTATGCCGATGAAATCTATATTTATTGGAACGGCAAGCACAAAAACGAACACGGCATATCCTACTTTCAGCACACGGGCGAAGCCGTGTTCGTTATCAGCCACCACGATTTTATGCGCGAAGCACACGATTTCCACCATCGCCTGATGAACGCCATGGCAGAGCGCATTCACCAAATCCAAACCGGCTTTCCCGATTTTTATCCCGTTGTTCAAGACATAGCGGATAAAGACGGCACACCGATGGGCGAAACCACCTATGACCTGGCCGGCCTGCTGGCCGAACATCGAGAGCGCGAACGGGAATGGGAGCAGGCGTTGCAAAATAAAAACGCTGGCAACCCAAATTTCGAGCAGGACAATTTGCGTGCCGGCATCCACCTGCGCCAACTGCTCGCCGACAACCCCTATCCGATAGACATCATCCGCATAACGGGTTGTTAAGCCCAAAAACATACAGGCTACCTGAAAATATAAGAAGGCAGCTTGGCCAAACCCCCAACCCGTTTTCAGGTAGCCCGAACCATGCGCCATTCCGTTTTCCTGTTGCTGCTGCTCTCCCTGCCCGCCCGAGCGGGCGGCGATGCGGCGGAAGCTTATATAACTGATATTTCAGGCGGGCAAGGCCGCTACCAATTCGCCGTCCGCCAAGTGGGGCGCACGCTCCGCGCCGACGGCTGCACGCAATACCGCGTCCGCATCATTCCGCCCAACCTCAGCTTTTGGGACAAGCTCGGCATCGGCAAATTGGCTTCCGGCCATCCCACCGCCGCGCAAACCCAAGCCGCCGCCGCGCTGCTGCAACGCCGCGCCGCCGAACACAAACCCGTGCACATCGGCTATCTCGGCGGCGGGCTTGCCCCCGACCCCCGGCAAAAGTGCCTGTACCACGGCACGGGCATGGCGGTGGAAGCGCCCGGCATGGTGATGGTGTACCAAGACGCGCGCGAAGGGCGGTATCCGCATTTGCACAAGCCCTAGTTTGGTTAGCATTTTCAGGTAGCCTGCAATTAGGGAAAGGCTGCCTGAAAACCCGACTTGCCCGACATTTTTTCAGGTAGCCTCCCCGAAGGCTGCCTGAAACCCCATCCCCAACCAAAGGAGACCCCGAAAAATGATTCCCTACGGCAAGCAAACCATTTCCGAAGCCGACATCGCCGCCGTCGTGCGCGTGCTCCAATCCGACTTTCTCACCCAAGGGCCGCAGGTGCCCGCCTTTGAAGGCAGCCTGAAAGCCTACTGCGGCGCAGCGCACGCCGTGGCCGTCAATTCCGCCACCTCCGCCCTGCATCTTGCCTGCCTCGCCCTCGGGCTGGGCAAAGGCGACACGCTCTGGACCACGCCCATCACCTTCACCGCCTCCGCCAACTGCGCCCGCTATTGCGGCGCAGACGTGGATTTTGTGGACATCGACCCGCACACGCTGAATCTGTCCCCCGCCGCGCTGGAAGCCAAGCTCAAAGCCGCCCAAATTTCAGGCAGCCTGCCCAAAATCGTCGTGCCCGTCCATTTTGCGGGCGAACCCTGCGACATGGCGGCCATTCACGCGCTCTCGCAACAATACGGCTTCAAAATCATCGAAGACGCGTCCCACGCCATAGGCGGCAGCTATTGCGGCGGCAAAATCGGCAATTGTGAATACAGCGACATCACCGTATTCAGCTTCCACCCCGTCAAAATCATCACCACCGCCGAAGGCGGCGCAGCCCTCACCAACCGCCCCGAACTCGCCGCCAAACTCGCCCTGCTGCGCAGCCACGGCATCACCCGCAATCCCGAAGAAATGGTGGGCGAAAGCGATGGCGCGTGGTATTACCAGCAAATCGACCTCGGCTACAACTACCGCATGACCGAGCTGCAAGCCGCCCTCGGCGTGAGCCAGATGACCCGCATCGACGAATTCGTATCCCGCCGCCAAGAGCTCGCCGCGCGCTACGACCGCCTGCTCGCCCACCTGCCGCTCATCCTGCCGCAGCGCAATCCGCAAAACCGCTCCGCCCTGCACCTTTATCCCGTGCAAGTGCTGCCTGAAAGCGGCAAAACCCGCCGCCAAGTGTTCGACTTTCTGCGGCAACACGGCATCGGTGCCAACGTGCACTACATCCCCGTGCACACCCAGCCGTATTACCGCCAACATTTCGGCTTCCAAACCGGCGACTTCCCCGCCGCCGAAGCCTATTACGCCGGCGCAATCAGCATCCCGCTGTATTTCGGCCTGACCGAAGCGGAGCAGGACAAAGTGGTGCAAACGCTGGAAGCGGCTTTCAGGTAGCCTTTTCCTGCTTTGCCCGCCCCGCCCGCACTTTGCCGAAAGGACAATCATGAGCAAACAAACATTATGCATACTGCTGGCCTGCGCTGCCTTGTCCGCCCGTGCCGAGCCTGTGCCTGCGCCAGAGCAGGAGCGCGGCTACGCGCTGATGGTGGCGGCCATGCTGGGGCAGGCGCATCAGGTATTGGTGCGCTGCGGCCTGTCGCAGGAAAACGACCCCTTTTTTGCCGAGGGCAACCCCATCCAGCAACACATGGCGGCGCATATGCGGCGCATCGCGCCCGAAGACCAAGCCTTCCCGCAAACGTTTTATCAGGCCTACCAAAACGCCTTCCGCCAGCCCAACCCCGATTTCTCGCCCGAAAAATGCCGGCAGTTGGACGCGGAAACCGTGAACCGGGAAAAACAGCGTTTGCTGGAACGCTTTGCCGCACAGCGCGGCAGATAGCGGCTTGAGGCAGCTTGGAGGCGCAAAAAAGGCTACCTGAAAATTTCAGCTTCGCAGAAACTTCGCTGCGCTACGCTTTCAGGTAGCCTTTTCGCACCGCCGCACGCCGGCTAAATCGAATAATCGTCTTTCAGCAGATGCTTATACGCATGCAGATACGAAGCCGCCACAAACGCCGTGCCGCCGGCCACGTTGCCCAAAAACACGGGCAGCATGCTGGCGGCAAACTGCCCCCACGACACATCCGCCCCCGCAAACATCCCCGCCGGAATAATAAACATATTCGCCACAAAGTGTTGCAGCCCAATCAGCACAAAAGTCATCACCGGAAACCACATCGCCAAAATCCGCCCCGAAGTCTGCTTCGCGCCGAAATAAAACCAAATCCCCATGCACACCATCCAGTTGCAGGCCACGGCCGACACAAACGAGCGCCCGAAGCCCATGCCCACCTTGGCCTCGGCAATCGCCACCGTTTTCGCCGCCGCCACCCCCTCGGCCAAGCCCACATAGTGCCCGAGGAAATACGCCATACACAGCGCGCCCGCCAAATTGCCCAGGCTCACCACCATCCAGTTGCGCGCCAGGTGCGACACCTTGATTTTTTTGCCAAACCAGCCCAGCCCCATCAGCATCATATTGCCTGTGGCCAGCTCGCCGCCGCCAATCAGGATGCAAATCAGGCAGATGGGGAACACCGCCGCACCCAGCAGGTTGGCCAGCCCCGACCATTCCGGCGGAATGCCGGTTACCACTTTCAAAAACGCCAAATAGCCGAAGCCCACATAGCCGCCGCCCAAAAAGCTCAAAATTGCCAGCGTTTTCAGGCTGGAGCCCGATTTGGCCTGCGCTTTCTGCAAAGAATCCTGCAAAATTTCATGGGGGTAGAAGTCGCGCAAATGTTCCGGTTTCACCGCATTCATGGTTTGTCCTCAAGGGCAATGGAAAGCCGCGCACTGTATCAAGCGCGCGGCTTTCTGTGAAAGAACGATTGCTTTTATGGAAATGGCTGCCGGTTATAAGCAAAAGGCGGGGCGTTTGCCGGCAGCCGCCAAAGCGCGGAAAGGCTACCTGAAAACCGGAATGCCCGTTTTCAGGTAGCCTTTTCTGGTTTGCCCGAGTGCTAGTCGAAGGCCTGCACCAGCGCGAAGCGCGCCACGCGCCCATGCTCCGTTTCCACTTCTTCCGCAAACATCGCCAGCGGCCGCACCCACACGCCGTAGTCGCCGTAGAGCGCGCGATACACGGCCAGCGGCTCTTCCGTTTCGCTGTGCCGCGCCGTGTGCAGCAGTTCGTAGAGCCGGCCTTTGTAGTGGCGGTAGAGGCCGCGCGGCAGGGGGTGGGGCTTGGTCATGGGGATTTCCTGCGGTGGTGTAGAATGACGGCGGATTATATAGCGAAAACCGTTTCAGGTAGCCCCAATCTCCCGCCATGTCTGATTTCTCCCTGCTCGCCGCGCTGTGGCTTTCCGCCTTCACTTCGGCCACGCTGCTGCCCGGCACTTCCGACGCCGCGTTTGCCGCTTTTTTGTGGCAACGCCCCGAAGCCGCGTGGGCGGCATGGCTGGCGGCGGGCAGCGGCAACACGCTGGGCAGCCTCACTTCTTATTGGCTCGGCCGCAGGCTGCCCGAACGCGCGGGCAAACTTTCGCCGCGCGCGGTGCGCCTGTTGCGACGGCACGGCGCATGGCTGCTGCTGTTGGCCTGGCTGCCCCTGCTGGGCGACGCGCTGCCCTTGGCCGCAGGCTGGCTGCGCCTGAACGCATGGGTTTGCGCGGCGGCGTTGGCCGTCGGCAAGTTTGCCCGCTATGCCCTGATTTGGCAGGCGGCGGGGTGGTTGTTGTGATTGGCAGCTGCCCGCAAGCGTTTTTCAGCCGCGAAGAATGGCAGGCCGTGGAAAACTTTGCCGCCGCCCTGTTTACCGCACAATTGGCCACACATTCCAGCCACACCGCCAAGCTGCCGCCATACCGACTGCTCGAAGAGTTTGCCGCCAGCAGCATCAGCATCCGGCCCCTGCTGGCGCACTGACTGCACACCGACACGCCCCACGCCGTGCTGCACTACGCCCACGCCGTTGCCCGCCACAATTGGGGCAGCCCGAACACAGCGAAAATACCCTGCACAGTTGGATGGCCGACGCCGCCCACCGCACCCTGTTTGCCGAGCGGATACTCCGCGCCGTAAACGACATCGCCACCCTGCCCGAACACCTGCGCCGCCAGCGCTACGGCCAAGATTGGCAGCCAATGCTGACCTATTTGGAGTATGCTTACGATTGGATAGTGTATTGAAAAGTTTCAATATTGATCAGCCTTCTCCCACAGCTTTTCAGGCAGCCCCGAGCCTTATCCGCAGCCGCCCGAAAGGCTACCTGAAAAAGGAACAGCCATGACCCTGCAACGCACCCTCGAACGCCGCCGCTCCGTGCGCCACTATGCCGACACCCCCATCGATGCCGACACCGTGCGCCAATGCCTGCGCCTCGCCCAACTCGCCCCCAGCAGCTCCAATATGCAGCTCTACGAGTTCTACCACATTACCGACCCCGCCGTGTTGAAGCAGCTTGCCGAAGCCTGCCTCGGCCAAAAAGCCGCCGCCACCGCACCGCAAATGGTGGTGTTCGTTACCTGCCAAGACCTGCACCGCAGCCGCGCCCAAACCGTGCTCGATTTCGAGCGCGGCAACATCCGCCGCCACAGCCCGCCCGAAAAACAGGCCAAACGCATCCAAGCAGAAGAAGGCTACCGCACCAAGCTCATGCCCTTTGTGTATGCCCGCTGCTTCGGCCTGCTCGGCGCGTTGCGCAAAACCCTGTTTCACCTCGTCGGCCTGTTCCGCCCGATGATGCGCGACGTGTCCGAAGCCGATATGCGCGTGGTGGTGCACAAAAGCTGCGGCTTGGCGGCGCAAACCTTCATGCTCGCCATGGCCGAAGCCGGCTACGACACCTGCCCGATGGAAGGGCTCGACAGCAGCCGCGTCAAACGCATCCTAAACCTGCCGCGCGGCGCGGAAATCAACATGGTTGTGTCCTGCGGCATTCGCAAAGAAGGCCACGGCATCTGGGGCGAACGCTACCGCCTGCCGTTTGACGAGGTGTACCGGCATATCTGAGAGGCAAGCCATGAACATCACCGCACTAGACCATTTGGTTTTAACCGTGGCCGATATTCCGCGTAGCATCGCATTTTATACCCGTGTGCTGGGTATGCGAGAAACCACTTTCGGCGATGGGCGTAAGGCGCTGCTGTTTGGCCGCCAGAAGATCAACCTGCACCGGTGCGGTGCCGAAATTACCCCGCATGCCGTGAACCCCGCTTGCGGCAGCGCCGACCTCTGCCTCCTCACCGATACCCCGCTGCCGCAGGTACGGGCCGAGCTGGCCGCCCACGGCATCGAAACCCTTGGCGGCATCGTGTCGCGCACCGGCGCGCTTGGTGCCATTCAATCTGTTTACCTGCGCGACCCCGACGGCAATCTGCTGGAAATTAGCTGCTATGAAGAGGCGGGGTGAAAGCGGCGCTGTCGTTTTGGCTCAAATATTTTCAGCTTCGCAGAAACTCGCTGCGTTTGCGTTTGTTTTGGTAAAACTCGCTGCACTTGTTTTAACTACGTTGAAGCTCACGCTTTCAGGTAGCCTTCGCCATGCTTGCCCAGGCTACCTGAAAATCATCTGCCCACGCTGCACCGCCCGCCCGAAACCCGTGTTGCAGCCACGACGAACCGCGCCCGAATGCGCCGCCGGCCGCTGCGTTTGTTCGCCCAAATCGGCTATAATCCCCGCCTTCTTCCACAGCCTCCGCCCAACCCGGCCAAAGGCTACCTGAAAACCCCGCATCATGACCCTCTGCATCATCCCCGCACGCGGCGGCAGCAAACGCATCCCGCGAAAAAACATCAATCCCTTCAACGGCAAACCGATGATTGCCTATTCCATCGAAGCCGCGCTGGAGAGCGGCTGCTTTGCGCGCGTGGCCGTGTCCACCGACGATGCGGAAATCGCCGCCGTGGCGCGGCAATACGGCGCGGAAACCCCGTTTGAGCGCCCGCCCGAGCTGGCCGATGATTTCGCCACCACCGGTGCCGTGATGCGCCACGCCGTGGCCATGCTTCTGGCCGACGAGCTGCCGGAAAGCGGGCTGTCGCATGTTTCAGGTAGCCTCCGGCTGCCCCTGCCCGAAATCTGCTGCCTGTATGCCACCGCCCCCTTCGTGTGCCCCGCCGACCTGCAACGCGGGCTGGAAACGCTGCGCCGAAGCGGCGGCGACTATGCCTTTTCCGTAACCGATTTCCCTTTCCCCATCCAGCGGGCCCTGCGGCTGAACGGGGAGGGCGGCGTATCCATGTTTCAGCCGGAAAACTTTGCCGCGCGCTCGCAGGATTTGGAGCCCGCCTGGCACGATGCGGGGCAGTTTTATTGGGGCAGCGCCGAAGCTTGGCTGGCGGAAAAGCCGATTTTCAACAGCCGCGCCGCCGCCGTGAAGCTGCCGCGCTACCGTGTGCAGGATATTGATACGCCCGAAGATTGGGCGCGGGCAGAAGTGATGTGGCGCGTGTTGCGGGAGCGGGGGGAATGAAATTCCTCATCCGCGCAGACGCTTCCCTGCAAATCGGCAGCGGCCACATCATGCGCTGCCTCACGCTGGCGCACGAGCTCTCGCGGCGCGGCCACGAAGTGCGCTTTATCTGCCGCGCGCTGCCCGGCCATTTGGGCGAAACGATTGAGCGCGCGGGCTTCGGCCTGGTGTTGCTGCCCGTGCCGCCGCAGGCCGGAAGGCTACCTGAAAATCGTGATGCGCCCGAACAGAACGCAGCAACGCACTCCCCCCAGCCCGCCCACGCGCATTGGCTGCCCGTGTCGCAGGCGCAGGATGCCGCCGACTGCGTGCCGCACATCCGCGCCTTTGCGCCGGATTGGATTATCTGCGACCACTACGCGCTCTCCGCCGAGTGGGAACAGATCGCCCGCGCCGCCGCTGGCAGCCGCCTGATGGCGATAGATGATTTGGCCGACCGCCCCCACGCCGCCGATTTGCTGCTCGACCAAAGCCTCGGCCGCCGCCCCGCCGACTACACCGGCCTCGTGCCTGCCGCCTGCTGCCTGCTCACCGGCACCCGCTATGCCCTGTTGCGCGAAGAGTTTGCCCGATGGCGCGAAAAGAGCCTGGAGCGCCGCGCCGCCCGCGCCGGGAAAGGCGGCCTGCGAAATATTTTGCTGAACCTCGGCGGTGTGGATAAAGACAATCACACGCTCGCCGTGCTCCGGGCGCTTTCAGGTAGCCTGCCACAAGGTTGCCGCGTTACCGTGGTGATGGGGCGTACCGCGCCGCACACCGAGGCCGTGCAGGCCTTTGCTGCCGCCGCGCCGTATCCCTGCCGCGTGCTGGTGGGGGCGGATAATATGGCCGAGCTGATGGCCGAAGCCGATTTGGCCATCGGCGCGGCGGGCAGCACTTCGTGGGAACGCTGCTGTTTGGGCTTGCCCACCATCATGCTGGTGTTGGCGGCAAACCAGCGCGGCGTGGCCGAAGCCTTGCAGCAGGCTGGCGCGGCGCGGGTGGCGGGGCTGGATGATTTGCCCGCCGGCCTGAGCCGCCTGCTGGCCGAGCTGCCCGCCGTGTGGGCGGAGCAGGGCAAACGTGCCGCCGTGCTGTGCGACGGGCGCGGCGCCATCCGTGCGGCCAATCATTTGGCCGATTTCACGCCGGCCGTGCTGCGCGCCGCCTGCCCCGAAGACTGCCGCCGCCTGTTTGAATGGCGCAACCATCCCGACATCCGCCGCTTTATGTTCGATAGCGCGGAAATCGCCTGGGATGGCCATCAGGCTTGGTTTGCCCGCCAGCTGGCCAACCCCGATTTCGCCATGCTGCTGTATGAAGCCGGCGGCGCGGCACAGGGCTATGCCTGCTTCAAGCATCTGGGCAACGGCATCGCCGAGTGGGGCTTCTATCTCGCGCCCGATTGCCCGCGCGGCCAAGGACACGGCAGCAGGCTGGGGCGGCTGGCGTTACAATACGCCTTCTCCCGCCTGAGTCTGTGCGAAGTGTATGGCCAAGTGCTGCCGCACAACGCCGCCAGCCTCGCCTTGCACCGTCGTCTTCGTTTCCGAGAAGCGGATGAAGGAGTGGGGCGGGCGCAGCTGTTTGTGCTGCCTGCCGAAGAGTTTTTGTATTGAACGTCACCCCATTGGCGCTGCCTGCTGAGGCTACCTGAAAACGAACGTAGTGAGTTTCTGCGAAGCTAAAACGCTAGCTTCAACGTGATTAAAATGAGCGCAGCACATTTCTGCGTAGCTAAAAATTTCATTGCCACCCAATAATATGAAACCCGATTTCCACATCAACGGCCGCCCCATCGGCGGCGCCCACCCGCCCTACATCATTGCCGAAATGTCGGCCAACCATAACGGCAGCCTGCAAACCGCCTTCAAAATCATTGAAGAAGCCAAAGCTGCCGGCGCGGATGCCGTCAAAATCCAAACCTACACCGCCGACACCATCACGCTGCGCAGCAACGCGCCCGATTTCCAAATCAAAGGCGGCCTGTGGGACGGCCAAACCCTGCACGAGCTGTATCAAAAGGCGCATATGCCTTGGGAATGGCACCAGCTCCTGTTTGATTTTGCCCGCGAGCAGGGTATTACCATTTTCAGCTCGCCCTTCGATTTCACCGCCGTGGATTTGCTGGAAAGCCTGAACGCCCCGGCCTACAAAATCGCTTCGTTTGAAGCAGTGGATTTGCCGCTGATCCGCTATGTGGCGCAAACCGGCAAACCGATGATTGTGTCCACCGGCATGGCCGATGCCGAAGAAATCGCCGAAGCCGTGGCCGCCGCGCGCGAGGGTGGCTGCAAAGAATTGGTGCTGCTGCACTGCGTGAGCGGCTATCCCGCCCCGGCGGCAGACTACAACCTGCGTACGCTGCCCGATATGGCGCGGCGCTTCGGCGTGCCGGCGGGTTTGTCCGACCACACGCTCGACAACACCACCGCCATCGCCGCCGTGGCGCTCGGCGCCTGCGTGATTGAAAAACATTTCACGCTGGATAGAAACGGCGGCGGCCCGGATGACAGTTTTTCTTTAGAACCGCAAGATTTGGCCGCGCTGTGCCGCGACAGCCGCACTGCCTGGCAGGCGCTGGGGCAGGCCGATTACGGCTTGAAATCGAGCGAGCAGGGCAATATCCAGTTCCGCCGTTCGCTGTATTTTGTGAAAGACCTGAAAGCGGGCGACATCATCGGCGCCGACTGTATCCGCAGCGTGCGCCCCGGCTACGGGCTGGCGCCGAAGCATTACGACGCGCTCATCGGCAAACGCCTGCGCCGCGATGTGGCGGCCAATACGGCTACTGGCTGGGATTGCGTGGAAGAGTAGGAAATTTTAGCTATGCAGAAACTCACTGCGTTCGTTTTCAGGTAGCCTCAAGCGGTTCGCAGAGGCTACCTGAAAAATGCCAACATGAAGATTTTAAAAGACAGCCTGATCTACCTTATCGGCGAAATGCTGGCCAAGGCCATGCCCTTTCTGCTGCTGCCCTACCTCACGCGCAAGCTGGGCACGGCGGGCTTTGGCGAGCTGTCGTATTATCAGGCGGCGTTTTCGCTGCTGCTGATCGGCTTCGGCATGAGCCAAGACGGCGCGGTAACGCGTTATTACTATGTGTATGGTCAGCGCAACCTGCACAGCGTGGTGTATGCCGGCGCGCTGTATACGGCGGCGGCGGCGCTGTTCGGCCTGTTGGCGGCGTGGCAGCTGCGTTCGCTGCCCTTGGCGGCGGTGGTGTGCGCGGCGGCGGCGCAAACGGCTTTGGCCACGCAGCTGAGCCTGCGCCAATGCCGCAAGCAGGCGCTCTCCTACACCGCCATCCAGTTCGGCAGCAGCTTATTCACCACCGTGCTCACGGTGTGGCTGTTGGAAATGAGCGCGGATTATCCGGTGGAGCGGCGCTTTTTGGCTCTGTTTGCCGGCAATGCGCTGGTGTCGCTGGCGGCGTATGGGCTGTATCGGCGCGGCGCGGGGCGGCTGGGCTTCAGCCGGCGGCGGGTGCGTCAGGCGCTGGGCTATATTTTGGCTTTCGGGCTGCCGCTGGTGGTGCACCATGCGGGCAACTATGTGAAGGGGCAGTTCGACCGCGTGGTGATTTACCAGGGCTATTCGGCGGCTACGCTGGGCGTGTATTCGGCGGGCTACCAAACCGCCAGCGTGCTGGGCGTGCTGTTGCTGGCGCTGAATAAAGCCACGGTGCCGTATTATTACCAGGCTTTGCGCAGCGGCAAAATCACGGCGGCCACGGTGCGCCGCTGGTCGCTGCTTTCGCTGGCGGCGGCGCCGCTGCCGGCGCTGGTGGCGTGGCTGCTGCCGGAGCGGTGGTTTTTGTGGCTGCTCGGCGCGCAGTATGCGGGCGTGCACCATTATATCTGCCTGTTTTTGCTTGGTTTCGGTTTGATGGTGCCGTATTATTTGCAGGTGAATTATTTGTTTTACCACGCGCAAAACCGGCGTATTGCCTTCACGTCGCTGCTCTCGGCGGGCGGCTATCTGCTGGTGTTGCTGCTCACGGCGCGGGTGGGCATAGCGTGGGTGCCGCTGGCGATGATTGCCGGCAATGTGTTGATTTTCCCGATATTATTCCGGCAGGTGAAACCGTATGGCTGAGTTGGCAAACCTGATTATCTGCCTCACGCCTTTGCAGGCGCTGATGGCGCGGCGGCTGATGGAGCAGCGTGCGCCGCAGCCTTTCGATTTGCTGATGCTGTGCTACGAAGATGCAGACAACGCCAAGTTCCGGCATTATTTTCAGGTAGCCTCTGCGGGCAGCCGCCATGCCGAATATGCCCTGATTCCGCAAAGCAAATTGCGGCGCGAGCTCGGCCTGCCGCGCCTGTTGCGCGGGCTGGATGGGCAATACGCCACCGCCTTTGCCGCCAGCATCGACAACCCGAACGTGCAATACGTGCTGAACAAAATCCGCTTCGCCGCGCTGGAAACCTTCGACGACGGCACGGGCAATCTGATTCCCGGCAGCGTGCTCTACCGCAACAGCGGCAACTGCCAGCGCCACCTGATGAACCGCCTGCGCGGCATCCGCCTGCAAACCGAAGACTTGCGCCGCCTCTCGCAACGGCACCACACGCTCTACCCCGGCCAGCCCAATATTGCCGCGCCCACCGTGCCGCTGGATTTGTGGGCGGCAGCCGGGCAAGGGCTACCTGAAAACGAGCGCAGCGAGTTTCGCCAAAACGAGCACAGCGAGTTTCGCCGAAATGAACGAAGTGAGTTGCTGCATGGCGAAAACGGCGTAGCAAACGAGCTTGGCGCAAACGGGAGGCTACCTGAAAAATGCGGGGAGCCAGCCGCCCGCACCCGCCGCATCCTGCTCGGCCAGCCATTGCTGCCTAATGCGGCAGATAACGCCGCGCTGGCCGAAAGCCTGCTGCGCCGTTTCGACATCGGCGAATATTTTCCGCACCCGCGCGAAACCTACCGCGTATCCGGCGCGCGATATATTGCCAGCCCGCTGATTTTTGAAGATTATTTGCTGGAATGCCTGCGCGCCGAGCCCAACACCCGCTTCGAGGTGTACCACCTCATCAGCACCGCCGCGCTGAATGTGCACGCCTTTCCGCGCACCGCCGTGTATGCCGTGCGCCCCGCGCAGCCTGCGTTTCAAACGCCTGCCGCCGTGCGGATTTACGAAGTGATGGCGCAGCTGGGCATCCCGATTATTGATTTAGAAGACCACACCGAATGAGTAGCGCCTTCCTAATCCTGTGTCACCGCCCGCCGCTGTATTGGCTGCGGCTGGCCGAGCGCCACCCCGAAATCCGCCTGCTGCTGCACTACGATGCCAAGGCAGACATCGGTGCCCTGCCACCCCTGCCACCGAATGCGCAGCTTATCCCGCAGCGCGTGGATATCCGCTGGGCGGGCTTCAGCATGGTGCAGGCCACGCTGCACCTGATGCGTGCCGCGCTGGCCGAGGAAGGCATCCGCTTTGTGCACCTGGCCAGCGGCAACTGCGTGTTGTTGAAACCGCCTGCGCAAATCGAGCGCGAATTTGCCGAACTGCCGCTCGGCAGCCTGCTCTTGGAATGCCGCCCCGCACCGCGCCTGCGCTACCGCGTGCGCTTCAACACGCCGCATGCCGACACCGCCTGGCAGCGCAGCCTGCCCGGCAAATTGCTTACCAAAGTTTTTCAGGTAGCCGATAAAATCCTGCCCGCCGCGCAAACCGCCTATGCCGGCAGCCAATGGTTTTCCGCCGACCGCGCCGCCTTACAAACGCTGCTGCATGCGGCAGACGAGCCGACCTGCGCTTTCTTCCGCAAGAAGCTCTGCCCGGACGAGCATTTCTTCCAATACTTGGTGAAAAGGCTACCTGAAAACGAGCGCAGCGAGTTTCGCCCCAACGCCGGCCTCACCCTGTTTCCGCACAACCGCCGCTATATCCGCTTCGCCCCGGGCAGCAACCATCCGGACATTTTGGCCTTGCCCGAGCTGCACGCCCTGCAAAACGGCCAAAATTGGCTGGCGCGTAAGGTGGCCGACGACACCGCGCTGCGTTTTTTAGCCGAAACGGAAGAGGGGGCGGCATGACGGCGCGTGAGCAAAATCAGTTTGGGCCAAACCCGCTTTCAGGTAGCCTGGCAGCTGGGGAAACGCCGCCGTTTTCCGTGCTGATGTCGCTGTATGCGCGCGAGCAGCCGGAATATCTGCGCCAATGCTTGGCCAGTTTGGCCGCGCAAACGCGGATGCCGGATGAAATCGTGCTGGTGTACGACGGCGGGCTACCTGAAAATTTGGAAGCAGTAGTTACAGAGTTTTCAGGTAGCCTGCCGCTGAAGGTTGTGCGGCTGCCGCAAAATGTGGGGCTGGGGCGGGCGCTGAATGCCGGCTTACAGGCCTGCTCGCACGAATGGGTCTGCCGCATGGATACGGATGATGTTTGCCACCCCGAGCGTTTTGCGCGGCAGCTGGCTTTTGTGGCGGCGCATCCGCAGCTGGACGTGTGCGGCAGCCAGATTGACGAATTTGCGCACACGCCGGATGATGCCGCGCACAGCCGCCGCGTGCCCTGCGCACACGAAGAGATTGCGCGTTTTGCCAAAAGCCGCAATCCCATCAACCACATGACGGTGTGCTACCGCAAATCGGCGGTGCTGGCGGCGGGCAATTATCAGCATGCGCCGCTGTATGAGGATTATGATTTGTGGGTGCGCATGCTGCTGCAAGGCTGCTGTTTCGCCAACCTGCCCGAAGTGCTGGTGTATGCGCGCGCGGGCGATGAGATGTATCGGCGGCGCGGCGGCTGGGCTTATGCGAAAAACGAGCTGGCCATGCAGCGGCGTTTCTACCGCGCGGGCTTTCTGAGCGCTGGGCAGTGGGCGAAAAACGTGCTGCTGCGGCTGCCGGTGCGGCTGCTGCCCAACGGGGTGCGGCAGTGGGTGTATCGGGTGTGGTTGAGGAAGTAATTTCAGGTAGCCTGTGGGATTCAGCAAACTGACAAACGAGAAATAAAAAACATAATGAAAACGATAAAAATGACCCTGCGCTTTGTCGCGGCCGCCTTGGTAATTTTGATTGCGCCGGCGTGGTGGTTTTGGCCGCCGCGCGAGCTGTCGCACCCCACGGCCACGAATCTTTCCAGCTATAGCCTGCTCCTGGCCGGCCTACTGCTTTCCTATGCCTTGAGCCGCAACCTCACGCGCTTTCCCGGCGAGCGTTCCAAGCTGTCGGTGATCCCCGTGTCGGCCATCGGGCTGGGGCTGCCGCTGGTGTTTGCCGCCATGCTGCGCCTGCCGTATTCGGTGTATTACCTGGCGGCGGGTTTCGCGCTCACCGTGCTGTATCTGTTTGCCGAAACCTGGCTGGAGAAGCGGCACATCCGCCATCTGTATTACATCGACGTGGCAGGCATGTGCGATTTGCCGCAGCTATCGAACATCCGTTGGCACGAGCTTGCCGAGCCTAGGTTACCTGAAACCGGCCGCGTGAACACGGTGGTAACCAATCTGCACGCGCCCGATTTGGGGGCGGATTGGCAGCGTTTCCTGGCCGATTGTACCTTGCGCGGCATTGCGGTTTACAACATCCGCCAGGTGGAGGAATCTCTCACCGGCCGCGTGAAAATCCGGCATATGTATGAAAACGATTTGGGCTCGCTGCTGCCCAGCCCGGCCTATATGGCGATTAAGCAGGCGCTGGAAGCCTTGATGGTGGTGGCCAGCCTGCCGCTCACCCTGCCGCTGATGCTGGCCACCGCGCTGGCCATCCGGCTGGAAAGCCCGGGGCCGGTGCTGTTTGTGCAAAACCGCGTGGGCCGAGGCGGGCGCGAGTTTAAAATTTATAAATTCCGCAGCATGGTGTGCGATTCGGAAAAACACGGCGCACAGCTGGCGCAGGAAGGCGATGCGCGCGTTACCCGCACCGGCCGCTTCATCCGAAAAACCCGGCTGGACGAGCTGCCGCAGTTTTGGAACATTATTAAAGGCGACATGGCACTCATCGGCCCGCGCCCCGAGCAAAAGGCCTTTGTGCAGCAGTTTGAGCAAAGCATCCCGTTCTACGGCTACCGCCACATCGTGCGCCCCGGCCTTTCCGGCTGGGCGCAGGTGATGCAGGGCTATGCCGGCAACACCGACGAAACCCAAGTGAAAATCGAGCACGATTTCTACTACATCAAGCACTTCTCCTTTGCGCTGGACGTGCTGATTCTGTTTAAAACGCTGAAGACGATTATCACCGGCTTTGGCGCGAGATGATTTTCAGGTAGCCTCTTGCTCATTGCCAAAGGCTACCTGAAAACTTGAAAACGAGCGAAGCAAGTTTCTGCGAAGCTAAAACGAGCGCAATCAGTTTCGGCCAAACCGAAAGACAATAGAAAGGAAACCCATGCCCACCATCCTCATCACCGGCGGCGCCGGTTTCATCGGCTCGCACACCGCAGTCGAGCTGCTGCAAGCCGGATACCGCACCGTGATTTTAGACAATTTGTGCAACGCCTCGCCGCAGGTGCTGCCGCGCATTGCCGAGCTGGGCGGCAGCGAGCCCGTGTTCTACCGTGGCGACATTCGCGACCGCGCCCTTTTGCAGCAGATTTTTGCCGCGCACCGCATCGACACCGTGATGCACTTCGCCGGCCTCAAAGCCGTGGGCGAGAGCGTGCGTGAGCCGGTGAAATACTACGATAACAACGTTTCAGGTAGCCTCATCCTGCTGGAAGAAATGCTGGCTGCCGGCGTGAAAAGCATCGTGTTCAGCTCCTCCGCCACCGTGTATGGCAGCCCCGAGCGCATGCCGATTACCGAAAACATGCCCACCGGCGCCACCACCAACCCCTACGGCACGTCCAAGCACATGGTTGAGCGCATCCTGCAAGACACGCAGGCCGCCCGCCCCGATTTGAGCGTGATTTTATTGCGCTATTTCAACCCCATCGGCGCCCATCCCAGCGGACGCATCGGCGAGCAGCCCAACGGCATCCCCAACAACCTCCTGCCCTACATCTGCCAAGTGGCCGCAGGCAGGCTGGCCGAGCTCTCCGTGTTCGGCAGCGACTACCCCACCCGCGACGGCACCGGTGTGCGCGACTACATCCACGTGGTCGATTTGGCGCACGGCCACCTCAAAACCATGCAGGCCAAAGCCCGGCAGCCCGGCGTGCACACCTACAACCTAGGCACGGGGCAGGGCTATTCCGTGCTCGAAATCGTCCGCGCGTTTGAAGCCGCCAGCGGCCAACGCGTGCCCTATGCGCTCAAACCGCGCCGCAGCGGCGACATCGCCGAATGCTATGCCGACCCGGGCAAAGCCGCCGCCGAAATCGGCTGGCAGGCGGAATTCGGCATTGCCGAGATGATGCGCGATTCCTGGCGCTGGCAGCAGGATAATCCGAACGGCTTTGCAGATTGAGCGGGCAACGGCCGGGCGGCCGGAAAAATATTGCCGGCATTTTCAGGTAGCCTAAATTTTCAGGTAGCCTGAAAGGTGGGCTAAAACCAACATCGCTGTAGGTAAATAATAAGTTTTATTTTTATCAAACAAATTCAGTAGATTAGATTTGTTTCCACAGCTTTTACCGAATCTTGCAGGCTACCTGAAAAAGACGATTTGTCTAAAAAATTTGAATGCCTGCCAGCCCTTCGCTATCATGGCAACGCAAGCAGAGGTGAATCACGGCGGAATCAATCCAGCCGTGCCGTTCCCTGCAAACCTTGGAGAGAAATATGCAGAAAACTTTGATTTCCTTATCCGTTTTGGCTCTGTCGGCCGCCGTGCAGGCCGCGCCCGCCGAAGAAGGCACGCCGATTCATCCGATTAACGACGGCCGCTACACCGTATCGCTGGGTTATGTGTACAGCCACGCCAAGACCGACCCGCTCAAAACCAGCGGCGACGGCGTAACCCTGCAAGGCCGCGCCGACCTGCCCTTGGCCGACCAGCACGCCATCCGCACCGAACTGGGCTACGAATACCGCGACAGCGATGTGAAGGTGGAAGGCGAGAAAATCATCAATGGCGCCAACACCCATAATGTAGATGTGTATGCCGGCTACCTGTATTCCCCTTCCGGCTTTAAAAACGGCGGTTTGCGCGTGGGTGGCGGTGTGGGCTACAGCCACGGCAAAACCGATTTGCACAGCCACCAGGTTGATCCTGACGGCGATGCCGTAGACACCCGCGCCAACAACCTCTATCTGAAAGCGCATGCCGAATACGAGCAACAGCTGGGCAGCGGCTGGAGCATCACGCCGTGGGGCGAAGCCAAAGTCAGCGTACACCGCCGCGTGGAAGACAAATACACCCAAATCGAGTATGAAAGCGACGGCAAATACAAGCAAAACAGCTACAGCCTCGGCCTGGGTGTGGACGTAAACAAGCAGCTGAACGACAGCCTCAGCCTCACCTTCGGCCCCTACTACCGCTACACACGGGATAAAGCCACCAGCTTCACCCACGAAGGCGAAACCGTGGAAGTGGAAAAAACCCGCCAACATTCCTTCGGCATCCGCGGCGGGCTGCGTTTCTAAACCGCCCGGCCCAAGCTATACCCCTTTCCGCCAAGCGGCAAGGGGTTTTCTTTTCCCAAACAGCCGGCCGCCCCGCCTTTCAGGCTACCTGAAACATTGATACAATTTCCCACTTCCCCAATCCAAGCAAAGAAGCACCGCCATGAAAGCCTCCCAATTCTTCATTTCCACCCTCAAAGAAGCCCCCACCGAAGCCGCGCTGGCCAGCCACAAGCTCATGCTGCGCGCCGGCCTGATCAAAGCCAACGCCTCCGGGCTCTACACTTGGATGCCCATGGGCTTGCGCGTGTTGCGCAAAGTGGAGGCCGTGGTGCGCGAAGAGATGAACCGCGCCGGCGCCATCGAGCTTTTGATGCCGGTGATTCAGCCTGCCGATTTGTGGAAAGAAAGCGGCCGCTGGGATTTCTACGGCGACGAACTGCTGCGCATCACCGACCGCCACGACAACCTCTTCTGCTTCAGCCCCACCTGCGAAGAGCTGATTACCGACATCGTGCGCAAAGAAATCACCAGCTATAAGCAGCTGCCGAAAAACTTCTACCACATCCAAACCAAATTCCGCGACGAGCGCCGCCCCCGTTTCGGCGTGATGCGCGCGCGCGAATTCATCATGAAAGACGCCTATTCCTTCCACGCCGACTACGAATCCCTCGTGCGCGACGGCTACCAGCCCATGTATGACGCCTACTGCCGCGTGTTCGACCGCCTGGGCCTCGACTACCGCCCCGTGGCCGCCGACACCGGCAGCATCGGCGGCACCGGCTCGCACGAATTCCAAGTGTTGGCCGAGAGCGGCGAAGACGTGATTGCCTACAGCAGCGAATCCGATTTCGCCGCCAATATCGAGCTCGCCGCCACCCTGCGCCAAAGCGGCGAACGCGCCCCCGCGCAAGAAACGCTCGCGAAAGTGCACACTCCGGGCGTAAAAACCATCGCCGCGCTGGTGGAATTTTTGCAAATCCCGATTGAGCGCACGCTCAAATCCATCGTGGTGGAAGGCGAAGAAGAAGGCGAACTTGTGCTGCTGCTGTTGCGCGGCGACCACGAATTCAACGAAATCAAAGCCGAAAAACTGCCCGGCGTGAAAAGCCCGCTGGCCATGGCTTCGCCCGAAGCCATCCAAGCCCAATTCGGCGCCAACGGCGGCTCGCTCGGCCCCGTGGGCTTTGCCGGCAAAGTGTATGCCGACTTCGCCGTGGAAAAACTGGCCGACACGGTAATCGGCGCCAACGCAGACGATTGGCACTACACCGGCTTCAACTTCGGCCGCGACTGCCCCGAGCCCGAATTTGCCGACATCCGAAACGCGGTGGAAGGCGACCCCAGCCCTTGCGGCAAAGGCTACCTGAAACTCGCGCGCGGCATCGAAGTCGGCCACGTGTTCCAGCTGCGCGACAAATATTCCGCCGCCCTCAAAGCCAGCTTCCTCGACAACAACGGCAAATCGCAAATCATGGAAATGGGCTGCTACGGCATCGGCATCACCCGCATCGTGGCTGCCGCCATCGAGCAAAACAACGACGAGCGCGGCATCATCTGGACCAACGCCATGGCGCCCTTCCAAGCCGTGATCGTGCCGATGAACTACAAAAAATCCGAAGCCGTGCGCGCTGTCGCCGACCAAATCTACGCCGAGCTCAGTGCCGCCGGCATCGATGTGCTGCTCGACGACCGCGACGAACGAGCCGGCGTGCTGCTGGCTGATTCCGAGCTGCTTGGCATCCCGCACCGCATCGCCATCGGCGACCGCGGCCTGAAAGAAGGCAAAGTGGAATACACCGAGCGGCGCAGCGGCGAAACCGAATTGGTGGCCGCGGGCGAGATTGCCGCCAAGCTGAAAGCCCTGCTGGCCTAATGCCGCAGCGGATTAGAGGCTACCTGAAAAACAGTTTTCAGGTAGCCTCTTTCTTTTCAGATTGGCAGAAACTCAGTTTTGGCTATGCCAATGCAACGCTTTAACTTGCTTTGAAGCCCACGTTTTCAGGTAGCCCTTATGCCCGAACGTTCTATCTCTCCAAACAAACGATTATTTAGCCTCCCGCCTGCTTTCCGCTACAATCCCGCTCTTTCCCAACCACACATAAAGGAACCCAAACATGGCACGCCTCCCCATCCACACCGTCGAAACCGCCCCCGAAGCCGCCAAGCCGCGCGTGGAAGCCGCGCTCAAGGCCAACGGCTTCATCCCCAACCTCATCGGCGTGCTCGCCAATGCGCCCGAAGCCCTGGCGTTTTATCAGGAAGTGGGCAAGCTCAATGCTGCCAACAGCCTCACCCCGGGCGAAGTGGAAGTGGTGCAGATTATCGCCGCCAAAACCAACGAATGCGGCTTCTGCGTGGCCGGCCACACCAAAATCGCCACCCTGAAAAAGCTGCTTTCCGAGCAGGCCATCCAAGCTTCCCGCGAGTTGAACCCCGCCGCCTTCGACGATGCCAAACTCGCCGCCCTGGCCGCCTTCACCCAAGCCGTGATGGCGAAAAAAGGCGCGGTGTCCGATGCCGAACTGCAAGCCTTCTTGGATGCAGGCTACAACCGACAGCAGGCGGTGGAAGTGGTGATGGGCGTGGCGCTGGCCACCCTGTGCAACTACACCAACAACCTGGCGCAAACCGCCATCAACCCCGAATTGCAGGATTACGCCTAAGCCGCTTGAGGCTACCTGAAAATCGGACAAACAGCTGGAAACGCATCGTTGCTTTCCGGCTGTTTCTTTTGCCCGCCTGTGCCCATGCTTTTTCAGGTAGCCTGTTTGCAGGATAATAGGGCTTTGTCTGAAACGTTTTCTCTCACTGAATGGCGTATGCACAAAATTCTTGCGTTTCTCCGCCGCCGTTTGCACCTGCTCGCGCTGCTCAGCTTGGCGGGCGTAATCATCGGGCAGCTTGGCGGTCTGCATTGGCTGGCGGAGCTGTTTAGCCATTTCCTGCCGTATTATGCGGCGGTGTTTGCTTTGGCGGCGCTGTGGCCGCAGCGGCGGTGGCGTGCGGTGTGGCTGGGTTGTGCGGCGGCATCGCTGCTATGGCTGGCGCAGCCGTTTGCTTTGCCCTCAGCGGGGCAGGGCGGCTCGCGGCTGGTGTGGTACAACGTGCATTTGGATAATCCGGCCGCGGCGGAAGAGGGCGCGGCGCTGCTCGCGGAAGGGGCGGACATATTGGCGCTGGGCGAAATCAATTTGGACGATATGGGCTGGCAGGCTTTGCGCGAGGCGTATCCGCACGGCTGCGAGCGCCGTGAACACAGCCCGTTTGCGCTGGCCTTGTGGAGCCGTGCGCCGCTGGCGGCCTGCGAAGTGCGCATGCTGGGCGATTACCCCTATATACGCGCCCAAACGGCAGACGGCACGGCGGTGTATGCGCTGCACCCGCCGCCGCCCATCAGCAGCGAGCTGGCGGCGGCGCGGCAGGCTTATCTGGCCGAAACGGCCGCTGCCATAGCTGCCGAACCGCGCGCGCTGGCGGTGGGCGATTTCAACAGCAGCCCGTTTTCGCCGCTGTTCCGCCGTTTTGTGCACACCAGCGGCGCGCAGCCGGCCACGCGCTATTTCACGCCGACATGGCAGCCGTTTTTCCTGAATATCGATCATGTGCTGGCGAAGAATTTGGCTGCGGCGGTGCGGCCTTTGCCGTGGCGGCATTCGGATCATCGGGCGTTGCGGGTGGAGTATCGGTGAGCTTGGGTGGCGTGCGGTTTGAATTTTGTTGGAGCTTGGTTTTCAGGTAGCCTTTGCTTGGCTTGGGGCTACCTGAAAAATTTGGCGCTTGGCAAAGGGGTTTGGTTTGGCTTTGCGGAAACTCCGCGGCGCCGTTTTAGCTTCGCAGAAACTCAGCTTCCTTCGGAAACTTCGTTTTCAGGTAGCCTTGAGCAGGTTTGGCTTGGCAAATCGGCGAGGCCTCCGTATAATTCGCGCTCTCTATGGCGGGTCTCCCCGCATGCAGGTTTGGGACAAGGGGTCAGGTGCGGAAGCAAGCAGCCCATCTCGAATTCGGCAGTGCCGGGGTTCCGGCTCGCCACCCCATAGAAAAACCGCTCCGGTTGCTGCCAGAGCGGTTTTGTTTGCTTGCTTATTTGTAGAAGCGCTCGATGGAGTGGATTTTCAGCGAGCTGACGTTGCATTTCTCTGCCACGAATTTTTTAAATTCGGCTTGGTTCAGGTAGCGAATTTCTTCGCGCGGCAGTTGCAGCAGCACTTGGCGGCTGCGGCTGGCGTTCATTGCGTCGGCAATGGTAACGACGTAGTTGGTGGTTTTTTTTGTCATGATTTACCTCTCTTTATTTAGCTATTCCGGCAAAATGGGATAATTGTTCAACGTTATCCGGCAGTTTGCTTGATGGGGGGAATACTAAATTATCTGTTTTGTTTGCGCAAGTTTGGGAAAAGTAAAGATAGGCGGGGCAATGTAAATATAGAGGTGTAGGTAAAACAAGTGTTTGCAAAACAGTGTATTACCATTTTTTTGCCGACAATTCGTCGGTGAGCTGCTGCAAAAGCTGGAGGCGGTCGGGGCGGATTTGGCCGGCTTCGGCGGCGGCTTTCACGGCACAGCCGGGCTCTTGGCGGTGGGTGCAGTTGTGGAATTTGCATTGGCCGATGAGGTGGCGCATATCGGGGAAATAGTGCAATAGTGAGGCTACCTGAAGATGGTGCAGGCCGAATTCCTGCAAGCCGGGGGAATCGATGATGTGGGTGTGGTTGTTTAGGTCGTAGAGCTGGGCATGGGTGGTGGTGTGTTTGCCGGAATCGAGGGCGCTGGAGATGTCGTTGGTGCGGGCGATGCTTTGGCCGAGCAGGGCGTTGATGAGGGTGGATTTGCCCATGCCGCTTTGGCCGAGCAGGATGTTGGTGTGCCCGCTCAACACCGGCAGCAGGGCGGCGGCATCGCGCACGGCGCTGACGGCGAGTACGGGGTAGCCCAAGCCTTCGTAAAACGCCAGTTTGCCACGCCATTGTGCCGTTTCCGGCAAATCGGTTTTGTTGAGCACGATTACCGCGCGGATGCCGGCCGCTTCTGCCGCCAGCAGGGCGCGTTGCAGCAGCGGCTCGCTGGGCGTGGGCACGGCGGCCAGCACAATCAAGAGCTGGCTCACGTTGGCGGCAATCAGCTTGGTTTTCCAAGCATCTTGGCGGTAGAGCAGGCTGCGGCGCGGCAGGAAGTCTTCAATCACCGCCTGCTCGCCGTTCACCGGCGTGATGTGCACCTGGTCGCCGCAGGCGAAGTCCACGCGCTTTTTGCGGGTGGTGGCTTCGAAGGTTTGGCCGTGCGGCGTGCGTACGATGAAGCGGCGGCCATAGCTGGTGATGATTTGGGCGGTGTCGGTCATGGCGGGGCGGGCGCGGGTTGGGAAGCCGCCATCATAGCAAGCTTTGCCGCGCCAAGGCTAATTTGCCTGCCGTGCCGGGCGGAATGGCTATATAATCCTGTTTTATTTATCCCGACTAAATTATCCCAAACTAACAGGGAAACGCCACACCATGACCACCACGCCGCTTCTCGACACCATCGACTACCCGCAGGATTTGCGCCGTTTGCGCGAAGACCAGCTGCCGCAGCTGGCGGCCGAACTGCGCACCTTCCTGCTCGACAGTATCAGCAAAACCGGCGGCCATTTCGCCAGCAATCTGGGCGCCGTGGAGCTGGCCGTGGCGCTGCATTATGTGTACGACACGCCCAACGACCACCTGATTTGGGACGTGGGCCACCAAAGCTACCCGCACAAAGTGCTTACCGGCCGCCGCCGCCGCATGCACACCATGCGCCAATACGGCGGCCTGGCCGGCTTCCCCAAGCGCTGCGAATCGGAATACGACGATTTCGGCGTAGGGCATTCTTCCACTTCCATCGGCGCCGCGCTGGGCATGGCCGTGGCCGACAAACTTTCAGGTAGCCCCAAGCGCAGTGTGGCCGTGATCGGCGACGGCGCCATGACCGCCGGCCAAGCCTTCGAAGCGCTGAATAACGCCGGCGACATGGATACCGACCTGCTCGTTATCCTCAACGACAACGAAATGTCGATTTCCCCCAATGTGGGCGCCTTTCCCAAATACCTTGCCGGCAGCCAGGCCAAAGACTGGCGCAGCACCCTGCGCAATATCAAGCACAAATCCGAAAAAGTGCTCGACAAGCTCCCCGGCGCGCTGCACATCGCGCAAAAGGTGGAACAGCGGCTCAAGAGCGTGCTCGACGGCTCGCGCATCCGCCCCGATTCCCTGTTTGACAACTTCGGCTTCAGCTACACCGGCCCGGTGGACGGCCACAACGTGCTGCAACTGGTGGCCGTGCTCAAAGAAATGAAGCAGCGCAAAGGCCCGCAGCTCTTGCACGTGCTCACGCAAAAAGGGCAGGGCTACAAGCTGGCCGAAAACGACCCCGTGGGCTTTCATGCCGTGGGCAAATTCAACCCCGACCAAGGCCCGGTGAGCGGCGCGGCCGCCCCTTTGAGCTACACCCAGATTTTCGGCCAATGGCTGTGCGACCAGGCCGCGGCAGACGACAAACTGGCCGCCATCACGCCCGCCATGCGCGAAGGCAGCGGGCTGGTGGAATTCGAGCAGCGCTTTCCCGAGCGCTATTTCGACGTGGGCATTGCCGAGCAGCACGCCGTTACCTTTGCCGCCGGCCTGGCCTGCGGCGGCATGAAGCCCGTGGTAGCGATTTATTCCACCTTCCTCCAGCGCGCCTACGACCAACTGGTGCACGATGTGGCACTGCAAAACCTGCCGGTGCTGTTTGCCATCGACCGCGCCGGCATCGTCGGCGCCGACGGCCCCACCCACGCCGGTGCCTACGATTTGAGCTTCCTGCGCTGCATCCCCAATATGGTGGTGGCCGCGCCCAGCAGCGGCGAAGAATGCCGCCTGCTGCTCTCCACCTGCTACGCGCTGGACGGCCCCGCCGCCGTGCGTTATCCGCGCGGCGCCAGCGGCAGCACCGCTTCGCCGGCCGGTTTGGATACCGTGCCGCTGGGCAAGGGCGTGCTGCGGCGGCAGGGCAAAGGCACCGCCGTGCTGGCCTTCGGCAGCATGGTGCAGCCCGCCTTGCAGGCCGCCGAAGCCGCCGATTGGACGGTGGCCGATATGCGCTTTGTGAAACCGCTGGACGAAGCGCTGATTGCCGAGCTGGCCGCCAGCCACCAGTGGCTGGTGTGCATTGAGGAAAACGCGGTGCAGGGCGGCGCCGGCAGCGCGGTGCTGGAAGTGCTGGCCAAACAGGGCTGCCGCCTGCCCGTGTTGCTGCTGGGCATCGAAGACATCGTAACCGGCCACGGCGACCCCGCCCTGCTGCTGAGCGACTTGGGCTTGAGCGCAGAGAAAATTGCGGCACGGGTGGCCGAGTGGGAGCAGGGGTAGGGATATTCCGGCAAAGCAGATGAGGCTACCTGAAAATGAGCAATGCGATCTTTCAGGTAGCCTTTTGTTGTGCTGAACAGGTGGGCTTTGGTGCATGGAGCCGCCCAATGGAATTCGGACGAGTTGCCCTCACCCATTATTATGGAAACGGGTTGGTAAAGAGTGCAGGCTACCTGAAAAATATCTGCTGCTTGGGCAGGCGGCAATAAAGCCGTTGTTCTCCAATGGGAACAACGGCTTTGATTTTCAGGTAGCCTGAATGGGTTTATTGCGCTTTCCAGCGGACTTGGGATTCGCGGATCACGGCTTTGGCTTCTTCGATGTCGCCCCAGTGGCCGACTTTGGTGGTGCCGGGTTTTTTCAGGTCTTTGTAGTGGTTGAAGTGGAATTCGATTTGTTTGATCAGCTGCGGCGGCAGGTCGGCCAGGGTGTTGATGACGTTGCCGTTGTGGCGGTCATCGGCGGGCACGACTACGACTTTGTCGTCTACTTCGCCGTCGTCCACGAATTTCATCACGCCGATGACTTTGGCTTCCATGTAGATGCCGGTGGGCAGGGGCAGGTCGGTGATGATGAGGGCGTCGAGCTCGTCGCCGTCTTCATCGAGGGTTTGCGGGATGAAGCCGTAGTTGGTGGGTTTGGCGAAGATTTGCGGCTCGATGCGGTCGAGCTTCATGGCGCCGAGTTTGCGGTCCCATTCGATTTTTTGGTTGGAGCCTTGGGGGATTTCCACGACTACGTTGATGATGCCGCCGTCTACGTTGCCGGCGTCGAGGATTTGGTTGAAATCTGCCATTGTGTTTTCCTTTGTGTTTGAAACGGTTGGGAAGGGCGGATTATAACGCCCATCGGCGGCATAGGCTATAGGCGGAGTGGGATTTGGGCTACCTGAAAAGTTTGTTGCTTTACGGCTTGCGTGGAAAGTTGAATATAGTGAATTAAATTTAAACCAGGACTGCGTTGCCTCGCCTTGCCGTACTATCTGTACTGTCTGCGGCTTCGTCGCCTTGTCCTGATTTAAATTTAATCCACTATAAAACCACAGGCTACCTGAAAAGCGCTTTTCAGGTAGCCTGTGTGGTTTGCCGCGCGGTTTAGTGTTCGATGGGCTTGGCCGGGCGGGTGGCGGCTTGGCCGAGGGCGGCGCGCCATTGCTGCGGGGCTTTCACCAGCTCCAATGCGCGGCGCAGTTGGTCGTCTTTGGCCGGGTTGGGCTTGTAGCGAGTGGCGGGGTTGTTGTCGGCTTCTTCTTTGGCGGCGGGCTCGGAGGCAGCTTTGGCTTCGGTGCTGCTGTGTAGCGAGCGGCCGCGCACTTCGTTGCCGCCGTTGGGGTTGCTCAGGTGGCCGGAGAGGTCGGCTTCACGGCTTTCGTAGCGGCGGGTTTTGTCGGCCACTTCC
This sequence comes from Eikenella sp. Marseille-P7795, assembly GCF_916618725.1. Classification (NCBI taxonomy): domain Bacteria; kingdom Pseudomonadati; phylum Pseudomonadota; class Betaproteobacteria; order Neisseriales; family Neisseriaceae; genus Eikenella; species Eikenella sp. Marseille-P7795. Next base: position 207,874 of record NZ_CAKAJZ010000002.1, on the reverse strand, counting down.
ACGTCGGGTATGATGCCTTGGGCTTGGATGGAGCGGCCGTTGGGGGTGTAGTAGAGCTGGGTGGTGATTTTCAGTGCGCCGCCGTTGGAGAGGGGCATCACGGATTGCACGGAGCCTTTGCCGAAGCTTTGGGTGCCCACGATAACGGCGCGTTTGTGGTCTTGCAGGGCGCCGGCCACGATTTCGGAGGCGGAGGCGGAGCCGGAGTTGATGAGCACGGTGATCGGGATGTTTTTAAACTCGGCGGGCAGGCCGGCGAGGGGGTTGCCGACGCTGCCGATTTGGTAGTCGGACGGGGTGGCTTTGAGGCTCATGTTTTCTTGGCCGTTGCGGCCTTTGGTGCTCACCACGAGCTGGTTGTTTTGCAGGAATGCGGCGGATACGCCCACAGCGCCGTTGAGCAGGCCGCCGGGGTCGTCTCGCAGGTCGAGCACGAGGCCTTTGAGCGGGCCGCCGTTGCTACGGCGCATGGCTTGCAGGGCTTCCACCATGGCGGGCACGGTGCGCTCTTGGAACTGGCTGATGCGCAGGTAGCCGTAGCCGGGCTCGATCAGATCGTGGCGCACGCTGCGCACTTTGATGACGGCGCGGGTGAGCGTGATCACGATAGGCTGGGGCGCGTCTTTGCGGGTGAGGGTGAGGGTGATTTTGGTGCCGGGCTCGCCGCGCATGCGTTTCACGGCGTCGTTCACGCTCATGTTGCGGGTGGAGGCGTCGTCGATTTTGATGATGAAGTCGCCGCTTTGGATGCCGGCGCGTTCGGCGGGGGTGTCTTCGATGGGGGAGACGACTTTGACAAAGTTGTTTTCAGAGCTTACTTCCATACCTAGGCCGCCGAATTCGCCTTTGGTGTTTTCTTGCAGGTCGGCGTAGTCTTTGGTGTTCATGTATTCGGAGTGCGGGTCGAGGTGGGACACCATGCCTTTGAGCGCGCCTTCGAGGATTTCTTCGTCGGTTTTGTCTTGATAATAGTTGGCTTTCACCTGGCTGTACACTTCGGCCATGGTGCGCAGGGAATCCACGGGCAGGGGCTGGCGGCTGCGGGTTTCGGCCACGCTCTGCACGCTCAGGCTCACGGCGATGCCGGTGAATGTGCCGAGGGTGTAGAGGGCGATTTTTTTGAATGTGTTGTTGGACATAATGGGTGGGTATCTCTTTCGGGTTTTGCTAAGGCGAGCCGGAGTATGGGGCTGCGGCGGGCGCTGTCTTTTTTCAGGTAGCCTGCCGTGCGGCTCGGAAGGCTGAACTTTAGGCAAATTTGCCTGTTCCAGCAAGGGGGTGGGGGTAAATAAATGCTAAATGGCGGCTATGGCCGGAAAAGGTTACCTGAAAAATATGGCGGGTGTTTGGGCTTTGTGGCGCTTGTGTTTTCAGGTAGCCCTTAGAGTGGGCGGGCAGGCTACCTGAAAACCGAAATTGCGGCGCACTCCGACACGGGCTGTGCCGGCGGGCGGCCAAGCACTGTCAGCTGTACACCAGGCGTATCACGGCTTTTTGGTTGCGGTGGTCGAAGAACAAGAAGAGTTCGTCGCAGCCGCTCTCTTGGAAGCGGTGGCCGCTGAGCCAGCCGATGTAGTCGAACACGCGCCCGTCATCGCGCAGGGGCGGGTTTTCCAAATTGCCGCAACCATGCTGCATCAGTTCGTTTATGTTGCTGAAGCCGTCTTCTTTCATCCATGCTTGGAGATCGGGGCTGAGGCCGCCTGCGTCTTGCAACAGCTCGGTTTGGTAGGGGGCGGGCATATTGTGCCGCACATATTCTTGCTCATTTGCTTGGTCGAACTGTTCGAATGCGGCCAAGGCTGCCGACGAGTTTTCGGCACCGGCCACGGCTTTTCCCCAGCCGTAGAGCGAAAGCGGCAGCCGGCCGTGTTTCAGATAGAAGGCTTTAATAAGCTGATAAGCCTGATGGTTTTGCTCGCGGGCGTGGTGTATGCCGTCGAAGTCGATCATGCGGTAGGGCTGGGGCAGGGCGCGTTGCCAAGAGATATGGTGTTTTTCCATTTTCTCCCGCGCTTTGGCGATCACGTCGGCAGGGATTTCGGTTTCCGCATCGAAAAAGCGCCAATCGCCGCTGAAGCGGTATTTGCCGCCGGCATCCACATCGAAGCAGATGCTGTCTTCAAAATTGTAGCGGCTGTGGAAGGGCTGGGTGTTTTCGCCGATGCTGCCGTCGTAAATGTCGGCGGGCTGGACGAAATGCAGCCAGTAGTCGCCGTGTTCGGGCTGGATAAAACGCAGGTTCAGCGAGCAGATGGGCAGGAAAAATTGTGCGTGGCGCTCGATGTCGTCGGAGAACACGTCTTCGGGCGGGGGAAACGGGCGGATAAATTCGGGGGCGATGTACATTTTGAAGGGTTCTTTGGTGCTGGGGAAACGGTAGTTTGGTAAGACGGGCTGTTGTTTTTACCTTAATCTTTGCTCACGGGAGGGGCTGGGTTTGGCTGGCTTCGGGCTGAGAAGGCTACCTGAAAAATTGGAGCGGGCCGGGGATAAATGTACGGCTTATTATCGGCATTTGAAAATTATCGGGAATGGATGACCGACCTGCTGCGCTGATGGCATGCCGGTGTTGTTTTCAGGTAGCCTTTTGGGAAGCGGGAAGGCTACCTGAAATTTTTGCTCGCGGCTTGGCTAGTTTACCCATGAAGCGGGGTTCATGGCTTGGTTGCGGTAGCGGATTTCGAAGTAGAGGCCGTTTTCACCGCCGGGGAGGCTGCCGCTGCGGCCGATGGTTTGGCGGGGGGATACGCTGCTGCCGCTGCCGGCGCTGATTTGGGAGAGGCCGGTGTAGATGCTGAGGTAGCCGTCGCCGTGGTCGATGATGACGGTGTTGCCGTAGCCTTGCAGGGGGGCGGCGTAGGCGACTTCGCCGGCGGCGATGCTGCGCACGGGGGCGGGCGGGGTGCTGATGAAGAGGCCTTTCCAGGTGCCGCCGCCGGGGCGGCTTGGCCGAAGCGGCCGCTGATGCTGCCACCCACGGGCGGGGCAGGCGGCCTTGCATGCGGCTGAAACCTTGGCTTTGCGGTTCGGGGCGGCGGGGGCTTCTAGGGCGAGGTCTTCGGCGGTGAGGGTGTTGGGGTTGGGGGTGTTGTATGGCGGGGCGGCGGGGTCGTTTTGGCGAAGCTCGCTGCGCTCGCTTTCAGGTAGCCTTTGGGGCTTGGGCTGGCTGCGGGCTTGGGCTTGCTGGGCGGCTTGCTGCTGGCGGCGCTGTTGGGCTGCGGCGGCGCGTTGCCGGCGTTGGGCTTCTTGGCGCTGGGCGGAGCGGCGGCTGAGGCTGGCGATGAGGTTGTTGAGGCGGCTTTCGTTTTGGCGCAGGGTGTGCAGCTTGGCGGTTTCGCGGCTGATGTCTTGTTCGAGGGTTTGCTGTTGGCGTTGCTGTTGCTGCTGCTGGCGGCCGAGGCGGGCGGCGGTGTTTTGCTGCTGGCGTTTGAGGCTGTCGAGGCGCTGGAGCTGCTGGTTGATGCTGTCTTGCTGCTGTTTGAGCTCTTGGCGGTTGTGTTGGAGCTGGGCGAGGGCTTGGCTGTTGGCTTGGTTGAGGTGGCGCAAGTATTCGAGCCGGCGGCCTTTTTGCTGGGGGTCGGTGTTTTGCAGGAAGAGGGTGACGGCGTTGGGCTGGGGTTGGCGGTAGCGGCTGTTGAGCAGGCGGGCGGCTTGGGCTTGGGTGCCTTGGATGCGGGTTTGCAGGCTGTCGAGCTTGGCTTGCATGGCTTGCAGCTCGCGCCAGGCGGTTTGGCGGCGGCGGGTGAGCTGGTCGAGCTCGCGGCGGATGCTGTCGAGCTCGCTTTGGGTTTGGCGGATGTTGCTTTGCAGCTGGCGCTGTTCGCTTTGCTGCTGTTGGAGTTTGCGGTGGCTTTCGTGGATGGCGCGCTGCACTTGGCGCAGGTCGTCTTTGGGGGCGGCGGGGGCGGGCAGGCCGGTGAGCAGGAGGATGAGCGGGATGAGGATTTTGCTGGGGTTCATGAGGCTACCTGAAAACGGTGGTTAGGGACTGTGCAGGTGTTCGGCCAAAATCAGGATGCCGATGCCGATGAGCACGAGCCCGCCGAGGATTTCGGCGCGTTTGCCGATGGCGCTGCCGAGCAGGCTGCCCAGGCGGATGCCGATGGCGGCCATGAGGGTGGTGGCGAAGCCGATGGCCAGCGCGGTGAGCAGGATGTTGACTTCGAGGAAGGCGAGGCCGACGCCGACAATCATGGAGTTGATGCTGGTGGCGAAGGCGATGGCCACGAGCATGAGGCGCCCGGGCGGGTGGCGTGGGCAGGAGCGGCCGTTTGCGGTGTGTTCTTCGGCGCCGTGGCCGGCACGCAGCCCGCCGTAGATCATGCGCAGGCCGAGCAGGAGCAGCAGGGTGAAGGCAATCCAGTGGTCCCAGTCGTCGATGTAGCGCTGTGCCACCGAGCCGAGCGCCCAGCCGATAAGCGGGGTAACGGTTTCCACGCTGCCGAACACGGCGGCGGTGCGCAGGATGCCGCGGCGGGTGGGGCTGCCGATGGCGGCGCCTTGGGCGATGGCGGCGGCGAAGGCGTCCATCGACATGCCGAAGGCGAGGGCGAGGATGGTGAGGAAGCTCATGGCGCTCGGGGAGGCTACCTGAAATTTTCAGGTAGCCTTTTACGGGTTGGGCGTGATGCGCGCTCAGGCAAACTCAATCAGGCTCTCGCCGCTCATTTCGGGCGGCTTGGGCAGGCCGAGCATGGCCAGGAGCGTGGGGGCGATGTCTTTCAGCGCACCGCCGGATTTGATGCGGGCGGGGCGGCCGACATACAGGAAGGGCACGGGGTTGGTGGTGTGCTGGGTGTGCGGCTGGCCGTTGGCGGGGTCGAACATCTGCTCGCAGTTGCCGTGGTCGGCGGTAATCAGCACTTCGCCGCCGGCGGCCTGCACTGCGGCCACGATTTTGCCCACGCAGTCGTCCAGCGTTTCCACGGCTTTGATGGTGGCGGCCAGCACGCCGCTGTGGCCGACCATGTCGCCGTTGGCGAAGTTGCACAAGATCACGTCGAAACGCTTGGCAGCGAGGCTGTCGAGGATGTGCTGGCACACTTGCGGCGCGCTCATTTCGGGCTGCAAATCGTAGGTAGCCACTTTGGGCGAGGGCACGAGGATGCGCTCTTCGCCGGGGTAGGGCTCTTCGCGGCCGCCGCTGAGAAAATAGGTAACGTGCGGATATTTCTCGGTTTCAGCAATGCGCAGCTGGCTGATGCCTTGGGCGGAGAGGTATTCGCCCAGGCCGTTGCGGATGCTTTCTTGGGCGAAGAGCACGGGGAAGTCATATTGCTTGCCGTAGCTGGTGAGCGAGGTGAAGTAGCCGGGGTGGAAGCGCTGGCGACGCTCGAAGCCTTGGAAATCGTCGAACAGCAGGGCTTGGGTAAGCTCGCGGGCACGGTCGGCGCGGAAGTTCATGAAGATAACCGCGTCGCCGTCGTGCAGGGCACAGGCGGGGTCGATCACGGTGGGCTGCACGAATTCGTCGTGTTCGCCGCGTTCATAGGCGGCGGCGAGGGCTTGCAGCGGGGTGCCGGCTTGGAATTTGGCTTGGCCGAACAGGGCGTGGTAGGCCTGCTCCACGCGTTCCCAGCGGTTGTCGCGGTCCATGGCGAAGAAGCGGCCGATCACGCTGCCCACTTTCGCTTGCGGGTGCTGCTGGCAATAGCTTTGCAATCTTTTCAGGTAGCCTTCGGCGCTTTGCGGCGGGGTGTCGCGGCCGTCTAGGAAGGGGTGGAATACGATTTTCTGTACGCCGGCGGCGATGGCGGCGTCGGCCACGGCGAAGAAGTGCTCGATGTGGCTGTGCACGCCGCCGTCGGAGAAACAGCCGAGCAGGTGCACGGTGTGCGTGGGCGCTTGCCAAGCAGCGGTGAGGGCGGGATTGTGCGCGAGGCTGCCGTTTTCGATGGCCATGTCGATGCGGGTGATGTCTTGCTCCACCACGCGGCCGGCGCCGATGTTGAGGTGGCCGACTTCGGAGTTGCCAAACTGGCCGGCGGGCAGGCCGACCATGCGCTCGGAGGCGTCGATGGTGCCGTAGGCGTATTGGGCTTTGAGGCGGTCGAGGTTGGGGGTGCGGGCGAGGAGGACGGAGTTGTCGTCGCCTTCGAGGCGGTGGCCGAAACCGTCAAGGATGAGGAGGACGATGGGTTTGGTGAGCGTGCTCATGGGTGTGCGCTTCGGATGGTGTGGGGATGGGGCATTATATAGCGGATTGGGTGGGAATTGAATGCGGGGATGGCGGGCTGGCAAGCGGAAGGCTACCTGAAAATTGGTTTTGGCTGTGCGGAAACTGGCTGCGTTTGTGTTCATTCAGTTGAAACTGCGTTTTTCAGGTAGCCTGGGCTGGCGGTGCGGCGGAATGCGGTATAAGCTGGCGGCGTTTGGTATAGGAGGAATGATGATGGATAGCTTGGCCACGCCTTTGGGCGCATGGGAAATGGTGTGGGAAGAGACGGCGGGCAGTGTTTTCCTGATCGGAAAATTTCTGGGGATGCCGGTGGCGGTTCAGCTGGAGTCGGCCGATATTGGGCGGATGGATTTTGATTTTATTCGAGACAAAGTATCCCGATTTCCCGAGATAAAGCGGCGCACCGAGGCCTTTTTTGGCAAGGTTCTTCACGCAAACCATGCAGCATTTAAAGTAGGGTTATATCACTGGAAAGGAGAGCATAATGATTTTGGTTTTGCTATTTCTAGCTAGTTTGCTGGTTGGTCTGGCTTGTTTTGTTTGTCACAATCTTTATTATGATAAAATTAATCTTTACCGAATCCAGCGAGCTAGAATTGTTGAAAAGCAAGTGATTTTACCTGATGGATCCGTTATTAATTATGGCGAAGGACCTAAGTATGGGCGGCAGCCTCTTCTCTTGATTCACGGACAGCAGGTTGATTGGAAGGATTATGCGAAGGTTTTTGGAGAATTGTCCAAGAGTTATCATGTTTATGTCATAGATTGTTATGGGCATGGTGGGTCTAGTAAAAATCCAGCCAAATATACAGCCCTTGAAAACAGTCAGGATTTGGTTTATCAAGAATATTATCAAAAAACCTGTTTTGATTTCAGGGCATTCATCAGGAGGTCTTCTTGCAACTGTAATAGCTGCACTGGCTCCTGAGTCTGTTAGAGGGTTGTTAATAGAAGATGCGCCGTTCTTTTCAACTGAACCCAATCGGGCAACATCTACTTTTGCTTGGTTAGGCTTTAAAGATATGTATGATTTTTTTAAAAATGGTGAAAAAAATTATACGGCTTATTTTTTGGAGCATACTTATCTAAGGTCGATTTTTGGCCAAGAAAACTTTAATAAGATTGTTAAAAATCCTGCTCTAAAGTATATGAAGTCCCACCCAGGTCAGATTCCTAGAATTTGATATTATCCGCCAGGATTGCAGATAAACTTAATTTATGATTTGACGGCCAATCTGCAGGATGGAACAGGAAGCTATGATTTTCGTTTTGGCACTACGTTTTATGATTTTTCTTGGTTCAAGGGGTTTCATCAGGAAGAAATCTTGAAAAAAGTCCAATGTCCGTCTATTTTGCTTCATGTGGCTCCGCCATCGAATCAGAAAGGTTATTATGATAAAGAGGGCATTCTCTTGAGTGCCATGGATGGCGAGGATGCTAAGCGAGTGGACAGACTTTTACCAAACAATCACTTAATAGATAACATTCAGAGTGGCCACGATATCCATGCTGAAAAAGCAGCGATCTTTATCCAGGCTGTTGATGATTTGCAAAAGAGGAGTCGAGCAGCATATGGATTGAGAATGGAATAATTTAAGGCGAGCCAGCGTAATGCAGCGGGCTCGCTTATTTTTGTGTCGATTCGTCCTTATTTTCAGATGGTGATAGGCTTTCGATGGCGCGCAGCAGGGCGGACACATCGCGCTCGGTGGTGGCCCAGCTGGTGCAGTAGCGCACGATTTGCCAGCCGTGTTCTGCCGGCCAGTAGGCGGCGAAGCCGAATTCGCGGATGAAATAGTCGGCCTGAGCTTCGGGCAGGATGGGGAATTGCTGGTTGGTGGTGGAGGCGTCATAGAAGCGGATGCCGCGCGCTTCGAAGGCTTGGCGGATGCGGCGGGCGTGGGCGATGGCGCCGTGGCAGATGGTTTGGTACAGATTGTCGGTAAACAGGGTGTCGAACTGGATGCCGAGCAGTCGGCCTTTGGCGAGCAGGCCGCCGCGTTGTTTCATGCTGGCGCGGAAATGGGGCTGGTAGGCATCGTTTGTGATGACGACGGCTTCGCCGAACAGGGCGCCGCATTTGGTGCCGCCGATGTAGAACACGTCGGCCAGCTCGGCGAGGGCGGGCAGGGTGAGGTCGCTCACTTCGGGTTGCAGGGCGTAGCCGAGGCGGGCGCCGTCCACAAACAGGGGCAGGCCGTGGCGGCGGCATACTTGCGCGAGGGCGGCAAGCTCGGTGTGGCTGTAGGCGGTGCCGAGCTCGGTGGGCTGGGATACATACACCATGCCGGGCTGGACGATGTGTTCTTTGATGTTGCTACCGGTGTAGTATTGCTGGATGAAATCCTGCACTTGCCGTGCGCTAAGCTTGCCGTCTGCTGAGGGCAGGGCGAGCACTTTGTGGCCGCCGGCTTCGATGGCGCCGGTTTCGTGGGTGGCGATGCGGGCTTCTGCGGCGGCGATCACGCTTTGATGCGGGCGCAGGATGTGGGTGATTACGGTGGCGTTGGTTTACGTGCCGCCCACGAGGAAGTGCACATCTGCCGTTTCGCTGCCGATGGCGGCGCGGATTTTGGCGCGGGCGGATTCGCAATAGGGGTCGAGGCCGTAGCCGGGGGTTTGCTCGAGGTTGGTGTCGGCGAGGCGCTCGAGGATGGCCGGGAGGCAGCCGGCGAGGTAGTCGTTGCCGAAGGAAGGCATGGCGGTGTTCCCTGTAAAAAAGCGAGATTATAAGGCGGCAGCGGGAGGCTCGCTATTTTCAGGTAGCCTCAAGCGCCAAACAGGCTACCTGAAAAACCGCCGCCCAACGCCCGCCGCGCAGTATTAAATCAGGCACAACCGCTATATAATCCAACCCTATTCCCACACACGCCGAGCCATCATGGATTTAAGCAACCACTTCCTCATCGCCATGCCCGATATGCAAGATAACTTCTTTGCCGAGAGCGTGGTGTACATCTGCTCCTACTCCGCCGAAGGCTGCATGGGCGTAATCATCAACAAACCCTCCCCGCTGCCCTTGCGCCAAGTGCTCACCGCCCAGCAGCACGAGCTGCCCGTGCGCCCCGCCGACGAATACATCCTGGTGGGCGGCCCCGTGCAGGCCGACCGCGGCTTCGTGCTGCACACCCCCGTGGGCAACTGGCTCAGCAGCATCGCCATCAACGACAATCTCGCCCTCACCTCCTCCGGCGACATCCTCAACCACCTGCACGACGAACAGCAAGTGAAGCAATCCCTCCTCTTCATGGGCTACACCGGCTGGAGCGCCGGCCAGCTCGAACGCGAACTGGCCGACAACAGCTGGCTCACCGTGCCCGCCAACGAGCAAATCCTGTTCGAGCTCCCTGCCGACCAGCGCTACCACGCCGCCCTCGCCCTGCTCAACATCACCCCCGAACAACTCATCCGCATCGGCGGCCATGCCTAACACCCCCACCATCCCCCGCGGCACCACCCTCGCCTTTGACTTCGGCGAAACCCGCATCGGCGTAGCGCAAGGCGACGCCGAGCTCGGCATCACCCACCCGCTCGCCACCGTTAGCGGCGCCGACAACAACAGCAAATTCGCCGCCATCGCCGAGCTTATCCGCGAATGGCAGCCCGTGCAGCTCGTGGTCGGCCTGCCCCTCTCCACCGACGGCAGCGAGCACGAGCTCACCCGCCTGGCACGGCGTTTCGGCCACCGCCTGCACGGCCGCTTCGGCCTGCCTGTGTATTGGGCCGACGAGCGGCTCACCTCCCTCTACGCCTCCGACCTGCTCAACGAAGCTGGGCTGCGCGGCCGCAAACAAAAGCCCGCGCTCGACCAAGTGGCCGCGCAGGCGATTTTGCAGGGCTTTTTCGAAGGCGGCTGGGTGGAAGAATTCCACGGCTAGCGGCAGGGCGGCAGGCTACCTGAAAAATATTTGCAGCAGGCGGGCAACTGCTTGCCCATGCGCTTGGCGTTGCCGGTTGGCGCGTATTGAAAAGCCGTTTCTTGAACGGCTTGCAGGCAGCAAGCACCCCCTGCGGCCAATAAAAAGGCTACCTGAAAACCGGAAACGGGTTTTCAGGTAGCCTTTGCCATGCTCGGGCGGTGGTGTTATCTGCCGTTTTTCCACAGCAGGTTGATGTTGCACACGGCAGACCACGAGCCGCTTTCGGCGGTGCCGGGGCAGCCGGCGGGCAGTTGGGCGGCTTTCCCGGCCAGCAGCCTGGTGTTCACCGTGAGGCGGCCGATGTTGAGTAGGCTGCGCGGCAGGCCGAGGCGGCGCAGGGCTTCGTCGGGGGTGATGGTGTAGCTGTTGCGGAGGTTGTCGCGGTCGTTGCTGCGTTTGAGGTCGGATACTTCAACGCTGCCGTTGGGGAGGAAATCGTATCGGTTTTCGCCTTTGGGGAGGATGCCTCGGTCGTAGATTTCGATGTCGTAGAGTCGGCCGTCGGTGCCGTAGGTGTATTTCAGGCCGTGCCTGTGGCAGCTCCGGGGGTTTCGGATGCAGTCGTTCAGGTCGGTGACTGGGGTAACGTGGGAGAAGAAGACCATGCTCATTCTGGGGTCGTTGATGTATTCCCAGCAGGAGAGGCGGCCGTCTTGCAGGGTGGGATTGCAGCCCCGGGATGCTTTGGGGTCGCCGTTGAATACGATTTCGAGGGCGCGTTCTTCTTCGGCCGTCATGGGGCGGGGGCCGCGCAGGGCTTGCTGTTCGCGCTGCTGCCGCTGGTATTGGCTTTGCCGGGCTTGCTCGATGGCGCGTTGCTGCGATTCGTGGAGGATGTGGGTGGGCACGCCGTTGCAGGTGTGGCCGTTGCATTGGGCGGCCGCGGGTTGTGCCCAGAATAGGGCGGCTGCGGCGGCAGGAAGGAGGGCGGCGGGGATGCGGAGTTTCATGTTGTTTCCTTGAGTGTGGTGTGCGGTGGGGCGGATGGTAAACGGTTTTTCAGGTAGCCTTCAAGGGGAAAGGGCTACCTGAAAAAGTTGTTTTCAGTTTTTAGCGTTGCAGAAACTCTGCTTTGGCTGCGCCAAGACATCGTTTTAACTGCGCAGAAACTCTGCTTCTTTCGGAAACATCGTTTTCTGTAAGTTCAATAGATGCGGTGCGATAGGTTTTAACTGTCCTCAAGCGAATATGCTTTTGATAGAAAAGGATATTTGCTATGGTAATTTTAACTGTAGTCTCTACCAAAGGTGGCATTGGTAAGACAACTGTAACCGCCAATTTGTCGGCTGTGCTGGCCGATATGGGTTTCAGAGTGTTGATGATCGACACTGATACCCAAGCATCGCTCAGCAAATTCTACCCAATACACTACCGTGCACCAAACGGTGTAGTAGAACTCTTGTTGGGTAAAAACGACGAATCCGTCATTCAATCGACCATCTCCAATACGGTTTATCCCAATCTGGACATTGTCCTGTCCAACAATATCCGCGACGACGTGCAAAACAAGGTGCAGAACCGCCCCGACCGGGCCTTCCTGCTGCGCAGCAAGCTGGTGCACCCTTGCATTGCCGAGAATTACGACGCAGTGTTAATTGACACCAAAGGCTCGGTCGGCGTGATTCAGGATGCAGCCTGCTTTGCTGCCAACCTGCTGCTCTCGCCGATCATGCCGGAAACACTGAGTGCGCGGGAATTCGTTTCAGGCACACAAGAAGCTTTAGATCGGCTGGCGCATGGCGCAGTAATGAACTTGCCGATTCCACCGCTGCGGGCGTTAATTTATGCCCGCGACCGCACTAAAGATGCGCGCATCATTACCGAGGGCATCAAGGCCTATTTCAACCAGAGCTTGGACGGTAAAAAACAGCTACTGCCTTTAGAAATCCCCTATGCCAAAGCCTACAAAGAAGCAGCCACGCTGCGAATTCCAGTGCATTGCCACGAATGGAAGCATTCGGGCAAATCGGAATCTGCCCGCCAACAGATGATTCGGTTGGTATACGAACTGTTCCCGCCGATTCAAGAACAGCAGGTGGAATGTCATCTGTTCGGCGAACATCTGGAAAATCTGTTGCCTGAAGAAACAGCAGCCGATACCGGTACGGATAATATGTCAGCAGAGGTGCGATCATGAGTAGCAGCAACCGTTCTGGCACAATAAAACGTACTGGGCCGAAATTGCAGCTGAATGCCGAAACTGCATTCGCCAGCCTGCTAGTCGCTCCTCCAGCGCAAACTGGAATGGACATTGCGCCCAAGGACGATGTGTTTCCTGGGCTGTTTATGAATGTATCAATACACGAAATCGATTTCTTCGATAAAAACCCGCGTATCCACCATGACCCGGAGCAATACGGCCACATCAAACAGTCCATCCGCGAAACCGGTGTGCAGCAGCCGGTACATATTACCCGCCGCCCCGGCGACAGCCGCTTCGTGCTGGCTCAGGGCGGCAACACCCGTCTTAAAATCGTACAGGAACTATTTGCCGAAACCGGCGACGAGCGTTTCGCCGTCATCCCGGCAATCTTTGCCGAATACACATCGGAAGCTGATATTCAGATTGCCCATCTGATCGAGAACGAACAACGTGCGGAGATGTGCTTTTGGGACAAGGCGCAGGCCTATGTCGCGATACGGGGAATGTTTCAGGCTGAAAGTGAGAAACGGCTCAGTCTGCGTGAGTTGGAACAGCTCTTTCTAACACATGGATTGTCATTATCTTACAAAACATTAGGATTGATGTTCTTTGCTGCTGATCATCTCAATGACCTAGGAATACTGGCGCAGCATCTGTCCAATCCCAAGACCTTTGATATCCGCAAACTTTACAATCAATTCCAAGATGCCCTTAAAACTATTGGCTCACTTCCACAGTTAGATGGTTTCTGGAGCAGCAACCTGAGCGCATGGGCGATCGAGCAGAGTGGTAGAGAGACGCGGGAACTGGATATAGCCTCCCTGAATCGTTATCTGCAACAGCGTTTTGCTGAAACATTTGGCGATATGGCACTGCAACAGATACAGGGGCAACAAGCTGCAAAAACCACTCTCGATTCGGGACTACCTGAAAGCGACAACCATACCATCAAATCTGCTGTCACAGCAGCAGATACCGTCAAACCGGCTGAGACGGTATCCAACGTGCCAACTACACCGGATACTACTACCACCGTTGTGCAGCCGCTCGATGCGGTGGCACAACGGCACGATGCCCGTTCGGCTATAGCAACTGCTGCTACTTCTCTCTATGCCAACCGTGAGACAGCGCTTCAAGCCCTGCATCACGCTGTACGCGGCCTGCTATCAATGGTGGGGCTGGAAGGCTGCTTTCACGGACACCAAGCTTTCCCTTACAGCTTCTATCTCGAATACCCTGATTTTCAAAATATCCCTCAGACCAACCCGCAGGCAGTATTCGCCATCGACCACCTACACGAAGAGGCAGGTAACGTATTCGCCTTTTTGTGCCGTGTTTCCGGTCAAGATATGCTGATGGGCAGTGCCTTTATGGAAGCAAAAAATCCTATCCTTATGCTGCCTAAAACCTCAGCTGTGCGAGCGGCCTATCAGGATGCCGACATCTTGGACGAATACAGTACGATGGGTATCGGCGAACGGGTGTACCTACTAGACAGGGTCTTGGAGTGGCAGACTGCTGATACCCCCTACACCGCGCCGGTGGCAGCCATTTTAACGGCCATGCGTGCTGTTCGTGCTTTTGACATGGGAGGTAGCCATGCTTGAAGCAAAAGTCTACCGACTAAGTTTGGATAACCACTGTCCGCTACATGGCCAAATACTAGCATTGCTGATTTCCACACTAGTCCTGCCTAAAAGCAAAGCTGAACAGGCAACCAACGCCGATATCCTGAACAAATATACCGACACCTTTGACCTGTTGGCACACCTACCACCTGAGCAGCTGCATGCGGTGGCCGGGTTGCTGGATGGTGCAGCAGAAATCCATTTATCACCATCCGCATTGCACAAAGCAGTGCATGAAGTGGTTGGTAGTCAAAAACGACACCAATACTACATGCAACGCTGTGAATGGCTGATCCGCCACGGCGGCAGCAACCGCATGATCCTGCTGCTGTGCCCAGTGCTCTGTGCTGATGACGTTCGGCAAATGCGCCAGCGGTTGTGTATTCCAGTCAATAAGGGCAGATTACCGGCATTGCCATTGGAAACTCAGCTATCAGTGGCCGCCGATTGGAAGGCAATGGTTGATGAGCCTGATACCTTCCTACGTTATCAGCGCTTATCCGAACTCTATCCAGACTATACGCTTGGCCAGCTGTACAGCACAGTTGCCGCTATTGAAGGGGGCTGCCCGTGAAACCCGCAACCAGCGAACTAGTCGCCACTCTGCCGCCTGAGTCGTTTGGCAGCGGATACCCGTATTTGGACATCCGCAATACCGCCTACTTGGCTGCATTGTGGGAAGAACCAGTTACCTATGTGGTGCAATTCGCCCAAGCTTTAGATTCAGTGACAGCAGGCTACTTCCTTAGTTGTTATATTGAGCGTTACCGTCCGGATGAATGGGTTAGTCTGAACGAAGATATTGTTCGACAGGAAACCGGATTGGGAAGAGGACGTTGGTACAAGGTACGCGATACCCTACTGAATGCTGGAATCCTGACCAACGAACGTGATATCGGTGTGTCAATGTACCGGTTGAACGGAGATAGACTGGAAAGCTTGCTACGCCAACATGCAGATTTATCGCTGTGCGCTATTGCAGCCGCACCAGTATCGCTCAACCGCCTACATCTAAAAACGCTGTTGCACCATGGTCTATCTTTCAAAACCTGCCTGCTGCTCGCAGTAGTACAGGCAGATACACCCCACACCGCATTGGCCGATAGACAGGCTTACAGCCCATGGGTGCCGTTACCGGAGCAAGTGGTTACCGAACGTACTTTTCTGAGCCGTACCGAACAGCGGCGAGCCGCTGAAGACTTGCGCAATATCGGTGTATTGGAAACTAAATACGACGGTTTCCCACGTATACGCCACTGCCGTTACAGTTTGCAGCGGCTAGCGGAGCTAAGTGACAGCTATATGCAGACCATAACGATCTGATGGCACAAGGGATAACTGTGAAACTACCCGCCCCCGCCCAATTCAATCGCGATATCATGCGCTGCAAGCAGGCATTGCAGGGTGGGCGAACTATTGCTGTCTATAAATCTTTGGTTGACATAACTGGTTCGATTAAAGCAGCGGTGTTCCTGTCGCAATTAATTTATTGGACACGACACGGTGTGTCAGTGGTAGAGCGGGACGGTTGGTTGTTCAAATCCATTGCTCAAATGGAGGAAGAAACCGGCCTGAACAAGCGCGAACAGGGTACCTGCAAACAGAAACTGCTGGAGCGTAACCTAATCGAAACGCGCCGCTTTGGCTTCGGTGCCCGGCTTGAAATGCGGGTAAATTTACCAGCCTTAGCCACCGCTCTCTGCCATGCTAACAGCAGCACTTCTGACTCAACCATTGATTTGGCTACTTTCCGGCAACCATCCGATCTATTCTTTCTGCGTTATTTCAAAGAACGTATCGCCTACCATCGAGATTTAGTCACCCTGACTGGCTGTATCCACTCGGCCATTATGCTTTCCTTTATTATGCAACAGAGCGTGGCTAAGGGGGTGGGTTCGGAGGAACGCTGGTTTGTCAGTTTTGATATCCATGCTTGGCAGCGCCATTTATTGTTGCCCTATAAAACCCAGCTGACCGCCCGCAATAAGCTGAAGAACATGCAATTCATTATCGAAAAACATTTCTTCGCTTCACGCCGCATCTTTACTCTCCTCAATGGTAGAGCCATCTGGTCAGCATTAGAACAGAGTATCTGTGATGAGCGGAACACTACACTCGCCCTAGACTCACCTGAAATCCAATCAGACCCCTATCCCTTTGATTATCGCAGAAAGAACAAAAGGGAAAATACAGGAGTGCATTTTCAGGAGAATACTGACAATGCAGAGCCTAATCCAGTAGTCACAAAACAAGAGAACAGAAACGACAAAAGGGATAATACAGCTGTAACAAAACAGGAAAACGAGAAACAACAAAAAGGGAAATTAGGAAACTACAAAGAAGAAAATACGGAAGGTACAAAAGGGGAAATTATTATAGATTGTGATTACTCCCAGTTCCCTATCGGGAACAACTACAACATAACCTCCGACCCAAACAGGCAAGCGGTAGAGTGTGTGGCAGATGTAGGAGGAGTGTCTGCTTCGCAAGATGAAAACCCCGCCACCATTTCAACACAAAACCGCTTCGACGGCCTAGTTTACCCACAGAATTTTGGTAGCAGCTTAAAAACACAAAGCCGCAAGCTGTTCGATAAACTGCTACCCACCGCTACCAACGAAACCCTGCAGGAGATATTGGATGAGATCGCTGGCCAAACCAAACCCGTAACCAGCCCCCTCGGCCTACTGACCGTGCTCTGTCGCAAAGCTGCTGCTGGCGAATTACTCTGCATCTTGGCTCCGTTAGTACGGGATAAACGAGAAAAACAACAAGCTTGGGAGCAATTCAGGTTGGAGCAGGAACAATCACTGCAAAAGCAGGGTACTGCGACAGCAGGTAATACAGCAGGTAATGATGTAAAACGTACCACCAACACGGAAGATTTACGCCGTTCGGTATTACGTACGGTTGGGATACGATCTACAGAAAATAGCAGTTAGTGCAGGTGATGGGCTTTAATAGCTCGCCGTAAGGATATTTTGTGCGACAAAAGCCTTTTAAGGGTAAGGGGGAACTGGGCCAACGATAATCCAAGCGAACTGGCATTTGTGACCACTGGTCACAAACTAGAATTGGTGGGATGACAACGCCAATAAAGAAGAGGATCTTTCCCAAAGTCCCTGAGGCAGAAATCATGCTTGTATTAAACCAGGCCGCCCGACAGTTGTGACCACTGGTCACAAACCAGTAGCTTAGAGCACAACTCGCTTTTCCAAAACTTAGTAACCGGATCCGAAAATATTAATCTTTATTTTGCGGTCACCAACCGCACAACAGATAGGAGTATTCAGCATGTCCCGCAACAAACAGAAGTTGGTTATCAAACCAAAATCCATTCAAGTGGCCCAAACTTTCGATGCTCCCTTCCCAACATCTGAGCAATCGGTATTCTCAAACGGCTACGACTGGTTGCGGGAGCGCTCTCGCTTGGCGGCTACTGCCAATGGAGATGGCGACGGAACCGATGCTGCCGATTTGGCAATATTGGCAGAACACGAATTGTTGCTGAAGCAGCACATCATGCGTTTACGTATTCATTCAGGGCGGGCACGTTCCCGCTCTCCCTCTTCGATTAATTTGGACGATTACGAGGTTTATTTATCTGAAGACCAGGCTTTCGATGACATGGGTAAGCTGAGCGGCAGCGGTGATACCTTCGAGTTGCAGACCAAACATGCAGTGCGAATGTGGGAAGGACAAAATGACCGTAAAAGCCACCGTTGGCCAGGTATTCGCTACGGTATGGCACTATCCGGCGAACTAGTACGTGCAGCCAAACAGGATAATCCATTTGCTCACGCTGAACTTCTGACTTTTGAGCAGGATTTGGCGGCAGTGGCAACTTACCTAGAAGAAGAAACCGGGAAGATGAGGCAGCAGATTGCTGATTACGCGGCCACCGGCATCCATATTGCTGTCATGGCTAATCGTGACCCACTATTGATCAAGATAGATTCCATGCGTGGGTATGGTTTCAGGTTATTGCAACTTTTGATGTCCTACGATATGTTGGTGCGTTTAGCTCTAACGATGGGCAGCAAAGGTTTGACCAGTAACACTGAAAGCAATCGGATTATTTACGAAGGTGGCCGTAGGATACGTTCCTTGCTACAAGGACTGTATACGGCCGCCATGAAAATGCGGCAAATCCAGGGAGTAACGAGACAAACCCTGCTGGACGATCCGAAAATGTCAGCCAAACTGTCTGCTGCCGTGACTGCTAGAGCATTACCGCCATTACCAGAAGCAGTGCTGTTGTATCGTGTATCACCGGCCTATGCGTTTATTGAGCAAGTCATAACCGATGAGGTAGCGTTGGCTGCATTGAAAACTGCCGCATTCGAATTAGGATTAACTGAAGCAGCTGCCAATGTTCCGGCTGTTGATAAATGATAACTTCGAGGCAGTTATGGGCGATTTGTTTTCTGATGGTAAGGATGCAGAGTGTGGCCAATTGAAGGTTAGGGCACCGACGGCTGTAGCAGTGGAAATTGCTTCCATCGAGGGAGAAGTATATCGACTGGTAAGTGAAGCCAAGCAGTTTGTGCAGTCAGCTCGGCGAATGGGTCTGGTGCGCCGCGTGGCCTATCGCGCCACACCGATAAACCATGCCTCTTTGCCGGCATACCCCAACAAAGACTTTCACGTCCCGAGTATTTGTTGGGCGGAATATATCGGTAAACAACGAAAAGACATCACAGATTGGGCAACTATTGCAGCACAATTAGATGCCGCCAATGCCTCATATGACGAAAGGCTGCTGCATATGCGTGTGCACCTAGCCATGAGGCAGTACCATGATGAAGTAAAACGGATGCTGGAGCAGTTGAAATCAGATTATGCTTTTCTGAATGAGTTGGAGTTTATGTCGGCGTCACAAAATATTCCAGTTTCGGTGGTGGTTGGTGCAAAGTGAAAGGAACATAAAGATACACAGGACATTGAGGTTCAGATAGAAATAATTGGATTAGGAAAAGATAGATAAAATATTTATTCTAAGTACGTTTTTTGGCAATTATGGGTTTGTGCAGTATAACAGCAATAACAGAGGTTAAGACTTATCATAATTTGGAGTACATCATGGAAGAAAAAGAAAATCTGAATGGATTATTATCTAAAACCTATGAACTAAGAGATGGTTTGAAGAAAGATTATAGATTTGCATTATTAATGGAGATTATATCGATATTGTCACTTATTTTAGGAATTATTAAGTTAAATAGTGATGAATGGGTATTGCCATTTGTTTTAGTGCTTCTTGGATTTAGTTTATTTTTTGGGTATATGGTTGTGAGAGGTTTCAGGTTATTAAGAAAAACAATGGCTGTTATCAGTGCATTAGAATATAAGCTAAAATCAGAAGAAAAATGATGAGAATAATTAAACCATAGCCTAACAAACCATCCGATCCGTGGTTGGTTGCTGTTCAGTATGGTTGCTATCAGTTTTAAAAAATGATAGCATTTCAGCATCCCGTATTCCCGCAAAGGAGTCTGTCATGGCCGCCATTACCATCCGCAACCTGTCTGATGAAACTCACCGTGCCCTGAAAGCTCGGGCGGCTTTGTCCGGGCGCAGCACCGAGGCGGAAATCCGTCTGATTCTGGAGCAGGCTGCCCGTCCCGAGCGGCGGGTTAAATTGGGCTCGCTGCTGACCGGTTTGGGCCGGCAGGCCGGCGGGGTGGATTTGGAAACCGTCCGTGATCCTTCCGTCGCACGACCGGTGTCATTCGAATGATTTTAGTCGATACCAACGTCATTTCCGAGACCCTTCGGCAGCAGCCCGATCCTGCCGTTGTGCGCTGGATGGATGCCCAGTCGATCGAAACGCTTTATCTGTCGGCCGTGACGGTGGCCGAACTGCGCTACGGCATTGCCGTACTGCCGGAAGGCAGGAAGCGGCAAGTGCTGCATAACGGGCTGGAGCAGTCGGTACTACCCCTGTTCGAGGGGCGTATCCTGCCTTTTGATGGCGCAGCAGCGATATCGTATGCCGAATTGATGGCTGCTGCCCGCCGTCGGGGCCGGGGGGTATCGGCAGCCGACGGTTATATTGCCGCTACCGCCCATGCCGCCGGTTTGATGGTGGCAACCCGGGATACCTCGCCGTTTGAAGCAGCCGGTTTGGCGGTAATTAACCCTTGGCTGTTTGATGCTGGGTAAATACCCCACTTGACAGACCTGTCATGCCAGACTACACTCCCCTTACCCCCATCTGCAACAAAACGGGTTGATTGCCAATCTGTTATTCACAATTCGGCCGTTTCCCACGTGGAGACAGGCCGTATGTCTATTTCTATCGTTGTCCGAGGTAATCTCGGACAGTCTTTCGAACTCAAAGAAATCAATCGCAGCGACGGCGAAACCAGTACCGTCCTGAACTTTTCTATTGCTTCCAACCGGTTCAAACGGCAAAAAGTTGACGGTCAGGACCGCTATGTAGCGGCCGGGCCGACTGAGTGGCTGGAGTGCGAGTATTGGAACCGCCGCGCGGCGCATCTGCATAGCCTGCTGGTCAAAGGTATGCCGGTGGTGGTGGAAGGCGAGGAGCTGTCCGAAACCTACGAAAAAGACGGACAAACAATCAAGACTCGCAAAATCCGCGTGGAAAACATATACCTCAATCTCAATTCCGAACGCATCGCATCCATTACCCTGAATCCGTCACGTACATCGGATCAGGCTGCAGCTGCGGACGATAATAACAACCCCCTCTGACCCATTCTGCGGCAGCCTGCAGAATGCGGCTGCCGCTTAGCGAGATGCATACAGCGGTATGAATATTTTCCAATCAAATGAACAGCGCGATGTCGGCTGGCAATATGTATCTTTAACCGCCGGCAATGACGAAGACGGCATTTTCTATTGTGAAGCGGACAATGCCATCGGTTCAGCTTGCATGTTTCCCCCTCTAGCCGGCTGGGATGATAAAACCCCGGACGCAGCATCGGTGCTATTGAATGAGCCTTATCCTGGCGGCACCATCATGCAATTCATCCATTTTGGTTCGCCCTATATCCGTCCAGTTACCGAAGCTTATACTCAGGCACGTTTGGGCATATCTGGTGACTCGGCGGTACAAACCGCCCAGTACGGAGTACACGAGCGTGCTGCCTTTATCGAACGTGGCAGCCGTCATCGGTTGGTGCCCACCACGGAAACACGTATTTTGGGAAGTTACTGCCTGTGGACTTTCAAAATTCCACTTAAAACGCAGAATCCGTTTTCAGGTAGTCCGAAAGAAACGGATGCCTTCCGCAAGGAGTGTGATGAGTTTTTGAAGTTGCGCAACCGCGTGCTATCGCAGCTGGCTGTGATGGGTATCGAGGTAAACGTATTATCTACCCGGGCACTGATGGGTGTGTTGCGCCGCTATTTCTCGGTGTATGAAGATTGGGATACCGGTGTGGAAGAGGAAACACCTTTGAACGAACAGTTGTTCCCAGTCGGTTCTCGCATGAACTGGGACAACCGCCGTCACGACTTACTTCATTGCTCTGGTTTTTCTTATTCGCATGAACGGCAATATATCGGTCTGCTGGCTATCGACCGCTATCCAGGCTCGGAGAAGCCTTTCCACTTTTCACGCATGATTGAACTGTTAGGCAATCCGCCAGGGAAAGGACCACAGATTGGTATGCCCTATGCGTTGTGCACTACCATCCATTTTCCGGAACAGCAGACCAAAGCAGCCAAGGTGCGTGCCATGCAGGGTCAAGTGGAGAAATCCGCCAACCAGCTGATGCTGAAATGGTCGCCGAAACTAAAGAAAAAACGCGAAGGCTATCAGCAGCTGGCTCAGTTGATGGTCGAGGGAGGCAACCTGGTGGAAGTCAGCACCAGTCTTTGCTTATTCAATGCGTCAGCCAACGCCATTCGCGGTGCTCAATCCACCTTATCCTCCTATTACAAACGGCTTGGTTTCGTGATGCGGCCGGAGCGCTATATGCCGGAAGTATCTTTCTTCAACCAGCTGCCGCTGAACGCTTCTCCAGAATCCATTAAGAATACCCACCGTTTTAAAACCATGGGCGGCAGCCATGCGGCCCACTTGTTGCCGGTTACCGACGAATGGCAAGGCTTCGGTAACGAAATGCTGCTGACCACCCGTATCGGCCGCCCGTTTCGCTATGCCTTGTTCGACCCGCGCAACCTCAACTACAACTGGGTTTGGACCGGCGGTTCCGGTACCGGTAAAACCTTTGCCGTACAGCGCTTGATCCAGGACCAGCTGTCAATGGGGACCAAAATCTGGACGCTGGATACCGGTTCGTCCTATCTGGCCGCTGCCCGGGCGGCGGGTGCACAAATCATCGACTTTGATTTCTATTCGGAAGTCAGTCTGAATCCGTTTACCAAGATTTCCAATATCGACCGTGAAATCGAGCTGATCCTGCCGATTATCGGCAAGATGGCCAAACCGAAGGAAGGTCTCGACGATACGCTGCGTGCCTTGGCCGAAGAGGCAGTTAAATCGGTGTATGCCAATAAGGGCAATCAGGCCGAAATTACCGATGTCATTCAATTTCTGAATAATCAAACCGGCCGTATGGCCGACCGGCAGCACGAACTAGCGATGCTGCTCTCACCGTTCAGCTCAACTGGATCGATGGGTCGCTGGTTCCGTGGAGCAAACAATTTCCGCACTGAAGCCGACTGGACTGTGATTGAACTGTCCGGCCTGACCACCAACAAGCATCTATGTGACGTGGTACTGATGATGCTGTCTACTACCATCGCCCAAGAAATGTTTACCAGTCGCGATGGGCGCCGCCGGATGCTGGTGGTCGAAGAGGGTGGCGATCGGGTAACCGATGAACCATTTGCCAAATTTATCGCCCAGCTGAACTCCAAAGTGCGCAAGGAAGACGGTTCGGTCGGTGTGGTAGTGCAAACCTTCGCCCAAATTTATAGCACGCCGCACGGCTCGGCCATCATGGCCTCGGCGCATACCAAGTTCCATATGCAGCAAACGCCGGAGGCGATTGCCCAGGCGATCGAGAAAAAATGGATCCAGGTAGATGCCTATACCGAACAGCTGATGCGCGAAGTACAGACGGCCAAAGGTCAATATAGTGAAATTTTGGTACGTAGCGGCAGCAGTGCTGGTATTGCCCGATTGATCGAAACTCCGTTTAACCGAGTCTTGTTTTCCACCGAAGGTGATCTGTTTAAAGAGTTGCAACGACGCGTGCGCGGTGGTGAACAAATCACTCATTTGGTCGAAGCCGAAGCCAATAGGCTGTACGGCGACGGCACTTCCTAAAAGCTATAAAAGGACGAATCATGACAGAACAACATCCCCAGGCCGACAGCCCGGTCGCTTCCACACACGCCCCTGCCATCAAAACAGAGGAGGCTTCTCCGTCGCGCCAAACCGGCGGCAATGGCAATACCCTACTGACTGTGTTGGTGGTGCTCGCAGTACTACTGGGCGGCTACAGCTTTTACCGCACCATTTTCCCCAGTCACGCTGCCGGCGGCATCGCCGTAGTCGACTCAGACCGCCTGGCTGCCGCCTACCTGCAGGAGGCATTGGCCAATATCCAATCTGACAGCCCGGAACAGGCACAGCAGAAACTGGCGGCACAGCTGGCCGGCATCCAAACCAAATTAGATGAATTGGCCGCTGACGGTCGGATTGTGGTTCGTAAATCGGCAGTGTTGACCTATCCACCGGAAGCCGACATGACTGAACAGGTGGCGGCTGAGTTAGGTATCAAACTGTCGCCCATACCTGCATCTGCCACCACACCTGCACCCGCACCGACACTTTCTTCTCCTGCCATTACCCCTGTCGGGCATGATGCTCTACCCGCAGCAGCTTCTGAAGGACGGCTGGGTAGCCAATTGGATTAAGGTGGCAGCGTATGCCGAAACAGGCTTTACCGCCACTCAAAATTCGTTTGCTGGTTTCTGCTATTGGCATAGCAGTTTTTACTGCTGCTTGGGCGGCACGCCCATTATTGCAGCAACGTGGTGCTTTGTTATTTGAAGCCAAAGTGCAGGGCTGTCTACCTTGGCAACTGTACTGGTATGACAAACAACAGGAAAGACGACCTCTGCAGCGTGGTGACATCATCCTGTTTCCGGCACGCGGTATGGCACCGGTGATCGCCGACGGCCAGCCGATCGGCAAGATGGTGGCCGGACTGCCCGGCGACGAAGTGCGCATTGCCGGCGGCAATGTCTACATCAACGGTCGGCTGATTGCCGATGTACGCTACGGTGCGGCCAAACTGGGCAAACCGCCGACCTTTTGGGACAAGACTTACAGATTGGATCGAGATGAAGTTTTCGTATTCGGCTCCGAACAGCATTCTTGGGACTCGCGCTATTGGGGGCCTTATCCGCTCTCTATGGTGCGCGGCCGTCTGGTGCCTGTATTCTAGCCATGCCGCAGCTGGAGACGGCGGTCTGCAAAATCTGTTAGAGGCGCAGCACCGGCGTGCGGCACAGTTTTCAGGCAGCCTGAACGGTCTGCCACTGCGCCCCAATGAGATGCTGATGCCGTCTGGACAGAACCCTGCCATGCGGCAGCTGGCTGAGGTAAAGACTGTGGTATTCGTTTCCCGCGCTATGCCGGAAACGGATTTGTTGAAGCTGCTGACGCAAGGGGCAGGTCGTAAAGATACGGTTTTTCTATACCGGGGCTGGGGTAGCGGCGGGGCAGACAAAGCTTTCGATTATGCCGAACACCTAGTGCGCAAACTGCCTGAAGCGGCCCGGCGCAATCCGCCCAATATCATGGTCATGCCACAGGCATTCCGACAATACCGCATCGGATACGTTCCTGCCATGCTGCACTTGGATGGTGGCAAATGGTATCTGGTGCAGGGTGTACCTGATTTAGCTACTGCCATACGGGCGGTAGAAAGAAAAGAATTCAACCGTCGGCTCGGTCGGCAATGGCGCGTGACTGAGCCGGATCAAGCCGAAGTGATGCGCTCGGCTGCCGCCCGCTTTGATTGGCGATCGTACGCCCGCCAAACCTCGCAGGCACTCAACCGGCAAATGGCAGGCACAATGGATTTACCAACAGCTACCACCATCAGTAACCGTCTGTTTACCCCCTATGTGGCCGCCGACCACGAGATCCGCCATCCTTCTACTGGGGCGGTCGTCTATCCGAAAGGCACACGGTTCAACGTACTGGCGCTAGACCCGGTCGGTCACCGCTCCATATTGGTTATAGATGGCCGTGATGCTCGTCAAGTACGTTATGCACAACGGATTATGCGCGAGCGGCCGCAAACCATCCTGTTTTATACCCGCCTGGGTGGCCTGGCCGATGCCGGCCTGCCTGCTTCGCCGTTGACTCCCCCTCTAGCTGGTCGACTTAACCTTCGTACTGTGCCGACCTACATGCAGCAACAAGGAACCGCTTGGCGGATGGTTTCTGTTCCGCCGTTTGATTAATTGAGGCCATATCATGCAGATCAGATACTTTGTTATAAGCCTGGCTGCCGTACTGTTGGGATTTTCAGGCAGCCTGAACGCCACTGGAACAACCGGATCAAGTGGAGGCACCACCCAAAACAGTGGCAGTACCAAAAGCGACAATTCAGATAGCGGCAGCTGTTCGAATGCCGGCTATAACGCTTTGATGAATTTCAACTATGACTCAGGTTTCCCTTTGCGGATTATGGGCAATACCACCGTGGCTGGCAGCGATGTACCACATCCCCCGGGCGCAACCAACCAGTCTACCTGCAAATGCGGGCAGGAACCTTATGCGGTGTACGGCTACACACGCGGTATGTGGCTGCCAACCCGTTTTGTTGAGGTGGTACGCCGCGCCGACTGCTCGCCGGTGTACGGCGCATCAGTCAAACCTATGCTGAGCCAAATGGCACGATTATCCGGCACGCTGAAACCGGTTACGTTACAAACGGCCGGCGAAGGATCGGCAGGCCGTTACGACACCTCATTCCGCCATTTTCACAGCTGGGAGTTTCCATTCAATCCATATGGCTGGAGCCCTCGTTGCTTCCACAAGGGTGGTAACCTGGAAACCTCAATTACACAACCTACCTGGTCGGCGAAAGATCCGGTATTTATGAACCTGCTGTATCCGGAATGGATGGCTATCGGCAACGTGGTCAATAACCCGCTGTTCGATATACCGGCACATACTGCTTCCTGCGTAGCCAATACCACCGGTATTGGCTGGGGGCCGGCCGATGATGCTGCCTACTGGCTGGGTGGTTGTATGGGCAACAATTTGCCGGCAGCCGGCTCGATGTCAGCTGAGAAAAACAGCATCATTGGCACGTCCACCATCCTCAATCGCTCAATCCTGTTGTCCAACCGCACTGGAGGTTTCGCCTCGGTATCCACCGTAGGGGATAAAGCATTGTGCACCCCGGTGCCCGTGCCGTTTCCATCCAAATCCGAATTCAAAGCTACCATGCTGTTCCCTTACCCTGAAGCACAGTCAGCCAACAGCAGTGCCGCAGGCAGTGGCATTGACAACGGTACGCTGTTTGGCCAGCTGAGCGGAGAAGTGGCCAATTTCTTCAATCTGAATAGTAAAGGTGCGCACCGACTCGGTGCCAGTGATTTTTCCTGGGCCATTGGGCGTAGCGATCAGGCTTTAAACAATAACGACTCCGATGCGGTTTACCTGCTGTGGCGCTGGGTGGACTGCTGTGAGTTCAATTAGGAGTAAACAGATGTCCACGAAGTACAGGATGGCAGTTACGGCGGCGATATTGTGCTGCCTGCCCTCCCTATCGTTCGGTACGCCGGCAACCAATCCCAACCAAGTATTCGGTAACAGGGGTTTGGCTGGACAGGCCAATACCAATACTGCCCCCCGTACCCAGGCTGCCCGACCGGAAAGCCGGCAGCGGATGTGGCAGCGTGATCAGGAGTTCGCTCTTAGCATGTACCGTCGGGTCATTGGCGGCGACAGTGCGGCTGCAACCGATCTGAAAAATGCTGCTAACCAAGGTAATCGCTGGGCAGCATTGCAGTATGGCTACCTAGCACACACTGGCAAACTGCCTGGGCTGGGTGGCCGTCCTGACTATGCCACTGCTGCTCGGGCCTACAATCTGGCCTCCAAACGTATGGATGGTGGACGGCTGGCAGATATCAACGGTAATTATGCAGCCGCCTATAACATGGGGTTGATGTACTACTACGGTCAGGGCGTGCCTACCAACGGTGCGGAAGCATTGCGCTGGTTTCGAGCAGCTGAAAGTGCCTATAAAACTGGTGGCCAACACAAGGCTTTTTGGCCAGCTACTGTCTATATTGCACAGATCTTGGAGCGGGGCTACGGCGTAGCAAAAAATGAACGTGAGGCATTGGAGTATTGGGAACGTTCAGCACGAGCCAACGAAGCTGAGGGGCTGTACGGCTACGGCATGGCTATCTTGAATGGTCGTGGCGGTGTTCAAAACCCATACCGCGCTTATCCATTGCTGGTACAGGCCGCCGACCGCTGGCATGTCGGTGCCATGCTGGCGCTGGCCGATTACCAGGGCAGGGGCGACCGGCTGCGTGAGGCTAATCCGGTGGATGCCGCCAAATGGCTGATGATTGCTGCTGTAGCCGACCGCCGGCATAACCGTCGAGCAGAGCGGGCATTGGCAGCACTGCCGTCGCCAAAGCAGCAACAGGTACGTTCACAAGTGCGCAGTTGGCTTGGTACGCACGGTACTGTTCCTAAGGTTTTTGATTGGAGACAGCCGATTAATGACACCATTCCGCAACGTTAAATAGGGAAGGCAATGCGATACCGACTTAAAAATATCCTGATTGCTGTTACGGTGACCACCTTGGTGACTGTGCCGAGCGTTTATGCTGACAATGCTTATCGGCGCGCCGCGCCACGCGGCTGGCTGTGGTATGAAGAAACACCGGCGCAGCCTAAACCGGTACCTCGGCGGCCACCAGCTCCGCAGCCAGCCGCTCCAGCGAGAGCCGCGCAGCCGGAATCTACCGGCCCTGAGCCGTTTTCGGCTGCTTGGGTACGACAGCAGCTACCAATTTTGCTGGACCGTGCCATGACCAACCCGACCGAAGAAAATGTACGTGCCTATAAATATATGGAGCGAGTGGCATTGGACATGTCCACCAACTACGCCAACATGAGCGAACAAGTGGTGCGCACCGATCCGATGCTGGACGAGTCGGTAAGGTTTCCGATTTCATCAATGGCCAGAGCGCAGGCCTTGTCGCAGATCAGCCGTGCCCGCGAGGGCATCATCCGCGACCTGAGAAGCAAAGCCGGCCTATGGCTGTTCTTCGATTCACAATGCCGCTTTTGCCACAGCCAGTTTGCGGTTACCCGAATGTTGTCGCAGAAATACGGCCTGCCGGTGCGCTATATCAGTACCGACGGCGGTGTGATCCAAGGTATGCCTGCCACACAGCTGTTATATGACCGTGGTGCATCGCGCGCCCGTTCTTTGGGTATCAAACTGACCCCAGCCGTGGTCTTGGTTGCTCCGCCGGACAAAATGGCGATTGTGGCGCACGGCGCAATGTCTCAAGCTGAGTTGGAAGAAAAAATCGTATTGGCGGCCATCGATATGCAGATTGCCAATCCCGAGTTGAGTAACATTGCCAAGCTGCAAGACAGGGGTATCCTGACACCGGGTGACATGGCTGATGTACGGCGGCGGATACGTAACCCGAACAACACCGACGAACTGGTCAAAATGTTGAATGAAATGATACAGCGCAGAATGTAACGGGAGGAAATCATGAAAAATTATTTGAACACTAGAAAATACGTCATACCGACCATGCTGGCCTTATCACTATGGCTTGGTACAAGTGTTACAGCACAAGCCGATGTTTCTGGTGGCATGGATGCCATGTGGAACCAAACCGCTCCCTCTGTGGGTGCAGTCAACGATAATTACGGCGGCACTTTAGGGGGGCTATCGGTCCGCACACCGGTACGCAGTTTCAATGTAATGGCCTTTGATCCGCCACGCTTCGGAGCGGGTTGCGGTGGTATTGATGCCTATTTCGGCAGTTTTTCCATGATCTCGGAAAAAAACATGCAAAACTTAGTTCGTGCCATTGTGGCCAATGGTACGGGTTATGC
The DNA here is from genome assembly GCF_916618725.1 of Eikenella sp. Marseille-P7795. Taxonomy (NCBI): domain Bacteria; kingdom Pseudomonadati; phylum Pseudomonadota; class Betaproteobacteria; order Neisseriales; family Neisseriaceae; genus Eikenella; species Eikenella sp. Marseille-P7795. Next base: position 178,932 of record NZ_CAKAJZ010000002.1, on the reverse strand, counting down.
CATCAAGATTGCCCTGGATAACCTCTGCCCACCTTGTCAGAACATCATGTCCGGCCTGCAAGATTGGACCACCAAAATCAACAGCCAAGCCAAAAATACCTGCCAACTCGGTACCATGGGAATCGACTACCTACGTGGTAACCGTAACCCATCCGCCTTCGGCGACGACAGCAAGGGGCAGGCCGAAGCCGCAATGGCTGCTTCCTCCGGGAAAGCCAAAGACTATGCTGCCGCGAACGATAGCCGCACCTACGATGGCCGCAATGCCAATCGGCCGACGGATGCGGCAGACCAATCTACCGAATATGGCAACAACCTAATGAATACTTTGGTTTCCGCCGGCGTATTCAAATCTTCCGGTGATGGTGCGATCGATACCCGCCCGTATGGCGGCGATCAGGCTTTCCTGCAAATGGCCATGAGTCTGTATGGTACGCAAATTGTCTTAACCGGCGATAAGGCGACTTCCTCCTCAGCTGGGGGTCAATTTGTCCAAGGATCCACTGAGCGCGTAGACAAAGACCTGGCTCCAATCTGGTCGTTTAAAGATTTAGTCAATGGCGCACCAACCGGTGCGGCACTTAGCGAATACCAATGTAAGGATTTCGATATCCATAAAGCAGACAGCTGCCAAGAGGTGGTAACTAACGACTCAAAATATCCTGGAACCCACCGCTACATTCTCAATCTTCTGATTGGCAAACAGACCGCCTTCGGTGACGGCAATAAATTAGGTGATTCGATACCATCACAAATTCAAGAAGGTTCGATCATGGCCTATTTTGTCGATAACAACCAACAGCTGACTGAACAACAAATCGCCTTCCTCAGACGGTTGCCTAAAGAGGATCTTGATGTGCTCAGCCAAGCCGCACGTGGTGGTCCGCAGACAGCCATCCAAGCAGCCGATGCCGCCGCACACCTGTACGGCGAACAAATGGCAGCAGAAATGGTGATGGCAATGAATAAAATCGTTTCTATTGCCTATTCAGCCAATATTACCTCTAACGGGAAACGTGTCGTCGGCTTATCACCCAATCAACAGAAACAGCTGACAGAACTAACGGCCCAAGCTGAACGTTATGCTGACAGCAGTACCCGCGCCGCCGCACACCGGAATTTCGTAACCATGGTGCGAGGGGCGGTATTACTGGCCGGTAATAGCTCTGGATTATCTCAATAACAAATACACCAAATATGTCGATAAAGGGAAAAGCCATGTCCAGCCGTCCCCACTTCATCCGCTCCACCTTCAATACAGCCGCCTTTCCATTAGGCCGATTTTTGTACAACCGCACCCGTATCGGGAAAATCATATCCCTGATAATGATGCTGTTGATTCAGCTGCCGGCTTGGGCGGATGCACTGCCAGCATCCATCGATGCAGGCGCGGATCAAGATATCACGACATTATGGGTAGTGGGCGATATTGATGTTTTGGCCAAAGGACTGGATGCAGTTGCTATGTTCTTCAACGGTGCGGGCACGGGTTCGCCACTGATCAGCCTGCTGCAGCTGGGGGCGCTGATGGCGCTGACCTCGATGCTGGTACAGTTTATTACCAAGCGCACCATGCAACCAGTCAACAACTTCCTAATGATCATCATCGTATCGGCGTTGTTCATCCCCAAAACTTCGGTGTGGGTAGCATCCTATTATGATGCCACTGGTGGAGCCGCGGGCGGGGCAGTTGGTTTCCGTAAAGTGGACAATGTGCCGATTGGGGTGGCCTACCCCTTGGGAATGTTTTCCTATGTCTCCAAACGGCTGACCGAACAGTATGACACAGGGATGCAGGTTATGCCGGACAGTGCCATGACCGGCGGCACTACTGCTCCGGAAGGCGGCATCCTGACCCACGGGGCGGAAGGCTACTTTAGCCCCCTGAAAACTGTACTGAGACTCCGGAATCAGTTTTCAGGCCCGGAAAATACCCTACTGCTGGCCAATTTGGCTAATGCCTCACAAACCTGCAATTGGTCGAATCGCTGGGGTGAGGCAGATAAAGGGGGAATTTTCAATGTGTTGGCACGCGGAAAACAGACTGGCATGGTACGAATAGCCCTTCCTGCAGAAAAAGCAGGTGATCCTCCTGTTATCGGATTAGTCGGTTGCTCCGATGCCGGCAAGATTATTTCCCTGATGATGGTGCAGAACGTAGTCAACTTGCCTGGGAAAAACTATTCACAAACAGCTGTCAGTGCTATTGACAATCGAAACCTGGCCACCGTAAAGGGTGGGAGTGTCAGCGACGCGAAACGTTATGAGCGCGCTCAATCAGAATTGGACCAACTGCCGGCAGCCATGGCTGCAGCCGCCAGCGGGGATACCAGCCGCAGCGGTGCAGCAATGGGGATAAACGATCCGACCGCCATCCTTAATACCGTACGCAGCCAGATCCAACAAGGTCAGGTACAGCCTGCAGCCTTGGCTCAGGTATTTACTGCGGGCAATTCAGTCAGTGTGGCCGAAATCGAAGCCAATATGATTTTCTCACACATCGTGCAAAGCTGTATCGGCAGCAATGATGCCAATTGTGCACGACAAGCCTTTATGTTGACCGAAGCACGTAACCGTTCCGCCGTTGATGCAGCCGGTGAGGCATCTTTGTTTCAGAATTTCATGGGGCATAGCATGAACATCTTGATGTTCATTTATATTGTGATGTCCCCAATCATGATTTTCATCATTCTGGTTATGGGCTGGAACGGCATCCGCATTATGGGCGGCTACCTGATGTTCGCAGCTTGGATCAACTCTTGGCTACCACTGAATAGCGCCATTGCCTATTATATGCTGCAAAGCTATAACAACCGGATGCGTGATTTGATTTTGACGATTGCTGCCTCTAATGAACCATCTAGAGTTTATTCGCCAACGGTCATCAGCAGCATTTTTGATGGAACCCAAGATATGTTGGCTTCGGCATCCACCATGATGTCATCCGTACCACTGGTCATGCTGTCGTTGATGAGTGCATCTATCTACGGTTTGGTGCAACTGGCACAGCGCGCCAATATGGTTGGCAAAGACTTTGTCGATGAGGATAAGGCTGCACCAAAATTGGATCAATCGGAAGTTATAGGTACTGCTCGAATGATTGCCAACAGTTCTGCTGGCGGGGTGCTGACTACGGATAATTTTAGTCAGAACCTTGTTCATAATGCAGATGCCTCTAATCCTGGCTCTATTAACTTGCAGACCAGTCAAGACTCTATCGAAAGTGCCCGTCATGCAGTCTCGTCTAAGATACAGATGATGGAAGGCGCAACAGAAAGCCGTACATTGGCGGAAATTGATAGTGATGGAGTAGTAAAAACTACTGGTATTGTGTATGCAAAAACAGAGAGTGGTGAAGATATTGCACGTATTGCCCGTCAGGGAGATCATGCTGTCCAATCTGGAGAGTCGTTTGTAGTGGGCGCCTCAGGCGGGAAAATCATTACTGCCGGTGTTGGTGGAGAGGTTAAAGATACAGTTACCTATACCGACAGCAATGGTCAAAGCCACGATATGAAAGTTGGTACTAGATTAGATGATACTGAGGGTATTCAGACTGCATTTGGTAAGCTTGACTCTCATCAGATTAGTCACTCTGTTCAACAAGGCTTGTCTGATGCTAGGGAAGAAATGCGCAGTATCGAACATGCAACCAGTAGCACCACTAGCCATGGGTTCAGTAGTAGTATCAATCGCACTGCATTTGACTCGTTGCTTGAGCCCACTAGTGCAGCTGTTACACAAAATCGCTTGTCCGCAGGTGCGACCGAAGCAGCTAAATATGATAGGGCTGCTGGGGCTGCATTGCAAAATGCTATTGGCAATAATAGCGAATACTTCAACACACTAACCCGTCTGTACACTGGATCAAGTAACGAACAAGCGGCTGCTCTTGCTGCCATCCACGGTATGACATCTGCTAATCCATCAGCTCATGCCCAGGCCTATCACAATCTATCTGCAGGGGCATTGGCTGTACATACAAATGCAAATAAGTTGCACAGTAGTAACCAAGAGGCCATTGATGCTCAGATATCTGCTGACCGAGCAGAAGGTGTTGGCAAGTTTGCTGCACCGCTGGGCAACAAGGAAGTGCTGGAGGAAGCCAATCCGCATGGCCGTACCGAATCAGCATTCGCAACACGCCATAATAGTGATGGCAAGGAGCAAAATAATCTGTCATTGGAGGATAGACAGAAAATTTTGGCCTATAACCGTGCCAAAATGGCAGAGATGACTGAATTTAACAATAATGTTGCGAAGGAGCTCAGTGAACGAGGTCCTGTACAGAAGTTCTTGGATTACTCCCAGACAGGCGCATGGAGTGCATGGCATAGCGCAGGAGAACAGCTGGAACAAGGAGATTACGTTGGTGCCACGTTTGGCTATGCAGTCAGCGCATTAGATGCAGCATCATTAGGTGGTGGTAGGGTTTTGCGGGATATGTTCGGTAGCACCCAGGATAGTAAAGACGGGATGCCGGCAGCTACCCTTGATCCTGAGTTGAATGAAAAAATCAACCAAGTGGCTGCCAATAGAAGAATGATGGAAGGATTCAATATGTCCGATGCAACGAAGACAATTGATGGTAAACCAATTGAGGAGGTTATCGGACATAAGCTAACGCCTCAAGCAGACTCTTCGCAGGCAACAACATCAAGATCACATGAGCCTACCGGGACAGAACATTCCCCCGCTAATCAGCATGCTTCAGCGCACGGTAGATTGCATAAGAACACTTCCGCATTAGACAATAGAGTGGAACCAGAAAAACATAACAGCCAATCCAATGCCACTTATGCCAAACTTGATGCCGCATTCCAAAACCGGCATGACCACGGATTTACCTTTAGAGAATATGCAAATGGCCATATGACAAAAGAGTGGCAGGGGCATAAGAGATTTGGTGATGGGGATTGTGCATTGAATGTACGCATGATACTGGATGATAGTGGTATGAACCCATTCGGCAAGGGCACAGGATTGGGGGATGGGAAAAATGTTGCAGCTAGATTGCTTTCTACCAGTCAATATGAACGTGTTCCTTTTGATCGGAATATGCAATTCCAACATGGCGATGTAATTTCCCTTGTTAACCCAAGGAACCCTAATGCTCCTGGTCACGTAGCCATTTATAATGCACATACTGGAAAATGGGTTTCTGATTTCGAACAGGAGCGTAAATGGGGAGCGCCAGGGAAAACATATGAGGATGCCATAGCGTCAGGCAGAATTACGCCTGTAGTAGCTCGATTTAAAGGTTTATCTAATACGACTGTACCGTTAGATCACCCAGCTAATCCAAGTTCACAACACTCATATGCAACCAATATCAGGGGATTTACACCTGAAAAAGCTGCAATAATTGAACGAGTGGCTAGGAATATAGGGGCAAACCCTAATGATTTGGCTGCTGTTATTTCTTTTGAAACAGTAGGAACATTCAGTCCGAGCATAAAGAACCCTCATTCATCTGCAACAGGCCTGATCCAGTTTATGGAATATACAGATGGAAGAAAAGATGGGCTATATTTTGGCATGACACGGGATCAGTTCGGCGCTCTATCATTTGAGAGACAGATGGGCTTTGTTGAAAACTATTTCAAAGATCGTGGATTTAGAGCAAATAAACCAACTAATATTGCCGATCTTTATACTGCCGTATCTGGATATGGGTATAGGAAAGGATCAGCAGCATACGAATTGAATTCTGTATGGGATACCAATAGAAATAACGTGATTGAAAAAGGCGAGATGGTTGAAGCGCCTGAATTCAAACAGCATCGCAGAAAATATTTCCTTTAAAGGAGGATCTATGAGCAAAAAAGTTTACTTTTTACTATTACTCACTCCGCTTAGTGCTTTCGCTGGTCCAAGCGTTGGCCCTAATGAACAACTGCGGCAATTAGAAAATGCTTACAATCAAACAAAAATACAGATGAACCGTATATACCAGCAAATGCGACAGAGTATGCCGGTTGCTGAGGTTCAAGGATTTGATGCTGTTCAGAGAAAGTGGATTGATTATAGAGATGCTAATTGCCGATATTATGGAAGAAATGTTACTGGGCAAATAGAATGCCTTACAAATATGAATGCACGTAGAGCTAAGGAAATGCAGGAAATTTTAAATAATTACAGATAAAATAAACCCGAATATCGAGAAAGATATTCGGGTTTAACTAAATAATCTATTCAACCCAAAACTTTGGGGTTGTTTTGCAGTGAATGCGGGAAATTATTCTATTTCTATTTCTGATAATAATATATCCTTTACTACGGTTCTCACAAAAGCTATCATAATCGAAGTGGATCTGGTATTTTAATCCGCCTTGCGTGAATAGATAGTCCATTTTGACATTGCCATCCTCTACATAATCATACGAACCCCTGCGCAGCTTAATCATAGATTCCCCTTGCCCAATATCTGCTTGCCAAGAATATCTTGAATAATTATTAGGGATAGGATGTACGAGTAAGTATCTTCCATCCTCCAGAGTGCAGGCAACGTGGTCGATGACCAAGTCTCCACGCTCAGATTGTTTTGTGCCATCCGAAATACTTTTGGCTACTACACACAACGGAACAACACATAATGCAATCACAATAGTGCTAGATAAATACTTAAATTTTCGCTTTAACATTTGGCACCCATTTTTTGAATCTATTAATATTATTAAATTTAGTTAGTTAAGCAATATTAAAAATATGATGATATCAACGCCAATGCAAGCGCTGATAATAGTGCATATCGCAACCATTTATTATTGCCTAGGGTATCTATAATCTCTTCCAGTCCTATTCTTTGTGGTTGGCCACCAAAGGACTTTATTATTCCCCGACGAGGTAGGTTGGAGTAGCTAGAGTTAGCAATATCGACGTTTCTAAATGGGTTGGCATTTGTATGGTACCAAATATTATGAGACTCGTGAGAAAAGCTCTGACTGGTATGCCGATTCATATCTAACGAGCTATGATTAAAAGATGAAGAATTATTCTGATCAAACATTTAAAAATCCTTTTTTGTTCACAAAGCCAAGCTACATTTGGTTCGCTCTACTATTACTTTTTATTAGCTATCCTGCCTTATCGGATGGAGTTTCAAATTGCCTGAAAGGTTTTTCAAACACGCCAGACTGCCGACGTATGATTGCGAATTATTGGCAGCACGCTCCAGCCATTGAACGCATTGCCAGACAGGAAGGTGTAGAACCGGAGTTATTAAAAGCCCTGATCGCTTACGAAAGCAGGTATAACCATCAGGCGGTATCTCCTGCCCAAGCTAGTGGGCTAACCCAAGTCATGCCGACAACTGCTTTAGGGATGCACGTTCATCCATCGAGCCTGTTTATTCCGGAAGTCTCTATCCGCACCGGAGCGCGTTACCTGCGTCAAATGTATAATCAATTTGGTCGGTTAGACCTAGCTCTTGCTGCCTACAACGCCGGTCCTCGCAGGGTAAGTCGGGCAGGAAATCGCGTACCTAGGATTGCTGAGACACAGCACTATGTCCGTAATGTTACCGCGTTGTACGTGGAGTTCAAACGAAAGGCTGCTTCTTCAGCTGCAAATCATGTAATCCCCCATGCCTCAGCTAATCTCCATGTTGCACAGGTTGGAAAACCACGGTACAGCCAAACCAAGTCTGAGACAGGTAGCAGCGTATATCAGTCACATACCAGCAATATCTACTGAAACTACTTAGACTGCATATTGGTAAATATCTGCCACTTTCTTTAATTATTACAAGGAAGCCAATATGTTAAAGTCTGAAATATCTGCCCAACTGCATCAGCATCTTGAATCGTTCCTAGACTATTGCCAGACTAGGTGTATGGCAGATGGGACAATTGAAGGGTATCGAAATAACCTGAGGCAGTTTGCTGCATTATTAGAAGCATGGCCGGACAGCAAAACTTTCTCTAATTTTCCGGAAATCTGTACTGAGTCTGCTTTGTTGAAAACGGTCGTCATTAAACAAAGCAACAACCCTGACTTAAGTGCACACACCATCCGACGTTATATCTGCGCTTGGCGCAGTTGGATCCGATACCTGGTCAAGACCGATGTTTTGAATATTTCTTATGATCGGTTCAAGTTTGACTTACCGAAACTACCGGAAACGCTGCCTAAAGCAGTAGACATGCCAATACTGGACAAGATTCTCGACACCCCTCCTATACGTCGACAGTCTCAATGGATGTACTTGCGTAATATCTGTATGTTTGAATTAATGGCTTATTCCGGATTGCGGGTTTCTGAGGTAACTTCTCTAACTTTATCCGATCTTTATTTCAGCCAAAAACAAGTTAAAGTGACTGGTAAGGGTAATAAAACAAGACTGGTACCAATTACGGACTGTGTTATTCAACGAATCAAAGAGTATTTGCAATCGCGCAGTAATTCTCTGGTCAAGGTCAAAGTAAACTATTTATTTACAAATCGTTATGGCAATAAGATTACGAATAGTACCGTCCGACTGCATTTGCATAACTTGGCAAACGAGTTATTAGTAGATAAGCTTCGGCTAACTCCGCATATGCTCAGGCATTCTTGTGCTACTCATTTTATCCGGCAGACACATGATTTGCGTTTTGTGCAAATCCTGCTTGGCCATAGTAGTGTGGCCACCACGCAAATGTATACTCATTTGGATAATGATTTCGTTAAGGCAACGTTTTATCAACATTTAAACAGATAATCACTGCATTATTGTTTATCCGCACTTAAGGAGGCGCGCCCATGAAACTGAAGTACACGGTATCTATCTTTTTTTTGGCACTACTGACAGCCTGTTCTACCAATCCAGACGGCAGTATCAACTGGTCGGATAACCCGCTCAACGCGGTTGCCACTCGAGTTGATAAAGGTGTACAGAACCTCAACCGTCAAACAGATCGTGTTTTCCCCAATGCCGGCCCACATTGCAATACCTGTGATCCACACGGCGTAACCCATCAACAGATGTTAGAGTGGGGTTACATTCGACGTAACCCTGATTATCCGAGGTACTCCAGCCAGCGTTATGTCTTTACTTCAAAAAACTGTGATCGGACACGCCAAGCGTTATGTTTCCGTCCGAGCAAGGATGTTGCAGAGCGACCATAATCAACTCTACGTTCAAACAAGGCAGGCAGAGACCTTATTCTGTCTGCCTTTAATTTAAATTTGTGACAGGCTACCTGAAAATACCAGGCTGGTTTTCATCAAGCGTACCCATTCTTTTCTTGTGTTGCCGGCTGACCCGGTTTACTGTGGATACGCTGCAGCCAAGTGTCTGCGCAGTTTGAGTAATACTGAATCCCTGTAGGCGCAGTTTAATGATTTTCTCATGTAGCGACTTGTCAGGTTGTCGTCCCCGATAACCACCGCGCCGTTTGGCTAAGGCTATTCCCTCTTTCTGCCGCCGTTTGCGCACAGCCCAGTCCTGGTGCGACATATTTAATGCAATACGTAGGAACATCTTTTGCAGAGCGGCCAATAGGGGTTGTAACAAATAGCCAGGTAGTGAGCCATCTTGTTCAAAGAAAACACCCAGTTCTTCAAAATCGAAAATTTCCGGAACTTGGATTTTTGCCCCCTTGGCAGTGATCTCATCAATCAGCCGTTCTGCCTCTGCAGGTGGCAATCTGGTAATGCGGTCGATACTTTCAGCGATTACCCAGTCACCGGTTTGCAGATCGTTAATCAAGCGGCGCAGTTCTGAGCGATCAGGATTAACGCCAGATGCTTTTTCTGAGTAAATACCGGCAATATAAAATCCTTGTGCCTTTGCTCGCTCGATCAACTGATGCTGACGTTCTAAATTTTGCTCGTCGGTTGAAACCCGGAAATAGATTCGGGCTGTCTTGCTAATGCCTGTGTTTTTTAAGTCCATAATTTATGCTACTACTTTTTAAGTACGGATGCAATACAAAAAGAACTGTTCTTTTCAATATTCTTTTTGAGTATACCTAAAAAGTAGCAGAAATCAGACACGGGTAGGCTTCGTTGCTGGCGAGTATGCTAGAATGAAAAATATAGTTCTGAATACCGGCCTCTTTAAGAAGGTGCAGCATAGTCAAAGGACAACCCATGAATACCGCCATACTGAACTACCGCATTTCCGAGTTTGACACCCGACAGCAAGCCGACGATTACGGCGCTTGGTTTCGCAAAAAGGTTGAAGAAGGACTGAAATGTGAAACCTACCATACGCATGACGAGGTGCTGGGGAAGTTGCACCAACGCCGTGCGGAGCGTCAGAAATCATGCTGAACGTCATTTGGCGGGATACGGAGTAGAAAGAAAGACTGGAGATTCGGCAGCCTGAGAATGGCTGCCGAATCTGTTTCAGTGTGCCAAATAAAGTGGCTGCCCTCAAGGCAGCCGTCTTCCACCGGCCAGTATGCACCGGCATCAAGAATAGAGACTGCTCCCGTCCAGCCATTTGAGCAATCGCGGCAGCAACTAGCGGGTAGCGCCATAGCCTTAGCTTTTATTGAAAATAATTCTTACTTCTATTATTATCCATACACCGTATCACTTCGGCTATATCCCTATAAACAATAGGGGATTTAATCTTTCTTCCATTTCTCATCCCTCTATCTCTTCCCTCATATGACAACCCAATCTTTTTGCCCCAAGCTATTGGTCGTGCTGCTGACCGGTGCCTTTGCCCACATGCAGGCCGCCGCCGACACCCTCGCCGCCAACGGCAGGGAGCCTGCCTCCGCCGAACTGGAAACCATCGAAATCAAAGGCCGACGACCCGATCAGCGCGGCGCCGACGACGTATACCGCAAAAACGTGTCCAATGTTTACGTGGGGCGCGAATATCTCGAGCGTTTCCAAGTCAACGCTGCCGGCGACGTGCTCAAAGGCCTCAACGGCGTATACAACATGAACACCCGTACCGCCGGCGGCGCGATTACGCCCAATATCCGCGGCATCACCGGCAAAGGCCGCATCCCCGTTACCGTGGATGGTACAGAGCAAACCATAGACGTATGGATGAACAACTACGGCGTGGGCGACCGCAACTATCTTGATCCCGCCCTGTTCCGCAGCATCGCTGTAGAAAAAAGCCCCGCCCTCACACGCGGCGTGAAATCCGGCGTCGGCGGCGCGGTCACCATCCGCACCATCGAAGCCGACGACATCGTGCCGGAAGGGCAGAAATTCGGCTTCCAGCTGAAAACCGAGTTTGCCAACAACAGCCGCCGCCCGGCCAACAACCTCAACCAATGGCTGGGCTGGGAAGACTACCGCACCCTGCCGCTCGGTGCCACCGCCGACGGCGCGGGCGGCGGCGTCGACCCGCTCACCGGCCAGCAAAGCCCGCAGGCGTTGGTGGTAGACAACTTTACCCCGCCCGCACACAAAAGCGGCCGCGACAACTGGCGCTTCGGCGGCGACCGCAGCTATATGGCCGCCGCCGCCTTCAAAACCGAACTTTCAGACGGCCTGGCCGCCTACAGCTACCGCAACAAAGGCAACTACTTTGCCGGCACCAAGGGGGCGGAAGGCTACCTGAATAACCCGGTATACGACCTGCAACGCTGCTACGACCAAGGCGGCAGCGACTTCAACTGCAAAAACTCCGCCACCTTCGTACCCAATATGGCGCGCATCTACCACCCCGGGGTGGAAGTGCTCAACAGCAACACCGAAACCAAAACCCTGCTGCTGAAAAACAACTGGCACCTGCCCGGCAGCCATCGGCTCGGCTGGCAATATATGCGCACCGACGTGCGCTTCGGCGAAATCAACCCCTTCCACACCACCTATGTGATGAATATGGAAGAGCATAATCCCAGCGGCCGCCCCAGAGAACTGTCGCCACAGGCGCAGAGCATCGATTCCTCTATCCGCACCGATACCTACAAGCTCGGCTGGGCTTGGAAGCCGGAAGGCAGCCGCTGGATCGACCTGCAGGCCAACCTGTGGCGCATCAAAACCAACAGCACCCGCCACCAGAGCGGCGGCATGGATTTGTCTTCCGCCTACCCCGATCCCTTCTACGACGTTTGGTATTGGTGTACCCAACGCGGCCGGATACCGCCCGAGCACGTCGACAACTACAGCAGCTGCAACGACCTGATGAATGATTTCGGCGTCAACGGCCTGACCAAAGAACAGGTGTTGGCCATGACCCCGAACGACAACGGCCGATTCCGCGTGCTTTCCGGCGCCGAGCAGAAAACCCGCGTCAGCCGCACCGGTTTCGATATCAGCAACCGCTTCCGCCTCAGCGACCGCCTGAGCATGACTTTGGCCGCCGATTATCAGAAAGAGAAACTGGCGGAAGAAGTGGAAATCGTCAATTCAAAAGACCTGTTCAACCTGGCCGGCATGGTAACCGGCCTGACCAAGCTGGCCGGGCCCAGGGGCGGCGAGCGGCGCGAATGGGGCACCAATTTGGTGTTCGACTGGCAGGCCACCGACCGCCTGAAAATCTCCGCCGGCATCCGCTACCACAACTTCCGGGGCTTCGATACCGCCTTGGCGGAAGGGCGTGCCCGCCGTGACCCGCGCTATCAGGCAGGCGATGGAAACCAGTCTTATGCCGATGGTGCCTATCTGCCGTATTTCGAACTGGCAGGCGATCAGGAGCGGCGTGACTGGAATGTGGTGGCCGAACAGCTTCGGCAGGCGTATCAGTCAGGCGATGCTGCCGCCATTGCCGCGGCAGAACAGGCAGAACAGGCGCACGGTGCCCGTTACCATTTGCCGAAATACTATAACGGCCCGTATCGTACCGATGGTTATGTGTATATCGGCAACGATGGCCGTGCCTATTCTGACGGACGGTTCGGCGGGGTTAACGAGGCACAGAACCAACCGCTCTATCGGGTGCGCCCCGTTTATGTGCCGTTTGTCAACGGCAAGCTGGACAGCGGCGCATTGCCCCAGCATTTTCATGATTTCGTCAGCAATTATCAGGAAAAAGTGACCAATCCGCAGGGGCTGCACGGGACGCATTATCGATATTGGGCAGGCGTGGGGAATCCTATGGGCTGTATAAGAAGTGATGCGACCTCTTGCCTTGCTCATAACCTAGCGGGAAAAGCAACCAATTTTCAAGTCGGCTATCCCGAGCACGGTGATGATACCGGTCTCGGTCCCAAAATCATCGGTCGGCACTATACCGAGGAACAGTATTGGGCGCAGCCCAAACCGATCCGTGCCCATGCCTGGGCGCCGACCATCGCCGTCAGCTACGACCTGACCGACAACAGCCGCCTGTTCGTACGCTATGCGCAGATGACCCGCTTCCCCAGCGTGTATGAGGTGGGTAGTTTTTATAACGACGTGGCCTATGTCGGTATGCCGAAGGCCCCAATTTTCCGCTTCAAGCCGGAACGCAGCCGCAGCTGGGAAATCGGCTACAGCTTCAATTTTGCCCCGTATTGGAGCCGGCTGCGTGCCGGCGATATGCGCCTGACCTACTACCGCAACCGTATCCAAAATGTGATCGAAACCACAGATTATTTCCGCACCGTGCAGTACGACCGCAAGGACACCGCCGGGCTGGAATGGCAGAGCCGCATCGACACCGGCCGCTTCTTTGCCGCGCTCGGTGCCACCTACCGCCTGAAACAGCAGATGTGTGACCGCGATACCGCTTTCGATTACGACCCTTATGGCGCCAAAGGCGTGCCGATCTGCATCGAAGGCGGCTACGGCAGTACGCGCGGCTATCAGGCCTTGCAGCCGAAATATTCAATAAACCTGGATGCTGGGGTGCGCCTGTTGGGCGAGAAACTGGAGCTCGGCCTGCGCGGCATCTACCACAGCCGGGTCAACACCAAGCAATACGACCAACTGCTGCAAAAGAATTTGGGCATCATCTTCGATACCACCGGCAAGCCCCACCATTGGCGCCCTTCCCTGACTTGGGACGTGTATGGCCGTTACCAGCTGCACAAAAACCTCAATGTCAACTTCAGTATCACCAACCTGACCAACCGCTACTATCTCGACCCGATGTCCAACGTTGCCGCCCCCGGGCCGGGTCGGACGGTTACCTTTGGGCTGACTGCCAAGTTCTAGTCGCAGGGAGGAGTGGGGGTTTTCAGGTAGCCTGCAGGTATGGCGGGAAGGCTACCTGAAAACGGATTGAGCATAACAACAAATAATTGAACACACCGGACACGCAAACCCAACCGGCCCCGTTTATCCGGGGCAATGGTTTTTACCGTTTTTTCCGCCGGTTCGGCGGCAATAAAACGGTGGCTTTTGTTTAACTCTTAATTAAGGAAACGATTATGTCTATACGTAATAAAACCCTGTTGGCCGTCTTGCTGTGCGGCATTTTTGGTGTGGCTGCGGCTGATCCGGCTGGTGGTTCCAGCCAAAGGAAAAGCCAAGATCCAAATAGTGACCCGACGACAGTTCGCCCCGGCACCTCTGACAAGCAACCTTTCGGTGCCGGTAAGGCCGGTTTGGCATTCAGCACCAATGGAGGGAACAGCTGGTCTACCTCTATCAATTTAGATGACGGCCCGGTCAAGTATATCGGTATCAAACATAGGCACGGTAATAGCAGGGTACCGATCAACGGCAATGATCCCTATGCCAATGTTGATGGCACACACAATCCACAGTATCTGCGCTTGGGCGATGTGAAACCGGTTATCGGCTGGTTCTACAACCCGACGCTGGGCCAGGTGTGGTATGAAAACCGCCACAACAACACCGAAGTGTACAGCGTGCGCCAGATGGCCAACCCGGCAATCCCCGCCGCGCCCAAATTCGGCGGTTTGGTCATTGCTAAAGTGCCTGAAATGGGTGGTAGGAACGGCAACGTGTTCTTCGGCGAATGGGCGCCGCGCGCCGGTAACCCGCCGCAAAACAGCACCGACCTGAATATGGCGGACGGCAAACGCACCGTTTGGTATGTGGGCGACAACCCAACCACCAATATGCCGAATTTGGTTAATGCACAATACAATGTGTTGGGCGTGAACAAACACACACCGGGTCAGAACGACTTCTACACAGGCACATTAACTGCCAATTACGGCGGCAGTAAAGGTTCTTTGATTGGCAATCTGACGCGCGGTTCGGATAGCATTGACTTTGCCGGCACCAATATTAATTCTCGCGGCATATTTGACAACGGCAAGGCTAACGAACACATCAGCGGCCGCTTCTACGGCAGCGGCGCGGAAGCCTTGGCCGGTATTGTGGATCGTACGGGTGTCGATAGGGACATTGCCTTCGGTGGTAAGCAAATCCCGCCACAATAATCCCGTGTGTTAGACCTGTAAGATGGGAAGGGCGGTTTCTGAAGTATTTCGGACCGCCTATCGTCAATCGAATAAACAATCAATCAAACCAATGTTCAAACCGTTTTCAGGTAGCCCCTTTTGGACAAGGCTAAGGCTACCTGAAAACACAAACCACCGGAAAGCCCCCATGAACAAGCCGCTCCTCCTCGCCCTGTGCCTGCTGCTGCCCGCCGTTGCCCGCGCCGACGACCCGGCCGAAGAACGCCGCCGCCTGCTCGACGAGGGCAACCGCCAAACCCGGCAATACCGCGAAAGCGGCTGGCTCGGCGGGCAGGATGCCGATGTGGAAAACGACGGCGGCTACATCAATATAGGCGGTCAAATTTATGCCGTGGGCGATAGCGCCGAAGAGCTGGAAAGCGCCCTGTATTACGCCGTTAACCAGCAGCAATGGCACAAGGCCGAACAATTCGCCGCCCGCTACGCGATGTTGCCGCAGCACAAACCGGCGTTACTTGACTTGGCCGCCGGCCTGCAGGCGCGCGCCCGGGGCGATTACCGCCTGGCTGCCGCGCGGCTCAAACGTGCCGCCGCTGCCGAACCCGGTAACGCCCGCATCAGCCTCGAACTCGCCCGCGTTTATACCGAAGACAACCAAAACCGCGAAGCCGCCGCCGAGTTCCACCGTGCCGTAGACATTGGGCTGCCCGAAGAAACCCGCGCCTTAGTCGGGCAATATCAGAACGAATTGGCCAAACGCCGCGCCTGGCACGGCCAAATCAGCATCGGCTACGGCCACAACGACAACATCAACCAGGCCGTCGGCGGCCGGCAGTGCGTATGGCAAATCGCCGGCATGTGCCTGCTCGAACGCCTGCTGCCCGAACCTGTCGGTTCAGCCATGTGGCAATACAGCGCCACCGCCTTGCGCACCATCCCGCTCGCCGGCCACCACGGCCTCCACCTGCGCGGCTTGGCCTACGGCACACGCTACCGGCGCGAAGATCCCCAACAGACAATCGCGCCCGACTACAGCTACCACACCACCGCCCTGTATGCCGGCTACGACTACGCCGACATCCGCAACC
This sequence comes from Eikenella sp. Marseille-P7795, assembly GCF_916618725.1. Taxonomy (NCBI): domain Bacteria; kingdom Pseudomonadati; phylum Pseudomonadota; class Betaproteobacteria; order Neisseriales; family Neisseriaceae; genus Eikenella; species Eikenella sp. Marseille-P7795. The sequence continues at coordinate 162,629 of NZ_CAKAJZ010000002.1, read as the reverse complement.
ACTTCGCCCTGCTGCCTTATTTCGAACACGACTTCCGCAACCGGCACACCCATTACCGTGCCTGGGGCATCGATGCCGAATGGACGCATACCCTTTCCCCGCGCTGGCGGACCAGCCTGCGCGGCGGTGCCAAACGCCATCATTACAGCGGGCAAAACCGCCGCTATTTCGATGACTACAGCCAATACGAAGCCGGCCTCGGCGCCGAATGGGCTGCCGGTCCAAGCTGGGGGCTGTTTGCCAATCTGGACGCCGTCCGCAAGGCTTATGCCGAAGAAGCAGCTTCCAGCCGCGAATACGCCGTCCGCCTCGGGCTCTACAAAATGTTCGGCCAAACCGCCTATGCCAACCTGTTGCTGATGCACCGCCGCAGCCGCTATGATGCGGCCGGCTTCATAAGCAACGGCGAGCGGCGCCAAGACAAACAATACACCGCCGTTGCCGCGCTGGGCTTCCCGCGCTGGCAGTGGCACGGCATTTACCCCGAGCTGCGCTTCAAGCACACCGTAAACCGCAGCAATGCTGACTACTACCGCTATCGGCAAAACGAAGTGCTCGTGAACCTGCGTTATCGGTTTTAATGGTTCTTTGTATTACTAAAATCCGTTATTGGGAAACCCATTGATGGTAATACAGACGGCTGCCTTAAAGGCAGCCGTCTGCTTTATTGCCCGGATTGCGGCCGGTTTTCAGGCTGCAATCCCAGTCGTTCCTTCAAATACTGGTACAGGTCGCGACCGTCCTCCACCGGCCAGTATGCGCTGGCATCGAAGGTATAGTCCGTTCCCGTCCAATCATTGACGAACCGCACATAGAAAATCAGGCAGCCGTTTTGACCGTACGAGGTAATTTCCAAACGGCTCTGACGCAGTTTTCCTTCATAACCGTCCGAATAGACGGCGATGCCGATGGCGACGTGCTCGAACAGCCACGGGTGTGCGCGGACAACGGCCAAAGCCTGATGCAGTTTTTCCATATCGATTTCGATACAGGCATCGGGTAACTCGAAGTCGTGCTCGTCGCTGCGCCAAAAGTCGTCCAATTGCGGGCTGCCCGGAGGCAGGTGCAGGACCAACTTTTTTCGGCCGTCGTACGAATCGGTTTCCGCCGTAAAGCGGGGTTGCTTGTCGGTTGTCATAGGGTTTCTCCTAAAACAGGCAGGAGAAACCCCGGCGGGGTTTTCCCGCCAAGGGTTGAAAAAAAAGAAAGGAATTGCCATCAGCTACACTGAGTTTCTGCGTTGCAGAAGCTCGCTCCGTCTGCTTTCAGGCAGCCTGTCCGGACGGCCTCATTCCTCATCGTCGTCTTCCGAATAATCCCAGCCGAAATGTTCTTCGGCGAACATGCGGAACTCTTCATCGGAACAGGGATGGTCGTACAGTATGCCGTCTTTGATTTCGTAAGTACCGGCGAAACCGCCGCCTTCGTCGATGTAGCGGATTTCCAGCTGTAAATCGGGAAAACGCTCGGCAATGGCTTCGTACACCGGCTCCGGCGGCGACCAGGCGGTATCGAACTCAAGATACAGCTCTCCCTCGTCCAAATAGCCGATATGCTGGTGGTAGGCATTCCACTTGGTACCCCAATTGCGGTTACACCATTCGTACCAGGTCGGGCTGCCGTACAGTTCGATATTGCGCTTGATCTGTTCGGCGTAGTGCAGGTCGAGCCCGCATTGTTCCGCCAATCCCGGATGCTGCCCGAACACTTCTTTCAGGCGGCCTACGGTGGCGGTTTCCCAGTCCAGATGGCCGGCCGTCAGTTCCCGGATACGGTCGATGCAATACAGCTTGGCCGCCTCTTCGCTGGCAATCGGCAGATCGTCGGCCAAGGCATTCCATATCTCCGCCCGGTAGGTGGCAGAACCGAATTCGAGATGCAAGGACGCCGGCATCGGGAGGATGCCGTTGAAATCGACGATTACCTGAGGCAGGTCATCGCGGCCGTAACTGTCGGCCTCACCTGGAACCAGCAGGGCTGCCCGGAAGGCGGCCAGTGATTCGGCCGGACCGGTGACGGTGATTTGGTTGGTAACATGGTTAGGCATGATAAAGCTCCTATAAAAACGGAGCCGGTCCGCCCCGAAGGGCGGAAACGGCCCCTCGGGGTGGAAAAAAGTTACCGCCGGACAACCGGCGCACATTTCAGGTAACAAGTGCTTTCAGAAAAATCCAGACAGCCTATTTCAGCTTGTCCAAGTAGGTTTTGACGGTATCGCAGGCCCAGCGGTAAACCAGTTCCCAACGGACTTTTTCAGGCTGTTCCAGCACCACGTCGGCGTTGTAGCCGAAGTCGTGCAGGGCCAGTCCCCGGTTCATCATCCAGTTGAATACGGTTTCGCGGTTGCGCGCGTACAGCCATTGCGCATCCGCTGCCGACAGGGTCTGCGCCAGCACGGTGGCATAGTTGCCCTCGGCGTATTCCACGTCTTTGAGCAGGTAGGCCAAATCGTCGTAGCCGGGCAAAGCGGCTGCCGGAACCAGCAGGAAGGGATCGTTTTCGTCGGGCATGGCGGATTCGACGGCGCAGACGGCCAGGCAGTAGCCGAGCGTCCGGCCTTCCATCACACCGACGAACACTTTCGCCGCCTCTTCGTCCGACAATTGCCGGGTGAAGTCCGGCCGGCAGAAAGCATCCAGCCAGGCCCGGGTATCCGCCTGCGGCGGGATGAACACCGCTGCGGTATGGCTGTTATAGCAGCGGCTCGGCCCGGAGCCGTGACGGTTTTCATTGGCCACGTACTCGGCCACGGGCTCGAGTACGGACAGCAGGTTTTCGGCATAGCCGAGCGTACGCAGCCTTTGGCGGACAAGGTCCTCAGGGGATTGTCCGGGCTGTAAGGGCGGCAGGGATGTACCGTTTAAAGCCTCGGCGGCAGCTTCGGCGGTTTCATACTGACTGTCGAACCAGACGATATAGCTGCCGGGTTCGTAGGTTGCAGACGGTTGCATGGCAGGTCTCCGATGGAATAAAAGCGGGAAACCTGCCCGGTGCGGGGCAGGCTGTGCCCCGCAGGGTTGATAAAAAAACCGTGGCCGCACGGATGCGGGCGGTACTGTTTAACGGTTGTACCGAAGCAGTTGCGGACTGCCGGCCGGATTGCCGAAGCAATTCATGCAGACGGCCTGGGTGTCAAGCAAGCAGCCTGCATGAAGTCCCTCGCAGGGTTGATGAAATTTTCAGGTAGCCTCAAAAGAGGCTACCTGAAAATACGGGTTGGAAATATCAGACCTGTCCAGGCCTATTTGATGGTCAGCACATCGCCGAAACCGTCGCTGCCGACGGTCAGGTCGATAGCGCGGATACTGGGGACGAAACGATCGAGCGCGGTGGTGGTCACGGTAATGTTGCCGTCGTCGCCATACTGCTCCTCTGCGGTCGTTACCTTGGTCTTGTAGGTGCTGCCTTTGACCAACAGGCGGCGGCCGTCGGCGGCGGTCACGATACCGCTTACCTGGCCGGCGGCCAGCGCCAGGGCGGCGTGCCATTGGCCGAGCGCGCACAGCGGCCGGCGTTTGTCCGGCGACAGGGCTTCGGCAAACCATTGCCCGAAATGCGGCCACAAGGTCTGCGAACCCAAGGCGGCCAGTTCTCCGGCCAGGCCTGCCGCTTCCACCTTGAAGCTGATGGGGCGGAACGGCTTTTCCGGCGAAGGCGGCACTTCGTAACAGCAGTCGGCTGCGGTTTCGCGTATCGGCAAGGCGTTTTCAGGCTGCATCAGCACTGCCTGCTGCCGTTTGGCCAAAGACCGGCCGATGTCGGCGCGCAGGCGCGGTTTGATGCCGAAGATGACCACCTGTTTGTAGGTATCCACGGCCGCGCGGTACATCCGCAGTTCCGTAAAGCGTGAGGCGATTTCCCGGGTAAAGGATTCGCTCAGCGACTGCACCGGCACGATCAGCACCAATATACCGCCTTCCTGCAACACGTGCATGGTTCGGTCGAGAAACACCTGTTCCAGCCGCCGCCCGCTTTCGGATGACAATTGGTCGCGATTGGCATAACCGTAAGGCGGATTGAGGAACAACAGGCCGACGGTCTTGGGCTGCAACAGGCAGTTTTCGATGTCGGCACGGACAACGTGACCGAGTACGGCCGAAGCATCGGCCGCACGTTCCGCATCCAGTTCCACGCCGAAACTGCGGCACAACGAACCGCAGGCCGACAGATGCTCGGACAGCTTGGCCAAAGCCGCACCGGTACCGCAGCAGGGATCGAAAATGCGGATATCGCCGCCGCCGATATCGAGCCGTGCGGCAATGCCGGCCAAGGTTGCGTCATCGGTCGGGAAATAGCCGTTGTCGGCATGGTTGTTGGCAACGCGAGGGTGCATCAGATGGTTTTGAGACATGGGGAAGGCTCCTGTAAAAAACGGGAGCCGCACGGGAGCGGGCTCCCGTGGTTGGGGGAAGAAAACCGTAACCGCACGGATGCGGCTGATACTGTTTAACGGCTGTATCGAGGCAGAAGGCAGTCTGCCGGCTGTTGAAACGGGTTTTTTCAGACAACCTTTTGCTTGCAGGCTGTCTGAAAAAACCCGCTTACGCGGGTAAGAAGGATTAGGGTGCTATCTCAGTTTGGACGTTCTACCAGCCGCTTGGCTAGTTGTACCTCGACCGAATCTTCAGCTTGGTTCAGAATGTCCAACCCTGTATCGGGCATGTCGCCGGAAGTGGATTGCGCTACAGCGATTTTCTGCCCCATCAGTTCCAAGCAGATTTGCTGAGCAGTATCCATGTAACCGGCAAAATACACCTCTACAGGTTCACGCTGACCGATACGCCAGGAACGTCTTGATGCTTGCATCAATGAATAGACGTTGTAGCCTGTCTGCATGAAGTAGATAGTTGGAAAGGCTAACAGATCAAGGCCGGTTTTAACCAGTTCTGGATTGCAGATGACAACCTGACAACCTTCATCCAACCGGTCATTTACCCAGTCCTCTCGGGCATCAGCTTTAACTGAGGCTCGCATCACGGCGGCGTGGATACCGTGCCGTTTCAGAATGGCCTGTAGGCGGGATGTGGTATCACGGCTGTCAGTATATGTGGAATAGACTAGGCAGCGCCGACCTTTGGCCAACTGCTCCTGTACCAATTCCAGCATATCTGCCTCTTTGGGAGATAGCTCGTCTTCACCGAATACTGCACCGGTTTCAAACAAAACCTGATTGTTGCTTCGCCAGTACACCTGTTCGGCTTGAAAACAGCAATCCGGCCAGGCCAGGAGAGCGTTGGTTACGACCCCGGTCAGTGTGTTATTGCCTTTGGCCAATGCTGCTTTCAGGTAGCTTCTCAGCGTAGACGACATTTGCCGGTATACAGCTTCCTGCTCGTCGCTCATCGCCACTGGACGGAAGGTTTCGGTGTAGGAAGGCAATACGCCGGCATCAATGTCCCTCAGCTTCAGGAACACCGTAATCGGCAGCACATAACGCATGATGCCTAGCGGCGAGAAACCCGGTGCTTTAGCAGTGCGTACTTGGCTGCGCTTAGCTCGCGCACTGACAAACGAACCCTGGCTGTATTCGCTACCTGAACCGTATGTCTTGACGATGTCTTTTAACACACCATGTTGGCGCATGAATGACATCGAAGCAGCGGCCAGTGAGCCAGATTTGTTGTAACCAAAACCATCTTCTAGCATGGCCTGTGGATAGAGTCGCCACAACAAATAGAACAAGTCTTCTGCGTAGCCACCCATTAACGTGCCAGTTAAACACAGTACTTTACGGGTACAGCGGGCTAGTACACCCATAGCTTGTCCCTGCGCAGTACCGTAGTTTTTGTACTCATGCCCCTCATCTACCACCATTAGGCCGAAATAATTCTTCGGCAGATAACGTTTGATAAATTCGGTTGGCTGATAGCCGCCTTGGCCGAGCGAGAACTCGGTTTTGCCCAAGGCGCGTTCCAACCGGGCGGCATGGCGGTCGTCGAAGACGAGCTCGCCTTCGCCGTCCAATAGGTTGGCAAAGGCCTGCACGTTGTTTTCCAAAATACCGGCCAGCATTTCTTCTCCAAACTGATTGATTAGTTTCTGTGCGCCTTTGCGACCAATTCCAGGCAGCCCGGAAATGGTTTTTAGCACCTTGTCATACACACCTGAGGAGGTGGCAACATTTGGGCGGCATAGTGTCCACAGCGGTTCGCCGCATATTTTGCCGTGTAGCTTGTTGCGGCAGTAGCGACGTTCTTTAGTCAAATCAGCTTGGATTAAGGTATCGAGACTGTAAGGTTCACCATTTGCATTTAGTATTTCACCGCCACATTTTGGGCAACAAAACACTGGCACGGTGCCGTAGTCAGTCTCATAACGTTTACTGGTTCGGTAGGCTGGTCGCCAGTGGAAGCCCATCCTCATACGTACACGACCGAGGATAAAGAACTCTGGCACATCCGGCTTTTTTCGCATGGCGCGGATGCGCAGCAGCTTGGCCAGTGTGTCGGTGCCGTTCAATATCCATACTCGCGCACCAGGTACGGTTTGTAGGATTTCCCGACGCCATTTATACACCAGGTGCGGCGGGCTCAGTACCAGTGTGCGGCACAAGCCTTCGGCATGGGCGACCGCTGCGGCTGCAATGGCCATCATGGTTTTGCCAGTACCCATTTCCGCATTGATGATGGCGGCCGGCTTGTCTTCAATTAGCAATTGCTGATTGATGGCACGTACCACTTTGCGTTGTGCGACAAACAGTTTGCGTGACAGACCGTCAAGCACACGCTCGTGTAGTGGGTATTGCTGGTCGTGGTACACCGGGCGGTTCTGCTCGGTAACGGCGGCAAACAGGCTATCGCCGAAGTCGGCCAAAAAGTCGGATAAGGACAGTTCGTTGGCGGGCGTTCCCGCAGGAAGGCTGTCTGAAAGAACAGCCGTATCTTGAGACAGCGTTTCGCCGTAAGAAGAAATTTCGGGGTTTTGCATGGTAGTTCTCCATAAAAAACGGGCGCAAAACCCCGCGAACGGGGTATTGCGCCCCGTTGGGGTGGACGATCCAGGGGGATCGGATAAAAAAACGGATCAGCCCAGCACATTATCCGCCCACAGGCGGCATTGCTCGGGCAGGGGTTCGGTGCAATGGCGGATGGCTACGGCCAGGCAGTAGTCATCAGTTTCCTGTGCTGCCTGACCGAATGTCATCCCGCTGCCGACATAATCGTCGAACGCGCAAACCTGATAAACAGAAGGCTCGCTGTAGCTGGCCTGTGCCTTCAGGGCAGCCACGGTGTCTTCCGTAACCAAAGCGTCAGCATCAAGCTCGGCAAATTCGAAGCAGGCGGCCATATCATTAGATAGGCAGATGGTATCGCTGCGGTGGTAGTCGGGATAATACTGCTCGACAAATTCCCAGTTCAAACCAAGTTGGTTCATTACTCATCCTCCTCTTCGTTGCCAGTCAGTTGAAAGAAGTGCAAGGCTGGTTCCGTCGCAAATAAATCGGGCATACATGGTGTACTCCTGAAAAAAGCGGCAACACCGTGCCCGACGGGGCGCGATGCCCCGCAGGGTTGAAAGAAAACCGTAACCGCACGGATGCGGCTGATACTGTTTAACGGCTGTATCGGGGCAGAAGGCAGTCTGCCGGCTGTTGGAACAGGTTTTTTCAGGCAGCCTTATTTGGGAAAAGGCTACCTGAAAAAACCTGCTTGGAAGCAGGTTCGGAAAAAACCGCAGGGCGGCAGGTTCAAACAGGCGGCAATTGCCCGCTTTTTAGCCAACCGCCGAGCATCGCATCGAAGTCGGGAGGCAAGCTGATGCGGCAGGCTTTGATGCCGACCAGGGAAGCTTCGCTGTCCATACCGGGCCGGAAGTATTGCAGGCTGCCGACCTCCTCCAGCCGTGTGGCTACAAAACCTGCCCAGGCATCATCCAACGGGATGTCAGAGAGGCGGCTGAGACAGGTCCAGACCAATGGCTGCATATCAGTCGACACATCGTCTGCCACCACCCATGCGCTGCGGCTGTCGCGGTCAGGTTCGACCAGCTCGCCACAATACAGGAAGGTGTGCAGCAGCACACCGTACTGCCGGGTGTGCAGCTTGGTGGTTCGCTTGTGTAGGTTGGAGAAATGACGGGCGGTACGGTACACCGGATAGTATGGTCGGTCTTCAGGTAGCCTGAAACCGATCGGTTCCTGACTACCCTTATTGAGCCGCGCCAACAGCGATAGCATATTGGCATCACGGCCGTACAGTGAAGCAAACATCAGTCGTTCGTGCAAAATAAAGAAGGCATCGGCAAACAGGTCGCCACCGGAAGTTTGGTACAGCTGCATCATTCCTCCTTACGCCACCTGAGGCAGAAACCAGGATTGGTTGTTACCGTCGAAACGGTAGCCCGCCTCCTTTAAAGCGTCACGCAGCTGACGGAACAGGGTTCTGTCCTCAATCGATGCGTCGAGCTTGACGTAGGCAGCATGGTCGGCCAACAAGCGTTGCAGCGTAGCCATATCGGCCACTGCTTCATCGTCGTCCATTGGCGGTGCGGCTTTGGCAGCAGGCTCTGCCGGAGTGGCAGCCGCTGCGGCCGGCGGGTGGGTTTCTTCGTCTTCGCCAACGATTTCGGCCACCGCCATCGAGGTGCTGACCTGCACCTGCTCACTCTGCGCCATAATCTGCAAAGCATCCCAGTCCAAATCGGCACACAGGCTGACCCAAATCTGTCCTTTGGAAAAGTTAGACTGGTTGTAGATGCGGGTAACGATAAACACCCCCGAATACGCACCCTGGTCGAACTGTTCCAGCACGCGGTGCTTGATTTTGAACACGCCGACATCGGTATTCAGTTCGGCCACGGTAAACGGTCCGTTGCGGCCGTTGCGCTCGATGACGTTGAGGGTTCCGGGTAAAGAAAAAGACATATGCGCCTCCTAGGCAAGATAAAAACGGGGACGCATACCCGCAGGTATGTTCCCCACGGGGTTGGAAGAAAACCGTGGCCGCACGGATGCGGCTGATACTGGTTAACGGCTGTATCGGGGCAGAAGGCAGTCTGCCGGCTGTTGGAACAGGTTTTTCAGGTAGCCTTATTTGGGAAAAGGCTACCTGAAAAACCTGCTCGGAAGCAGGTTCGGAAAATCAGGGCTGCGGCCAGTTTCCGGCATCCAGCCAGGCCTGCGCCTCCTGATGGGTTTTCCAGTATATACTCTCGCGGGAGTAGGGTTGTGGCCAATCGGGCATTTCGAGGTCGAAACATTCGCGGCCGATATAGAAACCGGCGGTAGAATGCAGCACGCACGGCCGACGGGCAATATAGACTTGGCCGTTGTTGTCGAAAACGAAATCCGAGGCGGGGAAAAGATGGGTATTCATGATGCAATCTCCAAAAGAACAGGGGTACACCCTCCCTTTTGGGATGTGCATCCCCAAAGGGTTGAAAGAAAACCGTGGCCGCACGGATGCGGCTGATACTGTTTAACGGCTGTATCGGGGCAGAAGGCAGTCTGCCGGCTGTTGGAACAGGTTTTTTCAGGCAGCCTGCAATCAGATAAGGCCGTCTGAAAAAACCTGCTCGAAAGCAGGTTGGTTGGAACAGAAACCGTCCAGTTAAGCGTGGTATCCAGCCTCTTTGCGTAAGGCTAACTCGGTTCGCGCCTGACGCATGGCATCGGAAAGCTCGACCAGACCAGGGAAGTTTTGGTACACCCACCTTCCCGCCTGACGCAACTCCTCAGTTTCGCCGCGTTCGGCATATTCGGCCAGCATCGCCAGCACCGTATCGGTGTATTCGCGATCCAGGCTCCATAGCACTTCGCCGGCGGAAAAAGCGTGGCAGGGGTCGTACAGGGACAAGATGCACTTGGCCAAGGCGATCTGACCGCTGGTTCCGGGATGTTTGCGCACCAGCTCGAAACCTCGTGTATAAGGGCTCATCGGGGATTTCTCCTTGTCGGTTTTCAGGCTGCCTAGGCAGCGGGTTGGTAATAGCAGGAAGTCCAGGCGGAACTGCGGAACGACATCCGCGCGGCAAAACCGGCGGTATTGGCCAAGATGCTTTTCAGCCTGCGGAATACCGCCTGCATTTCGCGGTGCAGCCCACCACCCTCAATCGAACGGATGGCCGAAGCCCAACGTGCGCGCTCGGCAGCCGTACAGGCCTGCCAGTCGATTAAGCCGTATTTCCGTTCCGGAAATAGCGGGTTGTCGGACAACACAACATGGATTTTCTCCTGCCATTCGGCATTGGGGGTGACTACCAATGCAATGCGGTCGCCGTAATAAGTCGGTGCAGCAATTACGGCCATACGGCCGCATTCGCCCAGCAATTCCTCATGGCTGTTGAAGCTGCTCCTGCAGACATCGTGTTGATAGCGGTAGCATGGTTCGGTAAAACCGTTCAGGTATTCCGACAGCAGGCTGCGGATATCCTCGCGGATGCTGTCCTGAAAATCCGGATCGAAATCCGACAAGTCTTCATCGCGTGCATATCCCCACTCGTCCACATAAACCATCAGGTTGTATTGGTCGGAATGGTCGTCGCGCAAAATAGGGGAAGAGTAAGAGTAGTTTCCGGCACCCATGGTGCACCTCCGGTATGAAAACGGGGAGACGCCGGCACCCTTGCGGGGACAGCGTATCCCCGGCGGGTTGGAAAAAGACGATTAGGCTTCGTTAGTGTCGCAGGTGGCAAAAGCCAGCAGCAACACGGCAGACAAAACCATCATCGAGAGAGAGGCGGTACGGTCGGATTCAGGCCCCCACAGGGCAAACGACATACCGAAAAACAACGATAAGCCCATAAACAGGCCGATCAGCATGGGGCAATACCGCACGATGGCGGCGGTCAGTACAGATTTGCGGAACATATCCGTCTCCTTGAAAAAAAGGGGATGTGCCCCGCATGGGGACGTAATCCCCATAGGGTTAAGAAAAAACCGTGGCCGCACGGATGCAGCTGATACTGTTTAACGGCTGTATCGAGGCAGAAGGCAGTCTGCTGGCTGTTGAAACAGGTTTTTCAGGTAACCTTAATTGGGAAAAGGCTACCTGAAAAACCTGCTTGAACACCGTTGGGCGATGAGGAAGCCCACCCTCAGAAGAGGGTGGGAAAAGGTTTACGGTACACAGCGTGAGCAGTGTAGGGAGAAGGCAGTCTGCCGACTGTCGAACAACTTACCATGCGGCTCTTGCGTGCAAAACCGCATGGTAAGTTGCCCGTAAAACGGGCAACCCTTGTGAACAAAGGCGTTTAAGCCAAAATATCAAGTTGTACCAATCCACAGTTCCTGTGGAAAAGTACAGGTAAAATGTATTGAAGTACCGATTGTTAAAGAACAAAAGCATCAAGCCTAAAATTTAGGCAACTGCTATTTAACTGCTTAGCAGTACCCGCCCGAGAAGACGGGCACGAATAAACAGTCAAATTTATGGTTGTAAGCCTGCGGTTGTGAAGGGAGCCGCCACCCTGTTTCGGAAAAATGGCTGAATGCCGATGATGCTGACCACAGTACCGTCGCCGACCGTACTGTGGTCAGCATCATCAGGCAGCTAGAGAGGAGGAGGGATTTTTCCGGCGGGGCCGGATAAAAAGGGGAATTTAAAGAATTTGGTTTGAGGAAAGCCTGCGCCGCCGGGGCAGCGGTACGGATTCAGGCAGCCGTACGGTGCGATAGGTTTGCCAAGCGTTACTGTATCAATACGGCTTGGCAAACCCACCGGAGTGGGTTTGAAAAGGGTTATCGGTTAATCCAGTTTGTCTAAATGATGTCTGGCACGAAAAGCTGCCTTTTCTTCTTCGCTCATGCTATCAGAGATTTTTTTACCCTCAATAAGCATATAAGCTACAAAAGACAAGCCTATGCAAGCCACCATCAGGGTCAGAAATAGCTGAATCATCATTTCCATCCTTTCAGGATAAAAGCAGTCGTCCACAATATAGCACAAAGAACTAGGCTGAGTAAAAGAACTATTATTGCCAAGCCAAAATGCCAATCGTATTTGGTTAAACCAAACCAAGCTTGTGTAACAAGAAAAACACCGAGAATATCGAGTTTTGCTGCAACTGCATCGGTTTGTTTCCCAGTCCACTGATTTCTTTCCAGAAACAGAAAAATGCGATCTTTGGATTTCCGATAGGATTCACGGAAAAGGTTCAGGTTCATAATACTACGCTCCAAAAATACAAGATAAAAGCCGGAGCAAACGAACCCGAAAACCGGGGATGTTTGCCCCGGCGGGGTGAAGGAGAGGAAGTTTTCACTTCCTCTCAGGCAGACGGACTGCAGGTTGAAACGTTACTTAGGCGGCAGCATCTTCAGATACTGGGGCTTGGGTATCGTTTTTTTCAGTGTACCAAACTTGGCGATTGACCTTGATGAACTTGAATTTCAACAACCGGGCGTCAATAGACGGGGTGTTTACTTTTACAGGCTCGTTTTTGTCATTTTTCGAGTTGGTCTCAAAAACAACAGGATGAAGGTCACCGACACGGAACCCAATAAATACGGTGGGGCGGCGTTTGTAGTCGCTGCTGAGCAAATCCGGAAATTCTTCCAGTAACTTGGCAAACAACTCTTTGGCTTTCCCGCCGACGATTCGCACGTCGAACCGTGCCTTTTCGTCAGCATCACCGTGCAGGGCTTGAATGGTACAGGAAAAGTAAACATGCCCGGAACCTCGTTTGCCTTGAACCACGCGGGGGCGGTTCATAAAACCGACACCGTCGGCGGTCAAATCGAAGTAGGCGGGTACGTTCTGAACTTGGTTAGACATGATGTAATCTCCAAATAAACAGGGGATACACCACGCCCGTTTGGGGAATGAGTATCCCCAAAGGGTTAAGAAAAGAATGCCTGCTTGAGGCAGATTGAAAAAACCGCAAAACCGACGAATCGGTTTGTGTGCTTGAGCGGCTGCACACCTTTGCTTTTTGAATGAAAGCAACAAAACATTGAAATACGTTTTAATCATGCTACTGCCCGCTGGTTTTGTCAAGCACTATCATGATGTTTCATGTTCCTATCTTCATTACCCTCGCCAATTGCGTACCCTGCCCGTATCCAGGTGGATAAAGCTGTTGTAAATGCCAATACCTCCAGCATTGAAGTGTGCTGCCATGGAAGTTAGCTGATTTAGGCTAATACCACGCATGGTCAAATCAACGGCTCTGCCATAAATATGCATAGAATTTTGTGCAGCCCCTTCAATGGTGGCATTGCGCCGTCGGGTACGGTACGCGCTGTTGATTTGCAGCAGCGGATTGGGTTTGCCGGCAATGCGTGCCCATTCCTGCAGGCCGTATAACAGGTTGAGCAGGCCGATATCGATATTGATCAGGGCATTGTGGTCTTTGGCATCGCGCAGCAGCCAACGGGCGGCCATGTAGCCGTTTTGCAGGTAGCCTTGGCCAGCCGCATAGAAGCGTATGCTTCGACGTTCGCCGGTGTCGGTACGCCGGATGTCGATCAGGCGGTCGCGCCGCCAAAAGTCACCATTATCTACGGCCAATGCCTCGTCGGAGAACAAGACTGTGCCCGAGCAGAGCGCTAGAGCAGGGGCAGTTCTGATAACCGTACCGAGAAACTGCCGACGGTTGAGGACGTTCATGGTTATTTCTTTCTATCAGTCGGCATTTCCGCCGGAGCAGACTTCTTTTTGCTTGCTATATCAGCCTTGGCTTGTGCCACCAGACGGCTGATCCAGGCAGACTGATGGTGCATAAATTCCGCCAAACCGAGCTTCCCGGACTCAATGCCGCCGAGAGCCAGTTCCCATTTGGCGGTGGTAACCGGATCGGCCAATGCTTCGGGTATGAGGGAAATCAGCCGTTTCCCTTTGTCAGTGGCCGAAACCTTGCGCCCTTTTTTCTCCAAATATCCCATTTCATACAACCGCTTCAAAATATTGGCCCGGGTGGCTTCCGTGCCCAATCCTTCCGTGGCGCGCAGCACTTTTTTGATTTGTGCGTTGTCCACCGTTTTCAAAAAATCGGACAAGGTCTGCATTTCGTCCAGCAGCGAAGGTTCGGTAAAGCGTGGCGGCGGGACGGTCTTTTTGTGGGCGGCATCGGCGGAACGGCAGCGGACGGCTTCGTTTTCGCCGACCGGCGGCAGGGCAGTACTGTCTCCTTCTTCATCCCCCCCCGCCACTTCGTCTTCCGCCTCTTCCCCCAGCAGGCTTTTCCAGCCCGGTTTGACCGGTTGCCGGCTGACGGTACGGAAGCGGTGGCCGCAACATTCGACTTCTATCGTGCTGGAGTCGTATTCGCAATCCGGATAGAACTGGGCGATATAGCGGTTGCGGATCATCAGGTAGATATCGCGCTCCGCTTTGCTGAGTTTAGATAAATCGATCCCGGCCTGCGTGGTCGGAATGATGGCATGGTGCGAGTGTTTGTTGACCTGGCCGTCGTTCCAGACCCGAGAAGCCCGAGCCGGATCGGCCTGCTTCAGCACATTGCCCAAAGAAGGATCCAATGACAGCATGGCGGCAAATACGGCCGGCACTTCGGCCTGCTGCGATTTGGGCAGGTAGCGGCAGGGAGAACGCGGATAGGAAGTGATTTTGTGCTTTTCGTACAGTACCTGTGCGATGTCCAACACCTTGTCGGGACTGAGGCCGAAACGGTTGCCGGCGGCCTTTTGCAGGGCGGACAGGCTATAGGGCAGCGGGGGTGGGCTGTGTTTGCGTTCGGTTTTGGCGGCGGCGATGCGGCCGCTGCTGTCCGGCAGTGTGGTCGCCAACTTGTCCACAGCCTGCTGGTCGGTACACAGGCCGTCTTGGTTTTTCAGGGCATCAGGTATCTGCCACAGCGCCTCAAAGCTGCCGGAGGCTACCTGAAAAACCGCACGCAGGGTGTAGTAGGGATAAGGTTTGAAGGTACCGATGGCCGCATCACGGCGTACCACTAAAGCTAAGGTCGGCGTTTGAATGCGTCCGACCGACAAGGTATGTGCTTTGCCCCGGCCTTCGGCATAGGCAGCGGTATAGGCGCGGGAGAGGTTCATGCCCACCAGCCAGTCGGCACGCGAGCGTGCCAGGCCTGCCTGATACAGGGTTTCGGTTTTGCCGCCGGGCATGATTTTGCCCAATGCCTTTTTTACCGAAGCCGCATCCAACCCACTGGTCCAGAAGCGGGACACTTTACCGCGATAGCCACAATACTCCAGAATCTCGCGCCCGATGACCTCACCTTCACGATCAGCATCGGTAGCAATAACAACTTCATCCGCTTCGGCCAGTAGGGTACGAATGACCTTAAATTGTTTGGCTGCAGAATCGGAGACCTCCATCAGCCATTTGTCAGGCAGTAATGGTAGAGCATCTGTGTTGCCGAAATCGGCATAAATCTCCCCATAGGCGGCAGGCATGGCATTGGCCAACATGTGGCCGAAACACCAGGTAACAGCCGTGTTCCCTTTGCGGAAAAAACCGTTATCCCGACCGCCCAATACACCGAGTACTTTGCCGATGTCTTTAGCCTGAGAAGGTTTTTCACACAAAAACAGCTTCATCATTATGCCGTTTGCACAATACAGGTTAGGCTACCTGAACACTGTATCCATCTGAATCAAAAGGTTGCCGTGAAGAAACCGATAACAATGGCACCACCCAAAGTTGCGCCTACCACTACAACCAATACCGTCAAAAAGGCCGAGAATTTGCCCATCATGGATGAAATAATGGCGATAACTAAGGCGATGATGGCGATCAATGCCCCCATAGAACCGGTCAATTTGTCATTTACCCAATCGACCATAGTAGAAAAAGTGGTATCCGAACCGGCAAAGGCCGGAGCGGCCATCAGGCCGGTCAGCAAGAATAGAAATGCCTGCCGGGCTTTGTTCTGCCAATGGCTGACGAAGTTGCGCAAATTACGAAATAGTTTGAGGTTTTGCATGACGTTTCCTTTATGAAAGTGTGGTCTCAATTGCACTGAGAGAAAAAGTTATTGCAGAGGTGGGGGCAGGGTGCCAGGTGGCAGTGTATCCGGCTGGGTAGTAGGAGCGGAAACGGGTTCTGTTCCTTCTCCTTCCGTTGCGGTTGCCCGCGCATCGCTGCCCTCCACTCCGGTTGCAGCAGCAGGTGGAGTTTCCTCCGTCGGCGCAGTGGCCGGACTGGCAGCAACCAACGGAGTAACGGTACGCGATGACTGAATCATCTGTGCTGCGGAATAACCAACATTCCAGCGACGTGGGGTGACCTCAGAGAACACCCGGGTTGGGTAAACCAAATTGCCGTTACTGTCCTCATAGGCATTAACCCACACTCGGAGTACCTGGGCTGGCATCAGTAGCGGCTTTGGCTCATCGATAGCTGCCATATTAGGTACAGGATCGGGTAAAAATGGGGTAACCCCGCCGCTTTTGTTGCCGGATGGTACGGCATGATCCTGCGGTCGATAATCGCTACTGGCTTCCCAGGCTTGGCTCATGCTCATGCAGCGCCCTCTATTGGCCGTTCCACAGGATAATTCGGTAGAACCGGTATTCATCATGGAGGAACAGCCGCCCAGCAACAACAGGAGTGCAGGTAACAAACGGGTTGTCGATCTCATCTTCTATCCTTTACGTATTCCAATGAAATGCCCTCCTGCAACAGAATGTCGCCGGTGCGCATTGGCTGGATTTCCACTACTGGGAAAGATTGCTGGGCATATTTTTCATAAATGCTGGCCACCCGCCCGAAAATATCGTTGATCCCTTGAGCCGCACTGTTCAAGGCCACCTGACCAGGCGTGCCGGTGCCAATATTAATGCTGTTGCCGCTACCATCTCGATGACCGATACGGACCGTACCAGCCAATGCCACAGAGCCTTGTCCGAATGTATTGAGCATGCCGATTTTAATCATTTGCGAAATGGCTCTGCCATCGCGCGATACTAGGCGGCCACGCCAGCCCGGTTTGCCATCCTCGCCGATGACGGTTCCTTTCATCGTTGCCTCAACTGCCACGCCATCGGAACGGATACAGGTAATCGACTTGGTACGTACATAGGCGCGTTCATCGGCTAGCTGCCCATAGGCGTTGGCAATGATGACACAGTCTGATAAATCCGAACGGAAACCGTTGGCCATCGTTGCCAATCCTTTCACACGCAGCAGGATAGGCATGGCATTCTCGGTACCGCCACCTACTGCTTCACCGGTGGGGGCATTGATGCCAGAAACTGCAATAATCGACAGTTGCGATCCTGCCGGCAGGTAGGTTTTGGTATCGTGAGCACCATTTTTCCGATTACCGGCGGTACGATTTGTTCCAGCTGGCTTATTATCGGCTGGAGCAGCTTCGGAAGCGGCACGGCTTGATGGGGCATTACCACTATTACTGGTATGTGACTGGTAGGGGTTGCTGTCGACCTCTTCTGCAGAAGTGTCGTTGCTGCTACCAAAATTGCCCCCGCCTCCCAACGGAGGGGCGCCGCTGTCACCCGGCAAGGTTCCCGGAGGAATGAACCCTGGTTCTGACGCAGACAAAGGCCCGGTGCCCGAACCTATTCGGGAGGCCTCATGTTCTGCAATTATTTGTCGTACTTGGTCGACAGTCAGAGCTGACGGATTCGCAGTCTGATTGGCCTGTTGCTGCTGCATTTGCTGACGCAGTGCGTAGATTTCGGCAGCTAGACTCTCTACCGTCAGGTTGCGCTGATTCGGGGTAACCACCTGGGTAACTTCGGTCTTGGTGCGACCAAATTTAGTGCCCCTGATGCTATCGGTAATCATGGCTGCAATAACCAGCACGATGAGCCCGCCACATACGCCGATCAGTACAGTATTGCGTTTCTGTTTGCCGGTTTTCTGATTCCAGTTTTCACGGATACCCATTTCTTCACTGCTCCCGTCCAACCATAATCAACACATCGGTACTTTCGCCCGGGCCAACTTGGATTTTCGGATAGAAGGCCACGGCGACCACACGCGGATTGGCACCAAACATCTCTTCAGAAAGGATCTGCCGTTGATGACTGTTGTTTTTCAGGCGGTAACGGTAGATATCGAACTCGTTGCCGCTGTAGCGTTCAACCGGTGCTACTTGCATACCGTTCCCCATGACAAAGGTATTCTGTAGCGGACGTACACTGTACCCTGCCGGAATTTTCAACATTACGATATCGCGCATAACCGCCGCCAACTGTTGCGAGAAACCGCCGTCGTTGTCGCGGGCTCCAGCGCCCTGTCGACCGCCCAGTGACACAGTAATGGTTTGCGAATCCAAACCGGCGGAAGGAACCAAGGTCAGGGAAATGGGTATCCCGGTTGGGTTATCCGCATCGGTAATAGATACAAAAAACGGTTTGCTAGTTTTTGGGGTAACCAGTAAGGCTGAGCCGTTTGAGCCCAGATCGTAGTTGGCCTTTAGCCCGACCGCATGAGCTCGGGCAAATGGGGTGTTGATGATGTTGGGATGATTGCGGGAAACCCGAATGCGGTGGTTTTCTCCATAGGAAGACACTACTGTCTGTACGCCGCGTATTCGACCTTCCTGGATGTTGCTGTTGATCCGTTCCAATCCGACAGGCGAGGTAACCTGTACCGCACGGCGACGGGCATAGTTACTTCTATTCGGAATGTTCTCGGCTATTGCCGGCCACATAATCGTAACCAACAACAGGGATAAAGAGGCTAACGCTGTCTTTTTCATGATGTTTTATCCTTTACAGCAAATCACTCTGGCTCTGTCCGGCCGGTGGAGCGGTCTCTGTTTCTGCTGGCTGGGTGGTTTCGGTTGCCGATGGAGGCATCACGACACCCGGAATATTTCCCTGTCCAGGCGTAATGGGTATACCTGAAGCCGGTATCGGTGCGGCCGCTGCGGAAGCGGTACCCGGTTGCGGCACAGGCTGAGCATCCTGCGGGAAACTGATTTCACTTTCGGGAACAGTCGGTAAGATCTGTATCTGTGCCTGCCGATCCTTAGCCTCCTGTTCGGCTTTATCGGGATAGCGATCAGCCCATTTGAGTGTGTGCGGCTCGCCGGGGTAGACATACCAAGATTTGACCCTAGGCATACCGTCCACCATCTGGATAATCACTTCGTAAGTTACGTCTACTGCACCTAACTGGGTCATCGCCCCCTTACTGTAGGCGGAGGAGACAATTCTCCCAGGGATAAAAATTTTCCCAGTTTTAGGTTCGTAAATCAGGTTGGCAGTCGGTGTAAAATTGCTGACCGGGTTAATGCCAATATAGTTTGGATTGTTTTTGACTGCCAATAACTGCGGCTTGATTACCTGCCACAGTTGTGGGTCAAACAGGGGCTCCATTACCTTGGCGGTGTAATCCACTGTATTGGGGGTGGCGGAAGACATAGAGCCAACAATATAGAGGGCAAAGGAATTAAGATATTCCTGCGAAGCATGATCCCAGCCAATAATGACTTCTTCGGATAAGGCACCTGGCGGCTTCAATGCAATACGTTCATGTTGACTATTAATTTTAATCTGCTGCAATACCGCTACAAACAGCAGGCCTAAGCATACAAGGCCTAGGATGGTGTTACTTTCCAAAGCCTTACGCAGTTTGGTTTTGAATGTTGGCCACTGCATCAGTTATCCACCCTTTTGGTTAAACCGTTCGGATAACGGTCGTTAAGCGGGAATAGGCCGGTTAAAGCGTACACCATGTGTACCAGCGTACCGGGCAAGGTGTTGCGCTTGAATTTGACGTACTGGTAAGACAGCCATACCCCCAGAACAATACCGGCCATCATGCCGACCGGGCTGCGGGAGGCATATTGCAGGATAACCCCGACAATCATGCCGAAAATAAAGATGGAGATATCGTCGGATTCCAGAAACAGGAATTGGGGCAACGTATCGACATATTCAGGAAAAATTACCGCTTTGCTCATTCAGTCCTCCATTCGCATAATTCGCTATTCGGCAGACGGGTTTCGCCAAATACACACTCTCGGTTGACCGTGACACCTAAATTACCTAGATAGGCTGCCACACTGTCTATACGGCGTTTGGCCAATCGGTTGTTGTAAGCCGTGCTGGCACGCGGATCGGCATAGCCAGACAAGGTTACTCCCTGTGTGCGCAATACTGGCGCCATCCGTGTCAACCGCCGTTTCTCAGCAGTACTCAATACAGCTGAATCAGTTTTAAAGTAAACCGTGTGTAGTAGTTTGTGCTGTCCATCAGCATCGTTAAAGCTCAGATTTATGCCAAAGGGGCTGATAGCCTGAGGCAGCCAGATATACGTCCCTTCTTCCTCATCAATCCAAGCAGCATCACTGTAAGTACTCTGCCGAAGCACGACTAATTCTGTGCGCTGTGCCAACGGTGGCTCAGGCGGCTCCTGTTGTGAGGTACAGGCAACCAGTAGGCCGACTGAAAACAATAAGGATAAACTTGTCTTTTTCATGCGCTATCCTGTTTGGTGTCGGCAATGCTATGCCGACGGTTGCAGTAATGCCGGAATAATCTCCGCAGCAGCGACAGTATGCCGCTGAGTAACAATAGTGTGCCGACAGTAAAACGTTGCCTATCAAAAATATGGTAGGAGTGCTCCTGCAACGCCGTTGCCGTGCTGGGTGTCCAGCCAAAACCAGATGCGGTTTCAAACCTGCCAAAGCAGGTAGGCTGCCATCCGGCGGAAATGACAAACTGTAACGTGGCCATAATCGGTTGATGGATTTCCTTGCCGGTATAACGCATCGTTTCCGTCTCGTCTGGTAATAGGCATTTCGGTGGCAGAGGAATATTCAGCAGCAGTAATGCGTACAGGCACAAGGCTGCTGCTGGCTTACCTGTTTTGAACCACATTGGATACCAAGCCGTTAAGAAGCTGAGTTAGCATCTGATAATTGCCACCGGTAAAACCTGCGTGTGTGGTATATCGTCCGCCAACAGCAAAAAATGGAGTAGCCGTTACCCGATAACGGCGCACTAGGGTCATTGCCCGTGCCATGCGTTCCTGTGTCAGCTGTTTTCTCACAGAAGCATTAATTGCCTCTCGGCTGAAGCCCATGCGATAAAGCACAGCTATAAAATCCCGTTCGTTCTTTGCCGTCCGAGCCGCCTCAAAGGTCAGTCGCTGATAGTCAGCAATCCTGGTCGGAGCCAGGTCACGCACGATGTAAAAACCGGTGGCTGCCGCATCAAGACGTTTGTTGCCGGTATAGATGGGTACATAGACAAAGCGGAATGGATCAGGCAGCGTACGACCCCATTCACCCATGCCATACCATGTTTGTTCACAATACGGGCATTCGTAGCTAAGGAACATATAAACACGATACAAGTCTTCACGGTACGGGCCGACAGTAAGGTAAGGTTTAACTGTATCGGCAAGATTATTCCGCTGCTCATCCTGTCCAGGTAGGCTGAAATCATCTGCTGCTGCACGAAGAGATAATCCTGCAGCTGCACAGGCTAGTAAGAAATCCCGACGGTCGAGATGCTGCATTATTCAGCCTCCTTAGATAGACGGTCGATGGCCAAACTGCCGATATGGCATGCCTCGTCAAAATCCACCAGCCCGGCTGCCGACATCTCTAATGCGGCTTCGCTCAGTGTTCGATAGGAAGGCTGCTGCAACAATGCGTTTTCCATGGCTTGGCTATCGCCATTAATCAAGGCCAGTCGTACTTCCGGTGAATTCAGGGCAAATTCCATTACTGGAATACGTGATATGTTGCCTTCATGGTTGCATTCATCACAGCCTGCGCTATTGCGCCGAAAATATTTCTCTGCCGGAAACCGGGTCGGCAGTTTCTGTGTGGCATCAGGCGTTACCTCTATCCGGCAGTGTGGACACAAACGATTCATCAGCCGCTGTGAAAAAAAGGCCAGCATCACATCGGCCAGCAGGTATGCCTCCACACCTAAGCCAACCAATCGAGATAAGGCCAGTGCGGCATCATTGGCATGCAAAGTAGATAAAATTAGATGACCGGTATTGGCGGCAGTTACAGCGGTTTGTGCTGTTTCTAAATCACGAATCTCGCCAACTAGGATGACATCAGGGTCATGCCGCAAGAAGCTGCGCAGTACACGTGCAAACGGACGGTGCACTGGATGGATGCTGACTTGGTTTGCGCCTTCCACTGGATATTCAATCGGGTCTTCCGCTGTACATAAATGGATGTCTTCTCTATTGATGTGGTTGAGGCAGGCATTGAGTGTAAATGACTTGCCCGATCCGGTCGGACCGCAAACCAAAATCATGCCCTCATTACTCTCTAAGACCTGTTCCAGCGCGTGTCGCACATAGTCCGGCATATAAACTGCATCCAGACCGAAACCAGCATTTTCCTGATTTAGGATGCGGCAAACTGTACTTTGCCCATAGCGAGTTGGCAGGATGCTGACCCTAACATCGACCATGCTGTTGCGTTCTTGGTCCAGCAACCAAAACGAACCATCCTGCGGCGATTCGCGGTCGCTACTGCTGATATTGCATTTGGCACGAATCTTTTCGTCAATGGTTTGAGCCGCCATCCTACTGAATAGCCAGCTATCCACCATTTGCATTTTGCGGTTGCGCAAGCGTACTTGGCAGCCGTTTTTCTGATCACGAAAATGGATATCGGAAGCCTTAATAGAGGCTGCATAGGGAAACACCCAATTCAAAAAAGCTACTGCCGCCTCATCTCCCATTGAAGTGGAAATGAAGCGGGCAGCTACGTTTAAGTCGTAAGATTTACCCTTGTCTTGCAACAAGCAATCCATAGCAGCTGGCAAGGCAGAGTTTGGGACGTTTTCCATTATGCTGTTTGGACAATATGGTTAAAGATATACCGCATACTCTCCGGATCGGATAGTCTCGGCGCGGTGCGATATGCGCCGTGCTTTTGGTGGTGGCAAAGCATTGACTACCCGATCCGGAAAATACGCGGCTCCGTGATTGAAGCCGTGTGCGGCGGATGCCCCCATCTGCCCACAATCCGGCTGTTTCAGTTAATCATGCCGGAACAACCTAATGGCTATTCCGACCCGCGCGATATTGTTAGGCAAAAAAGCTGTTAGGTCACGTAACAATATGAAAAATAATAAGTTATATTGTTTCTTGACATTTGGTGCATGAATGTGAAAAACTGTGAAATTCACCATTACAAGCGAATTTTGCATAAATATATGTTTTATAAACAAATAACGGTAATGGCGCTTATCAGAAAAGCCAAAAAGCGATATGCTTAAATTACGCATATCGCTTTTTTTTAACAGCCCAAATGGAAAGGGCAACAGCCTAAATGGGAAAAGGAAAGGCAAAATGGCCAACGGAGAAACGCCTAAAGGGAAGAATATTTGTTATTTATTTTAAATAACAAATATTTAAAAAAGGAAAAGCAGCATCTTGCGCTAGCACAAGATGCTCAGGAAGGCAAGCATCAAAAGGAATCCGCTTTTTTCCAATTGTTACTTGCCGCAAAGGGAGGCTTTACGAATACTGCCCGCATTTCAACTAGGATTCCGTATGCCGATGTTCCCTTTCTGTTTCTGGCAACTGCAACAGTGCCTGACACGCTTCGGCAGTCTTTCCAACCATTGGCCGGCAGTCTTGGCACACCGTATCGTTCAGTGCAATGGATTTTTGGAGCAGCTGACTCTGTCCGAAGAGTGCACTACTAATTGGCTGTGTGATAAGACCATCTCGTTGTTTGAGACTTTGCCAGATGACTCGAACGATGCCGCAGTCATTCAACTGCTAGCCACTGAATTTGAGGGGTTTCATTGTCACGCAGTGGTCTATGATGGCAGCCTCGGTAGTGTGGTGGATAATACTTCGCTTAGTATTGAGAATACCTGGGTTGAATACTGGAACAGCCTGCATGAGCCTTTTAGCACCTTTATCGATCGCCATCCTGAGGCAGATCTCTTTATCGGGGAGCAGGCACATACGTCGCCAGCTGATGCAGAATCTTGGTTTGCAGCGGCACTGGGTATGCGCACATGTCATTAATTTGGTATGCGGCAGTCGCAATGGCAGCCGCACTTATTCTGCTGTTTTTATTTTATCGTCCCCAATCTCCATCAAAATCTTCCGGTAATCCCGTATCGGTGATACCGGAAGCTGTCACTTCCCCGAATATTGTCGGCGATAAACTTCGGGTTCTTTCTGCTGAAGAACTTATTCATGTCCTTAGCTTGTCCCCCCAACTAGCCAACATCCGAGCTAACCTCGGTCTATCCGACGAGAACTGGCATAAAGACGCACTCCCTATGTTGCACGAGTACATTACATTCGTGCAGCGGCTACCTGCCTCCGAATCGCACCACCACGCAGGAGACGGTGGATTGGTTCGGCACACATTGGATGTGGCTGCTCTGTCGTTAATGGCAGCAGCTGCATACAGCTGGCCACCTGATGCTGAAACAGAAGATATCGCTCGGTTGGGAGTGGTTTGGCGGTTCGGCATTATGGTAGCTGCTCTACTACACGATATTGGAAAGACCCTGACTGGGTTTAATGTGGAACTGTTCGAACACCCAAATCAAAATCATGGCAGCCGGTGGATGCCGGATGCCGGAAGTATGGCGCTGAGTGGTCGAAATTATTACCGCGTTTCATTTCCGGACAAGAAAGCCGCTTATACCGAACATACCGAAATTGCTTGGGTATTTTTTCAAACCATTGTACCCGCCCATGTCCGACGCTGGATGGGCGACAGTGATCCAAAGTTGATTTTGGCATTGAGGCAATATCTGACCGGTCACACTGATCACAGTCCATTCGGCAAAATCGTCCGTGAAGCAGATATGGCTTCCACCGCGCGCGACCTCAAATCTGGCACTCGACAACGTTTTTCTACTGCCAAACGTACTCCACTAATTGAAACTGTAATGGAAACATTACGCGAAATGCTGGCCGATCGTGGCCGCTGGTTCAGCATCGCGACTCGTGCCGGTGGAGACTTGTTCCGCCAGGGGAATACGGTTTACATGGTCTCCAAAAACGTGCCCGATTTCATCCGTGAATTTCTACGCAGTAATAATCATCCCGCTGCCCCCTCTTTCCCGAATGACAATCAGCGCATTTTCGACACTTTGCTGGAATATGGTGCGGTACTCCCCAATCCACAGGACGAACACCGTGCCGTAACCTCCGTTGATATCTGTTTTATGCGCCAAGACGGTGAGGTTAAAGCACAACGCTTTACTGTACTGGCCTTTAAGTTGGAAACCTTGTATCCAGACGGAGTATATCCAGCAGAATTTTCAGGTAGCCTGAAAGTTTCTGCGGATCAAAGCAACCGACCGCGTAAGACGGCAGGGGAAGAAGAGATTGAAACTGGAGCAGCGACAGACGACCTAGTTGATACCGATACAAAAAATACCCAAGAACTCATTGCACCGGAAGTGGCCGCAGCTATTCCACCACCGCCACGCAGACGTGAAACTGAGGCAGTAACCGAGCCCCCTTCTAATTCCGAGGTAATACCACAAAAAACAGAATCAGCCGTTCCGGCAAGCGATTTGGTAACTGAGGCAGGGGATATTGATGCTTTATTAGAAAAACATGGGTTATTGGATATTCTGGATGAAACCGCGACAGAAACTGAAGTAACTGTTAATACGACTACTGAAGCACTGCAACCGGCTGCGGGTAGTAGTGAACCCATAACAGAATCGCCAGATGTTGCCAGAACCGATGATCAAGTCACTTCACCAGTCAAAAATAAAAAAACTGGCAAAAAAACAAGTGGTAATAATCCAGCCGGATTGAATATCCTGAAAGAGATATTTGCTGACAACGATGCTGTAGCCAAACCGGCTGATGCCGAACTACCGCAACAGGAAACAGCTGATGCTGGCTTGGCAGAAATCCAAAGGCAGCGGCAAGCTGGTAAGGCTGAATCACCGCGACCTGTTGCCGTGCATCATGTTGCTGATACAGCGAACGTAGACGCTTTGGTCGTAGAGTCTATTTTGACTGAAGATTTGACCGAAGACATCACAGCGGAGGAAAGTGCACAACCGGAGATCGAACCCGTGGCGAATAGCGAAGTAGCCTCCGGTGCTTTGTCCGATATTCGCCAGCGACAGCAGCAGGATGGTCGTCATTTCTGGCGCTGGCTGGCCGATGGTTTAACCGACGGCAGCATCGCCGTCAACCAACGAGGTGCACCAGTACATTTCGTACCTCAAGGAATGCTGCTGGTTTCTCCCGCTATCTTTCGGGATTATGCCGGCGGTGTGTTCAACAAGAATGACGAAAACTGCCCGGGACTGAGGGCGCAGCGGGGTTTTGTCAGCCTGAAGCTACATCAACGCGGCAAAAAAACCGCCCTATTTAATGTCGAAACCAATAAAGGCTCTAACAAAGGTGTCCGGCGGCGGCTGTTTTGCTGCTATCTGATTCCAGAGAGCAACCTGCGGCATATTGTTCGTGCCGATGGTCGCCCGCCCAATAATACCGATATCAGCATTGCCGAATATGATTTGCTGGCCGCTGGCCTGCCGTCTGAAAACCGACAGGAGACATAAATGGGTGTAACCATCCAACCACCAGAAAACGTCTACCGCAAACCCTACGAGTTCGTCAGTAGCAGTGCCTACCTAGTTGGTGCATTAAGCTTGGTTTTCCTGCCAATCCCCTCTATGACAGCCTATGCCGGCATACCGCTGCTGACAGCATTGGCCAGCTATCGTTGCAAACAAGGGCTACGCATTCGTCGCTATCGGCGTAATTTAAGCCGCCTGAGCTTCTATGCGCTGACACCACAGCAAATTCCTGTATCCGACAAGGCGTTATTCCTAGGACGCGGTTTCAAATGGACGCAGACACACACCCAACGCCTGCTGATGGCTAGGCTACCTGAAAACGAATCCTTACGTGAACCTGGCCGTCTGTATCGCTGGGCGCGGCAGCAGGAAATTCGTACCGCTGGACAGTCCTTGCTAACCCGGCTGACCGCTAGGCAGGCATGGTGGAACCCTGTTGCTCCGCTGCCACCGGTAGGTGGCGCACCTGAATTGCACGGAGTGGAACCTTACGAGCGGGATATTTACTCCGCCCTATCGGAACGGGTTGGGCACACCATCGTGCTGGGTACCACCCGTGTCGGTAAAACCCGACTGGCGGAAATCTTGATCAACCAGGATATCGCGCGTGGCGATACGGTTATCACTTTCGACCCAAAGGGCGATGCCGAACTGATGCTGACGCATTATCTGGCCGCCAAGAAGGCGGGCCGACCGTTTTATATGTTCCACCTAGGCTTCCCCGACCTGTCCTGCCGCTACAATCCGGTCGGTGACTTTACTCGTATTACCGAAGTGGCGACCCGTATCGCCAACCAGCTGCCGGATGAGGGGCAGTCGGCAGCATTCCGCGATTTCGTTTGGCGCTTCGTCAATGTATTGGGCAAGATGATGGCGGCCCTATCAATCAAACCGAGCTATCTGTTGATTTACCGATGTGCAGTCAATGTTGATGATCTAGCAGCACAATACTTTGCCTCTATCCTGAACCGGGAATGCCCGGGCTGGAAAAACGATTTTGATGATTTCGATTTGTCCGATGCCGAGAAGAAGCAGGTCAGCAAAACCGGGCGCAGCATTGATGCGGTGCGCCTGTCCGCTTTCCTGAAGCAGAAAAACCTGAATGATGCGGTGAGCGATGCGGTAACCGGCATCTTGGGCAATGAGCGCAGTTATTTTGAAAAACTGGTCAGCTCGCTCTATCCCTTGCTGGAAAAACTGACCAGCGGCCGCGTGGCCGAGCTGATCAGCCCGAATTTCGAAGATTTGGCCGATACCCGTCCGATTATGGACTGGCGCAAAGTGATGGAGCAGAACGCAGTGGTTTACGTCGGGCTGGACGCGCTGACCGATGCCGAAGTGGCTGCCGCCGTCGGCAACGCCATGTTTGCCGATCTGACTTCGCTGGCCGGCCAAATTTATAAGCATGGCCACGGCTATGGTCAGTCTGGTCCGACAAAAAAACGTATGGTTGCCATTCATGCCGATGAGTTTAACGAGCTAATCGGCAATGAGTTCATCCCTATGCTCAACAAGGCTGGCGGCGCGGGTTACCAGGTTACCGCCTACACCCAGACCTGGTCGGATGTGGAAGCCAAAATTGGTTCCAAAGCCAAGGCTGAGCAAATGGGCGGCAACTTCAATACCATGATTATGCTGAGGGTCAAACTGGAATCGACCGCCAAAATGCTGACTTCGCAGCTGCCCGACGTTCGGGTGGTAACCGGAACGCTGGTATCCGGAGCGGGCGATGTCGCCTTTCCCGAAGGTTACGAAGACTTTACCAGTCACAACGAAGACCGCCTCAGCAGCGAAACCGTCCCCATGCTGATGCCGTCAGACCTGACCAACCTGCCAAAAGGGCAGGCTTTCGCCTTGCTGGAGGGCGGCAACTTGTACAAGTTAAGGCTGCCTTTACCTCTGCCCGATCCTACTGCCGACATCCCGCAGAGCCTGGCCGACATGGCTGAGCGGATGCGTGAAACCGTGCGCTTGAGCCGAAACACGGAGGAAGAGGAAACAGTTTTCATAGAAGGGCGAAGCTATGGCTAAAAACAACCGCCAAGACTTGATTGCTGAATCACTGGTACTGCGCTTTCTAACTGCACCGGTCAAGTTATTAAAAATAATCCTGCTGGTTATCGCCATTTTATTTGGCAGTTCCATCTTGCTACAAAGCTATTTCTACCGCCCCGATTTGCTACAGCAGGAAGTGGAAAATACCATGCAGCTGGGCAATCAAAGCCTATGGCAAAAATGGACAACAAACGATGGCAGGCTACCTGAAAACAAGAATCCAGATACCGGTATTAATCTTACTCTGACCCGTTATACCTATACCGCATTGAGCACTGTGTTGTATGAATGGATACCGTTGAATTATCTATTGGAAAGCAACCCTGGTGATACCGGCTACGGTATAAAAGAGCAATTCCTCGAGCCTAACCGTGACTATCTTGAGCGTTTCGATCAGGTAATCCGTGTTATTTCATTACGACTGGGCAACATTGCCTTTCTTAGTATCTTTGCCATTTACCTGTCACTGCTGGCCGTTATTGACGGTTTCGTGCAACGCCGCATCCGTCAGGAAAACGCCTCACGCGAGAGCGCAGGTATTTACCATCGAGCCAAATACTGGCGTACCGGCATTGTTTCTACCAGTTCAGTACTCTATCTTTCTACTCCATGGCCGTTATCGCCATTGTGGCTGTTGCTTCCAATCTGCATCGGCGCGGCTATGGTGTATCTCCAAGCGAAATATCTTAAAAAATATCTGTAAGCACTTGCCATTATTCATATATTGGAGTAATCTTCAGCTACCGTGTATTTTTTTCTTACGGTGTTCTCGAAAATTCTCTCAGCTGTTCCTTGTGGACAAGCGTCTAGTTGGACTTACATAAACATCGTTTTCAGGTAGCCTGATGTGCGCTCAAAGCCAAGCCGCCGAATGGTTGCCCGGTTCGGCGGCTTGGGTTGGTTTGGCGGGGCGGGCTCAGCCGCGCAGGCTGCCGTCGTCCATGGTGAGCACGCGGTCGAAGCGTTTGGCGAGCTGCTCGTCGTGCGTTACCACGATGAGGGCGGTGCCGAGCTCGCGTTTGAGCTCGAGCATCATTTCCAGCGCGTGGGTGGCGTTTTTGCGGTCGAGGTTGCCGGTGGGCTCGTCGGCCAGCAGGCAGTCGGGCTTGGTAACCAAGGCGCGGGCGATGGCGGCGCGTTGGCGTTCGCCGCCGGAAAGTTCGCCGGGGCGGTGGGTCATGCGGCTGCCGAGGCCTACCTTTTCTAAGATTTCGGCGGTAGCGGCCTGGGCTTCGGCTTTGCTGCGCCGCGCCACCAAGAGCGGCATCATCACGTTTTCCAGCGCGGAAAACTCGGGCAGCAGGTGGTGGAATTGATACACGAAGCCCAAATGCCGGTTGCGCAGCCGGCCGATGGCCACTTGCGAGAGGTTGTTGAGCCCTTGGCCTTTGATTTTCACTTCGCCGCTGGTGGGCTTGTCGAGCCCGCCGAGGATGTGCAGCAGGGTGGATTTGCCGCTGCCGGAGGCGCCGATGATGCCGATGCCTTCGCCTGAGGCTACCTGAAAATCCACTTCGCGCAACACTTCCACTTTGAGGCTGCCGTCGTCATACACTTTGCCCACGTTTTGGCATTCGATTACCCATTCTTTATTCATAGCGCAGGGCCTCCGCAGGTTGGGTTTTGGATGCGCGCCAGCTCGGCAGCAGGGTGGCCACGAAGGAGAGGCCGAGCGAAATGCTCACGATGGCCAGCACGTCGGAAAGCTTCACTTGCGAGGGCATGTAGTCGATGAAATAGATGGCGGAGGTAACCAGCTTGCGCCCGGCCATCTGCTCGATGCCGGCCACGATGCCGCCCACGTTCAGCGCCACGGTAATGCCCAGCGCCACGCCGATGGCGGTGCCCACCACGCCCAGCAGCGTGCCCTGCACCAGGAAGATTTTCATGATGCCGCGCGGCGGCAGGCCGAGCGTGCGCAGGATGGCGATGGCGGCCTGCTTTTCGGTTACGGTCATGATCAGTGTGGAAATCAGGTTGATGGAGGCCACCAGGCTGATGAAGAACATGATCACAAACATCATTTTTTTCTCCACTTCCACGGCTTGGAAATAATCGCGGTTTTGGTAGGTCCAGTCGTAGGCCGCGATTTTGTCGCGCTGCTCGGCGGGCACGATTACGGCGGTTACATCCGGCGCGGTTTCCGGCTGCGACAGGCGTAGCTGCACGCTCACGTCGCCGTCGCCCGCGCGGTAGAGGGTTTTCGCGTCGTCGATGTGGATTACAGAGAGGCTGTTGTCCACCGCGAAAATGCCAGTGGACACGGTGGCCACCACGGTGAATTGCTTCATGCGCGGCACCATGCCGATGGGGGTGACGTTGCCTTCGGGTGAAATCAGCGTAACCTTTTCGCCCGGCTGTACGCCCAGGCGGTCGGCAATGTCTTTGCCCAAAATCATTTCAAATTGGCCGGGATGAAGCCGCTGATAGAGCTCGTTGGGCAGTTTGCTGCCGTATTCCGACACTTTCGGCTCTTCGGCCGGGTCGATGCCTTTCACCTGTACACCCTGTACTTCGCCGGAATTGGCCAAGAGCGCCTGCCCGCTCACATACGGCGCCACGCCGAGCACGCGCGGGTTGGCCTGCGCGATTTTGGCCAGGCTGCGCCAGTCGTCGCCCGGCTCGGCTTGCAGATAGCTCAGCTGCATATGCGGGGTTACTTGCAGCAGCTGGCCGCGGATTTCTTTCTGAAAGCCGTTCATCACGGAAAGCACCACGATCAGCGCGGTCACGCCGGTGGCGATGCCGAAAATCGAAATGATGCTGATGACGGACATCAGGCCGTTGCGTTTTTTGGCGCGCATATAGCGCAGGCCGATCCAGGTTTCGAGGGAAAGCATGGTGGGATTTGCTCCGCAGGCTGCGTGCGGCAGGCTGCAAAAGATTTGGGTTGTGCGGTAATTGCTTTAAAAGCGGCGTCGTTGGGGCAGAGAGGGTTTTTCAGGTAGCCTCAAATTTTCAGGTAGCCCCAAAGCGGCGCACAGTATACCGTTTATTGGATGGCAGGGCAGGGGCGATTACGCGGGTATGCGTGGAATTTTCCCTATTTAACGGCAGTTTCCGGGGCGCAGATATAGAAAACTGCATTCCCTTGCTGAGCCAGAGAATGCAGTGTCTCGGTGGAAACGCGGCTGAAAGGTTTATTTCAGCTTGGTTTCTTTGTAAACCACGTGTTTGCGGGCAACCGGATCGAATTTTTTGATTTCGAATTTGCCGGCCATGGTCCGCTTGTTTTTGGTGGTGGTGTAGAAATGGCCGGTACCGGCGGTGGATTCCAGCTTGATTTTATCGCGCATGACTCTGATTCCTTAAATAATGGTTAGGCTTCGCCGCGTGCGCGCAAATCGGCCAGAACGGCATCAATGCCGACTTTGTCGATCAAACGCAAAGCTGCGTTGGAAACGCGCAAACGCACCCAGCGGTTTTCACTCTCAACCCAGAAACGGCGCGATTGCAGGTTCGGCAAAAAACGGCGCTTGGTTTTGTTGTTGGCGTGCGATACGTTGTTACCGGAC
The DNA here is from genome assembly GCF_916618725.1 of Eikenella sp. Marseille-P7795. Taxonomy (NCBI): domain Bacteria; kingdom Pseudomonadati; phylum Pseudomonadota; class Betaproteobacteria; order Neisseriales; family Neisseriaceae; genus Eikenella; species Eikenella sp. Marseille-P7795. Next base: position 130,667 of record NZ_CAKAJZ010000002.1, on the reverse strand, counting down.
ATCGGCCGCTTTCCGGTTACTTTGCAAACTCGTGCCATGGTTATTCTCCAAACTTCAAAAATATTAGATAGAAACGAAACTTGCTTTATACCATAGAAAAGATATCCGGTTCAAGTTTTATCGTGATGAAAACGGCGGAAGCGGTGCGGGAAACCACACATGCAGGGGAAGGCGCATGGCAGGCAAGCTGCTGTTTCAGGTGGCCTTTGCTTGCAGCGGAAGTGCGGCTGCCCGGGTTGGTATAGCGAACCAACTTAACTTTCGCTACGGTGTTAGCTCGCCTTGCCGTACTCCTGTACTGTCTGCGGCTCGCTGCCTGGTATCGAAAGCTAATTTGATTCGCTATATTTTTCAGGTAGCCTTAAATTGCGTTTGAGGCTACCTGAAAACGGTTTGGCGCTACTGATGCTGTTTGCCGCGAGGAAACGATTGCGCAGGCGGGTGCCGGCGCGTGCGGCAAAACCATGAGCCGGATTCGGGCGTTAGGCGCGGCGGCGGCTTTATTTCCTACGGCGGGCAACACAATTTGCTTGCCTCTTGCGCCGTGTGGCTTTACAGTTCGGCCTGTGCGAATGTAGCACGTTTCCCGGAGCAACCCATGCAACAGACAAAAGACCAAGAATGGCTTCTCGTTGATAGCGGTAGCCTCGAAGTGTCCGTTACCCGCGAAGCGGATGCCGTGGCGGAAGCACAACGCCTGCGATACGAGATATTCGGCCTGGAAATGGGCGCCGGCATCCATGCCGAAGACGGCCGCGACATCGACCGCTACGATGAATTCTGCCGCCACCTGATTGTGCGCGACAAAGCCAGCGGCCGCATCATCGGCACCTACCGCCTGATTACCAAAGAGGCGGCCAAGGCGGCAGGCGGCTGGTATTCCGATTCGGAATTTGATTTGTCGCGCATCCGGCATATTTTGCCGAAAACGGTGGAGCTGGGCCGTGCCTGCGTGCACAAGGATTACCGCACCGGCGGCACGATTTCGCTGCTGTGGATGGGCTTGATCGGCTTTATGCAGGCGCAGGGCTTGGAATATATGATCGGCTGCGGCAGCGTGCATATGGACGACGGCGGGGATTATGCCGCGAGCCTGTTCCACAAGCTGAAGCAGACGCATTATTCGCCGGAAGAATACCGCGTGTTCCCGAAAGTGCCGCTGCCGCTGGATGAGCTGCGGCAGGATTTGGACGTGGAGGCGCCGCCGCTGATGAAGGGTTATCTGCGCGCGGGCGTGTGGATTTGCGGCGAGCCGCATTGGGATAAGGATTTCGGCAGCGCCGATATGCTGGTGATGATGCCGATGGAGAATATCCATCCGCGTTATGCCAAACATTTTGTGAAATAAATCAGGAACAAGGTTAGCTGATGCGTAGGCTCAGACTGATTGTGAGGCTATTTGGGGTGGCCGCCATTTTGCTGTGGGGCTGCTTTCAGGTAGCCTTGTTTTTCGGCCGCGAGGATAAGGCGAAACGCCAGTGGCGGATTCGGCGCTGGTCGCGGCAGTGTATGCGGATTTTTGGCATTCGGCTGACGGTGCACGGCTCGGAGCGGTTTTTTGCCGAGGGCGGGCAGTTTATGGTGGGCAACCATGTGTCGTGGCTGGATATTTTCTTGATTAATTCGGTGCAGGCGGTGCGCTTTGTGGCCAAGCAGGAGGTGCGCGACTGGCCGGTGATCGGCTGGCTGGTGGCGCGGGTGGACACGGTGTTTATCAAGCGCGGCAGCCGGCAGTCTTCGCAGCAGGTGATGGAGGTGTTGCTGCAGATTTTGGCGGAAAAGGATTATGCGGTGGTGTTCCCGGAGGGGACGAGCACGGACGGTACGGGCATCAAGCCGTTTAAGAGCGGGCTGTTTGATACGGCGGTGGTGGGCAATCAGGCGGTGTGGCCGGTGTTGTCGTATTATCCGAATGCGGACGGCAGCCCGAATATCAATATGGCTTATTATGGCGAGATGAGCCTGTGGCAGTCGTTTTGCCGGATTTTGCCGCAGCGGGGCAGTGAGGCGGTGCTGTATTTCTTGGAGCCGATTGCGCCGCAGGGTAAGACGCGGCAGGAGTTGTGTGCGGTGGCGCAGGCGCAGATTGTGGCCAAGCTGGCGGAACTGCGCGGTGTGCCGCCGGAGAGTGTGGTGGCGGAGAAGGGGGCAGTGTTTGAGCACACGGCTTAAGGGTGTGCGTTATGTTGCGAAGGCTGTTTCGCTTGCGGGCGGGGCGGCCTTTGGTGTTTTGGGCGGGATGGAAATGCTGTCTTTGTGGCAAGGCGGTGTGTTTGGAGAAACTTGCTCCGCTTGTTTTTCAGGTAGCCTTTGGGTGGGCGGGGAGGCTACCTGAAAAGTGTTTTGCTGTAATGGGGATATATAGTGGATTCACAACAATCGGGACAAGGCGAGGCAACGCCGTAGCGGTTTAAATTTAGTCCACTATGGCGAATCAAATTAGCTTTCGATACCAGGCAGCGAGCCGCAGACAGTACAGGAGTACGGCAAGGCGAGCTAACGCCGTAGCGAAAGTTAAGGTGGTTCGCTATATGTTTTCAGGTAGCCTGTGGCGGACGTACAGGCTACCTGAAAAATTTTTTGCTTGCTGTGTCAATCTAATAGCAGGCGGCGCAGAATGTTTTCGTAGATGGCGGAGAGCCGGGGGATGGCGGCGAGCTCGATGTGTTCGTCGATTTGGTGGATGCTTTGGTTGACGGGGCCGAGCTCGATGAGTTCGCTGGCGATGGCTTTGATGAAGCGGCCGTCGGAGGTGCCGCCGCCGGTGGAGAGGGCGGCTTGGATACGGCATTCTTCGGCGATGGCGGCTTGGGCGGCTTGGGTGAGGCGGCCGGCTTCGGTGAGGAAGGGTTGGCCGGAGAGCTGCCATTGCAGGTTGTAGCTCAGTCGGTGTTGTTGCAAGATGGCTTCTACGCGCTGTTGGAGGCTTTGGGCGCTGGATTCGGTGGAGAAGCGGAAGTTGAATTGGACGCTGAGGCTGCCGGGGATGACGTTGGTGGCGCCGGTGCCGGCGTGGATGTTGGAGATTTGGAAGCCGGTGGGGGGGAAGTAGGCGTTGCCGTTGTCCCAGTGTTCGGCGGTGAGTTGGGCGAGGGCGGGGGCGGCGAGGTGGACGGGGTTGGCGGCGAGGTGGGGTAGGCGATGTGGCCTTGTTTGCCGTGGATGGTGAGGCTGCCGGAGAGGAGCCGCGGCGGCCGTTTTGATGGTGTCGCCGAGGGTGTGTTCGGCGGTGGGCTCGCCGACGATCGTAGTCAATATGTTCGCCGCGGGCGCGCAGGGTGTCAACGACGCGGGTGGTGCCGTCGCGGCCGTCGCCTTCTTCGTCGGAGGTGATGAGGAGGGCGAGGCTACCTGAAAAGTGGGGGTGGGCGGCGGTGAAGCGTTCGCAGGCGGTGATGAAGCAGGCGATGCTGGTTTTCATGTCGGCGGTGCCGCGGCCGTAGAGTTTGCCTTGGCGTTCGGTGGGCTGGAAGGGGGATGTCCATTCTGCTTCGGGGCCGGGGGGAACGACGTCGGTGTGGCCGGCGAAGCAGAGCAGGGGGGCGCTGCTGCCTCGCCGTGCCCAGAGGTTGCGGGTGCGGCCGAAGGGGAGGTCTTCGATGGTGAAGCCGATGGCGCGCAGGCGCTCGGCGATGATGTCTTGGCAGCCGTGGTCGTGCGGGGTAATGGAGGGTTGGGCGATGAGTTGTTTGGCGAGGTGGAGGGTGGCGGTGTCGGTCATGGCGGGGATGTGCGGATTGGGGAAGGCTGGGTTATAGCGGGTTTGGCGGGGTTTGCCAAGGGCTTGGGGCGGCGTTGATGCGGGATGGAAAGAGGCTACCTGAAAAGTGGTGTGGCATTTTCAGGTAGCCTTTGTTGTGGCTCGGCGCTTAGGGCTGGCGGTAGGGGTTGTGCACATGGCGCATAAGTTCGACGAGGAAATCGCGCACTTGTTGTTCGCCGCAGCCCATGAGCAGGGCGTCTTCGAAGGTGTCTTGCGCGAGCTGGTAGAGCTCTTGCATGTTTTCCTGCATCACTTTCACTTTTTCGGTGCAGGAAACGATGTCGCCGTTGTCGCTATACCATTTGGGCATGTCGGGCATGTGCATGGGTGTGTGCCTTTAGCGGGTGAAGCGGGTGGAACGGTCTACGCGGCGGGCGGTGATGTAGCGGTTTTTCCAGTAGTTGCCGTTCATGCTGGTGATTTCGATGTCGCGGCCGGTGCGGGGGGCGTGGATGAAGCGGTCGTTGCCGATATACATGCCGACGTGGGATACGCGCCCGCCGCCGCCGAAGAAGACCATGTCGCCGGGCTTGAGGTTGGCGCGGTCGACCTGCTGGCCCACGGTTGCCATTTCGGCGGAGGTGCGCGGCAGGGTGATGCCCATGCTGCGCTTGAAGATGTATTGCATGAAGCCGCTGCAATCGAGGCCTTGGGTGGGGGAGTTGCCGCCGAAGCGGTAGGAGAGGCCGATGAGGCTCATGGCGTTCATGATGAGGTCGCCGGCTTCGTCTTGGCTGCCGGAGGAGCGGCTGCTGGAGGATGATCGGCTACCTGAAGATTGGCGGCCGGATGAGGAGGATGAGGCGTTGCTGCCGTGGCCGGTGCGTTCGCGGATGAGGCGTTCGAGCGCGTCGTTATCCAAGCCTTCGGGCGCGGCTTGGGCGCTGAGCGGGAGGGCGAGGGAGAGCGCCGTGAGGGCGAAAATGCTTGCTTGCTTGATCCACTTCATCAATTTGGAGCTTTCTGTTTCTTGCCGTGTTATAGCGTATTCGGATTGAGGCGGAAACGCGGCGCGGCGGGCGGCGTATGCGCTATAAGGGGCGGGTGTGTTATGCTGTGTATCCGTTATGGATACAGATTTTGCAGGGGGTATGCGTATGGCTAAATCTGCCGTTCTCGCTTGGGGCGACCTCAACCGGTTGCGCCAAATCGTGTCCACGCTTGCCCGGCACGGGCTGGGCGGCTTCCTCGGCCGGCTCAAGCTGAACCGCTCTTCTTGGTTTGGCGGCGAGGGGCGGCCGGCCGACCATGTTGCCATGAGCACTGCGCGCCGTTTCCGGCTGGCGTTTGAAGAGCTGGGGCCCACGTTTATCAAGCTGGGGTAGATTCTGGCCACCCGCGTGGATGTGTTCAACGCCGAATGGATTGAGGAATTCGAACAGCTGCAAAGCCGTGCTAACCCCTTGCCGTTTGAGGAAATCCGTTTGCTGCTGGCCGAGCAGCTCGGGCGAGCGCCGGAAGAGGTGTTCCGGCATATCGACAGCGATCCGGTGGGCAGCGCTTCCATTGCGCAGGTGCACCGCGCGGTGCTACTCGACGGCAGCGAAGTGGCGGTGAAGGGGCGCCGGCCCGACATCGAGCCGCTGATTCAGGCAGACTTGCGCATTCTAACCTATTTGGCGCAATTGATAGAATCGGAAATTGCCGAAACGCGCCGCTATCATCCGGTGCAGATGGTGCAGTATTTTGCCAAAAGCCTGGCCAAGGAAACCGATTTGTCGGCCGAGCTGCGCCATATGCAGCGTTTTGCCGCCTGGTATGACGGCCGCCCGGGCATTCATATCCCCAAGGTTTACCCCGAATATAGCAACCGGCAGATTCTGGTGCAGGAATACATGGCGGCCGAGCTGCTGAAAGATGCCGACATCGCAGCGCTGGGCGCGGAAGAGCGGCACCTTCTGGCCTGCCGCATCACCGATGCCCTGCTCCACATGATTCTCGGCCAAGGCCTGTTTCACGCCGACCCGCATCCGGGCAATATTTTCATCTATCCTGATTTGAGCGTCGGGCTGATCGATTTCGGCATGGTGGGCTACCTGAATACCGTGCGCCGCCAGGAAATCAACGCCTTAATCGAAGCCCTGATTCACCGCGACCCCTTCGCCGTGCAATACATCCTCGGTAACTGGGCGCAGGGAGATGTGCCCGATGAAGACCTGCTCGGCGCGGATGTGATGGAAATGCTGCTCGACTACGAGCACACCGCCGTGCGCGATTTGCGCGTGAGCCAAGTTATCAACGATCTCACCCGCATCATGCGCGAGCACGAATTGGCGCTGCCCGGCGATTTGGTGATGCTGTTTAAAACCCTGCTCACCCTGGAAGGCGTGGTGAAGCGCCTAGACGGCGATTTCCAGCTGCTGGAGCATGCCAAGCCGATTGTGCAAAGCGTGATCCGGCAAGGCTTTTCGCCCGAGCGCGTTTGGCGGCGCGCCCGCACGCAGAGCCGGATGCTGGGGCGGATAATGGGCGATTTGCCGAAAAACCTGCTGCGCCTCAACCGCAGCCTGCAAAGCGGTCGCGTAAACGTAAATCTCGATTTGAAACGCCTCGATAGCCTCAACCAGCATCTGGAACACAGCGCCAACCGGCTCACCATGGGCATGGTAACCGCCGCGCTGATTATCGGCTCCTCTATCTTGCTGAGCAGCAACATCGGCCCCAAGCTGTTCGGCCTATCGTTTCTCGGCTTTTTCGGCTACCTCTTGGCCTTCGCCAACAGCCTGTGGATTATCTGGGCTATTTGGCGTTCGGGCAAACATTAAAACAAAACTTTTCAAGCGTAAAGGGAATTTGATGAAGGAGAGAGGCTACCTGAAAAATGGTTTCGGCGAAGCGGAAAACGAGGTGGCGGATTTTTCAGGTAGCCTTTTGCTTTCCTGGCAGCGGATACAGGCTACCTGAAAAACAAAAAGGCGTGTGGAACCAGCATCCCACACTCCTTTAATTTTAAAATCAGCAAGCTAACACAACACATGTTTGGCCAGGCCGCCGATGGAGGTTTCGCGGTATTTCTGATCCATATCGCGGCCGGTTTCATACATGGTGGCGATCACTTCGTCCAGCGTTACCGCCGGCTCGGTGGTGCGGCGCAGCGCCATGCGCGAGGCGTTGATGGCTTTCACGGAAGATATGGCGTTGCGCTCGATGCAGGGCACTTGCACTTGGCCGTTTACCGGGTCGCAGGTGAGGCCGAGGTGGTGTTCCATGGCGATTTCGGCGGCAATGCACACTTGATCCGGGCTGCCGCCTTGCAGCTCGGTGAGCCCGGCGGCGGCCATGGAGCAGGCCACGCCCACTTCGCCCTGGCAGCCCACTTCGGCGCCGGAAATGGAAGCGTTCATTTTGTAGAGGCTGCCGATGGCGCTGCAAGTGAGCAGGTAGCGCAGCACTTGTTCGTCGGTGAGGCTGCTCACGAAGTGGTCGTAGTAGGCGAGCACGGTGGGCACGATGCCGCAGGCGCCGTTGGTCGGGGCGGTAACCACGCGGCCGCCGGCGGCGTTTTCTTCATTTACGGCGAAGGCTACCATGTTAATCCAATCCACGATGCCCATCGGGTCGCTGCTGATGCCGGCGTTGCTTTCGAGCTGTTTTTTCACTAGCGGGGCACGCCGCTGGATGTGCAGCGGGCCGGGCAGCGTGCCGTCGGTGTTGAGGCCGCGTTGGATGCAGTCGCTCATGGTTTGCCAGATGGCGCGGGCGTAAGCGCGTACTTCTTCTTCGGGGTGCAGTGCGCATTCGTTGCGGAAGATGACTTCCGACAGGCTCAGCTTATGCTCTTTGCATTGGCGGATGAGGTCGGCGGCGCTTTGGTAGGGGTAGGGCACGTTGAGCGGCGCCTGCTGCTGGTCGGCTTTGGCAAACTGCTGCTCGGTGACCACGAAGCCGCCACCGATGGAGTAATACACTTCCTGCGCTGCGATTTCATCGCCAATGAAGGCTTCCAGACGCATGCCGTTTTCGTGCAAGGGCAGGAAGGAGGAGTGGAAGCGGAAATCGCGCATGTAGTCGAACGGGGTTTGGTGGCCGTTGATGTCGGGAAGGGTTTTGCTCGACATCACTTGCCGGATGAATTCGGGGAAGGTGGTGGTGTCCACAGTGTCCGGTTCGTAGCCGGCCAGGCCGCCGATGATGGCGGAATCCGTGCCGTGGCCGCGGCCGGTGAAGGAGAGAGAGCCATAAACATGCGCCCGGAAACGGGTGATTCGGTTTAATAACTTCTGATCGATTAGCTGCTGCCGGAACAGCGCCCCGGCACGCATCGGCCCGACAGTGTGCGAGCTGGAAGGGCCGATACCGATTTTGAACATATCAAAAAAACTGATCATTCTTTTGCCGCCTTTCTGTCGTAATTTTTCAATATTTTACCAAATCCGGCTGTGGCAGCCTAGGCGGGCGGCGTGGCGCAGATGCCGGCTGTGGCATTTATTCTCTTTGTAAGGCTAGACAACCGGGCGTTATCTAGGCAAAATGCGCATTATTGCCTGTTAAATGTTGTAACGAAGTTTGGATAACGGAGTCATAAACGCGGGCAATACTTGCGACGTCTACTGCATATTTTCACAAAACAATGCAGTAAGCTTAGATAGATATATTTTTTAATCGACTACATTATTTAGAGGTTAATATGCCACAAATGTTGATTCAGGTATCCGGTATGCAGAACAAAACGGATGGGGACCGGCTGGTTGCCAAAGGCGAAACCGTGGCCGGCGTGAGAATGGTAAACGCCAATCACGAAGATGGCTGCGTGGTGATTACTTACGGCGACGGCTTCGACATCGCCGCATTCAAAGCCGCGTTGACGGAAGAAGGCTTTTCTCCCGAATAAACCCGCGCCTTTCCGGCAGCACGCAATCGCAGCAATAGCCAATGGCTTCCACGGCGGAAGCCATTTTCCTTTTTCAGGTAGCCTTATTTGCCCGCCGTGGCGCAAATGAGGCTACCTGAAAATATTTGCGTGCCAAGGGCGGGCAAACGGCAAGCCTGCCTAGTCAAACAAATCCTGCTGCCTGGTGCGCCGCGGCAACACCTGCGCCTGCGCGGTGCCGGTTTCGAAATGCAGCGAGAGCACCTGCCCGCTGTGCAGCCGGCCGGCATCGCGCACCACCTTGCCCGCGCGGTCGGTGATCACGCTGTAGCCGCGCGCCAGGGTGTGCTGCGGCGAGAGGGCTTCCAAGATGCCGGCCTGCTTTTGGCACTGCGTCTGTTTGTGCGCGAGCAGGGCGGCCAGGTGGCGGTTGAGTTGCACGGCCTGGGCTTGCACCTGGCGCGCGGCGGCCTGCGGCGCGGGGCGGCTGCGGCGGCACAGTTGCGCCAGATAGGCCAGCTGTTCTTGTTTGCGCAGCAGGTGGCGCTGCATGTGGCCGGCGAGGGCGTGGCGGCTGCGCAGGAGGGCGGCCTGCTGCTCCTGCCACTTCTGGCGCGGGTGGCGCAGTTGGGCGGCGTGCCAGTCGAGCCGCTGGGCGGCATCGGTGCAGCGGCGTTGCAGGGTGTGGCGCAAATGGCCGAGCAGCTGCTGCATTTTGCCGAGCTGTTCCGTGCGGTTGGGGCTGGCCAGCTCGGCGGCGGCGGTGGGCGTGGGCGCGCGCAGGTCGGCGGCGAAATCGGTGAGCGTGAAATCGGTTTCGTGGCCCACGCCGCTCACCACGGGAATCGGCGAGGCCGCCACCGCGCGCACGGCCGCCTCTTCGTTGAACGCCCACAAATCTTCCATGCTGCCCCCACCTCGGCACACAATCAGCACATCTGCCTGCCCGTGCGCCGCCGCTGCGGCAAGGGCGGAGGCTACCTGAAATTCGCTGCCCGCGCCCTGCACCGCCGTGGGATACACGATTACGCGCACATCCGGCGCGCGCCGCCGCAAAGTGGTGGCCACATCGCGCAGCGCCGCCGCGGCCAGGCTGGTAACCACGCCGATGCACTGCGGCGCTTCGGGCAGCGGCCGTTTGCGCGAAGCGTCGAACAAGCCTTCCGCCTGCAAACGCTGCTTCAGCCGCTCATAAGCTTCAAACAACTGCCCCAGCCCCTTGCGCCGCACTTCCTGCACATTAATCTGAAACTCGCCGCGCGCCTCATACAGCGTGATTTTGCCCAGCACTTCCACTTCCGCCCCCTCGCGCAGCAGCGCGGCCAGCGAACGGGCGGCGTGTTTGAACAAGGTGCAGCGCACTTGGGCGCGTTGGTCTTTTAAAACAAAGTAGTAGTGCCCGCTGGCCGCCTTCACCAAGTTCGACACCTCGCCGCCCACCCACAGGCCGGAGAGCTGGTCTTCCAGCAGGGTTTTGGCCAGATGGTTCAGCTCGGAAACGGAAAGCGCGGCGGGGGCAAACAGGTCAGACATGGCATCGGGCAGGGGAATGATGGAAGGCGGCATTATACAGCCGGAAGGCTACCTGAAAAATCGGGCAGATGGATTTTCAGGTAGCCTTACCCCGCGCGGCGATATGTTAGAATGCGCCGTTTTCAATTCGGGTTTCCGCCATGTCCAATATTCCAGACCAAGTGCGCCGCCGCCGCACCTTCGCCATCATCTCCCACCCCGACGCGGGCAAAACCACGCTCACCGAAAAACTCTTGCTGTTTTCCGGCGCGATTCAGAGCGCGGGCACGGTGAAAGGCAAAAAAACCGGCAAATTCGCCACTTCCGACTGGATGGAAATCGAGAAGCAGCGCGGCATTTCCGTGGCATCCAGCGTGATGCAGTTCGACTACAAAGACCACACGGTGAACCTGCTGGACACGCCCGGCCACCAAGACTTCTCCGAAGACACCTACCGCGTGCTCACCGCTGTCGATAGCGCGCTGATGGTCATCGACGCGGCCAAAGGCGTGGAAGCGCAAACCATCAAACTGTTGAACGTCTGCCGCCTGCGTAACACGCCCATCGTAACCTTCATGAACAAATACGACCGCGAAGTGCGCGATTCTTTGGAATTGCTGGACGAAGTGGAAAATATTTTAAAAATCCGCTGCGCGCCGGTAACCTGGCCCATCGGCATGGGCAAAAACTTCAAAGGCGTGTACCACATCCTGAACGACGAAATCTATCTGTTTGAAGCGGGGGGCGAGCGTCTGCCGCACGAGTTCGACATCATCAAAGGCATCGACAATCCCGAGCTGGAAAAACGTTTTCCGCTGGAAATCCAGCAGCTTCGCGACGAAATCGAGTTGGTGCAGGCGGCTTCCAACGAGTTTGATTTGGACGAATTTCTTTCAGGTAGCCTCACGCCCGTGTTTTTCGGCTCGGCGATTAACAACTTCGGTATTCAGGAAATCTTGAACTCGCTGATTGACTGGGCACCCGCGCCGAAACCGCGCGACGCGACCGTGCGCATGGTTGAGCCGGACGAGCCGAAATTCTCCGGATTTATCTTTAAAATCCAAGCCAATATGGACCCGAAGCACCGCGACCGCATCGCCTTTTTGCGCGTCTGCTCCGGCAAATTCGAGCGCGGCATGAAGATGAAGCACCTGCGTATCAACCGCGACATCGCCGCATCCAGCGTGGTTACGTTCATGTCGCACGACCGCGAGCTGGTGGAAGAAGCCTTTGCGGGCGACATCATCGGTATCCCCAACCACGGCAACATCCAAATCGGCGACAGCTTCTCCGAAGGCGAGCAACTGGCGTTCACCGGCATCCCCTTCTTTGCGCCCGAACTGTTCCGCAGCGTCCGCATAAAAAACCCGCTGAAAATCAAGCAACTGCAAAAAGGCTTGCAACAGCTTGGCGAAGAAGGCGCGGTGCAGGTGTTCAAACCGATGAGCGGCGCGGATTTGATTTTGGGCGCGGTGGGCGTGTTGCAGTTTGAAGTCGTTACCTCGCGGCTGGCCAACGAATACGGCGTGGAAGCCGTGTTCGACAGCGCGTCCATCTGGTCGGCGCGCTGGGTGTCGTGCGACGACAAGAAAAAGCTGGCGGAATTTGAAAAAGCCAACGCGGGCAATTTGGCGATAGATGCAGGCGGCAATCTGGCCTATCTCGCGCCCAACCGCGTGAACCTGAACCTGACGCAGGAACGCTGGCCGGATATTGTGTTCCACGAAACGCGCGAGCACGCGGCGAAGTTGAGCTGAATAAAGAGGCTACCTGAAAATTTTGGCAATCTTGTTTCCACTGTTTTCAGGTAGCCCTTAACCGGATGGGGAAACGAATGGCTTGGTTCAAAATGAGCGAGTGGGAGTGGTGGAACAAGCTGGCGCTGGCGGCGGCGCTGGTGTTGGGCGCGGTGTTGGTGATGACGCAGCCGCTGGCGTGGAAGAAGGGGGCGTCTTGGCTGGCGGGGGTGGTGTTTGCCGTGCTGGCGGCGCTGTGCGTGCGCTGGCTTTTCCGTCTGCGCAAGGGCGGCGCAGGTTTGCCGGCGGGGGATCGGTTTAAGCGGGATATGTCGCGCGTGATGTGGGGGGTGTTGATGGCGGGGGTGCTGACGCGGGTGCTGGTGAATGCGGTGTTGCTGGTGTCGCTGCTGCCGGTTGAGCCGGTGTCGGTGGAGGCGCGTTTGCTGGAAACGCAGAAGGGCGCTTTCAAATCTTGGGTGCTGGAGCTGGAGGACGGGATGCGTTTTGAGCTGGACGAGGGTGTGCTGCGGCGTACGCCGGAGGATTTGGCGGGGCAGACGGTGCGGGTGAGGGTGCGGGAGAATGGGCTGGGGTATTATGTGGTGGCGGAGTAGGGCGTGGGTGTGAAAAAGGCTACCTGAAAACTTCATTGCGTTTTCAGGTAGCCTTTGGTTTGGCGCTAAGCAGGGCAGGCTAAATGGAGCAGTCGTTTTATTTCAGGTTGATATTATCTGGCGGGGTGTGAATCTGACCTGTGCTTGCTGTTGTCGTGTTTCAAAAATTGTTCCATGCAAACCTGATATTCGATTCTACCCACCGCAACAGAGGTTTTTGTGTGCTCCGACCTAGGCAGCCTCCTTAGGTATGGATACAGGTCATAGGCTTTATCCAGCGAGTGTTTGACTTGCGCGCGCATTAGCTCGCGTATTCTGGGATCGTTTGGGAGGGGATTGATATAGCTGGCTTCCAGTTTCCGCTGTACCGTTTGTCGGCTTTCACCGTTGAGGCTGGCGCGTACGGCGTCGTAGGTGATATTGCCGGTTATTTGCAGAATTCGTGTATTTCCTGAGTGTTGGGTTCGGCATGGGCGGGGACGGACAACATGGCGATGAGGCAGGCGGTGATGATCTGTTTTTTCATTGTGTTACTCCTTATCTCGTATTTTCAGATAGCCTTTGTACGGGCGTGTCAGCAGGGAAAAGGCTACTTGAAAACGGGAGCTTCGTAGAAACTTTGCTGTATTGCGTTTTCAGGTAGCCTTAATATTGTGCGGCAAATTAGGCGGGCAGATGCGGGGCGATGGTTTGCAGCATTTGCGCCAGCACTTTGGGCGGGGCGGCGACGATGTTGCCGCTTTCGAGCCAGCCTTCGTTGCCCTGCATATCGGTAACGATGCCGCCTGCTTCCTGCACGATGAGGGCGCCGGCAGCGATGTCCCAGGGTTTGAGGTTGAATTCGAAGAAGCCGTCGAAGCGGCCGCAGGCCACGGCGCAGAGGTCGAGCGAGGCGGCGCCTTCGCGGCGGGCGCCGGCGGTTTTGGCAAGGAAGCTTTGCAGGATTTGCAGGTAGCTTTCCATCATGCTTTGATCGACCACGGGGAAGCCGGTGCCGATGAGGCAGCGGTTGAGCTCGGTGCGGTTGGATACGCGGATGCGGCGGTCGTTGAGCAGGGCGCCTTGGCCGCGCGAGGCGAGGTAGAGATCGTTGCGCTCGGGGGCGTAAACGAGGGCTTCTTGTAGCACGCCTTTGTGCAGCAGGGCCATGCTGACGGCGTATTGGGGATGGCCGTGCAGGTAGTTGGTGGTGCCGTCGAGCGGGTCGATAATCCATTCGTATTCGGCTTTTTCGGGGCCGGAGGTGCCGGTTTCTTCTGCGGTGATTTTGTGCTGGGGGTAGGCTTCGTGCAGGATTTCGCTGATGATTTCTTCGGCGGTGCGGTCAATGTCGGACACGAAGTCGTTGAAGGCTTTGCTGTCGATTTTGACGGCGGAAAGGTTGTTGGAGGCGCGCAGCATCATGTCGCCAGCGCGGCGGGCGGCTTTGATGGCGGTGTTGAGGACGGGGTTCATGTTTCTCTTTCTCCGATTCGGGCTGTGGGCAGGCTGGCTACCTGAAAATTAGAAAGGGGCTGCGCTCGGGGCGGCAGCCGATTGTTGGGGCGGCATTATACCTTGGGCGGCGGGCGGGCAAAAGCGGGCGGGCTTTAAATCGGCGGGGGCGGCCTTATTTTGCGGGGGTGAATCATTGTTTTGTTTGGGAGCGGGTATGACGGCTTTGTTGGTTGTGTTGGCGCTGGTGTTGCTGCTGGCGGGTTTGGCGGGGGCGGTGCATCCGCTGCTGCCGGGGATGCCGATAATGTTTGCGGGCACGTGGTTGTTGGCTTATAGCCAGGATTACGAGGTAATCGGCCCGACGGCGCTGGTGGTGCTGTGGCTGATTTTGGCGCTGGCTTGGACGTTGGATTATGTGGCGGGGCTGCTGGGGGCGAAGTTTACGGGGCGAGCAGGCAGGCGCTGTGGGGTTCGCTGGCGGGCGGTGTGGTGGGGGCTGTTTTTGCGCTGCCGGGGATGGTGTTGGGCCCGCTGGTGGGCGCGCGCGGCAGGGAGTTTGCGGCGCGGCGCAGTTTGTGGTCGGCGGGCAAGGTGGGGCTGGGCACGCTGTTGGGCATGGTGGCGGGGTGGTGGCGAAACTGGGCTGTGCGCTGGTGGTGTTGTTTAGTATTTTGGGCTTGTATGTGTATCATTGGGTGAGTTGAGGGTTTTGGGACTTTAGCTTGAAACTTGGTATCGATAATATTTTGTACGGCATGGGAGAGATTTCAGGTGGCCTGCTAATTTCAGGTAGCCTTTGCCATCCTTGCCCTATTCACCCTTGCGCCTCATGCCGGCGCGGGCACTTCCTTTTCTTTGCTTCGCCAAAGAAAAGGAAGCAAAAGAAAGGCGACTGCGGGCACAGGTTTGGCTTCGCCAAACTTCCCTCACTCCACGCAGTTTTTCGGGCGGGCTCGCAACTTGCGGTTGCGCCGCTTCGAACATGCAAGCCCTTGTTTCCCGAAAAACCGCGCTCCGTTCGGCTGCGCCAGCAGAGAAGTCACAGCCCCAAGTATTGACATCAAGATATTCTGCGCTTGGTTTTTCAGGAAGTTTTGTTGGGAGTTTGGATTTCAGGTAGCCTGTGGCGAAATGGGGCTGCCTGAAAAACGGCGGGATGATTTTGTCTTTACGGCAATTTTGCTGCGCTGGGTTTGAACTGAGTTGAGGCTGACGTTTTCAGGTAGCCTTTCTCTGCTATGATTGGCTACCTGAAAAATAATTTTGAGTGAAATGAGAAGTAGATGATCGGTTTGATGATTATGACGCATGAAACGCTGGGCGAGTCTTATAGCAAGCTGGCGCAGCATTTTTTCGGCGAGATGCCGGAGTATTTGTCGATTATCGGCGTGCGGCCGGATGAGGAGCCGGAGGCGGTGATGGCGCGGGCGCAGAAGGAAGCGGAGCGGCTGGCGGTTACCGACGGCATCTTGCTGCTGGCGGATGTGTTTGGCGCCACGCCGTGCAATGTGGGGCGGCGGCTGTTGCGGCAACACCGCATGGTGATGCTCACGGGGCTGAATGCGCCGATGATGGTGAAGGCGGTGCAGGAGGCGAAAAAGAGCGATGATTTGCTGGCGTTGGCCGAGGCGGTGCGCCAGTCGGCTTTGGCCGGGATTATGCTGATTTTGCCGGAAGAGGAGCAGGGCGTATGCTGAAGCAGCAGGTGGAGATTATTAACAAGCTGGGGCTGCACGCGCGCGCGTCGAGCAAGTTTACGCAAACGGCGGGCGCGTTTGCCGCCGAGGTGCGGGTGTGCCGCAACGGCAAGTGTGTAAACGGCAAGAGCATCATGGGCTTGATGATGCTGGCGGCGGCCAAGGGCGCAGTAATCGAAATCGAAACCGAGGGCGCAGACGAGCAGGCGGCCATGCAGGCGCTGCTGGCTTTGATCAATAATTATTTCGACGAAGGCGAGTAAACATGAGCGT
Organism: Eikenella sp. Marseille-P7795; assembly: GCF_916618725.1. Classification (NCBI taxonomy): domain Bacteria; kingdom Pseudomonadati; phylum Pseudomonadota; class Betaproteobacteria; order Neisseriales; family Neisseriaceae; genus Eikenella; species Eikenella sp. Marseille-P7795. The sequence continues at coordinate 114,822 of NZ_CAKAJZ010000002.1, read as the reverse complement.
GGTGTTGCACGGATTTGCGGCGGGCAGCGGGATTGCCATCGGGCGGGCGCATTTGGTGGTGCGCGGCATGGAGGAAGTGCCGCAGCTGGATATGGCGCCGGAGGAAATCGATGCCGAGGCCGAACGTTTTGAAGCGGCCGTGAAGGCCACCCGCCGCCAGCTGGAGCAGCTGCGCAGCGCCATCCCCGAAAATGCGCCAACCGAATTGGGCGCGTTTATTTCGCTGCACCTGATGCTCCTGGCCGACGTTACCCTTTCGCGCGAGCCGATCGACATTCTGCGCGCGCAGGGCATCAACGCCGAATGGGCGCTGAAGCTGCAAACCGACAAGTTGGCCGAACAGTTCGACGCCATCGACGACGAATACCTGCGCGAACGCAAGCAAGACATGCTTCAGGTAGCCGAGCGGATCTACCAAAACCTGATGGGGCAGAACACCGACTTCTTGCCCGACACCGACACCGAAGACGACATCATCCTGGTTGCCCACGATTTATCGCCCGCTGATGCCGTGTATTTCAAGGAGCACCGCATTGCCGGCTTCGCCACTGACGCCGGCGGCCCTACCAGCCACACCGCTATTTTGGGCCGCAGCCTGGATATGCCCTCGGTAATCGGCCTATACAACGCGCGCGAGCTGATCAGCCAAGATGAATGGATCATTGTGGACGGCCTCAGCGGCGTGCTAATCATCAACCCCGATGACCTCATCCTCAGCGAATACCGCAAGCGCGACCGCGTGTACCGTAGCCAGCGCCGCCTGCTCAACAAGCTCAAAGACATTACCGCCACCACCAAAGACGGCATCGACATCGAGCTTTTGGCCAACATCGAATCCGGCCAAGACGTGCGCCTGATGAACCGCCTTTCCGCCGACGGCGTGGGCTTGTTCCGCAGCGAATTCCTGTTTTTAAACCGCGACAACCTGCCCGACGAAGACGAGCAATACCGCGTGTATGCCGGCATTGTGAAAAAGCTCAAAGGCAAGCCGCTCACCTTGCGCACCGTGGATTTGGGCGTGGATAAAAACCCGCGTTGGTTTGGCGAAGGCCACGCGCTCAACCCCGCCTTGGGCATGACCGGCATCCGCCTCTGCCTGGCCGAGCCGGTGATGTTCCGCACCCAGATGCGGGCGGCTTTGCGCGCGGCGGCGCTGGGGCCGGTGAAAATCATGTGGCCGATGATTTCTTCAGTGGATGAAGTGCGCCAGTGTATCAACCATTTGGCCACCGCCCGCCGCCAGCTGGAGGAGCGCGGCGAAGAGTATGGCAAAGTGCAGGTGGGCGCGATGATCGAAATCCCCTCGGCCGCACTCACTGTGGGCAGCATTTTGAAATATCTGGATTTTATCTCGGTCGGTACCAATGATTTGATTCAATATACCTTATCGGTGGATCGCGGCGACGACAGCGTGAGCTATCTCTACCAGCCCGCTCACCCGGCTGTGTTGAAGCTGCTGCATCATGTGTTTGGCACCGCCAAGCGCATGGGCAAGCCGGTGTCGGTGTGCGGCGAAATGGCGGGCGATTTGCATTTCACCCGCTTGCTGTTGGGTCTGGGCCTGCGCCGCTTCTCCATGAATGCTAGCAATCTGCTGGCGGTGAAAAATGTGATTATTCAAAGCAACACGGCCGAGCTGGCCTCTCAGGTGCGCAAACTGCTGCGCATGGGCGATCCGGAGAAGGTTCGGCAGGCAGTTAAGAAGATGAATGCGGCAGATGATGACAAAAACGCAACAGTTGAAATAACATAACATTCAGATAGAAAAGTGAAGAATCGTTAAAAATTATTGTTTAAATACTGCGCTTAATCTTTACTTAAATAAATGAACAAATCTTCTTCTTTTCAAGCTTAGTGCAAGTTTATGGCGGCGAATTGCCGTATTTGGGTAAAAAATAACAATTAGTAGTGACAATAATCAAAGTATTCTATACAATGCGCCCCGTCTGTGCCGCTTCTTGGTAGGCGGTATGGATAGTAAGTAGACGTTTTCCCGCAAGTTGGCCATCAATACTTCCTCCCTTGGTATTGATGGCTTTTTTTTGTCTGTGCCAGGCGCACAAAGTGAATGTTCAACTTGCGTCGGGGGAGCTGCCGATATTTTTCAGGTAGCCTGATGGCGTGGCCGGCGTGTAAGGGCTTATTCTTATCTAATTCTTCATTTGCCAAGCACAATCGTTCTGCCGCTCTGCCCGATGGTGGCAATCGTTCTGCCGCTCTGCCCGATGGTGGCAATCGTTTGCAGTTTCCTGTTTGGCGATGCGCCGCCGCTGGCTTATAATCCGCAGTTTTCCAAACTATCTCAATCTGTCGGCAGAACCCATCATGCAAGAACTCTACCAACCCTCCCTCACCGAGCCCGCCGCCCGCGAAAAATGGGCGGCGCACCGCGTTTTCAACGCCAAAGAAAACAGCACTAAGCCCAAATTCTACTGCCTCTCCATGTTCCCCTATCCCAGCGGCAGGCTGCACATGGGGCACGTGCGCAACTACACCATCGGCGACGTGCGCAGCCGCTTCAAATTGCTGAACGGGTTCAACGTGTTGCAGCCGATGGGTTGGGACGCGTTCGGCATGCCCGCCGAAAACGCCGCGCTGAAAAACGGCACCGCGCCCGCCAAATGGACATATGAAAACATCGCCTATATGCGCGGCCAGTTGCAGAGCTTGGGCTTCGCGCTGGATTGGGAACGCGAAATCGCCACCTGCCGCCCAGAATACTACCGCTGGGAGCAATTGCTGTTCACCAAGCTGTTTGAAAAAGGCATTGTGTACAAAAAGTTGGGCACGGTGAACTGGGACCCGGTGGACCACACCGTGCTGGCCAACGAGCAGGTGATTGACGGGCGCGGCTGGCGCAGCGGCGCGCTGGTGGAAAAGCGCGAAATCCCGATGTACTACTTCAAAATCACCGATTACGCCGAGCAGCTTCTGGCCGATTTGGACGGCTTGGACTGGCCGGAGCAGGTGAAAACCATGCAGCGCAACTGGATTGGCAAATCGCGCGGCATGAACGTGCGTTTTCAGGTAGCCGCCGACAGCCGCGAAGGGCTACCTGAAAATTATGCCGATTATATTCAAGTCTATACCACCCGCCCCGACACGCTGATGGGCGCGACTTATGTGGCTGTGGCCGCCGAGCACCCGCTGGCCGCCGCCGCTGCCGAAAAGCAGCCTGCACTGCAAGCGTTCATCGCCGAATGCAAGGCCGGCAGCGTGGCTGAAGCCGATATGGCGACGATGGAGAAAAAAGGCCTGCCCACCGGCCGCTTCGTCATCAACCCGCTCAACGGCGAGCGGCTGGAAGTGTGGGTGGCGAACTATGTGCTGTGGGGCTACGGCGACGGCGCGGTGATGGCCGTGCCCGCGCACGACGAGCGCGATTTTGAGTTTGCCAACAAATTCGGCCTGCCGATTAAACAGGTGATCGAATTGAACGAACCGCAGCCCTACAACCCCTCCGTGTGGCATGACTGGTATGGCGCGAAGGAAAACACGCGGCTGATAAACTCAGGCGAATTCAACGGCTTGGATTTTCAGGCTGCTTTCGATGCCATCGCCGCCAAGTTGCAGGCTGCTTCTGCGGGCGAGCCGAAAACGCAATACCGCCTGCGCGACTGGGGCATTTCCCGCCAGCGTTATTGGGGCTGCCCGATTCCCATCATCCATTGTGAATGCTGCGGCGAAGTGCCCGTGCCCGCACAGGATTTGCCCGTGGTGCTGCCCGAAAACGTGGTGCCCGACGGCGCGGGTTCGCCGCTGGCCAAAATGCCCGAATTTTATGAGACAAAATGTCCGAAATGCGGCGGCGCGGCCAAGCGCGAAACCGACACCATGGACACCTTCATGGAATCGAGCTGGTACCAGTTCCGCTATATGTCGCCGCGCGACGACGCGCACATGGTCGCGCCCGAAGCGGCGGCGTATTGGGGGCAGGCCGACCAATACATCGGCGGTATCGAACACGCGATTTTGCACCTTTTGTACGCCCGCTTCTTCACTAAATTGATGAACGAAGAAGGGATTGTGCCCGTGCGCGAGCCGTTCAAGCAGTTGCTCACACAGGGCATGGTGCTGGCGCAAACCTACTACCGCGACCGTGCCGATGGCGGCAAAGAATGGTTCAACCCCGCCGATGTGGATTTGCAGTTGGACGACAAAGGCCGCCCCGCCTCCGCCGTGTTGCGCGCCGACGGGCAGCCCGTGCAGATTGGCGGTATGGAAAAAATGTCCAAATCCAAAAACAACGGCGTTGATCCGCAAACGCTGATCGACACCTACGGCGCGGACACCGCCCGCCTGTTCATGATGTTCGCCGCGCCGCCCGAGCAGTCGCTGGAATGGAACGACGCCGCTGTGGAAGGCGCGCACCGCTTCCTGCGCCGTCTGTGGCGCACCGTGTACGAATTCAATCAGGGCGGTACGGCGCAGGCGTTTTCAGGTAGCCACAACGCGCTGGCAGGCAGCCTGCAAGAGTTGCGCTTCAAGCTGCACAGCACCATCGCCAAAGTCACCGACGACTACGACCGCCGCCAGCAGTTCAACACCGCCGTGGCCGCCGTGATGGAGCTGCTGAACCAATACGACGCCACTGCCAAAAGCGGCGCGTTGGCCGAAACGCACGGCCGCGAAGTGGCGCAGGAAACGCTGGAAGCCGTGCTGCTGCTGCTGTGGCCCATCGTGCCGCACATTTGCGAAAGCCTGTGGGGCGAGCTGCGCGAGGGCGGCAAGGTGTGGGAAACCGCGTGGCCGAAAGCCGACCCCGCCGCGCTGGTGCAGACCGAAATCGAAATGATGGTGCAGGTGAACGGCAAGCTGCGCGACAAAATCACCGTGCCCGCCGAAGCCGACAAAGCCGCCATCGAAGCCGCCGCGCTCGCCACCGCCGGCGCGCAGAAGTTTATGGAAGGCAAAGCGGCGAAGAAAATCATCGTCGTGCCCAAGCGGCTGGTGAATATTGTGGTGTGAGGCCGTTGGGCTGATAAGAGGCTACCTGAAAATATTGGCTTTCAATTTTTCAGGTAGCCTTTGTTATAACTAAATCAAATCCATGCAAAAAGTCGGCTTGTGCTGAACCTGTTTGCGGTTTTATTGGCTTTGGGAGAGTTTAAAGGTTGGCTTGATTTTATTGCCAACGTCCCGTCTCGTGATTTCCATTACTTCATCATGGGAATGATTGAATTACTAGTCTATTATTTGGTAAGCCTGTTTATTGTTTATTTGTCGTTTCATTGCCTGCCCGTCAAAGCCGCAGCAGCCGTCAGGATATTTTGCTCGGCAACGGTTTGCTTGTTGTTGGATATGTTGTTTTGCTTGTTTGTATATCGTCTGTTTTTTATTGTGTAAGCAGGCCGCAGCGAGTGAATCAGTCTGATTCATTCTTCAGCCAGCCCTTCTAGCACAGAGGCTACCTGAAAAATCCCCGCCCCAAGTTTTCACTTCGCTGAAGCTTGCGTTTTAGCTTCGCAGAAACTCACTCCGTTCGTTTTAACTGCGTTGAAGCTCACGCTTTCAGGTAGCCTTTTGCCGCCCAATCAGGCTGGCCTGCCTTGCCGTGAACTTGCGTTGTCCAGTAAAATAACGTGCTTCCGACAGGCGGCGCGCCCGCCCCAGAAGCACGTTTGCACACCGCCATGCGGTGCGGGAACGTGCTTTTTCTCGGATTGAACCCCTCTTATCGGACACCACACCATGACCACTCCCGCACTCCTCGTTCTCGCTGACGGCAGCGTATTTCACGGCACATCAATCGGTTACGACGACACGACTTCCGGCGAAGTCGTGTTCAACACTTCCATGACCGGCTATCAGGAAATCCTGACCGACCCGTCCTACTGCAAACAAATCGTTACCCTCACCTACCCCCACATCGGCAATACCGGCACCAACGCCGAAGACGAAGAAAGCCGCAGCGTTTATGCCGCAGGCCTGATTATCCGCGACCTGCCGCTCTTGCACAGCAACTTCCGCGCGTTCGAAAGCCTGCACGACTATTTAGTGCGCAACAAAACCGTCGCCATTGCCGACATCGACACCCGCCGCCTGACCACGCTCTTGCGCGAAAAAGGCGCGCAAGGCGGCGCGATTCTGACCGGCGCGGACGCTACGGTGGAAAAAGCGCAGGAACTCATCGCCGCGTTCGGCAGCATGGTCGGCAAAGATTTGGCGAAAGAAGTTTCCTGCACAGAAGCCTACGAATGGACCGAAGGCGAATGGGCGTTGGGCAAAGGTTTCGTTACTCCTGCCGAACAGCCGTTCCACGTTGTCGCCTATGATTTCGGCGTGAAAACCAACATCCTGCGTATGCTCGCCTCGCGCGGCTGCCGCCTGACCGTCGTCCCCGCCCAAACCAGTGCGGAAGAGGTGTTGGCACTCAACCCGGACGGCGTATTCCTCTCCAACGGCCCGGGCGACCCCGAGCCTTGCGACTACGCCATCGAAGCCGTGCAAAAACTGATGGCAAGCGGCAAACCCATCTTCGGCATTTGTTTGGGACACCAGCTCATCAGCCTCGCCATCGGCGCAAAAACCCTGAAAATGCACTTCAGCCACCACGGCGCGAACCACCCCGTGCAAGACTTGGACAGCGGCAAAGTCGTCATCACCAGCCAAAACCACGGCTTCGCCGTCGATGCCGACACCCTGCCCGCCAACGCAAGGATTACCCACCATTCCCTGTTCGACGACACCTTGCAAGGCATTGAGCTGACCGACAAACCCGTGTTCTGTTTCCAAGGCCACCCCGAAGCCAGCCCTGGCCCGCAGGATGTCGGCTATCTGTTTGACAAGTTTATTGCCAATATGCAGGCTGCCAAACAGTAAATATTGCTGTTTCTCAGCCACCGTTGAGGTTTGTATAGTGGATTAACAAAAATCAGGACAAGGCGAGGCAACGCCGTACTGGTTTTTGTTAATCCACTATACTTTTCAGGTAGCCTTTGCCATGCGCGAAGGCTACCTGAAAATTTATCGGTTTGGTTTAACGGTTAGGGCGAACCATGAAAATATACGAAATCCATTGCTCCGGCATCGAGCTGTTGTGCCGGCCTTTCTCTTTGGCGCTGGCGGCAGACCCGTTTCCTTTGGAGCAAAACTGCGATTGCGTGGAAATCGGCGCGGCGGCAGGCGGCAGCGAACTGCGCCTGTGGTATGACGACGGCTCGCGCCTGGCCTGTTTTTCTCCGGCGTTTGAAGCGCTGTATATCGACAGCGGGCGGCTGTGCGCGGATATTTGGCTGCCGCCGGAAACCACGGATGGCGCGCCGCCCAGCGGCATCGGGCAAATCCGCCTGTTTTTGGCGCGCGAACACCTGCTGCGGCTGCAAACGGTGTGGCCGCTAGACAGGGTGGCGGATTATGCGGCGCTGGCATATTGCTTTGAGGAATAGGGCGGCGGCTTGCCTGCGTGCGGGGTTTGGGGTAGGCTGGGTTTGGCTTTGTTGCTGCGGTATTTTCAGGTAGCCTTGGGTGAAGATTGGGGCTACCTGAAAAATGGCGCGGCTCAAGCGGGAAGGGTATGAGTTTGCTCATACGCGAGATGATTTGCGATTGGATATTGAAAGGAAAAGACATGGGAAAATGGATGATGATTGCGGCGCAGGCGGCGTTGCTCATGGCTTCGGCTGTACAGGCGCAAACCTTGGATGAGCAGGCAAAAATACAGGTTGTGCGGCAGGCGTATGCCAAAGAGGATTATTTGCCGTATGCTTCGCCGGAATTTAAGCGTGTTGTGAATCAGGCTTATCGGATTATCGATAGAGCTAATACCCGGGCCCAGGGGATTGAGTGCGAATATGCCAGGCATTTCGATATGGGCATTGGGAATGGCGGTGCGCCCGATGATTTGATGCGGACACTGAGGGTGACGCCATTGCAGGGAGACAGGGTGCGTGCAACGTTTAAAGATTTTGTCAATCTGGGCGAGCCTAGAAAAACCGTTACCACTCACTTTAACGTTAGTTGCCATAACGGACGTTGCCAAATCAACGATGTGGGCAATGTGCGGAGGGGTTACCAGCAGATTGTCCGCACGAATCGGTGTGAGTAGGGCAATGTGGCTCGTACGGCAGGGTTGTTTGTTGCCGATGGTTTTCAGGTAGCCTCCAGCTTCGCGTGAGGGCTACCTGAAAACTATTCGGCCTTTCTCTCTGCTTAAGCCCTTGCCGCCAATCCGCTTTGGGCTATAATCGCCCTTTCTTTTTTCTGCCGGTTTCCTTCCCCTTGGATTTCACCACCCGATTGCGTCGCGCCCGCCGCTACCGCCCATACCAGCCGCAGGCGGTGATGCCGGCGCACCATATTTGCTGCCATTCCTGCGGTTTGGAGCTGCGCCTGCCGCCGCTCAAGCCGGGGAAGGCGGCGTTTTGCCCGCGCTGCCGGCATCCGCTGGCGCGGGTGGAGGCCAATCCGTTTATGCTGCCGCCGGCGCTGGCTTTGGCTTCGCTGATTATGCTGGCGGTGGTGTTTTCCGGGTTGTATATGCAGGTTACGGTGTTGGGGCAGAATGTGCCGCTCACGCTGCCGGAAATGATGAAGGTGCTGATTTTGCAGGAATCGGGCTTTTTGGCGGAGGTGATGTTTGTGCTCACTTTCGGCGCACCGCTGCTGTTTTGCCTGCTGTGTTTGTATGTGTATGGCGGGCTGCTATGGGGCAGGCCGCCGCCGGGGGTGCTGCGCGCCACGCGCTGGCTGGTGCGGCTGCGCGGTTGGATGATGGTGGATGTGTTTTTTATTTCCACGCTGGTGGCGTATATCAAGCTGGGCAAGGTGGCGCAGGTGCAGTTTGGCGCGGCCTTTTACCTGATGTTTGCGCTCTCCGTGCTGCTGATTCGCACGGCGATTTCGGTGCCGGAGCATTGGGTGTATTACCAAATCCGGCGGCTGAACGGGGATCGGGATTTGCTGCGGCCGCAAGGCAGCTCGGTGTTTTGCGGCAAGTGTTTGTTTGAGCGGCCGGCGGGCGAAACGGAATGCGGCATCTGCGGCTCGGGGCTGCACAAGCGGCGGCCGAACAGCCTGGGCTGGAGCTTGGCGCTGCTGATTACGGCGCTGGTGTTGCTCTTGCCGGCGAATTTGATGACGATTATGGTGTCGTCCAACCCCACCGTGATCGAGCGCAGCACGATTTTCAGCGGCATCCGGTTTATGTGGCGCGACGGCGACCACTATATTGCGATGATTATTTTCAGCGCCAGCATCATGGTGCCGTGGCTGAAGATTATCGCCATGGGCGTGCTGCTGTATGCGGCCAAGTTTGGCATCAATATGGCGCCGCAGAAGCTTTCCAAGCTGTATCTGATTACCGAATCCATCGGGCGTTGGTCGATGATTGATATTTTCGTCATCATCATGCTGATGTCCACTTTCCGCACGCATTTGGCGCGCGTGGTGCCCGGGCCGGCGGCGCTGTATTTCTGCCTGGTGGTGCTGCTCACCATGCTTTCGGCGCACTTTTTCGACCCGCGCCTGATGTGGGACAAAGCCGCCCAACGGCGCAAACAGTCGGGCTGACATTTTGGCTTTGCAGACATTCCGCCGCGCTGCGTTTTTCAGGTAGCCTCCGGCTAAGAAAAGGCTACCTGAAAACACCCAAGCCCCAACCTTTTTAAAAACCAAGCATCCCAACCATGACAACACACTCTTCCGAACACGAGCCGCAGGCGGAAATCCGCCGCAACCGCAGCTTCTCCTTTATGGTGTGGCTGATTCCGCTGATTGCGCTCATCACCGGCGCCTGGCTGCTGTTTGAGTACATCCGCGATACCGGCCCCGAAGTCACGCTGTATGTGGCCAATGCCGAAGGCATCGAAGTGAACAACACCGTAATCAAAGTGCTGGATGTGGACGTGGGCCGCGTAACCGCCATCCACCTGCGCCCCAACCAGGAAGGCGTAGCGCTCACCGCCCGGCTCACCGGCGAAGCCAAAGATATGGTGCGCAAAGACAGCCAGTTTTGGATTGTGAAGCCGCGCGTGGACCAAAGCGGCATCACCGGCTTGAGCACGCTGGTGTCCGGCTCGTATATTGCGCTGCTGCCCGGCAAAAGCCCGGAAGAGGCGCGCGAATTCACCGTGGCCGATTTCCCGCCGGTGGCCGCGTTTGCCCAAGGCGGCCTGAGGTTGCGCCTCAAAGGCGGCGGCAGCAAGATTTTGAGCAACGGCAGCCCGGTGATGTACCGCGACATCAATGTGGGCATCGTGGAGGACGCTGAGTTTGATCCGGTGAGCAAAACCGTTTCTTATCAAATTTTTATCGCCAGCCCGAACGATAAGCTGGTGGGCAGCAATGCCCGCTTCTGGCTACAAAGCGGCCTGAAGGTGGAGCTGGGCAACGGCGGCCTGAAAGTGGACAGCCCCTCGCTGCCCGCGCTGATTTCCGGCGCCATCGCCTTCGACGACCCGCCTAGCGGCGAGAAGGGCGGCCAAGTGGGCAACAACACCCTGTTCAAGCTCTATGCCAGCCGCGCCGACGTGGAAAACCAGGCCGACGAGCGCTCGCTGTATTACGTGGTTTTCTTCAAACAGAGCGTGCGCGGGCTGGCGGTGGATGCGCCGGTAGAATACAAAGGTATCCCCATCGGCACGGTTACCGACGTGCCGTATTTCGACCGCAACGACAGCCTGCGCCTGTTCGACAACGGCTGGATTCCGGTGCGCATCCGCATCGATCCCTCGCGGCTGGAAATGAATGCCGACGCGCAAAGCAAGGAAGCCTGGGCCGACCAAATTGGCCGCGCCCTCAACAAAGGCCTGAGCGCCACCCTCGCCAGCAATAACCTGCTCACCGGCTCGCTGTTTGTGGAGCTGTCCGAAGCGCCCGGCCAGAGCGTGCTCAAGCCCGTGGCCAGCTACCAGGGCAACACCGTGATCGCCACCCGCAACGGCGCCGGCTTGGGCGATTTGCAGCAGCAGGTGTCCGATTTGCTGGATAAATTCAACCGCCTGCCGCTGGATAAAACCGTGCGCGAGCTCAACGGCAGCCTGGCTGAGCTCAAAGGCACGCTGGCGCAGGCCAACCGCCTGCTCGGCCAGCCGCAAACCCAGCAGCTGCCCGGCGAGCTGAACCGCACCCTGGCCGAATTGCGCACCACCCTGCAAGGTGTGTCGCCGCAATCGCCCGTGTATGGCGACGTGCAGAAAACCCTGCGCAGCATCGACCGCACCCTCCAGCAGGCCGCGCCCGTGCTCAACACCCTGAAAGAGCAGCCCAACGCCCTGATTTTCAATTCTTCCTCCACCGACCCCACCCCGAAAGGAAGCCGCTGATGAACCTTCTTGCCAAGCTGGCCGCGCCTGCCGCCGCCCTGCTGCTGGCCGCCTGCGCCGCCACGCCCGCCACCCAGTATTTCAGCCTGCCCGACAGCGCCTTCGTGCCGCCCGCCGGCCAGGCCGCCCGCCAAACCGCCGTGCAAGTGATTCTGGCCGAGCCGCTGGGGCAGGGCGGGCTGGTGTATCAAACCGACGAGCAGCGCCTGAATTTCGCCCGCCACCACCTGTGGGCCGCGCCGCTGGATCAAAGCCTCGCCGCCGCCTTCAGCAACCGGCTGAACCGCCACGGCGGCGCCCGCTTCGTGCCCTACGGCCGCGGCAACGGCCTGCCCGTGCTCAAGATTTACATCGAGCAGTTTCAAGGCAGCTTCCGCGGCCACACGCTGGTGAGCGGCTACGCCCAATGGCCGAACGGCCGTACTGCGCCCTTCCGCATCCAAACCCCGCAGCAGGGCGACGGCTACGCGGCGATGGTGAACGCCTTGTCGCAGGGCGTGGCGCAGGCGGCGGAGCAAATCGGCGCATATTAACGGCACGTGCTGGCACGCAAAAGGCTACCTGAAAATTTTGGCTGCGCAGAAACTTTGCGTTTCGTTGCAGCCGATGTTTTCAGGTAGCCTTCCGCATGGGCGGCACGGATTGGAGGCTACCTGAAAAATAGTGGATTCAATTTAAACCGAGGCAAGGCAGCAAGCCAACGCCGTAGCGGTTTAAATTGAATCCATTATCTGATGGCAGCAGCTGAAGGCCGTTGCCGAGTTTTCAGGTAGCCCCAACGCTTGGAATCTCGCTTCGCGCAATCAAGGCTACCTGAAAAATGCTTGGGGCAGAAACTTCGTTTTAGCTTCGCAGAAACTTCGTTTTCACTGCGTTGAAGCTGCGCTTTCAGGTAGCCTGGATTGATGGTGCGGGTGCTGCGTTACAGCCTACTCACGCCGGTAACGCCTTTTACGTTGGCGAGGCTGGCGAGCACGTGCGGCAGGTCGCCCACTTGGTGCACTTCCAGCGTGAAGCGCAGGCTGGCTTCGAGGTTGCGCGATTGGGTTTGCACGGCGGTTACGTTCAGCTTGTGCCGCGCCAGGGCTTCGGAGAGGTCGCGCAGGAGGCCGTTGCGGTCTTGGGCAGACACTTCGATGTCTACGGCAAACACCTGCCCGGCCGGCACGCCAGCCCAGGAGGCGGGCACGACTTTTTCGGCGGCTTGTTCGGCCAGCTTCTGGAAGGCGGGGCAGCCGAGGCGGTGGATGGAAATGCCGCGCCCGCGGGTAACGAAGCCGGCGATTTCGTCGGGCGGGGCGGGCTTGCAGCATTTGGCCAGGGTGGTGAGCAGGCCGGATTCGCCGTCCACCAGGATGCCGCCTTTGCCGCCGTCGGCCTTGATGCGCGATTCTTTCACGATGCTCTGCGTGCTCACAGGCTCGGGCGCGGGCTCGGCCAGGAGGCCGCAGGCTTTCTGCACGGCGCGGGGCATGATTTCGCCGTGCGCCACGGCGGTGTAGAGGTCGTCGGGCTTTTTGAAGCCGAGTTTTTCGGCCAGGGCCTGCATATTGGGCTTGGCCTGGATTTTGAGCAGGGTGCGCTCCAGTTGCAGCTTGCCTTGTTCGCGCAGGTTTTCGGCGTTTTGGCGGCGGATGTAGGCGCGGATTTTGGCGATGGCTTTGTTGCTCTTCACCCAGCCTTCATACAGCCAGTTTACCGAGGGCTCGCCTTCTTTGGCGGCGATGATTTCCACGCGCTGGCCGTTTTCCAGCGGGGTGGAGAGGGGGACGATTTGGCCGTCTACCTTGGCGCCGCGGCAGCGGTCGCCCAGATTGCTGTGCAGGGCGTAGGCGAAATCGATGGGGGTGGCGCCCACGGGCAGGGAGAGCACTTTGCCGTGCGGGGTGAGCACGTAGATGGTGTCGTTGAAGAGCTCGGTTTGGAAGGCGGCGGCGAGGTCTTCTTTGCCGCTTTCGGCCATGTTTTCGCGCCAGTCGAGCAGTTGGCGCAGCCAGGCGATTTTCTGTTCATACGCCGCGTCGCCTTTGCCGCCTTCTTTGTAGCGCCAGTGTGCGGCCACGCCGAATTCGTTGAATTGGTGCATTTCTTTGGTGCGGATCTGCACTTCAATGCCTTTGTCTTCGGGGCCGATGATGACGGTGTGCAGGCTTTTGTAGCCGTTGCCTTTGGGGTTGGCGATGTAGTCGTCGAATTCGCCGGGGATGGGCTGCCACAGGCTGTGCACGATGCCGAGCACGGTGTAGCACTCGGGCACGCTGTTCACCAGCACGCGCACGGCGCGGATGTCGTAGAGCCCTTCAAAGTCGAGCTTTTTCTTCACCATCTTGCGGTAGATGGAGTAGATGTGTTTGGGGCGGCCGGCCACGTCGTAGTCGCGGATGCCGTATTTGGCCAGCTCGGCTTTGAGGATGCCGAGGAAGTGGTCGATATAATGCTGCCGCTCGGGGCGTTTTTCGTCGAGCAGGTGGGCGATGCGGCGGTATTCTTCTGGGTTTTGGTGGCGGAAGCCCAAGTCTTCGAGCTGCCATTTGAGCTGCCACACGCCCAAGCGGTTGGCGAGCGGGGCGAAAATATCCAGCGTTTCTTTGGCGATGGCGCGTTTCCCTGGGCTGTCGGGGCAGCTGCCGAGGTATTGCATGGTGCGGGTGCGCAGGGCGAGTTTGATGAGCACCACGCGGATGTCGGACACCATGGCCAGCAGCATTTTGCGCATGGTTTCGGCCTGCGCGGCGCGCTCTTCGGGCGTGGCGAGGCCGTCTACGCGGGCGAAGTGGGTGAGCTTCTGTACTTGGTCGATACCCTGCACCAGGGCGCACACGGTTTGCCCGCATTGCTCGGCTACCTGAATTTGCCAATTGCCGCCCTGTTTGGATATGCCGGACAATATGGTGGCGGCCACGGCTTCGGGCAGCAAGTCGAGCTGCGCCACCATCTGCGCGGCGCCCAAGGCGTGGGGCAGCAGCGGCTCGCCGGCGTAGGTTTGCGCGTCGGCGGGGTAGTGCGCTTCGGCCAGGGCGAAGGCTTGGTGCAGAAGTTGTCGGTCGGCCTCGTTTTGCTGGGCGGCATACTCGGCCAGCCAGCGGCGGCAGGCGGGCAGGTCGGTGATGTGGGTGTCTGAATAGCCGGTTTCCATGGGGGTTCGCCTTGTGTTCGGTTTCTCGGGCTGATTGTAACCAAAAATCCGCCGTGTGTGTTTTGCCTGCGGCGGGGATTTGATTTGGGTGCGCAATGTTGTGCCAAACGGCGGTGGAAATGGTAATATCCGCACCGTTCACAGGCTACCTGAAAGATTAACTATCATGCTGTTCCACCCCGAAGTGATGACTGTTGAAATGCTGGCGCAGAAAATCCGCAAAATCCCGCATTGGCCACAGGAAGGCGTGCTGTTTCACGACATCACGCCCGTGCTGCAAAGCCCGGAATATTTCCGCCTGCTGGTGGACTTGCTCACCTACCGCTACATGACGCAAGACATCGACGTGGTGGCCGGGCTTGATGCGCGCGGCTTCATCATCGGCGCCGCGCTGGCCTACCAACTCAACGTCGGCTTCGTGCCCATCCGCAAAAAAGGCAAGCTGCCCTTCGCCACCGTGTCGGAAAGCTACGCGCTCGAATACGGCGAAGCCACCGTGGAAATCCACACCGACGCCTTCAAAAACAACGCCCGCGTATTGCTGGTGGACGACCTCGTGGCCACCGGCGGCACCATGCTCGCCGGCATCAACCTCATCCGCAAGCTCGGCGGGCACGTGGTGGAAGCCGCCGCCATCCTCGAATTCACCGACCTGCCCGGCGGCGACCGCATCCGCAACGAAGGCGTATCCCTGTTTACCCTGTATCAAAACAGCGGCGCCGTGGGCAGCGAGCACGGCACGCCGTAGGCTACCTGAAAAATAAACCCAACCAATCCGGCGCTCAGGCTACCTGAAAGCCGGATTTCCTTATCCCGAATCAGACAAGCCGCTCCCGCTGCGCTATAATCAGCCGCGCAGTATTTCTCCCATGTTTTAATTAAGGAAACCACGTTATGAAACTGTACCTCCCCCTGATTGCCGCCGCACTGGCGCTGGCCGCCTGCGGCGGCGAACCCACCCAGCCCGCCGCCGCTTCCGCCGCCTCCGAAGCCGCACACGAGCATCCTGCTTCCGCCGCTTCCGAAGCCGCGCCTGCTTCCGAAGCCGCCTCCGCCCCCGCCGCTGCCGCCGAAGGCTGCTCGCAACTGGTGGAAACCGGCGACAGCATGCAATACAACACCGCCGAAATCAGCGTGCCCAAAGGCTGCACCGACTTCACCGTTACCCTCAAGCACACCGGCAGCATGCCCAAAGCCTCGATGGGGCATAACATCGTCATCACCGCCGAAGGCGACGTAAACGGCGTGAACAACGACGGCATCGGCGCCGGCCCCGACAACGACTACGTGAAACCCGGCGATACCCGCGTGATCGCCCACACCAAACTCATCGGCGGCGGAGAAGAAACCTCGGTTACCTTCCCCGTGAGCAAGCTGGCCGCCGGCTCAAGCTACAAATTCTTCTGCACCTTCCCCGGCCACGCCGGCGTGATGAACGGCACTGTGAAACTGGCAGACTAAACTGCCAATGCGCCAAAGGCTACCTGAAAAATATTTTTCAGGTAGCCTTTGTGTTTCAGCAATAGGGAGTGAGGTAGGCCGGATATCCGCTTAGGCTGCTTCAACTCGATTAAAGGCTACCTGAAAAGCGGGCGAAGTTTTCAGGTAGCCTTTGTGTTTCGTATATTTCCGTGATAGGCGGAATGGCGGGCCGGGCAGAGTTATCCAAGGTTTGGAGGCCAATGCCCAAGCTATTTTGAACCCGCAGGAGGCTACCTGAAAAAGTAATGCTGGATTTTCAGGTAGCCTGAAATGTTGGCGTGTTGGTATCGGGGCGGGTGTGGGGAAAAGGGGAGGGCGCAAATGCTGGCCAAAGCCGTGTCGGCGGGGGCGAGTGGGCGCGCGTGTGGCGTTTAAGCAGGCGGCGTGTTGTAAAAATACCGTAAAAACCGGCTTTGAATGGATAAGGCGCTAGGCTGAACAGGTAAAGATGGGTATCATGCAGCCCTAATTTGACCGGCGTTTGTAGAGTATATAGCCCACTGAATCTATTGAGAGAAAAGTCTTTTGGCTTGCAAGGGTAGTTTAAATTTTGTGTGATTTGGCAAGTTTTTCAGTGGGAATGCGTTTATGTTGATGTAAATCAGCTGTTCGGGCGGCTTTGCAAGTTTTTATGTTGATTTTTGATTGGTTTAGAAAAAACTAAGGGAGAGAGTAAATGAATAAAGTTTACCGCGTTGTGTGGAACGAACATACCAACACTTGGGTGGCGGTGCAGGAAACGGCCAAGGCTCATGGTAAATCTGCATCTACCGGAGTAAATGGCAGCGGGGCAGGTATTTTGAGTCGGGTGGGCATCAGGATGCCCCGAGTTGCTGCTTCTGCAATGTTGCTGGCTCTGACTGCTACTGCCGGGTATGCCCATGCCGGCCCGGGGATTTATATCAATGACGGACAGGATGCTAACTGTACTGTTCTTCCTGATGGTTCTACTGCCGTGCCTTATGCCATACAGCCGGCTAATCCTAAACAGGTTTCAACTCCTTTGGAGGGGATCGGAAATGTATCGATGTATAACGCCGCCGATGTTGGCTTAACATCTTCATACAATCCGTGTAATTCGCGCACTACCACAGGAAGTGAAAAACACGATACGCAGACCAACCGCACTTTGTTTTACGGTGATAAGAAGCTTGCTCCCACAAGCGAGACTGATAATGGTGCCAAACATCTTACCCTTGGCGGCCGCTTGGATGTGAACAGCGGCATCATCGGTGTGGGCGATCGAGGTGTCAATGGGGCAAACGCAACGAACAGCATCCGCATCGGGACGGGAGCTACCTTGCTGGAAGCCAACAAGCAAATAAATTCAATCGCTATCGGTGTTGATACCAAAGCTACCGCGACGCATGCCACGGCACTGGGTGCAGAAGCAGAAGCCTCTTTAAAAAACTCTATTGCTTTGGGTAATAAAAGTACCACTAAAGTAAATGCTTCTGCCGTAACCAGCGCCACTATCGGATCGATAACATACAGTGGCTTTGCAGGTGCGACTAATATTGCGGCAGGCGACCAAGTATCGGTAGGGGCGGCTGGGGCTGAACGCCAAATCAAACACGTTGCCCCGGGTGCCATTACTGCCGCTAGCACTGACGCTATTAACGGCAGCCAGCTGTATTCCATCGTAAACGGCTTAGGTTTTGGAGTGAATGCTGATAACAACAGCCTTCAAACCCATCAATTGGGCAAGGAGTTGGCCATTGTTGCTGGCAATACTACAGAAGCTACTTCTTCCGCCAACCTGAAAACTAACGTTGCTCAGGATAATGCTACCGGTAAAACCACGGTTACCATCAGCATGAAAGAAGCCCCCACCTTTACTAGCGTAACCACTCAAGATGCGGCAGGGAATAAAACCATAACCAACGGCAGCGGTGTGACCATCACTCCAGCAGGCGGAGGCAAATCGGTGAGCCTGACGACCGGCGGTTTGAACAACGGCGGTAACAAGATTACCAATGTGGCCAACGGCACGGCCGACACCGATGCGGTCAATTTTAGCCAGTTGCAGGCGATGGGCAGTGCCGCCAAAACGCACTACTACAGCGTCAACAGCACCGAAACTGGCGCAGACAGCAACTACAACAACGACGGCGCTACGGGTGTGGACGCACTGGCTGCCGGCGTCAAAGCCAAAGCGGAGCAACGCAATTCTGTTGCTATCGGTAACCAAGCGCAAGTCGTTGACTCGCCAGCTAATCTGTCCAGTGGCTCGATTGCCATCGGCGACAAAGCCAAAGCGCAGGGTGATCTGGCGGTGGCGCTTGGCGCGGGTGCCACGGTAAGCGGCGAAAGCGCAGCCGGCGGCATTGCTATCGGTGCGGCCGCCTCCTCGAACAATGGCGGCATGGCTGTCGGCAGCGGCGCCAATGCCGGCAACGGCACGGCGATGATTCCCGGCCTGCCAGTGCGTTTGAACAACAACGTCGCCCTGGGTGACAGCGCAAAAGTCAAAGATGACACCAACTTCAATGTTGCGCTCGGCTCCTTCTCCATTGCTGGCGAAACAGACCTGACTGCTACGCCCTACAAACCGACGGCAAACGCCGTTGTTGCCGGCGTTGCCGAAGCTGGTGTGCAGCTGGGCGAAGTATCGGTCGGCGGCGACAACACGGCTGGGATGGGGCAAAAACTTTACCGCCGCGTCACCAATGTCGCTGCCGGCGCGGCCGACACCGATGCGGTGAACGTGAGCCAGCTGAAAGCCGCACAGGCCGCCGCCACCAGCAAGGTAGAGGCGGGTGACGGCATCACCGTGACCTCGAAAGTGGATAACACCACCGGCAGCACCACCTACACCGTAGCGGCCGACACCACCGCACTGACCGTGGGCGACGGCAACAACGGCAACCCGGTTGGCAAAGTGATTGAGCCGACCGGCGCCGATGCCAACAAACTGGCCACCGCCGGCGATATTGCCAAAGCCATCAACAACAGCGGCTTCCAAGCCACTGCCGGTGGTAATTTGGCCAGCGGCAGCACCGCCACCCCCACCACCGTGAAGCCCGGCCAGAAAGTCACCTTTGCCGCTGGCGATGGTTTGACCGTCAAACAGGATGTGAACGGCACCACTGGTGACCAAACCTATACCTACGCCCTGAATGCCCAGGCCGTGGTGCAGAACGCCCAAACCCCGGTGGTGTACACCAAAGCTGACGGCAGCAAGGTATACAAACACACCGACGGCAACTTCTACGACGCGCCTAACGGTGCAGGTAACCAAGTTGCAGCCGGCGACGTGATTGCCAGCATGCAAAGCGCCGGCGGCAGCACCACCGCGCCGACCAAACTGGCCAATGTGGCGGCAGGCACGGCCAACACCGACGCCGTCAACGTCAGCCAACTCAAAGGCGCGGCTGATGCGCTGGGTGGAGGAGCAGGCATTGCAGACGGCAGTGATCCAGCCGTACCGGCCGGCACTTTCATTCAGCCTAGCTACAGCATCACCAAAACCGACGGCACGACCTATCCAGTTGCCAACAACGTGGGCACTGCACTCAGCAACCTGAATGCGGAAGTAGTCAAACCCATCACCTTTGCGGGCGACAGCGGCGCGGACTCGGCACGCAAGCTGGGCGAAAAACTCACCATCAAAGGCGGCGTGACCGACGCGAACAAGCTGACGGACAACAACATCGGCATCGTCTCGGACGGCAATGGCACGCTGACAGCGAAACTGGCTCAGAACATCGACCTGGGTGACAACGGCAGCGTCAAAACCGGCGACACCAAGATGGACAACAGCGGCATCACCATTGCTGCGCCGACCCCGACGAATCCGGCGAACACGGTGAGCCTGACCAAGGATGGTCTGAACAACGGCGGCAACAAGATTACCAATGTAGCCAACGGCGCGGCCGACACCGATGCGGTGAACGTGAGCCAGCTGAAAGCCGCACAGGCCGCCGCCACCAGCAAGGTAGAGGCGGGTGACGGCAGCACCGCGACCTCGAAAGTGGATAACACCACCGGCAGCACCACCTACACCGTAGCGGCCGACACCACCGCACTGACCGTGGGCGACGGCAACAACGGCAACCCGGTTGGCAAAGTGATTGAGCCGACCGGCGCCGATGCCAACAAACTGGCCACCGCCGGCGATATTGCCAAAGCCATCAACAACAGCGGCTTCCAAGCCACTGCCGGTGGTAATTTGGCCAGCGGCAGCACCGCCACCCCCACCACCGTGAAGCCCGGCCAGAAAGTCACCTTTGCCGCTGGCGATGGTTTGACCGTCAAACAGGATGTGAACGGCACCACTGGTGACCAAACCTATACCTACGCCCTGAATGCCCAGGCCGTGGTGCAGAACGCCCAAACCCCGGTGGTGTACACCAAAGCTGACGGCAGCAAGGTATACAAACACACCGACGGCAACTTCTACGACGCGCCTAACGGTGCAGGTAACCAAGTTGCAGCCGGCGACGTGATTGCCAGCATGCAAAGCGCCGGCGGCAGCACCACCGCGCCGACCAAACTGGCCAATGTGGCGGCAGGCACGGCCAACACCGACGCCGTCAACGTCAGCCAACTCAAAGGCGCGGCTGATGCGCTGGGTGGAGGAGCAGGCATTGCAGACGGCAGTGATCCAGCCGTACCGGCCGGCACTTTCATTCAGCCTAGCTACAGCATCACCAAAACCGACGGCACGACCTATCCAGTTGCCAACAACGTGGGCACTGCACTCAGCAACCTGAATGCGGAAGTAGTCAAACCCATCACCTTTGCGGGCGACAGCGGCGCGGACTCGGCACGCAAGCTGGGCGAAAAACTCACCATCAAAGGCGGCGTGACCGACGCGAACAAGCTGACGGACAACAACATCGGCATCGTCTCGGACGGCAATGGCACGCTGACAGCGAAACTGGCTCAGAACATCGACCTGGGTGACAACGGCAGCGTCAAAACCGGCGACACCAAGATGGACAACAGCGGCATCACCATTGCTGCGCCGACCCCGACGAATCCGGCGAACACGGTGAGCCTGACCAAGGATGGTCTGAACAACGGCGGCAACAAGATTACCAATGTAGCCAACGGCGCGGCCGACACCGATGCGGTGAACGTGAGCCAGCTGAAAGCCGCACAGGCCGCCGCCACCAGCAAGGTAGAGGCGGGGGACGGCATCACCGGGACCTCGAAAGAGGATAACACCACCGGCAGCACCACCTACACCGTAGCGGCCGACACCACCGCACTGACCGTGGGCGACGGCAACAACGGCAACCCGGTTGGCAAAGTGATTGAGCCGACCGGCGCCGATGCCAACAAACTGGCCACCGCCGGCGATATTGCCAAAGCCATCAACAACAGCGGCTTCCAAGCCACTGCCGGTGGTAATTTGGCCAGCGGCAGCACCGCCACCCCCACCACCGTGAAGCCCGGCCAGAAAGTCACCTTTGCCGCTGGCGATGGTTTGACCGTCAAACAGGATGTGAACGGCACCACTGGTGACCAAACCTATACCTACGCCCTGAATGCCCAGGCCGTGGTGCAGAACGCCCAAACCCCGGTGGTGTACACCAAAGCTGACGGCAGCAAGGTATACAAACACACCGACGGCAACTTCTACGACGCGCCTAACGGTGCAGGTAACCAAGTTGCAGCCGGCGACGTGATTGCCAGCATGCAAAGCGCCGGCGGCAGCACCACCGCGCCGACCACCCTGGGCAACGTGAAGAGCAACCTGGCCGATGCCAGCACAGTCACGACCAACCCGACTGGCAACGACCGTGCGACTCTGACTGCCAACGGTAAAGGCAATAACGCCGCCACCGTGAACGACGTACTGAACGCCGGCTTCACCGTACAGGGTAACGGCACCGATAAAGACTTTGTTACCCACGGCGACACCATCAACTTTGTCAACGGCCAAGGCACCGTAGCCAAAGTCAACACCACTGGCGGTGTAACCGAAGTCAAATTCGACACCCCGCTGACCTACGTTGACCCGGCAGGCCAAGCCAGCAATGCGCCGAGCAACAAAGTGAACCTGGTAGGTGTGGCGGCAGGCGATGCAGTCACCTTAGGCAACGTCGCCGACGGCAATATTGCTGCCAACAGCAAAGACGCCGTCAATGGCGGTCAGCTACACACCACCAACCAGAACGTTGCCAACAATGCCACCAACATTGCCAAAGGCATCAACTTCGGCGGCACCACCGGCAGCAACAACTACCAGCTGGGGCAGACGATCAACGTGACAGGTGACGACAACATCACCAGCACCACCGTAACCGGTGGCGCCAAGTTGGCGTTGAATCCGAACCTGAGCGTGACCAGCGTGACCACCAAGGATGCGGCCGGCAACCAAACCGTAACCAACGGCAGCGGCGTAACCATCATCCCGGCAGCTGCCGGCAGCAGCCCGGTGAGCCTGACGACCGGCGGTTTGGATAACGGCGGTAATAAGATCACCAACGTAGGTGCGGGCACCAATCCCAACGATGCAGTCAATGTAGGCCAGCTCAATCAGGCCTTGGGCGCAATCAGCGGCAGTAACAACGCCAACATCGTGGCTCTGGATGCCAAAGTAAACGACGTGGCCAACACCGCCAATGCCGGCGTTGCCCAAGCCATCGCCACCGCCGGCCTGCCGCAGGCTTATCTGCCGGGCAAAAACATGGTGGCCGTGGGTGGCGGCTACTATAAAGGCGAAACCGGTTATGCCATCGGCTTCTCAACGATTTCCGATAACGGCAACTGGATCATCAAAGCCACCGGCAGCGGCAATTCGCGTGGCAACTTCGGCGGTTCTATCGGCGCCGGATACCAGTGGTAAGCTGAAAGAGGCTACCTGAAAATGCAGCAGATGGTTTTCAGGTAGCCTAATCGGATTTCTGTAAAACAAGATAAAAGGAAAGATGATGAAATTTGTTCAATTAGCCAGCCGTGCGGCAGTGGTGGCGGCAGCGGCGCTTGCCTTGTCGGCCTGTTCTTCTTTGTCGAAAGTGAAAGCAGACGGCAGCACCGATGAGCCGGTGTGGCCGAAGTGGGACAGCGTTTCGTTCAACAACAAACGCGGCACCTTCCCCGATTTGGGCAGCTTGTCGCAAGTGAAGCCGGGCTTGACTAAAGACGAGCTCTACTACCTGCTCGGCCGCCCGCATTACAACGAAGTGTGGCGCCCGCGCGAATGGAACTATCTGTTCCACTTCCACACCCCCGGCCAAGGCACCAATGGCGTGACCACCTGCCAATTTAAAGTATTGTTCGACAAGAACAGATTCAGCGGCAGCACTTATTGGAAAGCTGTTGATCCGGCAGATGCCACCTGCCCGCCGCAGCCTCAGGCTGCCGCAGCGATGCAGCAGCACTACACCCTGAGTGCAGACGTACTCTTTGCCTTCGACCGCAGCAGTGAGCGCGATTTGCAGCCGCGCGGCCGTGAAGAGCTGAGCGAGTTGGCCGCCAAGCTGAGAAGCTTCGAGCAGCTCAACAGCATCACCGTTATCGGCCACACCGACTACTTGGGTTCCGATGCCTACAACCAAAACCTGTCGCAACAGCGAGCCGAAACCGTGCGCCGTTATCTGGCGGGCGAAGGCTTGCCGGCAGAGAAAATCCGTGCCGTGGGCATGGGCGAATCCCAGCCGGTGAAACAGTGCGACAACCGCGGCAGCCGCAACGAGCTGATTGCCTGCCTGCAGCCGAACCGCCGTGTGGAAATCCAAGTGGACGGCTATGGCACCCGCCGCTGATTGCTGCCGTTTCAGTTGAAATAAGCGCTAGATAATCAGTAAGTGAGAACCCTTCTTGTTGAGCAAGAAGGGTTTATTTACGTTTACTACACAAGCTGGCATAATACTTGCTTGGTGAATCGGTAAGATTGTGATACCGGATTGCCGCTTGTTTGCCAAGATTGGCAAAATTCGGTTTGGAGTGTTGCCGGCCGGCAAAGGGAGAGTGATTGCCGGCGGCAATCGGTTTTATGTTTACTTAAAGAGGGACGAAAATGGCTTTTGTATATTGGACATCTGATTTGGATACGGGCTTTGAAGATATTGATGACCAACATCGCAAACTGGTGGATTACATTAATCAGCTCTACGATGCCAAACAAAGCGGCGACCAAGAAGCGATCGAGCGCGAATTCCAGCATTTGATCGACTACACCATTGAGCACTTCAGCTACGAAGAAATGATGCTGGCCGAAGCGCAATACCGCCTACTGGAGCCGCACAGAAAAGTGCACGAAAACTTTGTGAACAAAATGAGCACCCTGCAAGCCCGCTACCACAACGGCGATGCTGCCGCTTTGGATGAAGTGATTGACTTGTGCGAAGGCTGGCTGTTCCGCCACATCCGCATCAATGACCACGGCTACATCGAAAGCGTGAAGGCATCAGGCATCCGCTCTTAATCGAGGCGCGCCATGCCGTAGAGGCTACCTGAAAATATTTTCAGGTAGCCTTTTGTTTGTCTGCAAACAAAAAGCCGGGAGGGTATATAATGCCGCCCAAGCGCGCTCACACATGAAAGGAAAATCATGAAACTGCTTGACGACATTTTGCAATTTAACAAACGCTTCGTGGAAAGCGGCGAATACATCCAGTTTTTCAGCGACAAATATCCCGAGAAGAAACTGGCGATCTTATCCTGCATGGACACCCGCATCATGGAGCTGCTGTATGCGGCGATGGGGCTGAAAAACGGCGACGCCAAAGTAATCCGCAATGCCGGCGCAGTGGTGCTGCACCCGTGGGGTTCGGTGATGCGCAGCTTGCTGGTGGCGGTGTTTGATTTGAATGTGGAAGAAATCATGGTGGTGGCACACCACGATTGCGGCATGTGCGGCTTTTCACCCAAACATTTGCTCGATAAAGCCCGCGCTGCCGGCATTTCCGACGAAAGCATCAACACCCTGCGCCATGCCGGTATCGATTTGGACGGCTGGCTTACCGGCTTCGACAATGCCGACGACAGCGTGCGGCACACAGTGCAGATGATCCGCCAACATCCGCTGATGCCCGATTACGTTGCCGTGCACGGCATGGTTATCCACCCGACCACCGGCAAATTGACCTTGGTGGTAAACGGTAATGAGGCAGATGCGGGGTAGGCGAGTTTCAGGTAGCCTATTTGTGCTTATGAATGAATAAGCTAAATGATATTTGCAGAAAAACAGAAATATTTTTGCAGAAATAGCTTGACTCAAATTGCAAGGCTATCTATAATCCAAGACTCCACAGCGCACCCGTAGCTCAGTTGGATAGAGTATCTGGCTACGAACCAGAGGGTCGGGCGTTCGAATCGCTCCGGGTGCGCCAATTATGCGCCCATCGTCTAGCGGTTAGGACATCGCCCTTTCACGGCGGTAACGGGGGTTCGATTCCCCCTGGGCGTGCCAAGATTCGAAGGCTAAGTTAATTCTGGGCTTTGGAAAAATAAAAAAGATAAATACCTTAAAAAAGATAAATACCTTATTGAAGCTTAATTCTGGAACACGGAATTAAGCTTTTTGTTTATCTGTGTTTTTTGAATGACACATTCAAGCGGCTTTCCAATCCTTGCTGCCTGCGGTGAGCCGTATTGCTTTTCGATACAGGTTAGCAAGCCGTAGTTATGTCGTAGTGAAAAACTTCATCGCTATATTGCTCGCGCCCCTTTAGCATTGTTGAAGCCGGCACTTTAGCTTTGCCGAAACCGCCTTGGTTTGCTAGTCCATTGTTTTAACCAAATTCGCTATGCTCGTTTTAATTTCGTTGAAGCTTAACGCTTTAGCTTCGCAGAAACTCCGCCTTGCTTTGCAAGACATCTGTCTACTGCGTTGAAGTTTGTGCTTTCAGGTAGCCTCATTTTGTGAACACCCTCCGCCGTTTCCTTGTCCTTGCCGCCCCGTTTTGGTTTGCCCGTCGACAGTGGCGCGAATGGCTGCTTTTGGCCGCCGTGGTCGGCTGTTCGCTCGCCATCGTGCGCGTCAGCGTGCTGATTACCGATTGGAACAAAACGTTTTACGATGCGCTGGCCGCCTTCGATGGCCGTGCCATGCCCGCGCTGGTGGGCGAATTTTTGCTGTATATTTCGCTGGTTACCGCCTTTGTGGCGCTGGGCAACTGGTTGCGAAAAATCCTGCTGTTCCGCTGGCGCAGCCACCTCACGCAGCAGTTCCAGCGGCAATGGCTCGGCCGCAGCCGCCACTACCGCTTGCAACTGCAAGCCGGCGGCGAGCCGGACAACCCCGACCAACGCATTGCCGAAGACATTTTCCTGCTGTCGGAAAAAAGCATTGATTTGTTCAAATATTTCATCATGAACGCCGCCAAACTCGGCGCGTTTGTGGTGATTCTGTGGCAGCTCTCCGGCGTGCAAACCTTCCAAATTTTCGGGCAAAACATCACGATATACGGCTATCTGGTGTGGGTCGCGCTGGCCTACTCGGCAGCCTGCACCCTCGTTACCCATCTCATCGGCCGCAAACTCCAACCGCTCAATGTGGAACGCCAGCACCGCGAAGCCGACTACCGCGCCACCCTGCTGCGCGTGCGCGACCACGCCGAGCAAATCGCCCTGTATCGCGGCGAAAATGCCGAGCAAAGCCGCCTGAACCGCCGCTTTGAAGCCGTGCGGCACAACTGGCGCGAACTCATCGGCCGCGAGCTGCGGCTGGAAACCTTTTCCGCCGCCTACCTGCGCCTGTCCATGTTCATCCCCATCATCGCCACGCTGCCCATGTATCTGGCGCACACGCTCACTTTCGGCGACATGATGAAGGCACGCAGCGCGTTTTCCAACGTGCAGGACGGCTTCGGCTGGTTTATGGACTACTACAAACGCATCATCGAATGGGCATCCGTGGTGGAACGTTTGGCCGGTTTTCAGGTAGCCCTAAACGCGCTGGATAGCGCACCGCAAAAGCAGCCTGCACATCATGAACACGCGGAACACGGCCATGCCGCCCGCTTGGAAGTGGATAGCCTGACCCTACACACCGCCGACGGCCGCACCCTGCTGCACCATCTTTCGCTCGCCGCCCGCGCGCCCGAATGGCTGCTGCTGGAAGGGCGCAGCGGCATCGGCAAATCTACCCTGTTGCGCGCGCTGGCAGGGCTGTGGCCGTATTACCAAGGCCGCTTCGCCATCAGCGGCCGCAGCCTGTTCCTGCCTCAACGCCCCTACCTGCCGCACGACAGTCTGCGCAACGTGCTCGCCTACCCATACGCCGCCGCGCCCGATAACCAAGCCATCGCCGCCGTGCTGACCCAAGTCGGCCTGCCGCGCCTGCTCGCGCTCGACCCCGATACCGAATACGAGTGGCACAAAACTCTTTCCGGCGGCGAACAGCAGCGGCTCAGCCTCGCCCGCGCCCTGCTGCACCGCCCCGATGTATTGTTCCTCGACGAAGCCACCAACCAGTTGGACGACGCGTCCGCCGCCGAACTCATGCGCACGCTGCGCCAATGCCTGCCCGATGTGCTGTGCGTGGGCATCAGCCATCAGGCGGCGATTCAGGGGATGTTTGAGCGGCGCATTGAGCTGGCGCCCTTTGCTGGTGCGGAGCAGGGCTGAGGTTTTTAGCTTCGCAGAAACTCCGTTTTCAGGTAGCCTCAAGCAGCAATTCAGGCTACCTGAAAGCGTGAGCTTCAACGGAGTTAAAATGATGTCTTGCAAAGCAAGGCGGAGTTTCTGCGAAGCTAAAACGCAAGCTTCAACGCAGTGGACCGTTGTCTTGGCAAAGCCAACGCTAAGTTTCTGCGAAGTTAAAATGTGAAGCTAAAGCGAGCAAAGCGGGTTTCGTTCAAGCGCGAACGGCAAGCAGGCGGAGCTTCAACTGGCAGCAAAAACGGTTTGGAAAAATTTTCAGGTAGCCTCTTGGATAGAGAAAGAGGCTACCTGAAAAATGTTTTGCCAATCCATATCGCGGCTTAGAAACCCTTGCCCGCCATGCAGATAGCCCTAGGGCGGCACAGCGCGGCAGATGCTGCCGCCGGCCGAGTTTTAAACTGTGCAATATTTCGCACAAGCCCGGAAAATAGGCTACAATCGCCCCGTTTCAGACCATCCAGAAGTAAAGGTTACGCCATGTTGACCGGCAGTATTGTTGCCATCATCACCCCGATGCGTGAAGACGGCAGCGTCCATTACGAACAATTCCAGCGCCTGATTGATTGGCACATTGCCAACGGCACCGACGGCATCGTGGCCGTGGGCACCACCGGCGAAAGCGTCACCCTGAGCGTGCCGGAGAAGATTGAAGTGATCGAAGCCGCCATCCGCTTTGCCGATGGCCGCGTTCCCGTTATCGCCGGCACCGGCACCAACAGCACCGCCGACGCCATCGCGCTTTCCCGCGCCGTGGCCGGCAGCGGCGCCTATGCCACGCTGTCGGTGGTGCCGTATTACAACAAGCCGCCGCAGGAAGGCATCTACCGCCACTTCGCCGCCATCGCCGAAGCCGCCGACATCCCGATGATTGTGTACAACGTGCCCGGCCGCACCGTGGTGAGCATGAGCAACGACATCGTGCTGCGTTTGGCCGAAATCCCGAACATCATCGGCGTGAAAGAGGCCAGCGGCAACATCGGGAGCCAAATCGATTTAATCAACCGCGCGCCCGAAGGCTTCGCCGTGTATTCCGGCGACGACCCCACCGGCATGGTCGCCATGCTGTGTGGCGCCCACGGCGTGATTACCGTGGCCGGCAATGTGGCGCCCAAACTGTTTGCCGATATGTGCCGCGCCGCCTTGGCCGGCAATCTGGCCGAAGCCCGCGCGCTGAATGCCAAACTGGTGCCGCTGTATCGGGAAATGTTCTGCGAGCCCAGCCCCGCCGCGCCGAAATGGGCGCTGGAAAAGCTCGGCCTGTGCGGCCGCTTCGTGCGCCTGCCGATGATGCCGTTAAGCGAGGCCGGCCAGGCGCGCGTGGCTGCCGCCCTGCAAAACCTGCAACTGATTTAAACCAAGTTTTCCCACTCTGAAGGATTGCTGTATGAACGTATTCAAACTGCCTGCCGCTTTGCTGATGGCCGGTTTCTTGGCTGCCTGCGCCTCCAAAGGCGAAGAAGCGCCCAAACTGGACTACCAAACCGAAAACCGCAAGGTAGTCAATCTGGAAGTGCCGCCCGATTTGGACAACCCCGCCCAAGGCAACGCCTACAGCCTGCCCGCCGGCGGCGCGGTGCGCGCTTCCGACGTGGCCCGCAACCGTCAGGCCGCTGCCAACCGCCCCGGCACGCCCGTGCTGGCCGAAGTGAAAAACATTACCATCCAGCGCGAAGGCAGCCAGCGCTGGCTGAATATCGCCAACAAAAATCCGGCCGAAGTGTGGCCGCTGCTGCACGCCTTCTGGCAGGAGCAGGGTTTTGTGATTGCCCGCGAAGAGCCCGGCATCGGCCTGATGGAAACCGACTGGGCGGAAAACCGCGCCAAGCTGCCGCAAGACGGCCTGCGCCGTCTGTTTGAGCGTGTCGGCCTCGGCGGCGTGTATTCCACCGGCGAGCGCGACAAGTTCACCATCCGCCTCGAGCGTAACAGCAAAGGCGGCACCGACGTATTCTTCACCCACCGCGGCATGAAGGAAACCTACGCCGACCGCAACAAAGACACCACTATGTGGCAGCCCTCCGCCCGCGACACCGATTTGGAAGCCGCGCTGCTCGGCCGCTTCATGCAGTATCTGGGTGCCGATGAGCAGCAAATCGAGCAGGCGCTCAAGCAGCAGCAAACCACCGCCGCCCGCAGCGGCGACTTGGCCAGCCTGCAAAACGGCCAGCTCACCCTGCGCGGCGACCAAGCGCGCAACTGGCGCCGCGTCGGCCTCGCGCTCGACCGCATCGGCCTGAGCGTAACCGGCGAAAACACCCAGCGCCAGGCCTATCTGGTGCAGGTGGCGCCGTCGGAAGGTGAGGCCGTGCGCACCGAGAAGCCTGGCTTCTTCGGCCGCCTGTTTGGCCGCAGCAGCAAGCCCGCCGAGCCGCAGGCACGCCCCGAATTCGTGGTGGTGGTGCAGCCGCAGGGCAATAACGCCAGCCAGCTGCTGCTGGCCAACAAAGACGGCAGCCCCTACCAAGGCCGCGACGCGCAAACTTGGCTGAGCCGACTGTATAACGAGTTGCGCTAAACGTGATTGAGAAACAGCCTTTAATGCCCGTTAAAGGCTGCTTTTGTGTTTGCCGCATAGAGGCTACCTGAAATTTTGCTCCAACTGTTTTAATTGCGTTGAAGCTCACACTTTCAGGTAGCCTCTGCGGTTTTCAGGTAGCCGCCATGCCCAGCAAGCCGCTGCGCCAAACAAAAAGCGGCAAAGAGCTGCTACAATACGCCGCTTGCCGGGCTCCGAAATAACTTTCGCCCGACTTTGTTTTGGGTGGCAGGAAGGCTACCTGAAAACCAGAATTAGGGTTGCAACCCGTTCACAAACATTTCAAATCTTCGAGAAAACGCCGTAAACGGCTTCCCCGTTTTCCAGTTCCGCCATGAATAAAACCCGACGCTACCTCAAACTCACCGCGCTGTTTACCATCCTCTTCATTCTCTTGCTGTTGCTGGGTAACTGCCTGATTATATTGCGTTATATTCCCGCCGCCATTGCCTCTTTTGTGGCTGCTTTCGTGTGTGTGGCCGGGCAGATGATGGCGTTGGGCAAGTTTTTGCGCCAGAAGCAGCTGGCCGCCTTGCAGGCGCAGGCAGCACTGGCTGGCAACGAAACGGCAGCAACGGAAAACGTAGCGGAAACAAAGGATACGCCATGAAAGAATTGGTTTTGGCCAGCGGCAATGCGGGCAAGCTGCGCGAATTTGGCGCCCTGTTTGCTGATTTGGGCTGGCGGGTGCGCGCGCAGTCGGATTTTGCCGTGCCCGAATGCCCCGAGCCGCACTGCACTTTTGTGGAAAACGCGCTGGCCAAGGCGCGGCACGCCAGCCGGCACAGCGGCCTGCCCGCGCTGGCCGACGACAGCGGCATTTGCGCACCCGCGCTGGGCGGTGCGCCGGGCGTGCTTTCCGCACGCTATGCCGGCGAGCCGCGCTCCGATGCCGCCAACAATGCCAAGCTAGGCGCCGATTTGGCCGCACGGGGCGATTTGGCCGTGTATTACGTGTGCCTGCTGGTGCTGGTGCGCCATGCAAACGACCCGCAGCCGCTAATTGCCGAAGGCGTGTGGCACGGGCAATGGCAGCACGAAGCTGCTGGCAGCCACGGCTTCGGCTACGACCCGCATTTCTTCCTGCCCGAGCTGGGGCAAACCGCCGCCCAGCTTGCGCCGGACACCAAAAACCGCCTCAGCCACCGTGCACAGGCCGTACAGCAGCTGCTGGCGAAAATCCGCGCCGATTGGCGGTGATGGGCAAAATGAGCTGGTTTCTATCCCGGCGCCGCAAAGGCTACCTGAAAATGGGCAAAGCGAGTTTCTGCAAAGCTAACACCATCGCGCTGCTGCCGGTTTTGCTGTTTGCCCTGCACGCGCAGGCCGAAACCGTGAGCGGCGAAGTGGTACGCGTGTGGGATGGCGACAGCCTGCATCTGCTGGATCACGCCGGGCAGCGGCACAAAATCCGCCTTGCCGACATCGACGCGCCCGAGCTGGAGCAGCCGCAAGGCCGCTCCTGCCGCAATCGCTTGGCCGAACAAGTGCTGCACCGGCGCGTGCAGGCCGAAATTGTGGACACCGACCCGCACGGCCGACAGGTGGCCTATATCCGCCTCAACGGCGCCGACATCAACCGGCAGCAGATTGCCGACGGCTGCGCCTGGCACTACCGCCGTTTTGCCCGGCAGCGCCAGAGCCCGTCGGCCTACGCCGCCTATGCCGCAGCGGAAGAGGGCGCCAAACAGCGCCGTGCCGGCGTGTGGCGGCAGGATGCGCCACAAGCGCCGTGGCAGTTTCGCCGGCAGCAGCGCAGGCCGCATTGAGCCTTGGCCGCCGCGCAGGCTAGAGGCTACCTGAAAGCGTGAGTTTCAACGCAGTTAAAACGATGTCTTGGCGAAGCTAAGGTGGAGTTTCTGTGAAGCTAAAGCGCAAGCTTCAACGTAGTTAAAACGGGCAAGGCAAGTTTCCGCGAAGCGAAAAATATCCCGACCCTGCAAACCAGTTCTCCGCACCCCAACACAATGCTATAATTCGCAAATTTTTCCGCCGCCGCGCGGTGTTACCCTTTCAGAAAGACAACATGGCAGCCTTCAACACACAAACAGTTTTGTCCGTCCACCACTGGACCGACGCCTACTTCACCTTCACCTGCACCCGCGACGACAGCCTGCGTTTTGAAAACGGCCAGTTCGTGATGGTCGGCCTGCTGGTGGACGGCAAACCCCTGATGCGCGCCTACAGCGTCGCCTCCGCCAACTGGGAAGAGCACCTCGAATTCTTCAGCATCAAAGTGCCCGACGGCCCTCTCACCAGCCGCCTGCAACACCTCAAAGTGGGCGACGAAGTGCTCATCAGCAAAAAGCCCACCGGCACCCTGATTTGCGGCGATCTCAACCCCGGCAAACACCTCTACCTGCTCTCCACCGGCACCGGCATCGCCCCGTTTTTGAGCATCACCAAGGATCCGGAAGTGTATGAGCAGTTTGAAAAAGTGATCCTCGTGCACGGCGTGCGCTACAAAAAAGACCTCGCCTACTACGACCGCTTCACCCAAGAGCTGCCCAACCACGAATACCTAGGCGAAATGATCCGCGAAAAGCTCATCTACTACCCCATCGTGTCGCGCGAGCCCTTCCAACACGAAGGCCGCCTCACCGACCTGATGAAGAGCGGCAAACTGTTTGCCGACATCGGCCTGCCGCCCATCAACCCGCAAGACGACCGCGCCATGCTATGCGGCAGCCCGGCCATGCTCAAAGACACCAGCGACGTGCTCAACAGCTTCGGCCTCACCGTGTCGCCCAAAATGGGGCAGCGCGGCGATTATCTGATCGAGCGCGCGTTTGTGGACCAATAAACGCCGGCTTGCCGCGATAAACCGAAAGGCTACCTGAAAATTTTAGCTTCGCAGAAACTCGCGGAGCTCGTTTTAACTACGTTGAAGCTTGCGCTTTCAGGTAGCCTTTTTCAGGTAGCCTTAAAGCTGCCGCTTGTTTTGCAGCCAGTTTGTTAATCCACTATATTGCTTGTTTGAACACCCGTTTCAGCCATAGCAGGCAACACAAAGGCTACCTGAAAAATGTCCGCACTTTTCAGGTAGCCTTTTGGTGTGGGTTGGCTGCTAAGCTTTGGGCGCAGGTTCTTCTTCTGCGGTAGATTCTGCTTCGGCGGCAGTTTCCGCAGCGGGCTCGGCTGCCGGGGCGCTGTCGGCGGCGGGCGCTTCGGCAGGCTGGGCGGCGAGCTCGACGCTGGCGGTGTTCGGCGCGGGGTTGAACACGGGCGCATCGGCGGCGGCATCGGCTTCGTCTAAGTCGTTTTGCTGGGGCACGGGCGCATTGTACGGCACCAGCTGGATGCGCTGCTCGGGCGCGTCTGCCGCATCGGGGGCTTCGGCGTCGGCGAGGTAAGACAGGGTGATGGTTTGGCCGCTGCGCTGCTCGATTTGGCTGCGGTAGGCTTCGGGCGTCATCAGCTCTTCGGCGCCGCGGCTGAGCTGGGCAAACACGTTTTGGTAGCTGCGGGTGAGCTCGTCCACGGCGTCGGCGGTGTCGATAAAGTGGTGGTTTACGGCTTCGCGGTAGTCTTGCAGGGCTTTTTTTGCTTCTTCCAATTCGGCTTGCTGCTTGCGGTTGCCGCGTTTGAGCAAGAGGGTGATGAGGACGCCGATAAGGAAGCCGCCGAGGCCGGCCAGCAGAAGTTGGGTGATGAGCGGCAGATTGTTCATGTGGTTTCTCCTTGGAAATAGACGGGCGCAGATGCGCTATTGTATAGCAATTTTCGGGCGGGCCGATAGGGCGGGATAGGCGGATTGTGCCGCAGCGGGCATAAGCGCCGCAGCCGGGAGCGCCCCAATGGCCGGCCTGCTGCAAATTCTCGGGCAGCTTCAAGCGTTTTCGGCTAAAATGCGCAGTTCGGTTTCGGCAGCGCGCCTAATATTTTTAACTGCGTTGAAGCTCACGCTTTAGCTTCGCAGAAACTCAGCCTTGGCATTACCAAGACATCATTTTCAGGTAGCCTGCTTTGCCGATTCCGCCTTATCCGCATAACGACAGCACACTTAACTGCCCGGCCATTATGAACAATATCCGCAATTTCTCCATCATCGCCCACATCGACCACGGCAAATCTACGCTGGCCGACCGCTTCATCCAATACTGCGGCGGCTTGGAAAACCGCGAAATGAGTTCGCAGGTTTTGGACAGCATGGATATCGAAAAAGAGCGCGGCATCACGATTAAAGCGCAAACCGCCGCGCTGCAATACAAAGCCAAAAACGGCGAAACCTATCTGCTTAACCTAATCGACACCCCCGGGCATGTGGATTTCTCCTACGAAGTCTCCCGTTCGCTCTCCGCCTGCGAAGGTGCGCTCTTGGTGGTGGACGCATCGCAGGGCGTGGAAGCGCAAACCGTGGCCAACTGCTACACCGCCATCGATTTGGGCGTGGAAGTGGTGCCTGTGTTGAACAAAATCGACCTGCCCGCCGCCGACCCCGACCGCGTGGCGCAGGAAATCGAAGACATCATCGGCATCGACGCGGTGGACGCGGTTACCTGCTCCGCCAAAAGCGGTTTGGGCGTGGAAGACGTGCTGGAAGAGATTGTGGCCAAAGTGCCCGCGCCTTCGGGCAGCCCGGATGAGCCTTTGCAGGCCATGATTATCGATTCGTGGTTCGACAATTATGTGGGCGTGGTAATGCTGATCCGCGTGAAAAACGGCATCATCAAGCTGAAAGACAAAGTGCGCTTCATGAGCACCAAGGCCGAAACCTTGGTGGAGCAGCTTGGCGTGTTCACGCCGAAATCATTGCCGAAACAGCAGCTTTCTGCCGGTGAAGTGGGCTTTTTGGTTACCGGCATCAAGGAGCTGGGTTCGGCCAAAGTGGGCGACACGGTAACGCTCGCCGCCAATCCCGCCGCCGAGCCGCTGCCCGGCTTCAAAGAAGTGCAAAGCCAGGTGTTTGCCGGGCTGTATCCCGTGGAAAGTCACGACTACGAAGCCCTGCGCGATGCGTTGGAAAAGCTGCAACTGAATGATGCCTCATTGAAATTCGAGCCGGAAGTATCGCAAGCGCTGGGCTTCGGCTTCCGCTGCGGCTTCCTCGGCCTCTTGCATATGGAAATCGTGCAGGAACGCCTAGAGCGCGAATTCGACATGGATTTGATCACCACCGCGCCCACCGTGGTGTATGAAGTGATTTTAAAAACCGGTGAGCATATCGAAGTGGAAAATCCGTCCAAACTGCCGGATTTGGCCACGGTGGAATCCATCCTGGAGCCGATTATCACCGCCACCATCCTCGTGCCGCAAGAATATGTGGGCAACGTGATGACGCTGTGCAACCAGAAGCGCGGCGTGCAGCTCAATATGCAGTATCTCGGCCGTCAGGTGATGCTCACTTACGATCTGCCGATGAACGAAGTGGTGATGGACTTTTTCGACAAGCTCAAATCCACCTCACGCGGCTATGCCTCGCTCGACTACCATTTCAAAGAATTCCGCGCCGCCAACCTGGTGAAATTAGACATTATGGTGAACGGCGACAAGGTGGACGCGCTTAGCCTGATTGTGCACCGCCAAAACGCCGTGCACCGCGGCCGCGAGCTGGCGGCGAAAATGCGCGAGCTGATTCCGCGCCAAATGTTCGACATCGCCGTGCAGGCCGCCATCGGCAGCCAGATTATCGCCCGCGAAAACGTGAAGGCGCTGCGCAAAAACGTGCTGGCCAAATGCTACGGCGGCGACATCACGCGCAAGAAAAAACTGCTGGAAAAACAAAAAGCCGGTAAAAAGCGCATGAAGCAGGTGGGCAATGTGGAAATCCCGCAAAGCGCGTTTTTGGCGATTTTGCAGGTGGGAGACAAATAACCGCATTCAGGCTACCTGAAAACGGGATGACTGACTATGGAAACTCGGGTTCAAAAAACCGAACGCTTAATCCGCGAAATCAACCGCATCCACGCACAATATTTGCAGGATTATTTTGAAACGGGCAAGGTGCAGAAAATCAATCTGTCGCACACGCTGAAAAATGTGACGATTGAACATATTTTGTCCTACCGCCTGAATCTGCATGAGGCGATTAACGACTATTTGGCCTTTGCCGATATGCGCGGCATCGATTTTTTCTACCGAGTGAAAACTGCCGAAAGCATTCATGACAAAATCAGCCGCTATCTGGCGCGGGACAACCAATATCCCGTAAACAATATCCTAAACGACATTTTCGGTGCGCGTGTGATTCTGCCTTCCGAGAGCGTGGCGGAAATTATGGAAAAATTGGATGTCTGGAAAGCAGAATACGGCTTAAAAAACTGGTATCTGCGCGATGTGGACGGCTATATTGGCATCCATATTTATTTCAAAAACGGTAGTAATTTCTACTACCCTTGGGAATTGCAAGTGTGGGATGAGAAAGATGTCAAAGCCAATATTGAGAGCCATATGGCATATAAACGCCTGTTTGTGAAATAACGTACTATCCCAGCGTGGGAATAACAGTGGCCTAAATTCTAGGGAAGTCGATTTATGAAAACCCTTTTTTCAATGCTGGCAGTTTGTGCGGCTTCCGCTGCCTGTGCCGCGCCCAATCCGCAGCCGGAGAAGCCGGGGAAACCGAACCGCTGGCCGTTTCCGCCGCGCCGGAAGTATTGGCGCAATTCCGACAATTCTGCCCAGACGGCACGCCCGTGCTGTTTTTGAACGGAGACAATCCCCGCTATCAGTATTTTCAGGTAGCCTGCCGCGAGGTAAACGGCGAAACGGCCTACGGCTTCGGCATCGGGCGGGGCAGGTGATAGGTAATATATTGATTTATCGAGACTGTCGGTTTCAGGTGGCCTGATTACAGGGGGTGCGAGCTTATGGGGAAAATTCGGATACAGAAACGTTCACCGAAACCGCCTGTTCGCCATTACTGGTGGCGCTGGTTGTATTCCTTGGTTGCTTTAACTTCTCCGGTATGGATGCCGATTTTTTGGCTTGCTATGTCTAATTTTCCCTTGTCACGGGAAATGTTGAGCGATGGTATGGTTGAAATAACCTTGTATTCCATGCTGATTTTGCCATTCACACCACTGTAGTATATGGAGAAGTGTGGCGAGGTTGGTTTATTTTGTGGTTTTACTTGGTATGGCACCTTTTCTTGCCTTTGCTGCTTTTGTCCTCGGTTGGGGAGTGTTGCAGACATATTTCGGCTCATGAATTGGCAAATTAGGTTCAGATGGTTTGAGATACATGAAAGTAGATTTTTTTTCGCAAAAGTAGTAATCTTGACGCATGTTATTTGTAGGAGCCCATCATGCAAATCATGACTTGCCAAGACTTCAACCGCTACACCAACAAAGCGCAAAGCCTGGCTGACCGCGAGCCCGTGATTATTACCAAATACGGCAAACCTGCCTATATTTTGCAGGCTTATCAAGAAGATAATCAGAAAAAACAGCCCGAGACCCTGGCTGAATGGTTTGGTTGCGCCAATCCCGAGGTAGCCGAAACCAATTGGGATGTGTCGCCGCGCAGTGCCAGGCAACGGAAACAATTGGACTGGGGCGGCGAATAAATGTATCTACTAGATACCAATATCTTTCGAGAATTGCGTTTGTTGCCTAAAGGCAAGGCCAATCCGAATGTGGCGGCTTGGGCACAAACCATTAAAACAGAACAATTTTTTACCAGTGTAGTGGTGGCGATGGAAATTGAGCGCGGGGTGCTGGGGATGGCCAATAAAGATCCGGCCCAAGGCGTGGTGCTCCGCCAATGGTTTGAGCATACGTTCAAACCATCGATGCACGGGCGGATTTTGGGCATAGACGATATCACCGCCGCTATTTGCGCCACCCTGCATATTCCGGATAAATCGCCCGAAAACAACTCCTGGATTGCCGCCACCGCCATGCAGCACCGCCTCACTTTGGTTACGCGCAATACTGCAGATTTTGCCGGCATGGGCGTGGCATTATTGAATCCGTTTGATTTTCAGGTAGCCTCTCTCTAAGAAGACCGCAACATAGGAACAAAATTAAAGTGGAACAATCCAACACAATCCTCTATGCCGCCATCGCCGCCTTGGTTGCCGGTATCGTGCTGTTTGCCGCGAGCGGGAAAACGCGGCAGAACAACGGCGAATGGAGCGGCGGCCTGCAATGGGGCTACCTTTTGATGATGGTGGGTGCCTTCGGCCTGCTGGCCAAAGTGATTAGCCTCACCGCCGTGCTGCTGATTTTGGTGCTGCTCACCGGCGCGGTGTGGCTGTGGGCGCGGATGGCGCGCAAGCAGCGGCGGCAAGCGCCCGGCTACAGCGCCGAAACCGACCGCGACGACAACCATTTTCGCGACTACATGGGCAGCTTTTTCCCGCTGATTTTGGTGGTGTTTGTGTTGCGCACCTTTGTGGCCGAGCCTTTCCAGATTCCTTCCAGCTCGATGCGGCCGGGGCTGGTGAAGGGCGATTTTGTGCTGGTGAACAAGTTCACCTACGGCATCCGCGTACCGGTGTTGAACAATGTGCTGATTCCGGTGGGGCAGGTGCAGCGCGGCGATGTGGTGGTGTTCAACTATCCCGTAAACCCCGACATCAACTACATCAAGCGCATCGTCGGGCTGCCGGGCGACGTGGTGGAATACCGCAATAAGGTGCTGACGGTAAACGGCAAAACCGAGCAGGATACCTTCACCGCCGCCTACAGCTATCCCGATGATTTCAATGCAAACAGAATCTTGGAAGCCGCCCGTTTTACGGCTAACTGGGAAGGCCGGCAGTTTGAAGTGCTGAAAAACGAAGACGCACCCACGGTGTCCATCCCCTTCCTCGCCCAATCGGCCAACGATTTCGCCCAAAGCGGCTACCAAAGCGGCCTGCGCGAACATTGCGAATACGAGGCAGACGGCAGCGGCTTCAAATGCACCGTGCCGGCAGGCAAATATTTCGCTATGGGCGACAACCGCGACAGCAGCGCCGATTCGCGCTACTGGGGCTTTGTGGACGACAAACTGCTGGTGGGTAAGGCATTTTTCGTGTGGATGAACGTGGGCGACAGGTCGCGCATCGGCAATTCCATCCGCTAAGAGCCGACACGGCAAAAGGCTACCTGAAGACGAAGCGCAGCGCAGTCTGTGCGAAGCTAAAGTTTTTCAGGTAGCCTTATATATTGCGCCCCGTTAACAAACCTTATCAAAGGTTATGTTATCGGGGTTTTTTTAAGCCCCGCCATTTCAAAACAGCCAAGCAAAGGGGCTTAAATCATGAAACTTCAATTACCTACCTATCCCAATATCACGGCCACGATTGGCAGACCGAAAGACGGCCTGTTTTACGAAGTCACGTTGATTCTGCACATCACGCCGGAGCGCGGCCACATTCTTTATTCCGAAATAGTAGAACTCGAATCAGAAGACGTCGTACCCGAATTGCTCGACAGCTATTCATTGTACGTAATCGACGCAATCGAACTGGGCATTCCCTTCTTCCGCAGCATTACCGAATCCGAAGTTGTGCGCCTCGTACCGGAGGAGTGCGTGCTATGAGCAAGCGCAAATATCAGCTACCGGAAGCATCAGATATTGATGCCATCATTGCAGCAGCCAGCATGCGGCCTGAACCCGCCTGTGCCGCCGCGCGCAAGATTAGGCCGTTCATTATTGCCGGCGCCTGGCTGGTGGCCGCCTTCTTCGTTGCCCGCGTGGTACGTCAGGAAGTGTAGCAACGTTTCCGCCTGGCCGTTCGAATCCTCCCGCAATCCTCACTAAGACCAGTGAAGTTTCTCTCCGCCTTGGAACATACCGTCGCGTTTCAGATAGCCCGCGTCGTCGGTGTCGCCCACGCGGCGGGCGTATTCTTCGCGAGTTTCGGAGAATTTGTCGGGATAAATGAAGGAATCGTTGCCGGTGTTGTAAGGCGGGTCGATGTAGATCATCTTCACGCTGCCGACGTAGGATTTTTGCAGGATTTTCAGGGCTTCGAGGTTTTCGGCTTCGATAAAGAGATTTTGCGTGCCGCTCCAATCCACGCTTTCGCTTTGGCAGGGCGCGAGGGTGTGGGATGCGGGCGATTGCAGCGTGCGGTAGGCATCGCTTTTGCCCGCCCAGTCGAGCCGGTAGCGTTCGCCTGTGTGGGCAAGGTTATCTTCGCCCAGCACGAGTTTGAGCTTTTCCCAGTCGACCTGTTCTTCGCAGAAGGCTTCGGGAAAGATTTTTTTGAGTTGTAATAATCTGTTTTTGTTGGGATTATTTTCTAGATTTGGTATAATTTCGGTTCGGTTCGGTTCGGTTCGGTTCGCCATAACTGCGTCTTTCTAATGTATCGGACGGAGCTGCCGATTCTAGCGTGGTTTGTGCAGTGTTGCCATGCTGGTGTTTATTCTTGTGAGCAACAGGCTACCTGAAAACGAGTTTTGCGAGTTTCTGCGAAGCTAAATTTTTCAGGTAGCCTGTTGTTTGGTGTGCAGGCATGGCGGATTTATTCGCTGCTTTCGCCGTGCGGCTTGAGCCGGTAGGCGCAGACGATGGTGAGGATGCCGACGGCCAGGGCGAAGCTCATGCTGAGGTGGATGCCGTTGAGCATGGCCTGTTGCGGGCTGCTGCCGCCGGAGAGATGTTCGCCGATGTTGGTGGTGCCCACGAAGAAGGCGGCTCCGATGGCGCCGGCGATGGGGTTGATGGTGGTGATGATGGCGGCGCCGTGCGGGTTGAGGTGTTTGGGCAGGGCGTTGAGGCCGTGGGTTTCGCCGGTGATGCAGGCGGATACGGCCACGGCCATCAGGGCAAACATGGCGGAGAGGGCGGCGGTTTGGGTGTCGATTTTCAAGTAGCCCCACAATACGGCCAGCGAGGCGGTGAGCAGGATGGTGGCGGGCAGCACCACGAAGCGACCGCCTTTTTTATCCAGCAGTTTACCAAACAGCGGCGCGGCGCAGGCTTGGGCGATGCTGGCGGGCATCAGGATGAGGCCGGTGGCCGTGCCGGTGAGCAGCAGCACCTGCTGGGTGTAGATGGGCACCATCAGCTCGAGGCCGAGAAACAGGAAATAGGAGCAGGCGAGGATGGCCAGGCACAGGCTGAACTGGCTGTATTGCAGTGCGCGTAGGTTGAGCAGCGGCGTGGCAATGTGAAACTGGCGGCGCACAAACCAGCCGATGAGCAGCACGGAGCCGGCCAGGAGCAGGGCAAACTCGGCCAAGGGCAGCGCAGCGAAGTTGCTGCACGCATACACCAGCCCGCCGAAGCCGCCGATGGAAAGCAGGGCGGAGGGGATGTCGATTTTCGGGCGGGTGATGGGGTTGAGATTGACGCTGAGGTATTTGCCCACGAGAAACATGGCCGCGAGCATAAACGGCGCGGTGGCGGCGAAGAGCACGCGCCAGTGGGTGTGGTCGATGATGATGCCGGAGAGGGTGGGGCCGAGCGCGGGGGCGGCGGTGAACATCATGGTGATCACGCCCATGGCCGTGCCGCGCCGGTTGGGCGGGAAGATATTGAGGATGCCGTTAAACAGCAGCGGCACGAAAAACGCGGCGGATATGGCCTGCACCATGCGCCCGGCCAGCAGCACGCCGAAATTGGGCGCGAGCGCGCAAATCAGCGAGCCGGCGAGGAAGGTGGCTTGGGTGATGAGTACCATTTTGCGCGTTTCAAACCATTGGATCACGCCGGCGGTAATCGGCGTGAACGCGCCCATCACCAAGAGGAAGCCGGTGGTGAGCCATTGGGCGGTGGTTTTGTCGATGTGGAAATCGCGCATGATGGGCGTGAGCGCCACGTTGAGCAGGGTGTCGTTCAGGTAGCCGAAGAAGGCGCCGATAAAGAGCGTGGCCACGATGGTTTTGGCAGGGAAGCCCTCGCGGTCGGCGAAGTATTCATGTTGGGCGGCGGAATCGGTGTGTTGCATAAAGCGTTCTTTCTTATTGTGGAATGGATTGCTGCTGTATAGAGGCTACCTGAAAACGCGGGCTGGGGCGCAGCGAAAAGGCTACCTGAAAAATAGGGGTTTCGGCGCAGCCAGGCTATGCAGCCAAACCCGGGCAGGTGGGCAGGGCAAACGGCAGATTCTACGCCATTTCGTCGGCCAAAGCCCGCACGGCCAGCATATCGCGGGCCACATGGTTGGCGAAGGGCTGCGGCTCGGCGCGGCTGCCGAACCACACCGTGCGCATGCCCAGCGCCTTGGCTGCTTGCAGGTTGGCGGCGCTGTCGTCCACCAAGATGCATTGCTGCGGCGGCACGGCCAGCGCGGCGCACACCAAACGGAAAGATTGCGGCTGCGGCTTGTGGTGCAGGGCTAGGTCGTCCACGCCGAACAGCGCGTCGAAATGGCCGCCCAAACCCATCGCCTCAACCAAGGCGCGCACGTAAAACGCGGGGCCGTTGGAAAACACGGCTTTGCGGCCGGGCAGGGCAGCAAGCGCTTCGGCGGCGTGCGGCATGGCTTGCAGCGCGGCCAGGAGTTCGGGCAGGTGGTGGCTTTGGCGCAGGAAGTCGGCGGGGCGGATGTGCGGGTGGTGCCGCTGCAAACCGCCGAGCGTGGCGCCGTAGTGACGCCAGTAGTGTTCGCGCAGGTCGGAGGCTTCGGGCAGGCTCAGGCCGAGCTCGCGCGCCATGAAGGCGGTCATGCGGCGGTTGATGAGCAGGAAGATGCCCGCATCGGCGCGGTGCAGAGTGTCGT
This sequence comes from Eikenella sp. Marseille-P7795, assembly GCF_916618725.1. Classification (NCBI taxonomy): domain Bacteria; kingdom Pseudomonadati; phylum Pseudomonadota; class Betaproteobacteria; order Neisseriales; family Neisseriaceae; genus Eikenella; species Eikenella sp. Marseille-P7795. The sequence continues at coordinate 72,238 of NZ_CAKAJZ010000002.1, read as the reverse complement.
CTAAATCAAACAGCCAAACGGGCTGGGGCGGCGGCATAAAGGCTACCTGAAAAATAGAAAGGCGGGATTATAGCTAAAGCACTTATTTCTTCATACGGCGTTGGCTCGCCTTGCCGTATCGCTCATACTGCCTGCGGCTCGCCGCCTGGTATGCAGAAATAATTGCTTCAGCTCCATATAGCGCCTGCCCGCCAATGCTGCCGTTTGCTGCTATAATCACGCCGATTCTTACAACCGATTATCACTTAGGAGATTGCTATGGCTTTGGTATCCATGCGCCAGCTTTTGGACCACGCCGCCGAACACGGCTACGGCCTGCCCGCCTTTAATGTGAACAACTTGGAACAGATGCGCGCCATCATGGAAGCGGCCGACCAAGTGAATGCGCCCGTGATCGTGCAGGCTTCTGCCGGCGCGCGCAAATACGCCGGCGCGCCCTTCTTGCGCCACCTGATTTTGGCGGCGGTGGAAGAATTTCCGCACATTCCCGTGGTGATGCACCAAGACCACGGCGCCTCGCCCGATGTGTGCCAACGCTCCATCCAGCTCGGCTTCAGCTCGGTGATGATGGACGGCTCGCTCCTGGCCGACGGCAAAACTCCGTCTAGCTACGAATACAACGTGGACGTTACCCGCACCGTGGTGAACTTCTCCCATGCCTGCGGCGTATCCGTGGAAGGCGAAATCGGCGTGTTGGGCAACCTGGAAACCGGTGAAGCGGGCGAAGAAGACGGCGTGGGCGCCGCCGGCAAGTTGAGCCACGACCAAATGCTCACCAGCGTGGAAGACGCCGTGCGCTTCGTAAACGACACCGGCGTGGACGCGCTCGCCATCGCCGTGGGCACCAGCCACGGCGCGTATAAGTTTACCCGCCCGCCCACAGGCGACGTGCTGCGCATCGACCGCATTAAAGAAATCCACGCCGCCCTGCCGAACACGCACATCGTGATGCACGGCTCCAGCTCCGTGCCGCAGGAATGGCTGAAAGTGATCAACGAATACGGCGGCGACATCGGCGAAACCTACGGCGTGCCGGTGGAAGAAATCGTGGAAGGCATCAAACACGGCGTGCGCAAGGTGAATATCGACACCGACCTGCGTCTGGCCAGCACCGGCGCTATCCGCCGCTTCCTGGCCGAACACCCCAGCGAGTTCGACCCGCGCAAATACCTGGCCAAAACCATCGAAGCCATGAAAGGCATCTGCCTCGCACGCTACCAGGCTTTCGGCTGCGAAGGCATGGCGGATAAAATCAAACCCGTTTCGCTGGAAAAAATGGCCACCCGCTACGCCAAAGGCGAGCTAAACCAAGTGGTGGTGAAGTAAACCTTTGATTGAATGAATGGCAACAGGCTACCTGAAAAATTCCGCTTCGCAGAACATCGCAAAGCTTGTTTCAGGTAGCCTGTTTGGTTTGGGGAAACGGGGTTTGCAGAGTAATCATCATCCGGCTGCCGAAGAAAGGCTACCTGAAAAACGATGCCTCGGTTTAGCCAAGGCGGAATCTCTGCCAAACTAAAACGTCGCTTCCAAGGAAGTGAAAATACCGCGCAGCATTTTCAGGTAGCCCTCCGCCTCCGGGCGCATACCATGAATTTCTCCGCCCCATCCGCTATAATCAACATAATTTAACAAGCAAGCCGCCTATGAACCAGCCCGCCTCCGTGGGGATCGTTGCCCCGCAAACCATCGCCTTCGAACAGCCCTTCACCCTGCAAAACGGCCACACCCTGCCGCGTTTCGACCTGATCACCGAAACCTACGGCACGCTCAACGAGAGTAAATCCAACGCCATCCTCATCTGCCACGCCCTCTCCGGCACGCACCACGTGGCCGGCCGCCACAGCCCGGCCGACAAACACCCCGGCTGGTGGGACAACATGGTTGGCCCCAACAAGCCGGTAGACACCAACCGCTTCTTCGTGGTCGGGCTCAATAATCTCGGCGGCTGTGCCGGCAGCAGCGGCCCCCTGAGCACCAACCCCGCCACCGGCCAGCCCTACGGCTCCGATTTCCCCGTGGTAACCGTGAAAGACTGGGTGCGCTCCCAAGCGCTCCTGGCCGACCATTTCGGCATCAAACAATGGGCGGCGGTGATGGGCGGCAGCCTCGGCGGCATGCAGGCCCTGCAATGGGCCATCGACTTCCCCGAGCGCGTGCGCCACGCCCTGGTGATTGCCTCCGCGCCCAAATTGTCCACCCAAAACATCGCCTTCAACGACGTTGCCCGCCAAGCCATCCTCACCGACCCCGATTTCCACGAAGGCCACTACGCCTGCCGCCAAGCCGTGCCGCGCCGCGGTCTGCGCATTGCCCGCATGATGGGGCACATCACCTATCTGGCCGAAGACGGGCTGGGCAAAAAGTTTGGCCGCCAGATGAAAAGCGGCGAGCTGCAATATGGCTACGGCATTGAATTTGAAGTGGAAAGCTATCTGCGCTACCAAGGCGACAAATTTGCCGACCGCTTCGATGCCAACACTTATCTCTTGATGACCAAGGCGCTGGATTATTTCGATCCCGCCGCCGATTTCGGCCACAGCCTCCAAGCCGCCCTCGCCGGCGTGCAGGCCAAATTCTTCGTGGCCAGCTTCAGCAGCGACTGGCGCTTCGCCCCCGAGCGCTCGCACGAGCTGGTGAAAGCCCTGATTGGTGCCAAGAAAAACGTGCAATACATCGAAATCGAATCCTCCCACGGCCACGACGCCTTCCTGATGGAAGACGAGCCCTACTTGAAAGCCGTGAAAGCCTATATCGATAATATCCACAAGGAGTTGGCGCATGAATCTGCGTGACGACCTGCAACTGATCTACGACTGGATTCCCGAGGGCAGCCGCGTGCTCGATTTGGGCTGCGGCGACGGCGAGCTGCTGCAAGCCCTGGTAACGCATAAAAGCTGCACCGGCTACGGCGTGGAAATCGACACTGGCAGCGTGATTGCCGCCATCGGCCGCGGCGTGAACGTGATCCAGGCGGACTTGGAGCAAGGCCTGCAAGCCTTCGGCGACGGCAGCTTCGACATTATCGTGCTCAGCCAAACCATCCAGGCCATGCAAAACGTGGAAACCATCTTGCGCGACCTCACCCGCGTGGCCAAGCAAGCCATCGTCACCTTCCCCAACTTCGGCTATTGGCGCAACCGCTTCCAGCTGGTGTTCGGCGGTCACATGCCCGTGAGCGAGCGCATGCCCTACGATTGGTACGACACGCCCAACATCCATTGGTGCACCCTGAGCGATTTCGACCGCCTGTGCGCCAAAAACCGCATCCGCGTGCTCGAACGGGCGGTGATGGCCGGCGGCCAGCGCGTGCAATACCTGCCCAACCTGCTGGGCAGCCTGGCGTTTTACCGCGTGGGCTGAACGATTGCTTTGCCTTTGGATTTGCGGGTTTACCCGATGATTTAGAAAGATTATTCAAATCCGCACAAGATGGCTTTTATTTAAGCCAGGTCAAAGTTGCGGCGGCGGTGAAACGTATAATTAAGTAAAAATATTCGTTTGTTTTGTAAGAATAGGGAGATTGGATACTTATGCTACGCAATTTTTCAGACAAGCTGGCCGCCAGCGACGACAAAGGCGACTTCGAGCTCAACTGCCTGATGATGATCATCGAAGACAAAGCCCGCCACCAATGGGCTGCCCGCTTGAAAGTGACCAAAAAATACAACGACAGCAATGCCCGCACCACGCTGCTGGAAAAGTTTGAAAAAGACATGGCGCACGAAATCGACGCGCAGCGCTTCGTGTTGGACGAACTGGAGGAATATCCGGAATTCCGCAGCAAAGTGCTGGAGGGCTTCCAGCTTTAAGCTGCCGCTGTGATACCAACGAGGCTACCTGAAAATTTTCGCTTCGCAGAAACTTTGCTGCGCTGCGTTTTCAGGTAGCCTTTATTTTTGCCGGGTTGTTGGGTTTGCCAACCGGATAAGGCTACCTGAAAAAATGAAACGGATTGGCTTGGGCGAAAGGTTGGTTGGCGTTTCGTTTGGGTTTCGCAGAAACCTTGCCTTGGCTGTGCCGAGACATCGCTTTAGCTTCGCGGCAACTCCGCCTTGGCTGCGCCAAGACATCGTTTTAGCTTCGCAGAAACTCAGCCTTGACTGCGCCAAGACATCGCTTTCAGGTAGCCTTTATTGTTGTATATCTCTTAAATAATCATTTAAAACCAGCTGGTTGTGCTATATATAATTTTTCCTTCTATCTAAGGTCAAAATCGGTCTTTCCGTTCTGCCTGCCGCTTCGCCTATGATAAGCGCACGGTTTTGGAGAACGAAAATGGACTATTTCCCCCTGTTTGCCGATTTGAAAGGCCGCTCCGTGTTGGTGGTGGGTGCGGGCGGCGTGGCGTTGCGCAAAATCAGCCTGCTGCTCAAATGTGGCGCGGCCATCCGCATTGCGGCGGAGTCGCTGCACCCGCAAATCCAATCGCTGCACGAAGCTGGGCGGGTGGAATGGGCGGCGCGTGCGTTTTCCCCCGAATTGCTCGACAGCGCCTTCCTCGCCGTGGCCGCCACCAACGATTCCGCCCTCAACGAGCAGGTGTTCCAAGCCGCGCAGCAGCGCCGCCTGCTGGTGAACACGGTGGACGACCCCGCCCGCTGCAATTTCATCTTCCCCTCCATCATCGACCGCCATCCCATCCAAATCGCCATTTCCAGCGGCGGCCAAGCGCCGGTGCTGGCGCGGCTGCTGCGCGAAAAGCTGGAAGCCTTGCTGCCGCAGGGCTTGGGCGTGATGGCGGGCATTGCCGGGCAGTGGCGCGGCCGCGTGAAAGCCAAACTCGGCAGCACGACGCAGCGCCGCCGCTTCTGGGAAAAGCTGTTCACTTCCGCCGCCTTCCAGAGGCTGGCCGACAGCCGCCGCAGTCGCGAGGCCGAATGCTTGGTGCGGCGGCAGCTGGCAGGCGATTGGCCGCAAACCGGCGAAGTGGCGCTGGTGGGCGCGGGGCCGGGCGATGCCGGGCTGCTCACGCTCAAAGGCTTGCAGCGCATTCAGGAGGCCGATGTAGTGCTATACGACGCGCTGGTGTCGGAACAGGTGCTGGAGCTGGTGCGGCGCGATGCCGACAAAATCTGCGTGGGCAAACGCGCACGGGGCGGCAGCGTGCCGCAGGAGGAAACCAACCGCCTGCTGGTGCGCTATGCCCTGGCCGGCAAACGCGTGGTGCGGCTCAAAGGCGGCGACCCGTTTGTGTTCGGGCGCGGCGGCGAGGAATTGGAAGCGCTGCGCGAGGCGGGCATTCCGTTTGAAGTGGTGCCCGGCATCACCGCCGCGCTGGGCGCCGCCGCCTATGCCGGCATCCCGCTCACCCACCGCGACCATGTGCACAGCGCCATGTTTATCACCGGCCACCGCAAAATCAACGCCGACGCGCCCGATTGGCAGGCGCTGGCGCAAAGCCGGCAAACGCTGGTGGTGTATATGGGCACGATTAAGGCTGCCGAGCTCTCGCGCGAACTCATCGCCCACGGCCGCGCCGCCGACACGCCCGCCGCCGTGGTCGGCTGCGGCACGCTGCCCGGGCAGCAGGTGTTTTCAGGTAGCCTCTCCGAGCTGCCTGAGCTGGCCGCGCAAGCGCCGCAGCCCGCTTTGCTGATCATCGGCGAAACCGCCGCGCTGCACCACCGTTTGGCTTGGTTTGGCGAGCAGCCCGCCTTGTCGGCCGACCGCAGCGGCTGGTATGTGCTGCCCGATGCCGGAGCAGAACGGCCGGCGGTGCATGCGGCCTGAGGAGCGCGTGATGAGCAAAGAAGAAATCATGGAATGGGTGCCAAGCAGCGTGTTTACCAAACCGAAGCTGTGGCAGATACCGCAGCCCTCTGCCGCCGCCTACCAGAGGCTACCTGAAAAAACCGCCGCGCTGCGCCGCCGCCTGCAAGACATCTACCAGCGCCACGGCCGGGTGAAACTCGCCAGCAGCCTGGCCGCCGAAGACATGGTGCTCACCGACCTGCTGGCCGCGCAATCGCTGCGGGTGGAAGTGTTTGTGTTGGAAACCGGCCGCCTCAACCGAGAGACCCTGGCGCTGGCCGACGAAGTGAGCAGCCGCTACCCCGATTTGAACCTGCGCCTGTATTACCCCGACGCCGAAGCCGTGGCCGCCTATGTAAACGAATTCGGCGCCAACGCGTTTTACGACAGCGTGGCATTGCGCCGGCAGTGCTGCCATATCCGCAAAGTGGAGCCGCTCAACCGCGCGCTGGCCGACGCCGACGCCTGGATTACCGGCTAGCGGCGCGGCCAATCCAGCACCCGCAGCCGCCTGCCCCTGGCCGAGCAAGACAGCGCGCGCGGTATCGCCAAATACAACCCGCTGGCCGACTGGAGCGAGCCAGACGTGTGGGCCTATGTGCTGCAACACCGCCTGCCCACCAACGCGCTCTACCGCCAAGGCTACCCCAGCATCGGCTGCGAGCCCTGCACCATGCCGGTGAAGGCCGGCGAAGACATCCGTTCCGGCCGCTGGTGGTGGGAAAACCGCGACAGCAAAGAATGCGGCCTGCACAAATAATCCCGCCGCAAAGGCTACCTGAAAGCGTCAGCTTCAACGAAGTTAAAACGATGTCTTGGCGCAGCCAAGGCGGAGTTTCTGCGAAGCTAAAGCCCACAGCCCGGGCATTCCTGACCGGCAACATATCCACAAAATTTTTCAGGTAGCCCCAAGCGCCCGCATACAGGCTACCTGAAACCAAAGGCAACCCAAACAAAAACCCTAAACCCGAAAGCCCGCCATGAGCGCCACCCTGCACAACGACCACCTCGACTGGCTCGAAGCTGAATCCGTCTACATCATCCGCGAAGTGCTGGCTGAATGCCGCCGCCCCGCCATCCTGTTTTCCGGCGGCAAAGACTCCGTCGTCCTGCTCGCCCTTGCCCGCAAAGCCTTCTCCGTGCCCGGGCGCAGCATCCCGCTGCCCTTCCCACTGCTGCACATTGACACCGGCCACAACTATCCCGAAGTCATCGCCTTCCGCGACGAAACCGCCCGCCGCGCCGGCGCACAGCTCATCGTGGGCAGCGTGGAAGACTCCATCGCCAAAGGCACCGTCGTGCTGCGCCGCGAAACCGACTCGCGCAACGCCGCCCAAGCCGTCACCCTGCTCGAAGCCATCGAAGAACACGGCTTCGACGCCCTGATGGGCGGCGCCCGCCGCGACGAAGAAAAAGCCCGCGCCAAAGAACGCATCTTCTCCTTCCGCGACGAATTCGGCCAATGGAACCCCAAAGACCAACGCCCCGAGCTCTGGTCGCTCTACAACGCCCGCCTGCACCACGGCGAAAACCTGCGCGTGTTTCCCATTTCCAACTGGACCGAGCTCGACGTGTGGCAATACATCGAACGCGAAAAACTCGCCCTGCCGCCAATCTACTACGCCCACCGCCGCCGAGTGGTGCACCGCCAAGGCCTGCTCGTGCCCGTAACCGAGCTCACCCCGCCGCGCGAAGGCGAAGCGATAGAAGAGCTTTCCGTGCGCTTCCGCACCGTGGGCGACATCTCCTGCACCTGCCCCGTGGCCAGCAGCGCCGCCACCCCCGCCGACATCATCGCCGAAACCGCCCTGGCCGACATTTCCGAGCGCAGCGCCACCCGCCTCGACGACCAAGTGAGCGAAGCCGCCATGGAGCAGCGCAAGAAACAAGGCTATTTCTAAAACCAAGCGCCCGATTTTGGCTTCGCAGCAACTCAGCCTTGCTTCGCAAAACATCGGTCCACTGCGTTGAAGCTTGTGCTTTCAGGTAGCCCCAAGCCCGCCGCATCCGCAGGCTACCTGAAAACGATGTCTTGGTTTAACCAAGACTGAGTTTCTGAGAAGCTAAAACAGATTACACCGTTTCAACAGCCGCACACAAAACACACCGCATCAGGCTACCTGAAAACCAACCCACCCCGAGAAAGCCCAGCCATGACCAGCCCCAACCGCCAAGCCCCCCTGCGCTTCATCACCGCCGGCAGCGTGGACGACGGCAAATCCACCCTCATCGGCCGCCTGCTCTACGACAGCAAAGCCCTGCTCGGCGACCAAATCCGCCGCCTCGAAAGCAGCCGCAGCCAAGGCGCCATCGACTTCTCCGCCCTCACCGACGGCCTCGAAGCCGAACGCGAGCAAGGCATCACCATCGACGTGGCCTACCGCTACTTCGCCACCGCCCGCCGCAAATTCATCATCGCCGACACCCCCGGTCACGAGCAATACACCCGCAACATGGTAACCGGCGCCTCCACCGCCCACGCCGCCGTATTGCTCATCGACGCCGCCCAGCTCGACTTCTCGCAGCAGCCGCTGCCATTATTGCCGCAAACCAAACGCCACTCCGCCATCCTGCGCCACCTGCGCTGCCCGCACATCATCGTGGCGGTAAACAAAATGGACCTGCTCGGCTTCAGCCAAGAGAAATTCAACGCCGTCGTGCAGGCCTACCGCGTCCTCGCCGACACCCTCGGGCTACCTGAAATCCGCTTCATCCCCATTTCCGCCCTCCACGGCGACAACATCGTCCACGCCAGCGAGCGTACTCCGTGGTATGGCGGTGGCACGCTGCTCTCCGTGCTGGAACAGCTGCCCGTGGGCGAAGGCGTGTCTGAAGCGCCGCAAGACTTCCACTTCCCCGTGCAGCTCGTGCAGCGCGCCGACGGCAGCAAGCAAGACGACTTCCGCGGCTACCAAGGCCGCATCGAAGCCGGCAGCGTGCGCGTGGGCGATCAAATCCGCGTCGAGCCCGCCGGCCTCGAAAGCAGCGTCAGCGAAATCATCAGCCTGCAAGGCAGCGCGGAGCAAGCCGCCGCCAGCCCCCTCGCGCCGCAGCGCCGCCTGGCCGCTACCCTGTGCTGGTTCGACAGCCGCCCCCTCACCCCCGCCCGCCGCTACCTGCTCAAACACAGCACCCGCACCGTGTCCGCCAAAATCACCGCCGTCCGCCGCGTGTGGGACGTGCACACCCTCAGCCACTCCGCCGGGCACAACACGCTGGAAATGAACGACCTGGGCGAAGCCGAGCTCTCCCTCGCCCAAGCCATCGTTTGCACCCCCTATGCCGCCAACCCCGACACCGGCGCCTTCATCCTCATCGACGACGCCACCAACCACACCGTGGCCGCCGGCATGATACTGGCCGACGGCGAAACCGCAGGCTAACGCCGCAAAGGCTACCTGAAAACCTGCCGACACATTTTCAGGTAGCCTAAACCACTTTGCTATCAAGCGGTTTGGATTAGTTATAGCCGCGAACTCCGCCCTGAAAGCCGCAGCCAAGCCGCCCCGATTTTAGCTTCGCAGAAACCCAGCCTTGCTTCGCAAGACATCGCTCCACTTCGCTGAAGCTGGCGCTTTCAGGTAGCCCCAACCCATAACAAACAAACCCAAGGAACCCGCCATGAACCCGCTTCCCCCCGAACTCGCCGCCCAACTCGCCGCGCTCAGCCCGCTGCAACTGGCCTGGCTCTCCGGCTACTGCTGGGCGCAGGCCGGCGGCCAGGCCGCGCAGCCTGCTGTTGCCGCGCCCGCCACCGCTCATTCTGCGCCAACCGCGCCCGCCGAACCCCTGCGCGTGGCCGTGATTTCCGCCTCGCAAACCGGCAACGCCCGCGCCGTGGCCGAACAGTTGCAGCAAAAGCTCGCCGCTGCCGGCGTGAACGCCACCCACACCGCCGCCGCCGACTACAAGCCGAAAAACCTCGCCGCCGAACGGCTTGTGTTGCTCGTTACCTCCACCCAGGGCGAAGGCGAGCCGCCGGAAGAAGCGCTCAGCCTCTACAAACTGCTCAGCGGTAAAAAAGCGCCCAAGCTTGCCGGCCTGCGCTTTGCCGTGCTCGGGCTGGGCGATTCCAGCTACCCGCTGTTTTGCGGCGCCGCCCGCGATTTCGACCGCCTGCTGGCCGATTTGGGCGGCGAGCGCCTGCTGGAGCGCCAAGACTGCGATTTAGACTACCGCGCCACCGCCGAAGCCTGGCTGGAACGCATCGTGCCGCTGGTGTGCGAGCAGGCTGCCGCAGCCGCGCCGGCTTCCGCGCCAAACGGCGTTGCAGCCGGCCCCGCCCCGGCCGCGCCCGAATCTGCCTACAACAAAGCCCACCCCTTCCCCGCCACGCTGCTCGCCCGCCAGAAAATCACCGGCCGCGATTCCGATAAAGACGTGCGCCACATCGAGCTGGATTTGTCCGGCTCCGGCCTGGCCTATCGCGCCGGCGACGCGCTGGGTGTGTGGTTTAGCAACGACCCTGCCGTGGTGGAGGAAATCCTCGCCGCCGTTTCGCTCACGGGCGAAGAAGAAGTGAGCATTAACGGCCAGGCCAAGCCCGTGCGCCAAGCCCTGCTGCACGATTGGGAAATCGGCCTGAACACGCTGCAGTTTGTGCAGGGCTATGCCGAAATTTCAGGTAGCCCCGAGCTGCAACAGGCCGCCGAAGGCAACGCCGCCTATGCCGCCGCCAACCCGATTGCCGGCATCGTGTCGCGCCATCCGGCCAAGCTCACCGCCGAGCAGCTCGCCGGCCTGCTGCGCCCCCTCTCGCCGCGCCTCTATTCCATCGCCTCCGCGCCCGAAGAGGCGGGCGAAGAAGTGCACCTCACCGTGGGTGTGTTGCGGCTACGAGCACCATGGCATCCCGCGCACCGGCGCCGCCTCCGGCTTCCTGGCCGAGCGGCTGGCCGAAGACGAAACCGTGCGCGTGTTTGTCGAGCCCAATCCGCGCTTCAGGCTACCTGAAAATCCGGAAGCCCCCGTGATCATGATCGGCGCCGGCACCGGCATCGCCCCCTTCCGCGCCTTCATGCAGCAGCGCGCTGCCAACGGCGATCCTGGCAAAAACTGGCTCTTTTTCGGCAACCCGCATTTCACCCAGGATTTCCTCTACCAAACCGAATGGCAGGCCTGGGCGAAAGAAGGCCTGCTGAGCAGATACAGCTTCGCTTGGTCGCGCGATCAGGCAGAGAAAACCTATGTGCAGCACAAAATCCGCGAAGAAGCCGCCGAGCTGTGGCAATGGCTGCAACAGGGCGCCTATGTTTACGTGTGCGGCGACGCCTCGCGCATGGCCAAAGACGTGGAACAAGCCCTGCTGGCCGTGATTGCCGAACAAGGCCGCCTCAGCCCCGACGAAGCCGAAGACTACCTCGACACCCTGCGCCAAGAAGGCCGCTACCGCCGCGACGTGTATTGAAAACAGCGGCTGTTTTTCAGGTAGCCACGGTAGGCAAACAAAAGGCTACCTGAAAATCAAAAAACCATTTTCAGGTAGCCCCAAGCAGACCGTAAAAAGGCTACCTGAAAACCCCAAACACCCAAACCCAAAGGAAACGCCATGACCGCCCCCGACCCCCGCGCCAAACTCCCCAAGCCCCTTGCCGACAACGAACGCCTCAAAGGCCAAAGCCGCCACCTGCGCGGCACCATCGCCGAAGACCTCGGCGACGGCCTCACCGGCGGCTTCAACGGCGACAACTTCCAACTCATCCGCTTCCACGGCATGTATGAGCAAGACAACCGCGACATCCGCGCCGAGCGCCACGAACAAAAGCTCGACAACCTCAAAAACGTCATGCTGCGCTGCCGCCTGCCCGGCGGCGTCATCACCCCGCAGCAATGGATCGGCATCGACCAATTCGCCGGCAGCCACACCCTCTACGGCTCCATCCGCCTCACCAACCGCCAAACCTTCCAATACCACGGCATCCTCAAGCCCAACATCAAAGCCGTACACCAATGGCTGCACAAACTCGGCCTCGACACCATCGCCACCGCCGGCGACGTAAATCGCAACGTCTTGTGCACCAGCAACCCCGTGGAAAGCAGCCTGCACCGCGAAGCCTGGGAATGGGCCAAGAAAATCAGCGAACACCTGCTGCCCAAATCCCGCGCCTACGCCGAAATCTGGCTCGACGGCGAAAAGGTGGAATCCACCGAAACCACCCCCACCGCCCCGCTCGCCGACAGCGTGAAAAGCGGCGACGCCACCGAGCCCGTGCTCGGCGCCAATTACCTGCCGCGCAAATTCAAAACCACCGTCGTCATCCCCCCGCACAACGACGTAGACCTGTACGCCAACGACTTAAACTTCGTTGCCATCGGCGAAAACGGCAAGCTCGTCGGCTTCAACGTGCTCGTGGGCGGCGGCCTCTCCATGGAGCACGGCAATACCAAAACCTACCCCAACACCGCCCGCGAATTCGGCTTCATCGGGCTCGACAAAGTGCTTGACTGCGCCGCCGCCGTGGTGTCCGTGCAGCGCGACTGGGGCAACCGCAGCGACCGCAAAGCCGCCAAAACCCGCTACACGCTCGAGCGCGTGGGCACCGAAGTATTCATCGCCGAAGTGGAAAACCGCATGGGCGCCCAATTCCAGCCTTCCCGCCCCTACGAATTCACCTCGCGCGGCGACCGCATCGGCTGGGTGCAGGGCGAAGACAAAAAATGGCACCTCACCCTCTTCATCGAAAACGGCCGCATCACCGACGCCCCCGGCAAAACGCTCAAAACCGGCCTGCGTCAAATCGCCGAAATCCACCAAGGCGACTTCCGCCTCACCGCCAACCAAAACCTCATCGTGGCCGGCGTGCCCGAAGGCGAAAAAGAGCGCATTGAGCAAATCGCCCGCGCGCACGGCCTCATCAGCGCCGCCGTTACCCGCCAGCGCGAAAACAGCATGGCCTGCGTTGCCCTGCCCACCTGCCCGCTGGCCATGGCCGAAGCCGAACGCTTCCTGCCCGAATTCCTCGACCGCGTGGACGAAATTATGGCCGAACACGGCTTGGGCGGCGAACACATCGTGTTGCGCGTAAACGGCTGCCCCAACGGCTGCGGCCGCAGCATGCTCGCCGAAATCGGCCTGGTGGGCAAAGCCCTCGGCCGCTACAACCTCTACGCCGGCGGCAACCGCCAAGGCACGCGCATCCCCCGCCTCTATAAAGAAAACATCACCGAGCCCGAAATCCTCGCCATCCTCGCCGACTGGATTGCCGGCTGGGCGCAACACAGGGAGGTAGGCGAAGGCTTCGGCGACTACGCCGTGCGCAGCGGTATCGTCCGCCCCGTGCTCGATCCCCCGCGCGACTTCTGGGCCGCCTCCGCCGCCTAAATCGACATCCGGCGAAACGGCACGGCAAGAAAAAGGCTACCTGAAAACCATTTTTCGGTTTTCAGGTAGCCTTTTTGCCGCGCGCCAGTCAGCCGATGCGTTTGAACGGGGGCAGGCAGGCGAGGAGTTGTTTGCCGTAGCGGGCGGTGAGGATGCGGTTGTCGAGGATGGTGATGCGGCCGTAGTCGTGCTCGGTGCGGATGAGGCGGCCCACGGCCTGGGTGAGCTTGATGCCGGCTTCGGGCACGGTGATTTCCATGAAGGGGTTGCCGCCGCGCTGCTCGATCCAGCGGCTGCGGGTTTTTTCGATGGGGTGGTCGGGCATGGTGAAGGGCAGCTTGGCGATGATGACGTGGGCACAGTCGCTGCCGGGCAGGTCGAGCCCTTCGGCGAAGCTGTCGAGGCCGAAGAGGATGCTGGCGCGCCCGCCGGCCACGGCTTGGCGGTGGCGTTCGAGCAGGATGGCTTTGGGCTGGTCGCCTTGGATGAGCAGGAGCGGCAGGTGGCTTTCAGGTAGCCTCAGGGCCACGTCTTGCATTTGTTTGCGCGAGGAGAACAATACGAGGGTGCCCACGGCTTCTTCGGGGCTGATGAGCTTGGGCAGCCATTCGGCGATTTCGGCGGTGTGGGCTTCGGCCTGCTTGGGGCTGGCGGCCACGGGCGGGAGGTAGAGCTCGCCTTGGGCGGGGAAGTTGAAGGGGCTTTCCAGCGCGAGGGTGGTGGTTTCGGGCAGCCAGTGCAGGCCGGTTTGCTTTAATAAATGGTCGAAGCTGTCGAGCGATTGCAGGGTGGCGGAGGTGAGGACGGCGCCGGCGGCGCGGCGCCACAGGCCGGCGGCGAGCATGGCGGCGGCGCTCACGGGGGAGGCGTGGAAGGAGTAATCGGTTTTGTCGCTGCCGTGGCTGCATTCTATCCATTTGGCCAGGGGCGGGGCGTCGCCGGCGGGCTCGGTGGCGAGCAGGTCCCACACGGCGCTGATTTGCTCGATGCGGGCGCGGAAGATGCCGAATTCGCTGCTGAGGCGGTCGATTTGGGCGCTGTCGCTGTCTTTTTCGCGGCGGGCGGCGGAGAGGGCGTCGTTGAGGCCGTTGGCGTGCTTGTAGAGGCTTTGCGCGGCGGCGGCGGTGTTGGACACGAGCAGGGCGAGCGCTTCGGGGATTTGGCCGTCTTGCCACAGCCATTGCGGGTTGCGGCCGCTGTCGTTGTAGGCGAGCTCGGGGGTGTCGCCGAGGTGGAACTGCCATTCGTAGAGGCTGTCGAGCAGGCTGGCGGCGGCTTCGTCGGCCAGGTTGGCGAGTTCGGCTTTGTCGGCGAGGGCGGCGATTTTGTCGGTGATTTGCGGCAGTTTTTCCAGCGCCCACACGGCTTGGTTGAGCGAATGTTCGGCGGCAAACTGGTTGAGCGCTTTTTTGGGCAGGTGGTGGGCTTCGTCGATGCAGTAGAAGCTGTGTTCGGGCGCGGGCAGGATCACGCCGCCGCCCATGCCGATGTCTACCATGAGCAAATCGTGGTTGCTCACCACCACATCCACTGTTTCGAGCGTGTCGCGGGCAAGGTAGAAGGGGCACTCGGGGCGGTTGGGGCAGGCGGCTTTGAGGCAGCCGTAGTTGTCGTTGTTTACTTTGAGCCAGAGGGCGTCGTCGATTTTTTCCGGCCAGGTGTCGCGGTCGCCGTTGAAGCGGCGTTCGGCGAAGGCGTCGGCCAGTTCGCGCAGGGTTTGGATTTCTTCGGGCTTGGGCTTGCTGTCCCACAGGATTTGCGGGGTGTCGAAGCCGGCGAGGGTTTGCTGCGCCTGGCTTTGGGTGAGCTGGTAGAGCTTGTAGGGGCAGAGGTAGCGGCCGCGGCCTTTGGCCAGGGCGAAGGTGAGCTCGAGCCCGCTTTTTTCCACTAAAAACGGCAAATCGCGCCCCACGAGCTGCTCTTGCAGCGCCACGGTGGCGCTGGACACCACCAGCCGTTTGCCGCGCGTTTGCGCCATGATGCCGCCGGCTAAGAGATAGGCCAGGCTTTTGCCCACGCCGGTGGGCCCTTCGATTACGGCGATGCTCTCGCCCTCGCGTTTGGGCGGCTCGGCACCTTCGGCCTGCTCCTGGCTGCGCGAGAAGGTGTTGGCCACGGCGGCGAGCATTTCGCGCTGCGCTTTGCGCGGGCGGAAATGGGGCAGGTTTTCGCTGATGGCCTGGTAGTGGCGGCGGATGGCGTCTTTTTCTAAATCGGTGAGCATGGCGGCAAGGGCGGGAAAGAGGCGGGTATTATAAGAGATTATGGGTGGGCGGGCGGAGAGGCTACCTGAAAAATATGGCTTGAGGCTGGCGCTGGTTTTAGCTTCGCAGGAACTTAGTGTATTCGTTTTAACTGCGTTGAAGCTTACGCTTTAGCTTCGCAGAAACTCAGCCTTGGCTATACGCCAAGACATCGTTTTCAGGTAGCCTTTATACCGGCGGCAGGCTACCTGGAAGCCGATGGCGGCTGCTTCAAAAGGCAAGTACAATCCGCCGCATCGCAAATCAAACGTTTGGAGAAGGCAATGTCTGAACTCTTGGAATTTTTCCGCACGGAAACGGTGGGCGCGGCGGCGGAAACGCTGGATTTCTGGCTCAACGAGTGCAGCCTGGACGAAGCGCCCACAGCGGAGGAAGTGGCGCAGTGGCAGGCGGTGTTGGATGCGCGCGGCGGGCGGTTTACGCGGCTGGCGATGATGTGCGCCGACTGGCTCTCGGAGCACGGCGCGTGAGCCGCTGGCTTCTGCTGAGCGAGCTGTGGTTTGCCGGCATAGTGTATGCGCTGCTGCTGCACGAGGGCGGCAACACGCCGCCGCCGTTTGCCCATTTCGACAAAGTCGTGCACGCGGGCTTGTTTTTCGGACAGTTTTGGCTGCTGGCCAAGGTGTTTTTGCAGCGGCGGCGGGCGGTGCCGGTGAGGGCGTTGCTGACGGCGGCGCTGGTGCTGGCTGCGGGCAGCGAGTGGGCGCAGGGCACGCTCACGGCTTCACGGCAGGCCGATTGGCTGGATGCGGCGGCAGATATGGCCGGCGCGGCGGCAGCGCTGTATTTTGCCGTGCAGGTGCAGGCGGCGCGGGGCAGGGCGGTGGTCAAGAAAGAAGCATAAAACCTGCACGGCGAAGGGGCGGACGCATCGCGCGGAAATGCGCCAAAGGCGCAGAATGTGCTTGCTAAACGGCGTGCCCGGGCTTATAATGCACCTTCTTTCGGAATGTAGCGCAGTCTGGTAGCGCACTTCGTTCGGGACGAAGGGGTCGGAGGTTCGAATCCTCTCATTCCGACCAGCTTTTTAAAAAGACTTGGTGCTGCCAAGTCTTTTTGTTTTGGTGCGGCGCAAACGATGCTGCGCCCTTAGGCCTCAAAGGCTACCTGAAAAAATATTCCCCATTCCCATCCAGTTATCGCAAAGAAAACCGTTATGACTGTTTCCGTGATCCAAGACCTGCAAGCGCGCGGCCTCATCGCGCAAACCACCGACATCGAAGCGCTGGACGCTTTGTTGAGCCAACAGAAAATCGCCCTCTACTGCGGCTTCGACCCCACTGCCGACAGCCTGCACATCGGCCATCTGCTGCCCGTGCTCGCCCTGCGCCGTTTCCAGCAGGCCGGGCACACGCCGATTGCTTTGGTGGGCGGTGCAACCGGTATGATTGGCGACCCCAGTTTCAAAGCGGTGGAGCGCAGCCTCAATTCCGCCGAAACCGTGGCCGGCTGGGTGGACAGCATCCGCAACCAGCTCAAACCGTTTTTGAGCTTTGAAGGCGAAAACGCCGCCATCATGGCCAACAATGCCGACTGGTTTGCCGGCATGAACTGCTTAAGCTTCCTGCGTGACATCGGCAAGCATTTCTCCGTAAACGCCATGCTGAACAAAGAATCCGTGAAGCAGCGCATTGACCGCGACGACGTGGGCATCTCCTTCACCGAATTCGCCTACACGCTGTTGCAGAGCTACGACTTCGCCGAGCTGAACAAACGCCACGGCGCGTTGCTGCAAATCGGCGGCTCCGACCAATGGGGCAACATCACCAATGGCATCGACCTCACCCGCCGCTTGAACCAAAAACAAGTATTCGGCCTGACCCTGCCGCTGGTAACCAAATCCGACGGCACCAAATTCGGCAAAACCGAAGGCGGCGCGGTGTGGCTGAACGCGAAGAAAACCTCGCCCTACCAGTTCTACCAATTCTGGCTGAAAGTGGCCGATGCCGACGTATATAAATTCCTGAAATACTTCACCTTCCTGAGCATCGAGCAAATCGACGCCATCGAAGCCCAAGATAAAGCCAGCGGCACCAAGCCCGAAGCCCAGCGCATCCTTGCCGAAGAAATGACGCGCCTGATTCACGGCGAAGAAGCCCTCGCCGCCGCGCAGCGCATCAGCGAGAGCCTGTTTGCCGAAGACCAAAGCAGCCTCACCGAAAGCGACTTCGAACAGCTCGCCCTCGACGGCCTGCCCGCATTTGAAGTTTCAGGTAGCCTCAATGTGGTGGAAGCCCTGGTGAAAACCGGCTTGGCTTCGTCCAACAAAGAAGCGCGCGGTTTTGTGAACAGCAAAGCGGTGCTGCTCAACGGCGCGCCCGCCGAGCAGAACAACCCGAACCACGCCGCCGAACGCCCCGACGATGCCTACCTCATCGCCGACGCGCACAAATGTTTCGGCAAATACACCATCCTGCGCCGCGGCAAACGCAACCACGCGCTCTTGGTGTGGCAATAATCTTCTAAAGCCAAGCGAAAGGCTACCTGAAAATCTGCCGCGGCATTTTTCAGGTAGCCTTTCTGTTAGTTTACCTATTGAAAATATTGCCAATCATCCGGCAATCAAGGCGGCTTGGAAAGGCAGGTTCCGGCGCCGGCCAAACCGTTTCTCCGCCGGCGGGCAGGGTGTCGGCAGGGCGGCTTTCGGCGTATGATTCGCCGCTGCGCTTGCCCGGTTTCCGCCGTAGAACGAAAGCCATGCTCCGGCCAAACAGTAGATTTTGCAGAACGCGCAGGCATTCCCCGCCTGTTCTGCAAAATACTATTGAATCGAGAAAAAAATGACACAGGCAATCAACCAAATCCGGCTGGCCGACGAAGCCGCCCGCCCGCCGGAAACCATCCTGGTAAACATCACGCCGCAGGAAACCCGCGTGGCGCTGCTGGAAGAAAACAAAGTGTGCGAGCTGCACATCGACCGCAACAGCGGCCACGGCCTGGTGGGCAATATTTATCTGGGCGTGGTGCGGCGCGTGTTGCCCGGTATGCAGAGCGCCTTCATCGACATCGGCCTGGAGCGCGCCGCCTTCCTGCACATCGTGGACGTGCTCGAACAGCGCCAAAAGCCCGAAGAAACCCAGCGCATCGAGCATATGCTGTTTGAAGGGCAAACCATTCTCGTGCAGGTAATCAAAGACCCGATCAACAGCAAAGGGGCCCGCCTTTCCACCCAAATCTCGCTGGCCGGGCGCTTCCTCGTGTATCTGCCGCAAGACAGCCACATCGGCATTTCCCAGCGCATCGAAGACGAAAATGAGCGCAACGACCTGCGCGAGCGCCTCAAAGCCCTGCTGCCAGAAGAAGGCAACCACGGCTACATCATCCGCACCAGCGCCGAAACCGCCCGCGACGAAGAGCTGCAAGCCGACATCGACTACCTCACCAAACTCTGGCAAGACATCCGGCAGCGCTCCCAAAACAGCCCGCCCGAAACCATGCTCTACCAAGATTTGCCGCTCAGCCTGCGCGTGCTGCGCGACATGTTCAACGGCAACACCCAAAAAATCTTCGTCGATTCCGCCCATAACTACCAGCGCATGCAGGATTTCGCCAGCCAATACGTGCAAGGCGCCGTGGAGCGCATCCAACACTATCAGGGCGAAAAGCCCCTGTTCGAGCTTTTCCCCGTGGAGCAGGAAATCAACCAATCGCTCCAGCCCCGCGTGGATTTAAACTTCGGCGGCTACCTCATCATCGAAAGCACCGAAGCCATGACCACCATCGACGTGAACACCGGCGGCTTCGTGGGCGCGCGCAATTTCGACGAAACCATCTTCAAAACCAACCTCGAAGCCTGCCACGCCATTGCCCGCGAGCTGCGCCTGCGCAACCTCGGCGGCATGATTATTGTGGATTTCATCGACATGGCCAGCGACGAACACCGCCAAGCCGTGCTCGGCGAGCTGGCCAAAGCCCTGCGCTTCGACCGCACCCGCGTTACCCTCAACGGCTTCACCAGCCTCGGCCTGGTGGAGCTCACGCGCAAACGTTCGCGCGAAAACCTCAACCACGTATTGTGCGAGCCGTGCCCGGTTTGCCAGGGCAGGGGCTACCTGAAAACCACGCAAACCGTGTGCTACGAAATCCAGCGCGAAATCGTGCGCGAATCGCGCCGCTTCGACGCGCGCGAATTCCGCATTCTGGCCGCTCCGCCGGTGATCGATTTGTTTTTAGACGAAGAATCGCAATCGCTGGCGCTGCTCATCGATTTCATCGGCAAGCCGATTTCGCTGATGGTGGAAGGCAGCTATACGCAGGAGCAGTTTGATATCGTGTTGTTGTAGCGCGGAGCGAAGAAAAGGTTACCTGAAAACGCAGCGCAGCGAAGTTTCTGCGAAGCTAAAATTTTCAGGTAGCCTTTTGCGCTGTGCGGCGGTTATTTTTTCAGCGAATCGCGGATTTCGCGCAGCAGCAGGATTTCTTCGGAAGGTTCGGCCGGGGCTTCTTCGGCGGCGGGGGCTTCTTTTTGCAGTTTGCTGATGCCTTTGATCACGGCGAAGATGGCGGTGGCGATAATCAGGAAGCTGATTACGGTGTTGATAAAGAGGCCGATGTTGAGCGTTACCGCGCCGGCAGCTTGGGCGGCGGCGAGGGTGGCGTAGCCTTCGGCGGGGGCGTTGGCGCCGTCTTTCAGGGTGATGAACAGGTTGGAGAAATCCACGCCGCCCAAAATCAGGCCGATGGGCGGCATGATTACGTCGTCCACCAATGATTTAACGATGCCGGAAAAGGCGGTGCCCACCACCATGCCGACGGCAAGGTCGATCACGTTGCCGCGCATGATGAAGGCTTTGAATTCGTCGCGAAGTGCCATGTGTGTTTCCTTTAAGTGTGGTGAAAAATCGGCGGCATGATAATGGTTTTGTGTGCCGCCGTCTGTATGT
This sequence comes from Eikenella sp. Marseille-P7795, assembly GCF_916618725.1. Taxonomy (NCBI): domain Bacteria; kingdom Pseudomonadati; phylum Pseudomonadota; class Betaproteobacteria; order Neisseriales; family Neisseriaceae; genus Eikenella; species Eikenella sp. Marseille-P7795. The sequence continues at coordinate 52,016 of NZ_CAKAJZ010000002.1, read as the reverse complement.
TGCGGATAAGTTTTGTTAAGTGTTGGTGGGGCGGGGCGGGAATGGGCAGATTATTCGATTTCGCTGCTGTTGTTTGGCAGGATATGGCGGCTATTTGCAGCTACCTGAAAACGAAAACGCCAATGCGGGCTGAACGGATCAGCCCGGCTGCATCAGGGCGCGGATTTCTGCCAAGGAAATGGCGGGGGTGGCGCCGTGGCGGGTAACGTTGAGGGCGCCGATGGCGCAGGCGAAGGCGAGGGTGTCGGCGGGGGCAGCGCCGGAGAGCAGCTGGTGCAGGAAGTCGGCGAGGAAGCTGTCGCCCGCGCCCACGGTGTCGGCCACGTTTACGTGGAAGCCGTGGTGGGCGAGGATTTCGCCATGGCGGAAGTAGAGCGCGCCGTGTTGGCCGAGGGTAACGCAGAGGTGGTCGGTGCGGGTGTGGCGGGCGAGGTAGTGCAGGTTTTGCTCGAGGCTGCGGTAGGGTGAGCCGAAGGCGGCGGCGAGCTCGTAGAGCTCTTCGTCGTTGAGCTTGATGAGGTGGGCCTGCTGCATCAGGCTGAGCACGCGCTGGGCGTCGTAGTGCGGCTTGCGCAGGTTCACATCGAGCACACGGAAGCGGGCGGCGGGCAGGAGCTGCTCGAGCGCGGCGCGGGATACGGGGTCGCGGCCGGAGAGGCTGCCGTAGATGAAGGCGTCGGATTCGGCCACGCGCGCGAGGGCGGCTTCGGTGACGCGGATTTTGTCCCAGGCGCAGGGATAGACGATTTCGTAGCCGGCGCTGCCGTCGGCTTTGAGCAGCACTTTCACCAGGCTGGTGGCGTGTTCTTCGTCGATCTGCACGAGATCGGCGGCCACGTTGCGTTCGGCAATCTGGCGCAGCAGTTCTTCGCCGTCGGCATCGCGGCCGCAGCGGCTGATGATGCTGCATTCGGCGCCGAGGGAGGCGAGCCGCACCAGGATGTTGAGCGGGGCGCCGCCGAGGGCTTTGCCGCCGGGAAAGTCGTCCCATAATACTTCGCCGAAGCTGCTGATTTTCATGATGACTCTCTAAGGTTGGGGGTTGGGGGAGGATGTAGTGGATTAACAAAAATCAGGACAAGGCGACGAAGCCGCAGACAGTACAAGTAGTACGGCAAGGCGAGGCAACGCCGTACTGGTTTTTGTTAATCCACTATACCTGAAAAATGGTGGGGATGTTTTCAGGTAGCCTCAAGCATTTTACTGCTTTGTCTGTTTAACGGCCGATGGGGAAGAAGAGGAAGGGCTGTCAATTCTGCCCGATGCCGAGGCGGCGGAAGGCTTCGGCGCAGGAGATGCGGGTGCTGTCGGCCAGCAAATCGGGGCGGACGGATGCGAATTCGCAGTGGCCGCTGTTGCTGAGGATGAAGCTGTAGCGCTCTTGGATTTGGTAGCGTTGGTTTTGCGGGATGTAGCGGTAGTTCAGGCGCGGGCCGTGCATTTCACCCCGGCGGTTTTGCAGGCTGATGGAGGCGCGTTCGCCTTGGGTGAGGGAGAAGCAGGTTTGGGCGCCGTTGGCATCGGGCGGGGTGCAGCCGCTGGGGTTGTTGCGCCGATATTGTTCTTCCAGGGCTCTGCGTTCGGCGGGGCTTAATATGCTGCGCGGGTCTGGCGGGCGGCGTGGTTCGGCCGGCTGTTGCGCGGCGGGTATGCAGTTTTGGTTGCCGTAAATTTGCAGGCAGTGCCCTATCCGCTCTTGAAGCTGCCGGTCGGCTTCGCGGCGCATGCGCTCGTTGGCCGGGTCGGCTTGGGCGGTGTGGCTGGCGAATAGGGCGGCCAGCGCTAGGAGCGGGAATAGGCGGGATGGTTTCATGGGTTGGTTTCTTTATTTGTTTGCCAAGGGGTAGGTTTGGGGCTCGACATACTTTTCTTGTGCGGCATTATAGTGGATGAGGAAGGCTTGGTTGCGGTAGCGTTTGAAGCCGTCGAAGCCGGATACAGTGAGCTGCAGCGGGTAGATGCCTGCAGTGGGGCGGGCGTGGGGCATGATGCGGAAGGAGGCGGATAGTTCATACCATTCGGCACGGCATTTTTGGCGCTCGGCGGGAGTATTGGGTCGATAGGTGTCGCGGTTGGTATGACAGTTGTCTAGATAGTAGCCGTTACTTGTTTCGGTTGTGATGCGGCTTTCGCTAATTTTGCCTGCGCCGTTGTGGATAAAGATAAGAATTTCCGAGCTGGCATAACCGTGGTTTAGGTAGGATATAGGCGTCATAAAACCCCAACGCTCTCTGCCGAATTGGCGGAATGACCAATATTTGGCTTCGGGCGTGAGGCCATAAGTCCCGATTTCGATGTAGTGTTTAGCTGCCAACAGTTGCCAGCCACCGTTCTCTTGTTTCAGCACAAATATGCCAGCCAAGCCGGATTGCCTCCGGCCACCGCTGCTTTCACCTTTATCAAAGTCAAACATATCGCCGGTGTATAGCAGATACATCAGCCTGCCCTGTGCTGTTTGGCGGATTTCACGTTTGGTTTGGCGCATGCAGAATTCGCCGCCTTCGTTGGAGTTGTATTCTAATTCTGCGTCTGAGGGGCTGGCTCGGAAGCAGCGGTGTTGCTGCGAATAGTTCCGGTAGTAGAGTTGAACGATTTGCTCGGGGGTTTGCGCTCTGGGCATGGCTTTTTGCAGCCGGTGGGGCTGGGCGAGTGCGGTGTGCGCGTGGCTGGCGGCGGTGCTGAGGAGCAGGGCGAGGAGGAGCGGGGTTTTCATGATGGCAAAGAATACATTGTTTAACTGCGTTGAGGCTCGCGCTTTCAGGTAGCCTGGCGAAGAATAGGCTACCTGAAAATCGTTGAGCACTTTTTTCAGGTAGCCTTCGTGCGCTTTACACGTTGAACAGGAAGTGCATCACATCGCCGTCTTGCACCACGTATTCCTTGCCTTCCACGCGCATTTTGCCGGCTTCTTTGGCTTTGGCTTCGCCGCCGAGCGACACAAAATCATCGTAGGCGATGACTTGGGCGCGGATGAAGCCGCGTTCGAAGTCGGTGTGGATGACGCCGGCGGCTTGCGGGGCGGTGTCGCCTTTATGAATCGTCCAGGCGCGGACTTCTTTCACGCCGGCGGTGAAGTAGGTTTGCAGGCCGAGCAGGTCGTAACCTGCGCGGATCAGGCGGTTCAGGCCGGGCTCTTCCAAGCCCATTTCGGCGAGGAACTCGGCTTTTTCGTCGTCTGCCAGCTCGGCGATTTCGCTCTCCATGGCGGCGCACACGGCCACCACGGGGGCGTTTTCTTTGGCGGCGAGCTCTTTCAGGCGGTCGAGGTGCGGGTTGTTTTCAAAGCCGTCTTCGGCCACGTTGCCCACATACATGGCGGGCTTGGCGGTGAGCAGGAACAGCGGTTTGAGCAGGGCGGTTTCGTCGGCATCGAGGCCGAAGGAGCGCACGGGCTTGCCTTCGTTGAGGTGCGGCAGCAGTTTTTCGCATAGGGCCACCAGTTTTTGCGCGTCTTTGTCGCCGGATTTGGCGCGTTTGCCTTCGCGCAGGATGGCTTTTTCCACGCTGGCGAGGTCGGCCAGCGCCAGCTCGGTGCCGATGGTTTCAATGTCGGCAATCGGATCGACTTTGCCGGATACGTGGACGATGTTGTCGTCGTCGAAGCAGCGCACTACGTTCACAATGGCGTCGGTTTCGCGGATGTTGGCGAGAAACTGGTTGCCCAAGCCTTCGCCTTTGCTCGCGCCTGCAACCAAACCGGCAATATCGACAAACTCGACGATGGCGGGCTGCATTTTTTGCGGGTTGACGATTTTTGCCAGCTCCGCCATGCGCGGGTCGGGCACTTCCACAATGCCGACGTTGGGCTCGATGGTGCAGAAGGGATAGTTTGCCGCTTCGATGCCGGATTGGGTGAGGGCGTTGAAGAGGGTGGATTTGCCGACGTTGGGCAGGCCGACGATGCCGCATTTCATGCTCATGGGTGTTCCTTAGTATGCCGTTGAATCAAATCGGCGGATTTTATCATAGAAGGCTACCTGAAAGCGTGAGCTTCAACGCAGTTAAAACTTCTGCATCGGGCTTGGCGATATTTTCAGGTAGCCTTTTGGGCGCGGGAGGCTACCTGAAAATGCCGGCTCGGTGTTTTTGGCTACGCAGAACCTGTAGCGCTCGTTTTCACTTCGTTGAAGTTGCGCTTTAGCTGCGCAGAAACTCAGCTTGGGCTGCGCCCAAACATCGCTTTCAGGTAGCCTTCGGCAGGGCAGGAAATAGGCAGCTTGGGCGCAAGGCTGTTATAATGCCGCCCCTGTTTGGCCGGCGCGTTGGCCCGGCCGCCATACCGAATAACTACAGAGCCGCACACCATTATGCTTGAGCACCTGCCTTATTTCCAGCAACACCTGCCCCGCGATTTGGGCCGCGTTAATGCGGTGATCGAGCGCGCGGTGCAGTCGGAAGTGGCGCTGATTTCGCAAATCGGGCGCTACATCATCAGCGCCGGCGGCAAGCGTTTGCGCCCCATCCTCACCATCCTCTCCGGCAAGGTGCTGGGCTACGAGCAAGACCCGCTCTACGCGCTGGCGGCAATGGTGGAATTCATCCACACCTCCACCCTGCTGCACGACGACGTGGTGGACGAAAGCGAAATGCGGCGCGGCCGCCAAACGGCCAACAATATGTTTGGCAACGCCGCCGCCGTGCTGGTGGGCGACTTTCTCTACACCCGTGCGTTTCAGCTGATGGTGTCTTCCGGCAGCTTGAAGATTTTAGACGTGATGGCCGATGCCACCAACATCATCGCCGAAGGCGAAGTGCTCCAGCTGATGAACATCGGCAACACCCAAATCACCGAAGCCGAATATGTGCAGGTAATCCAATACAAAACCGCCAAGCTGTTTGAAGCCGCCGCGCAGGTGGGCGCGATTCTGGCCGGCGCCACGCCCGAGCAGGAGGCCGCGCTGAAAGACTACGGCCGCCACATCGGCACCGCCTTCCAAATTATCGACGACGTGCTGGATTACGCCGGCAACGTGGCCGAAACCGGCAAAAACGTGGGCGACGACCTGGCCGAAGGCAAGCCCACCCTGCCGCTGATCTACCTCATGCAAAACGCCGCGCCGCCCGTGGCCGATGCCGTGCGCCACGCGCTGGAGCACGCCGACCGCAGCTATTTCGAGCAAATCCACGGCTATGTGGCGCAATCCGATGCGCTGGCCTATTGCGTGAACGAGGCGCGCAAAGCGATGGACGAAGCCGTGGCCTGCCTGGGAGCGCTGCCGGATAACGACGTGGCCCGAGCCATGCGCCAGCTTGCCGAAGAATCGCTGGCGCGTGTATCATAGCGGCCTTTTTATTGGGAATAGATAATTGCATCTGAACCTTATCCCGCTGTTTTTGGTGATGCTGATTTTGCTGGGCGTGCTCAGCAATAACCAATCCATCACCATCGCCGCCACCGTGCTGCTCCTGATGCAGCAAACCTTGCTGGCGCGCTATATCCCGCTGGCCGAACAATACGGCGTGCAGGCGGGCATCATCCTGCTGACCATCGGCGTGCTCAGCCCGCTGGTGTCGGGCAAAATCCAAATTCCCGGCCTGGCCGGGTTTATGAACTGGAAAATGTTTGCGGCGGTGTCGGTGGGCGTGCTGGTGGCGTGGTTGGCCGGGCGCGGCGTGCCGCTGATGAGCGAACAGCCGGTGTTGGTAACCGGCCTCCTGCTGGGCACGATTATCGGCGTGGCCTTTTTGGGCGGCATCCCGGTGGGGCCGCTGATTGCGGCGGGGATTTTGTCGTTTCTGGCCGGGAAGTGATGGATAGCAGCATAAATTTTGAGTTTTGATTTCTCGCCGTAGTTCAACGGATAGAACGTATGCCTCCTAAGCGTAAAATACAGGTTCGATTCCTGTCGGCGGGGCCATGATGAAAAGGCTACCTGAAATTTTCAGGTAGCCTTTTTTCATTTGCTTGACTTCATCCTAATATGGGACTAGATTCTTATCCCATGAAGATTATCGCCGTTTCCACTTTGCGCGAATTTTGGGCAATCCATCCGGATGCCGAGCAGCCGCTCAAGGCATGGTATGCCGAGGTGAAGCATGCCGATTGGCGCAATATGCACGACATCAAGCAAATGTTTGCCACGGCCAGCATTCTGAAAAACAACCGCGTGGTGTTCAACATCAAAGGCAACCGCTATCGGCTGGTGGCCGCGATATGGTTCGGGGCGGGCTATGTATACATCAAATTTGTCGGCACGCACGGCGAATACGACAAAATCAGTGCCGATACTGTAGAAAGGAGTTGAACCATGTTGCCGGCGTTGAAACCTATCCGCAGCGAGGAAGCCTACCGTGCCGCTTTGGCGCGCTTGGAGGCGTTTTTTGACGCTAATCCCGATGCCGCTGCTCAAGAAGAGGCGGATTATTTTGAAGTGTTGGCTTCCTTGGTGGAGGCTTATGAGGCGCGGCAATATCCGGTGGAGCCGCCCACGCCGATTGAAGCCATCAAGTTCCGTATGGAGCAAATGGGGTTGGAAGTGAAGGATATGGACGGCATCATCGGTAAACCGAACCGCGTATACGAGGTGCTGAACGGCACCCGCCCGCTCAGTTTGGCCATGATCCGCCGCCTGCACGACAAGCTCGGTATTTCCGCCGATACGCTGATTCGGGCTACCTGAAAACCGTATTGCAGAAAATTCGGATTCAGAAGGGACGGCAGCGTAGTATTACTAAGTAAAGGCTACCTGAAAAATTTAGCTTCGCAGAAACTTCGCTGCGCTGCGTTTTCAGGTAGCCTTTTTTTGCCTGCCGTTTGCGGGAAACGGGCATCAGCCGGTATTGCGCAGGCCTTGTGCCACGCCGTTGATGGTGAGGTGGATGAGGTGGATGAGCTGCGGGTTGCCGGGGTGGCGGCGCAGGCGGGCGAGCAGGGCTACCTGAAGCCAGTTGAGCGCGTTCAGATAGGGGATGCGCAGGGTGAGCGAGCGGGCTAGGGTGCGGTTGTCGGTGAGCAGGTGGTCTTGCTCGATCAGTTGCAGCAGGGCGCGGCGGCTGCGCTCGAATTCGCCGGCAATGCGCTCAAACATGGCTTCGGCGGCCTGCGGCTGGGCGGCGAGGCCCACGTAGGCGCGGGCGATGTCGAGATCGGCCTTGGCCATCACTTGTTCCATATTGGAGAGCATGGCTTGGAAGAAGGCGCTGTGCCGCACCATGTGGCGCAGGCGTTCGAGGTTGGCGGGGTTGTCGCGCAGAAGCTGCTCGACGGCGCTGCCGAAGCCGTACCAGGCGGGCAGCATGAGGCGGTTTTGCGTCCAGGAGAACACCCAGGGGATGGCGCGCAAATCCTGTATCCGCGCCAGGGTTTTGCGGCTGGCGGGGCGGCTGCCGATGTTGAGGCTGGCGATTTCGTTGATGGGGCTGGTTTGCAGGAAGTAATCGACGAAATCGGGATGGGTGATGAGCGCGCGGTAGTAGGCGAAGGCGGCGTCGGAGAGGGATTGCATCAGCGCGGCGTCGGGCTCTTCGGTGCGGTGCGGCAGCAGGCTGGCTTCGAGTGCGGCGGCCACCAGGGTTTCCAGGTTACGCTCGGCGTTGTCGGCGTCGGCGTATTTGGCGGTGATCACTTCGCCTTGCTCGGTGATGCGGATCTGTCCGGCCACGCTGCCGGCGGGCTGCGCCAGCACGGCTTCGTAGGAGGGGCCGCCGCCGCGCCCCACGCTGCCGCCGCGGCCGTGGAACAGGCGCAGGCGCACTTGGTGTTTGGCAAACAGTTTCACCAGCGCCTGCTCGGCCTGATACAGCACCCATTGGCTGGTCACGTAGCCGCCGTCTTTGTTGCTGTCGGAATAGCCGAGCATGATTTCTTGGATGTTGCTGCGGCCGGCGAGCAGGTGGCGGTACCAGGGCAGGGAGAAGAGGTGATCCATCACGCCGATGCACTCTTGCAGCGCTTCGATGGTTTCAAACAGCGGTACGATGTTGAGCCGGCTTTCAGGTAGCCCTTCGGCATTCAGGCGCAGCAGGCCGGTTTCTTTCATAATCAGAGCCAAGGCCAGCATTTCGCTGGCGTTTTCGGCGTTGGAAATAATGCTCTGGCGGATGGCGTCTTCGCCGAATTCGGTTTTGATGGCGGCGGCGGCGCGGAAAATGGCCAGCTCGTGCTCGGTGGCTTCGCTGTATTGGGCAAACGGGCTGTGCAGCGGGCGCGGGGAAGACAATTCGCGCAGCAGCACGCGTTCGCGTTCGGCTTCGCCCAGCTCTTGCAGGTTTTCCAGGCCGGCGGCGGCAAAGAGCTCGGCGGCCACGTCGATGTGGCGCTGGGCGTGCTGGCGCAAATCCAGCGGCATCAGATAGAAGCGGAACACGGAGGCGGAGCGGATGAGGTCGGCCAGGCGGCCGTCGGCCAAGAGGCGACTGCCGTTGTCGCACAATGAAGCGCGGATGGCGTGCAGGTCGGCCAAAAATTCTTCCACCGTGGCATACGGCTCGAGCAGGCCGAACAGGCTGCCCAGCCCGCTGCCAAATTTGCGGGCGGTGGCCACAGTGCGGGCGATGATGTAGGCCAGGGCGCGGCGGTAGGGCTCTTCTTCGTGCGCTCGCTCGGTGTCGGGCGATTGGGCAGATAAAGCCAGCACTTCGGGGCTCACGTTGACGCGCCGCACCGACATGGGCAACTCTTCATACAATTTATACAGCTGGCTGCGGTAGAAGCGGAACACGGCGCTCACCTGCTGGGCGAAGGCAGCGCGCAGGGTGTCGGCGGACACGAATGGGTTGCCATCGCGGTCGCCGCCAATCCAGCCGCCAATGTGCAGCACGTTGGGCAGGCGGCTGTGCGGGTAGGCTGCCTGAAGCGCGGCCTCCAGCTTGCGGTATACGCCGGGCACGGCAGTAAAGAAGCTAAGCGGGAAATACATGATGCCGTTGCTGATTTCGTCGGCTACGGTGATTTTGAAGTGGCGGTTTTCATTGGTTTGCCACAGCGTCCACAGCATGGTTTGCACCTGCTGCTGCAAGCGGTCTTCGTTTTGGCCGGCCTGGCTGGCGCGGCGGTCGAGCAGGTTGCGGATTTGGCGGTGCAGGGTGAGGATGGTTTGGCGCTGCACTTCGGTGGGGTGGGCGGTGAGCACGGCAGCCACTTCGGTGTGGTCGAGCTGTTGTTGCAGCGCTTCGGCGTTCACGCCCTGCTGGCGCAGCAGCTCGAGGGTGTGGCCGAAGGTGGATTTCACATTGTCGCGGGTGTGGCTGTGGGCGAGGCGGCGGCGCTGGTGGTGCGCGTCTTCGGCAATGTTGAGGATTTGCGCAAACAGGCCGCAGGCGCGGATGAGGTCTTCGAGCTGCTGGTCGTTGAGCTGCGGCAGGCTGCGCGCCACCACTTCCTGCGGCGCTTCGCCGCTAATCAGCGCGGCCACGGCGTCTTGCACGGGGCGGTCGGTTTGCGCGGCGAGCACGGTTTGCAGCGCATCGGTGAGGAAGGCGACGTCGTCGAAGAGGGGGGCGTCTTTGTAGGGATGCTGGGGTTGTTCGAGCATAGCGGGGAGTTCCTTTGCAGAGGGTTATTCTTGGGTGAGCCGGGAAAAGCGCAGCGTACTGTTAGGATAATCCAAGCCGTACACGCACCAGATTAATGCAAAATAGGCCAAAGCATGCAGTGGCCAGCGGGCAGGGAGGCTACCTGAAAACAGCGGGGCGGAGGGCAGGCAGGTAAACAGGATGCCAGCCAACACGGAGGCCAGCGCCAGCCATTGGTACACGCGCATGCCGAGAAAATACGGCGTTTGCGGTTCGCCGCGCAGCGATTCTTCCACGAAGCGGAACGCGCCGCTGAGAATCAAATACATGCCGGCAATAAACGAAGCGGGCATGTGCAGTCGGTATAAGCGCCACAGCAGGAAAAAGCTCAGGAAATTGGCGGCGATGGAGTAAAACTGGGTGGGGTGCAGGTTTTGCCCCTGCCAGCCGGCCAGTTTGCACACGCGCGATTTTTCGTGGAAAAAACGTATGCCCGGCATCTCGGTGGGGATGCCGTGGCAGCAGCCCTGAATCAGGCAGCGGCAGCGGCCGAACAGCTGGATGGGGCAGGCAGCCAGCGCGGCCGTGCCCAACAGCGTCCAGCCGCCCAAATCCGAGCAGGCGGCAATCAGGCAGCCGGCCAACACAATGCCCAGCACGCTGCCGTAGTAGCCGAACGGGCGCAGCAGCGCCGACGAGCCTTCCACCCATTGCGCCCACAAGCCCGCGCCGATAAATCCGGCGATGCCCAGCAACCACACCACCCACAGATACTGCGGCAGCAAATAAGCCAGCACCAGAAAACCGCATACGCCGCCCAAGGCAGCATAAAAGCCGTGGTTGATCAGCCGCAGGCGGCCGAAACGCCATTCGTGCCACGAATTGGCAATCGCTTCGGCAGCACGCAGCAGCCTGCGGTATATCGGCTGCCGGTGGCGGATAGCCAAATAAGCAGCCGCCCCGGCCAGCACATCGGCCAAGGTATGGTTGTGCGTGGTCAGGCAGCTCATGATCACCAACGCCGCCAGCACAGCCCATACCATACGCCACTGCGGGCGGCATAGGCAAGAATAGCGTGCCGCCAGCAGCGCCCAAAACACATGGAACGAAGGCAGCGCCGCCGCCGCGCTGTCGTATTCCCGCCCCTGCGCAATCCAGTGCAGCCATAAAGAATTTTCAGGTAGCCTGCCGTAGCGCACGGCAGCCGGAATAACGAGATAACAATAAAAAATCAGCGCCATGCCCCAAAAGGCATCCAAGGCAAAGCCGCGCAGCAGACGGTTTTGCCGCAAACACAGCGGCAGCAGCCCCGCCCACGGATAGAGCAGCACATAAAACACCACGCTGAAGCCCCACAGCGGCACCGCCTCATCCCAAGCGCCGTTGCTATACCACACATCCGGCGGCACCCCCAGCCACACAAATGCTTCATATAGCAGCAGCCACAGCAGCCAAATCTCCAGCCCGAGCAGCAGCCGCTTAGAGAAAGAAACCTCGTGCCCGTTGTCTGGCGGCAGGCTGAACCAGCCGTAGTGCAGCAGCGGGCGCGCGCCGAACTGCCTCTCCATCACCTCGCGCTCGAAGCCCGCCACATAAGCCGCTGTGAGCAGCGCAAACAGCGGCGACACCAGCCACAGCCCGCCCGGCGACTGCGCATACAGCGCCGTGCCCGCACACAGCCAAACCGCGCCGGTGTAAATCGGGTGGCGGCACAGCCGGTAGGCGCCCGAAGCCACGAAATGCTGCGGCGGAAACGCATTCATCGGCAGGCCGCCGCCGCGGTGCCACAAATTGTGCATCGCCCACAACATCAGCGAGAGCCCGGCCGCCGCCAGCAGCGCGCCAGCCAGCGGATAAGGCGGCACCGGCAGCCGCACCGCGCCCGAAGTGTGCCGCGCCCAAAAAATCAGCAGCAGCGGCAGCAGCAGGCAGAACACGGCGGCATAAGCCGTTTTTTGCAGAGCAAGGTTTATTTTTGCCATAACACCCTCTCGTATAAAGCCCAGCCTTCCACGGCAATATTTTCAGGTAGCCTCAAGGTGGCGCGGCTTTTCCATTTCTGTTCGCGGCTGGATAGGAAGCGCCGGCCAAACAATAGCCGCAGCACAGGATTGCGCTCGGCAATGGCCAGCAGCGGCTCGTCTTTAATCGTTTGCGGCGCGGCAAAATCCAAGCGCAGGCCGAATGCCGGCGCCGACAGCCCGCTGGCCTCCAGCACGAAATCTTCGGTGAGCAGGCCGTTGTAAAACAAACGCCGCAGCGGCACTTCGCCGCGCCATTCGATCCACACCGCATAATGTGCCTCCGACACAAAGCGCCCCCAATACAGCTCGCGCAGGGGCAGCCGTTGCGGCCAAAAGTCCATTTCCAGCGTTTCGGCATAGCCCAGGCCATGGTATTCCCGCCCGTTTAAGGCTACCTGAAAACGGGCGGCCGGCGTGTGGGCATGCCATGTCAGTTGCCCGCTGCCGGCCGGCAGGGCAAGGCGGACGCCGTCGGCCAGCGCCTGCCAGCGGCCTTCGAAACCGAGCTTGGCTTGTTGGATGCCGCCGGGGAAAAGCTGCGGGGCGCGCAGGCAGCTGCGCTCGCTGGTGCGTCCTTCGGCTGGGCTGAAAATCAGGGCGGAATAGGGCAGGGTGAGGCCGTGGCAATGCAGCTCGGCCGCGTAGGCAATCAGGGCGTTGCCGGAGGGGTCGATGCCGTCGAAATAGTGTTTGCGCAGGCGGAACATGATGGATGGGCGGTGCGGCCGCTTGGGGCTACCTGAAAAACGAGGTTGCCGCTTAGGCCAAGCTTTCAGGTAGCCTTTGCCGGCGGCGCGGGGTTGCCGACGGCGGCCTAGATGAAGTGGCGGGGATGGGGAGGAAAACGGGTTGCTTGGTGTGCGCCCGGCCTACAGCGCGGCTTCGTCGCGCTCGCCGGTGCGGATGCGCACCACGCCTTCCACCGGCAGGATGAAGATTTTGCCATCGCCGATTTTGCCGGAGTTGGCGGCCTGCACGATGGTTTCAACCGCCTGCTCCACCATGCTGTCTTCCAGCACGATTTCCAGCCGGATTTTGGGTAGGAAGTCCACCGCATATTCCGCGCCGCGGTAGATTTCGGTGTGGCCTTTCTGGCGGCCGAAACCTTTCACTTCGGTTACCGTCATGCCGTTGATGCCGATGTCGGTGAGCGCGTCGCGCACGTCGTCGAGTTTGAATGGCTTGATGATGGCTTCGATTTTTTTCATGGGCGTTGTCCTCGTGTGAACCGGAGGCAAAGCTACCACAAGCCCGCCGCGCTTTCAATCGCCGCCAAGATGCCGACAGGGCGGGGCGGATTTGGCGTATAATCGCGCACTCTTGTCCATTCCTTTCCTGCGAGTCTGCACCATGCCTATCCTCTTCCTGCGCGGCGAGCGCGCCCTGTCTGATTTCCGTGTTGAAAAACTGCGGCAAAAAGCCGCCGCCCTGAGGCTACCTGAAACCGAAATCCGCAGCGAATACTGGTATTTCGCCGATTGCGCCGCCCAGCCGAACGCAGAAGAAACGGGCAAGCTCGAAGCCCTACTGGCCGGGCAGATGGCGCGGGAGCTGCCGCAGTCTTCCGGCAGTCTGCACCTCTTCCTCATCACCCCCCGCCTGGGCACAATTTCCCCCTGGGCTTCCAAAGCCACCGAAATCGCCAAAAACTGCGGCTTTGCCGGCATCGGCCGCATCGAGCGCGGCATGGCGGTGTGGCTTTCAGGTAGCCTTTCCGAAGAGCAGAAACGCCAATGGGCGGCTTTGCTGCACGACCGCATGACCGAATCCGTGCTGCCCGATTTTCAGGTAGCCGCCAAATTGTTTGCCCACCCCGAAGCGCAAACCTTCGCCACGGTAGACGTGCTTTCCGGCGGCCGCGCCGCGTTGGGAAAAGCCAATACCGACTTGGGCTTGGCACTTTCGCCCGACGAAATCGACTACCTGCTGGAAAACTACCGCGCCTTGCAGCGCAACCCCTCCGACGTGGAGCTGATGATGTTCGCCCAAGCCAACAGCGAACACTGCCGCCACAAAATCTTCAACGCCGACTTTATCTTAAACGGCGAAAAGCAGCCCAAATCCCTGTTCCGCATGATTCGCGACACCCACGAAGCCGCACCCGCCGGCACGGTGGTGGCCTATAAAGACAACGCCTCCGTAATCGAAGGCGCCAAAATCAAACGCTTTTATCCGCACGCCGACGCCGCGCAGGGCTACCGTTTCCGCGAAGAAGACACGCACATCCTGATGAAGGTGGAAACGCACAACCACCCCACCGCCATCGCCCCCTTTGCCGGCGCGGCCACCGGCGCCGGCGGCGAAATCCGCGACGAAGGCGCCACCGGCCGAGGCGCGCGCCCCAAAGCCGGCCTCACCGGCTACACCGTTTCCAACCTCAATATCCCCGAGCTCAAGCAGCCTTGGGAACACGGCTACGGCAAGCCCGCCCACATCGCCTCCCCGCTCGACATCATGATTGAAGCCCCCATCGGCGGCGCCGCCTTCAACAACGAATTCGGCCGCCCGAACCTGCTGGGCTATTTCCGCACCTTCGAAGCCGAGTTCGACGGCCAAATGCGCGGCTACCACAAGCCGATTATGATTGCCGGCGGCTTGGGCAACATCCAGGCCGAGCAAACGCATAAGCACGAAATCCCCGAAGGCGCGCTGCTGATTCAGCTCGGCGGCCCCGGCATGCTCATCGGCCTGGGCGGCGGCGCGGCCTCATCAATGGACACCGGCGCCAACGATGCCGCGCTCGACTTCAACTCCGTGCAGCGCGGCAACCCCGAAATCGAACGGCGCGCGCAGGAAGTGATCGACCGCTGCTGGCAGCTCGGCGCGGCCAACCCGATTATCGCCATCCACGACGTGGGCGCGGGCGGGCTTTCCAACGCCTTCCCCGAGCTGGTGAACGATGCCGGGCGCGGCGCGGTGTTTAAGCTGCGCGACGTGCCGCTGGAAGAACACGGTCTCACCCCGCTGCAAATCTGGTGCAACGAAGCGCAGGAGCGCTATGTGCTGTCGATTCTGGAAAAAGATTTGGATACTTTCCGCCAAATCTGCGAACGCGAACGCTGCCCCTTCGCCGTGGTCGGCACGGCCACCAACGACGGCCACTTGCAGGTGCGCGACGATTTGTTTGCCAACAAGCCCGTGGATTTGCCGCTCAACGTATTGCTCGGCAAACCACCCAAAACCACCCGCACCGACCACACGGTAGGGCTACCTGAAAAACCGTTTTCAGGTAGCCGCATCGGGCTGAATGAAGCCGCCTACCGCGTGTTGCAGCTGCCCGCCGTGGCTGCCAAAAACTTCCTCATCAACATCGGCGACCGCAGCGTGGGCGGCCTCACCCACCGCGACCAGATGGTCGGCCGCTGGCAAACCCCCGTGGCCGACTGCGCCGTAACCATCATGGGCTTCGACACCCACCGCGGCGAAGCCATGGCCATGGGCGAAAAGCCCGCCGTGGCGCTGTTTGACGCGCCCGCTTCGGGCCGGATGTGTATCGGCGAAGCCGTTACCAACATCGCCGCCGCCAACATCGGCGAAATCGGCCACATCAAATTCTCCGCCAACTGGATGGCCGCCTGCGGCAATGCGGGCGAAGACGAAAAGCTCTACCGCACCGTGCAGGCCGTGTCGCAGATGTGCCGGGAAATCGGCGTGAGCATCCCGGTGGGCAAAGACAGCCTTTCCATGAAAACCGTGTGGCAGGAGGGCGCGGAGAAGAAAGCCGTGGTGTCGCCTTTGAGCCTGGTGGCCACCGCCTTCGCCCCCGTGCGGGACGTGCGCAAAACCGTTACCCCCGACATCAAGCCGGTGGCCGACAGCGTGCTGCTGCTAGTGGACTTGGGCTTCGGCAAAGCCCGCATGGGCGGCTCGGCGCTCACGCAGGTGTACGGCGAATTGGGCGGCGAAGCGCCCGACATCGAAGCAGGCTACCTGAAAAAGTTTTACGACGTGGTTCAGCAGCTGGTGCAGGAAGACAAACTGCTCGCCTACCACGACCGCAGCGACGGCGGCCTGTTTGCCACGCTGGCGGAAATGGCATTTGCGGGGCGGTGCGGATTGGATATTGATATAGGCGAGCTTGCTTACCAGTCTGAACAAATGCTGAATTGGTTGGATAAACAGCAGGATACTATGCCTGACGACGAGTTTGCTTGCTTGGTAAACAAATTGTTGTTCAATGAAGAGTTGGGTGCAGTGCTGCAAGTGCGTACACAAGATAAAGCTTATTTGTATGAATTGTTTGAAGAGCAAGGTTTAGGAAAGGTAACCCGATACAGCCCTGAATGTGGTATTGCTTTGGTGCAACACATGATTGCAGAAATCGGTTTTAGCACCCAGCATCAAAATATCATCATTACTTGCCAAAATGATGAGCTCTTCCGTGAAAACAGCTTAGACCTGCAACGCGCCTGGCAGTCCACCTCCCACCAAATCCAGCGCCTACGCGACAACCCCGCCTGCGCCGATAGCGAATTCGCCCTCTTGGCCGACAAAGAGCGCGGCAAGCTCTTCGCCGAGCTCAGCTTCGATGTGAAGCAAGACATCGCCGCGCCCTATATTTCAGGTAGCCTCAAGCCCAAAATCGCCGTGCTGCGCGAACAGGGCGTAAACGGCCACGTGGAAATGGCCGCCGCCTTCACCCGCGCCGGCTTCGACGCCTACGACGTGCACATGAGCGACCTGATGGCCGGCCGCACCCGGCTGGAAGACTTCCAAATGCTCGTTGCCTGCGGCGGCTTCAGCTACGGCGACGTGCTCGGCGCAGGCGAAGGCTGGGCCAAATCCATCCTGTTCCACAGCAAACTGCGCGACCAATTCGCCGCCTTCTTCGCCCGGGGCGACACGCTGAGCTTGGGCGTGTGCAACGGCTGCCAGATGATGGCCAACCTCGCCGAAATCATCCCCGGCGCGGCAGCCTGGCCCAAGTTCCGCCGCAACGAGAGCGAGCAGTTTGAAGCCCGCCTGAGCATGGTGCGCGTGCCGAAATCGCCCTCGCTGATTCTGGCCGACATGGCCGGCAGCAGCCTGCCCGTGGTGGTGAGCCACGGCGAAGGCCGCGCCGATTTCAGCCACCTGGGGCAGCCTGCCAACCAAGTATCCGCCGGCCTGCACACCGCCATGCAATACATCGACGGGCAGGGCAATCTCACGCAAACCTACCCGCTCAACCCCAACGGCTCGCCGCAAGCCATCGCCGCCGTTACCACCGCCGACGGCCGCGCCACCATCATGATGCCGCACCCCGAGCGCGTGTACCGCAGCGCGCAGATGAGCTGGCTGCCCGAAGCATGGCGCGATAGCGAATTGGCCGGCTGGTACCGCATGTTTGCCACCGCGCGCAAAGTGTTCGGCTAAAGTGCAAGGCAGGGCAAAGGCTACCTGAAAATGTGAAAACCATTTTTCAGGTAGCCTCCATTATGCGCAGAACGGAGCAAGGCATGGAAATCAATCTGCTGGTGTTAAAACCCTCCAAAATATTCGGCGATCCAAACGAACTGGCAAACTTCCGTTTTGCTAACGGCAAGGGCTTTCCCGCCTCCTATCAACGCTTTGCCAGGCACTACGGCTGGGGCAGGGCGCTGGGGAACTACCTCGTCCACATTCCGGCAAACCCGCAATATTGCGACTCCTGGCAGCAGGCAAGGGAAGCGGTGAAAGCCACCTATCTTTATGATTTAGAAGAATACGAAGGCTTTTTCTCCAAGCAACACCTCCGCCTGATGGCCAGGATGGAATGTTTTGCCAAAAGCGAATCCGGCACGTATCTGTTTTGGGATATTGAAAGCAGGCCGAGCCAAAACGAATTCGATATTTACGCTTTCGACTTCAGGGAAGAGCCCTTCTTCATCGGCTGCTCGCTGGATGAAGTTTGGTTTAAGCTCACCCGCGAATCCGATGCCACCGCCGCCCTGCGCGCCGCACCGCGCCAG
The DNA here is from genome assembly GCF_916618725.1 of Eikenella sp. Marseille-P7795. Classification (NCBI taxonomy): domain Bacteria; kingdom Pseudomonadati; phylum Pseudomonadota; class Betaproteobacteria; order Neisseriales; family Neisseriaceae; genus Eikenella; species Eikenella sp. Marseille-P7795. Next base: position 34,609 of record NZ_CAKAJZ010000002.1, on the reverse strand, counting down.
GCTGTTTTTGAAGGATTCGATTCAATCGGATAGCAGGCTACCTGAAAACGATGTCTTGGCGCAGCCAAGGGCGAGTTTCTGCGAAGCTAAAGCGCAGCGCCAACGCAGTGAAAACGAGTGCCGCGAGCATCTGCCAAACTAAGATTTTCAGGTAGCCTTCCACACAGCCTTAGCCCGAACCGGCGCATATCCGCTATAATCCGCACTTCCGTTTATCTTTAAGCAATCCCCAAAGCGAATCATGGGACAAAAAATCCAAGCCGTAAAAGGCATGAACGACCTCCTGCCGGTGGAGCAGAAAGATTTCAAGCTCACCGCCGCCTTCTGGCAGGCCTTTGAAAACACCGTGGGCGCCTGGACGCGCCGCTTCGGCTATCGCCAAATCCGCACCCCCATCGTGGAGCAGACCGGCCTGTTCGTGCGCTCCATCGGCGAAGACACCGACGTGGTGGGCAAAGAAATGTATACCTTTGCCGATTCCAACGACACCCTCAGCCTCAGCCTGCGCCCCGAAGGCACCGCCTCCTGCCTGCGCGCCGTGGTCGAGCACAACCTGCTCTACAATGGCCCGCAGAAACTCTGGTATATGGGCCCCATGTTCCGCCGCGAACGCCCGCAGAAAGGGCGCTACCGCCAGTTTCACCAAGTGGGCGTGGAAGCCCTGGGCTACGAAGGCCCCGATATCGATGCCGAAATCATCGCCATGTGCGCCGATTTGTGGCGCGAGCTCGGCATCAGCCAATATCTCACCCTGGAAATCAACAGCTTGGGCAACCGCGAAGAGCGTGCCGCCCACCGCGCCGCCCTGGTAGGCTACCTGAAACAGCACGAAGCGGCGCTAGACGAAGACAGCCGCCGCCGCATGCACACCAACCCCCTGCGCGTGCTGGACAGCAAAAACCCCGATTTGCAGGAAATCTGCAACGCCGCCCCGCGCCTGGCCGACTACCTCGGCGAAGCCTCCCGCGCCCACTACGCCGGCTTCAAAGCCCTGCTCGATGGCCTCGGCATCGCCTATGTGGAAAACCACCGCCTGGTGCGCGGGCTGGACTACTATAACCAAACCGTGTTCGAATGGACCACCGACAAACTCGGCGCGCAAGCCACCGTGTGCGGCGGCGGCCGCTACGACGGCCTGATTGAAGAGCTCGGCGGCAAACCCGCCCCCTCCATCGGTTTTGCCATGGGCGTGGAGCGCCTGCTGCTCTTGGTGTACGAATACGGCAGCCTGCAAGCCGATGCCGCGCCCGATATTTATGTGATACACCAAGGCGGCGATACCCTGCTGGCCAGCATGCAGTATGCCGCCGCCGCCCGCGCTGCCGGTTTCAACGTATTGCAGCATTCCGGCAGCCAAAAGCTGGCGGCGCAAATGAAAAAGGCCGATGCCTCCGGCGTCAAAGTGGCGCTGATTGTGGGCGAGGGCGAGCTGGCCGAAGGCAAAGTGAGCCTGAAAGACATGCAGCAGGGGCGCGGCCAAGCGAGCGTGCCCGCTGCCGATTTGCTTAAACAACTGAACGAATGGATAGGTTAAATGGCTGTTTACGATTTAAAAGACCAAGAAGAAATTGAGAATTTCAAATATTTCTGGCGCAGCTGGGGGCGCTGGCTGTTTGCCTTGCTCGTGGTGGCCGCCATCGGCTATTTCGGCTGGGTGGTGTACCGCAGCCACCAGCGCGGCGTGGGCAGCGAAGCCGTGGCCGTGTTCGACCAGTGGGCGGAAGACAGTCAGGCCGGCAAGCCCGCCGAAGCCGCCAAGCTGCTCGCCCGGCTGCAAAGCGACTATTCCGGCAGCGTATCTGCCGCGCAGGCCACGCTGATGCAGGCCGGCACCGCCTTTGAGCAGGGCAAATACGACGAAGCCGCCGGCCACCTGAACTGGGTGCTCAAATACCAGGAAGACCCGCTCATCCGCGCCCTGGCCATCCAGCGCCTGGCCGTGGTGCAGCTGGAGCAGCAGAAATACGATGACGCGCTCGCCACCCTGGCTATGCCTGCCGATGAAGCCTATGCCGGCATCCTGCTCGAAACCAAGGGCGATGTGTATGCCGCGCAAGGCAAACGCAGCGAAGCCGCCGCCGCCTATAAGCAGGCGCTCGACAAACTGCCGCAGGAAGACGAAGGCCGCCAGTTTTTGCAGCTGAAAATCGATCAGATGAGCTAAACGCAGCGCCCAAAATGAAGGCGGCTGTTGCCGGCGGGAAATCCCGTGGCAACAGCCGCTTTTGGTTTTCAGGTAGCCTTTTGGGGATATGCGAATTAGGCGGGAATGAGGGAATCAAGCAGCAAACCCGCGCCAAATAGGAAATTAACGGCAAACGCCAGCCGCACGATGGCCGGCAGTTCGCGCCCGGCGGCAGCAGGTGTGGCGGCGGCATAGAGGCGGCGCAGGTGGGCGGCGGCCAGGGGCAGGGCGGCGAGCCAAATGAGGCCGGCGGGGGAGGAAACGGGATAGGCGGCATAGCAGGCGACGGCGGCGGCAAGGAGCAGGCTGTGCAGGGTTTGGCTGCGGGCAAAGCCCAGGCGGGCGGCGGGGGTGTGTTTGCCGGAGCGGCGGTCGCTTTCGATGTCGCGGATGTTGTTGATGTGCAGCACGGCGGCGGCGAGTAGGCCGCAGCCGGCGGCGGGCAGCCAGCCTGCGCCCGGGCAGGCGCCCTGTTGCAGGTAGGCGCTGCCCTGCACGCCGAGCAGGCCGAAAAACAGGAATACGCTGATTTCGCCCAGCCCGCGGTAGCCGTAGGCATAGCGGCCGAGGGTGTAGCCGAGGGCGGCGGCGGTGGCGAGCGCGCCGAGTAGCAGGAAGGTGAGCCATTCACGCGGGCTGCGCAGGCTCACGGCAAGCAACGTGCCACCGAGCAGCAGGGCGGAGAGGATGGCGGCGGCGAGGATGCGGCGCACTTGCGGTGGGGCCACCGCCGCGCGGCGGTGAGGCGGGCGGGGCTTCGGCGGCGCGGTATCGGTCGGTGCCGCGCAGGCCGTCGCCGTAGTCGTTGGCGATGTTGGAAACGATTTGCAGGGCGAGTGCGGTGAGCAGGGAGAGGGCAAACACGCCGAAACGCCAGGCGGCGGGGTTGGCATGCCAGGCCAGGGCGTTGCCGCAAAATATGGCGGCGGCAGCCAGCGGCAGGGTGCGCGGGCGGGCGAGCGAGAGCAGGGTGGGGAGCAGGGGCATGGCGGGTGGGAATAGGGAGAGGCTACCTGAAAAATGCGGCGGCGTTAATGCAGCAGCCACACGGCGGCGCGGATTACAAGCAGGCTCATCAGCGCGGCGATGATGTCGTCGAGCATCACGCCGAAGCCGCCGCTCACTCGTTGGTCGAACCAGCGGATGGGCGGCGGTTTTACCGCGTCGAAGAAGCGGAAGGCGGCGAAGGCGGCGAGCCACCAGGGCCAGCTTTGCGGCGTGAAGGCGAGCACCAGCAGCATGGCCACGATTTCGTCCCACACGATGCCGCCGTAGTCGTGCACGCCGAGGGCGGCTTCGGTTTGGTTGCAAATCCAGATGCCGGCGGCAAACAGGGGCAGGCAGAGGAGGGCGAGCAGCCAGCCTTCGATGCCCAGCGCGATGAGCAGGGCGGCAATGGGCAGGGCGGGCAGGGTGCCGAAGGTGCCAGGGGCAAAGGGGGCGAGGCCGCTGCCGAAGCCGAAGCCGAGGAAGCAGGCGGGGCGGCGCAGCAGCCAGCGCAGGGTGGGCGGAAGGCGGGTTGTTGTTTAGCCAAAGTGGTCGAATCCTAATTGGGAAAGGTGCAGCTCGCTGCCGTTGGCGCGCAGGATTTTCAGGTAGCCCGAACCGTTGATGCGGCCGATGCGGGCTATGGGGGTGCGGCTGCTTGCGGCGGCGGCGAGCACGGCGGGGCGCTCTTGCGGCGGGGCGGTGAACACGAGCTCGTAGTCGTCGCCGCCGGCGAGGTGAGCTCGTGTAGGCTTTGATCGGGCAGGCATTGGCGCAGGCCGGGGGCGGTGGGCACGTGGTCGGCAAAGAGCTCGGCGCCCGTGCCGGAGGCGCGCAGGATGTGGCCGAGGTCTTGGGCGAGGCCGTCGGAAATGTCTTGTGCGGCGGTGGCGAGGGGCAGCAGGGCTTGGCCGAGGGCGACGCGCGGGGTGGGGCGCAGGCGGGCGGCTTCGCATTCGGCAAACAGGTTTTCAGGTAGCCTGATTTTTTGCCAGATGTGGTGCAGGGCGGCGGCGGCAAGGCCGATTTGGCCGGACACCCAGATGTCGTCGCCGTTTTGTGCGCCGCTGCGGCGCAGGGCTTGGCCGGCGGGCAGCTCGCCGGTGATGGCCACGTTGAAGGCAAGATCGCCTTTGGTGGTGTCGCCGCCGATGAGGGTGATGCCGTATTGGCGCAGCATGGCGAAAAGGCTACCTGAAAATGCTTGCAGCCAGGCGGGATCGAGCGCGGGCAGGGCGGCGCTGAGCATCACCCAGCGCGGGCGGGCGCCCATGGCGGCCATGTCGGAAATGTTTACGGCGAGGATTTTATGCGCGAGGTCGGCGGGGGGAACTTCGGGGAAGAAGTGGCGGCCGGCGAGCAGCATGTCGCTGCTGAAGCATAAATCATAGCCGGGGCGGGGGCGGACGATGGCGGCGTCGTCGCCGATGCCGAGCAGGAGATCGGGGTCGGCGGGCTGCTTGGCGGCGAGGTAGCGGCGGATGAAGTCGAATTCGCCGAGGGTTTTGCGGTGGATTGGGGCATGGCGGGGTGGTTTGGGGGTGGGCGGGAGGCTACCTGAAAATTTCAGGTAGCCTTTGGGTTACGTTTTGCTTGGCGGAATCCGGTGTTTTGCTGTGCGGGAGCTCGGCTTGGGCTGCGCCAAGACGTTGTTTTAACTTCGTTGAAGCTCACGCTTTCAGGTAGCCTGTTTGCTGGGTGGGGAAGTGTTTTCAGATTATTTAACATGGTGATCTATCATCCACCCATATTCCTTGGTATCTGTAAGGCATCAATCCAGTTCCTTTCGGCTCAAACGGTTTATCCCTTAAATACAAGCGTTCCGGCATCTGCCGTTTGATATGCCATTCCAAATTGGCGGGGCGTCTGTCGAGGCTGAGGTCGAACGGCACCATCTGCCATTGGCCGTTGATGGCTTTGTATTGGGTGTAGGGGAAGCCGGGGCTCGGCCAATCGAAGCAGTATACGGATGTGACCACCACATACCATACGCCTTGCGCATCCCTGTCCAGCAGCACGGGGCGCCATCTGCTGTTCCACACGGGCGGCTTATCCAGCCCTTTGGCATCGAGCACAACCACTTCGTCTTTGCTCGGTTTGAAGTCGGCGCCTTCGGGGTTGTGGTTGATGTCGCCTTCCAAGGTGCGCCGCACCAGCACTACTGTGCCATCGCCCAGCTGCACTTCTTCTTCCCAGCTGGCGCCGAGTTTGCCTTCGCCGCAGGCAGTGAGCAGAGCCAGCAGGCAGAACAGGCGGAGGAGTTTGGCGGGCATGGCGGCGTTCCTTTTGGTTTCGTGGGGTTGTTAGCTTCGCAGAAATTCGGTTTGGGTTGCGCTAAGACGTCGGCTCACTTCGTTGAAGTTTATTTTTCAGGTAGCCTCTAATCGCGCACGTAGATGGTTTCCACGTCGTAATCGTCGTCGTTCCAATCGTCTTCGTCTTCCGGCTCGGCGGGGGGCTGGTTGTGGCTGAGGGGGGAATCCATGCCGCATTCCCAGCGCAATACGGAGAGCAGGTGGTGGATGTCTTCGGGCAGGGGGGCTTCAAACTGCACGATTTGGCCGCTTTCGGGGTGGGTGAAGCTGAGGCGGTAGGCGTGCAGGGCTTGGCGGGCAAGCTGGCGCACGGCTTCTTTCACGGCTTCGGAGGCGGGGTGGCGCGGGTTGCCGTATACGGGGTCGGCGGCGAGGGGGTGGTTGGCTTCGCGCAGGTGCACGCGGATTTGGTGGGTGCGGCCGGTTTCGAGGGCGCATTCGATGTAGCTGTGGCTTTGGTAGCGTTCGAGCACTTTCACGTGGGTGACGGCTCTTTTGCCGCCGAATTCGACTACGGCCATTTTGAGGCGGTTGTGCGGGTCGCGGCCGATGAGGGTGTCGATTTTGCCGTCGAAGGGCACGATGCCGTCGGCCACGGCGCGGTAGATGCGTTTCACGCTGCGCGCTTGCAGCTGCTGCACGAGGCTGTTTTGCGCGGCGGGGGTTTTGGCCACCACCATCAGGCCGCTGGTGTCTTTGTCGAGGCGGTGCACGATGCCGGCGCGGGGCAGGGCGGAGAGCGCGGGGCAGTGGGCGAGCAGGCCGTTGAGCAGGGTGCCGCTCCAGTTGCCGGCGGCGGGGTGGACCACGAGGCCGGCGGGTTTGTTTAATACGATCACGCTGTCGTCTTCAAACACGATGTCCAGCGGCATGGGCTCGGGCTGGAAGGCTTGGGTTTCGTGGCTGGGCTGTATGTGCACTTCGAGCTTTTCGCCGCCGATGAGCCGCTCTTTGGGCAGGGCGCGCTCGCCGCCCAGCAATACGGCGCCGTCTTTAATCCAGGCGCTGAGGCGGCTGCGGGAATAGTCGGGCAGCAGTTTGGCCAGGGCGGCATCGAGCCGCTGGCCGGCCAAATCGGTGGGCACGGTTAAATTTATACAATTTTCCGCTTCTGCCTCTGCCGAAAAGTCGAAATCATCGTTATAATCGGCGTCGTTATTGCTATAGGAAGAAATGTTCTGCATGAAAAAGATTCTTTTGGTTACCGGGTTGGCGCTGATGCTGTCGGCCTGCTCCAGCACTTCCACCACCGCTGTGAGCAAAGATGCGCAGGTTACGCAGGATTGGTCGGTGGAAAAGCTGTATGCCGAGGCGCACGACGAAATGGAGAGCCGCAATTATAGCCGCTCGGTGCGCTTATATGAAATTCTGCGGGCGCGCTTCCCCAACACGCGCCAGGCGGTGCAGTCGCATTTGGATACCGCCTATGTGTATTACAAAGACGAGCAGCAGCCCCAGGCGCGGGCGCACATCGAGCAGTTCCTCAAGCTCTACCCCAATCACCCGAACACGGATTACGCGCTGTATCTGAAGGGCTTGATTGTGCTGAACCAAGATAAGTCCATCTTCAACAAGCTGGCCTCGCAGGATTGGTCCGACCGCGACCCGAAAGCCAACCGCGAAGCCTACCAAATCTTCAACGAGCTGGTTACCCGCTTCCCCGAAAGCAAATATGCCGCCGACGCCCGCGAGAAAATGGAACGCCTGGTGGACGCGCTGGGCGGCAACGAAATCGCCATCGCCCGCTACTATATGCAGCGCGGTGCCTATCTGGCCGCTGCCAACCGTGCCCAAGGCATCATCAGCCGCTATCAAAACACGCGCTACGTGGAAGAATCGCTCGCCATCATGATGACCGCCTACAAACGCCTCGGCCAGCAGCAGCTCAGCGACGACACCCGCCGCGTGCTGGCGCAAAACTTCCCGCAAAGCCCCTATTTGCAGAAAGACTGGCAGCCCGACGACATCCCGTGGTGGCGCTACTGGAAATAGTCTGCCCCTTTTGAGGCTACCTGAAAAAGTTTGTGCCGCCGAAACCGCATTGCCCGTTTTGGTTGCGCCGAAGCAAATGTTTTCAGGTAGCCTTTTCAACAGAAACGCCTTGCCTCAAAAAGGATATGCCATGAACAAACTCTCCCCCCTGTTTGCCGCCTGCCTGCTCGGCCTCTACGCCGCAGCCAGTGCCGCCACCTACGAATGCACCGACCGCCAAGGCCGCCGCAGCTACACCTCCAGCCCCGTGCCCGGCGCCAACTGCCGCGCCGCCAACCTCGGCCGCGTCACCACCTATCCGGCACCCGCCCACAGCGCGCCCGCCGCCACCGATTACAGTAGCCCTGCCGCCGCCGCGCCCGCCCTGGTCGAATCTGCCGCCAACGAGAGCCAGCGCGCCGCCGCAGCCGAACGCCTGCGCCAAGCCCAGCAAAACCTGGAAGAGGGCCGCAAAGTGCGCTACGGCAACGAGCGCAACTACGCCCGCTATCTCGAGCGCGTGGGTAAGCTGGAAGAAGAAGTGAACCGCGCCCAGCAGGAAGTGAACAGCCTGAACAAATAAGCGCCTGCCGCTTCGCCGGTTTGGTTTTCAGGTAGCCTGAAGCGTTTGAAGGCTACCTGAAAAACCAGCGAAGCCGGTTTCCGGCCGGAATCCCGCCCTATTTTAGTTTTGCAGAAATTCAGCCTTGGCTATGCCAAGACATCGATTTAGCTTCGCTGAAGCTGACACTTTCAGGTAGCCTCATGCCCGCCATCCCCACGCACTACCGCAACCTGCGCGTGCCCGAAACCGCCACGGATCAGGAGATACGCGAGGCCTACCGCCGCCTGTCGAAACGCTACCACCCCGATTTCAACCCCGACAACGCCGAAGCCCTGCGCATCATGCAGCTGGTCAACAAGGCCTACGCCGTGCTCTCCGACCCCGAGCAGCGCAAACGGCACGACGCCTGGATTGCCGCCCAACGCCAGGCCAAAGCCGCCAGCCCGCTGCTGCAACGCGCCATCGCCTGGCGCAAACGGCAAAGCAACAAGCAATTCTGGCTGGTGCTCGGCATCGGCCTGCTGCTGGGCTTGCTGGTGTTGCAGGCATGGCGGTGGCTCGCCGGAGCGGGCGGCAACGCGCAGAAAAGCCCGCCCTCGGCCGTGGCGCAGCTGGCCGAGAGCGGCAAGGGCCAAGCCTACCAACGCCCCGCCCAAGCCCCCAATGGCAGCGCCTGGCCGTATTTTTCCGATTACATCGCCGGCTATCCCGTGGCCGCGCAAAACGGGCAATCCATCGCCAGCATCGCCAACCACGGCGCCGACCGCATGGTGGAGCTGCAAATGCAGCAAGACGGCACCTGGCAAAATATCCGCACCTTCTATATGCCCACACAGGGCTTCTTCACGCTATACGAGCTCGGCGCCGGCCAATACCGCCTGTTTTACATCGACTTAGACAGCGGCAAAAACACCCAAACCGCAGTTTGGCCGATTGAAAAACAAGGCGATTCGCCCGTGTACCCCGATGCCGGCATCGTGCTCCCGCCCACACCCTGAGGAACCATATGAGCGCATCCCCCGCCCCCAAATACACCGAAGAAACCGTATTGTGGGTGAAACGGCACACGCCGAAACTGATGAGTTTCGCCATCAGCCGACCCACCGAATACCGCTTTGCCGCCGGGCAGTTTTCCCGCCTCGGCTTCCCGCAGGATTCCGGCTTCATCTGGCGCGCCTATTCCGTGGTGTCCGCCGAATACGACGACACGCTGGAATACTTCGTGGTGCTGATTGAAGACGGCCCCATGTCGGCCAAATTCGCCGCCCTGCAAGAGGGTGACCGCATCCTGCTCGACAAAACCGCCACCGGCTTCCTGCTGCCCGAGCGTTTCCCCGACGGGCAGGACCTGATTATGCTGTGCACCGGCTCCGGCATCGCCCCCTTCCTTTCCATCTTGCAGCAGCCGCAGATTTGGCAGCGCTTCGAGCACTTGGCGCTGGCGCATTCCGTGTCCTATGCCGAAGAAGCCGTGTTCAACGAACGCATCCGCGCTTTGGCCGAACACCCGCTGGTGGGCGAGGATTTCCACAAGCTGCGCTTCGTGCCCGTGCTCACCCGCGAGCCGCAGGCCGGCGCGCTGCACAGCCGCCTGCCGCAGCTTTTGCAAGACGGCAGCCTCAGCCGCGCCTTCGGTTTGCCGTTTACCGCCGAGCGCAGCCGCTTCATGCTCTGCGGCAACCCGGCCATGGTGAAAGACACCTTCCAAGCCCTGCTCCAGCTCGGCTTTGCCATGCACCGCAACCGCATCCCCGGGCAGATTATGATGGAGAATGCGTTTTAATCTTGGATAACGATTGGTTGTGAGAAATAAGCAGGCTACCTGAAAACGGTTTTTCGTTTTTCAGGTAGCCTGAGTTTTTTACCAACCCAAATGTCCATCAATCCGAATATTGGATTACTTCAAGTCGTAATTTGGATTAATTCCAATGGATGTTATTACTTCATTAAACTCATTGATATGTTTGCTTTTATCTGTAATGACAAATTTATATTCTCCTCTAGGTAGGGTAAAGCACTAAAATTCAACAAGATAAGACTTATTTTTGTCATTTGTTATGGTGCCGCTCCATACGTTAGATACTTCATTAGTGTTGGTATATTCTTTATTTATTATTTCAATATTGTTTGAGTTGTATGCTACAACCTGAAATCTATAAACTTGTGTTTTTATATTATTATCTAGTCCTGAAAAGTTTCTTTGTATATTGTCGGCGGACTCATTGAAAATATAATTTCCTTTATCGTAGTCTTCACCAAATACCTTCTTCATTCCATCAATAAACTCTATATTCATATCAACACAGTATTGGTGTTTTAAATAAAAAGTTTTATTCAAAGTTACTTGCTTGTTTTGCCCTAAAGGAAAACTTATGTAGGAGGATGGTTGAATTCTTCCTAGAATTAATGCTCTACAGTAACCCCAACTTATTATTATATATGGAATTATTATTAAGATAGCTATGCTCCACAACCATGGGGAAAAGCGTTTTAGACGGCTTATTAGATGAGGAGAATGTTGAGAACCAGCCCCGATTGTTGGATCAGGCTTAGGTGTTGAAGGTTGCTGTTTATCCATCTCAAATTCCTTTTATCAGGATGATTGAAGTAAGGTGGGATAAGCTCAATCAGGTATTGCGCAGGCTACAGATAGCTTGCAACGATGATGTGTTATTTAAGGAGTACAAGTAAGGCTACCTGAAAACATCAGCTTCAGCGCAGTTAAAACGGGTTTTCGTTTTTCAGGTAGCCTTTTGCTGTGTGAGCGGGTGGGGTTTATTGGGCGGCCAGATCTTGCTGCAGGGCGGTTTGCAGCTCTTGTTGGCTGCACACGGCGGTGCCGAGCTTGGCCACGACCACGCCGGCGGCGGCGTTGGCGATGTGCATGGCTTGGCGCAGGTTGAGCTTGGCGGCCAAGGCGAGGCCCATGGTGGCGATCACGGTGTCGCCGGCGCCGGATACGTCGAACACTTCCTGTGCGCGGGTGGGCTGGTGGCTGATGTGGTCGGGCTCGTAGAGGCTCATGCCTTCTTCGCTGCGGGTGAGCAGCAGGGCGCTCAGTTGCAGGTGGCGGCGCAGGGCTTCGGCTTTTTCGGTAAGCTCGGCTTCGTTGCGCCAGGCGCCGACCACTTGGCGCAGTTCGCTGCGGTTGGGGGTGATGAGGTGGGCGCCGGCGTATTTTTCGTAGTCGTCGCCTTTGGGATCGACGAGCACGGGTTTGTGGTGGGCGCGGGCAAAGTCGATCATGTCGGCCACTTGGTGCAGGCAGCCTTTGCCGTAGTCGGAGAGGATGACGGCGTCGTAGCTGGGCAGCAGGCTGCGGTATTGCTGGTTGAGCTGCCGGAGCACGTGTTGGCCGGGGGTTTCTTCGAAATCGATGCGCAGGAGCTGCTGGTTGCGGGAGAGGACGCGCAGCTTGACGGTGGTGGCGATATCGGGATCGCGCTGGAGGAAGGTTTGCACGCCGTTGCTTTGGATGATGTTTTCCAGCTCGCGGGCGGCTTCGTCTTGCCCGACGATGGAAAGCAGGCCGACTTGGCCGCCGAGCGAGGCGATGTTGCGGGCCACGTTGCCGGCGCCGCCGGCGCGCTGGTCCATGCGCTCGATTTTGGCCACGGGCACGGGCGCTTCGGGGGAAATGCGCTCTACGCCGCCAAACCAGTAGCGGTCGAGCATGGTGTCGCCCACCACGAGGACACGGGCGGAAGTAAAGAGCCGGGGGAGGTGGTCGGGCAGGGGGGCGGTCATGGTGGAATCCTTTGCGGCGGGGCGGTGTGGGGGGTTTCAGGTAGCCTGAATGCGGCTTGGGGCTACCTGAAAATTATGTGCCGGGCATGCATACCCAGCCTACCGGCCAAACATTATTGCCGATGTTGCTGCACAAACCGCAATTCGTTTCGGGCGGTTTGGTCGTTCGGGTTCAGTTGCAGGGCTTGGCGGTAGTGGCGTTCGGCGGCCTGCCATTGGCCGCGTTCCACTGCGGCGTAGCCTAGGCCGCGCAAGGCCATGCCTTGGAAATAGACTGTCTGCGCCCGGTCGGGCAGCGTTTTGGCGGCTTCGTGCAAACGGTTAAACAGGCGGTTGGCGGCGGCAAAATCTTTTTGCGCGTTGGCCACTTGCCCGCGTTCGCTTAAAAACTGCGGCTCGTAGGGGGCGATTTTCAGGGCGGCATCCAAATCTGCCGCCGCTGCGGCGTAGTTTCTCTGCTCCACATAAACGAAGGCGCGCAGATAACGCGGCATCAGCCATTCGGCGGATACGACTTCTGTGTCTTGCCTGCGGTTGGCGGCTTCGCCCAGCAGCAGGAGGGCGTGCGCCTGATTGCCGGCGGCACGCACGTTGCGGTGGGCGCGCAGCTTGGCATCGGCTTGGGCAACCAGGCGGTTTAGCATCGGCAGGGCTTGGGCGCTTTGGTGGCGCTGGATTAAGGCGGCGGCCTGCGACAATTCGCGCTGCATGTTTTCAGGTAGCCTGCTCGGCGCTTGGGCTTGGGCGGGCGGTGGGGCAGCACGCACTATTTGCGAGGGTGGGGCGGCGTGGGCGCTTGGCGCCAGCAGCAAAATGGGGAGGACTAGGGCGAGCAGGTGTGGTTTCATGGCTGGGTGTCCGTTAGGTGGATGGTATGCCCGATGGTTTTCGCAATGTGGGGCTACCTGAAAATGATGTGCTGTCGGTTTTCAGGTAGCCTTTGGCTTGGCAGGAGGCTACCTGAAAACGGGTGGAAACTATTCGCCCATGGCGGCCAGCAGTTCGGCCTGGTGTTCAGCCACCAGGGCGTTGGTGATTTCTTCCATGTCGCCGTCCATCACGAAATCGAGCTTGTGCAGGGTGAGGTTGATGCGGTGGTCGGTGATGCGGCCTTGGGGGTAGTTGTAGGTGCGGATGCGTTCGCTGCGGTCGCCGCTGCCGATGAGGGATTTGCGTTCGGCGGCTTCTTTGGCTTGGGCTTCGCGCTTTTGTTTGTCGTTAAGCCGGGCGGCGAGCACTTTCATGGCTTGGGCTTTGTTGGCGTGCTGGCTGCGGCCGTCTTGACATTCGACCACCATGCCGGTGGGCAGGTGGGTGATGCGGATGGCGGAGTCGGTTTTGTTGATGTGCTGGCCGCCGGCGCCGGAGGCGCGGAAGGTGTCGATGCGCAGCTCGGCGGGGTTGAGCTGGATTTCTTCGAGCTCGTCGGCTTCGGGCATCACGGCCACGGTGCAGGCGGAGGTGTGGATGCGGCCTTGGCTTTCGGTGGCGGGCACGCGCTGCACGCGGTGGCCGCCGCTTTCGAATTTGAGCCGGCCGTAGGCGCCGATGCCGGCGATGCGGGCGATGACTTCTTTGTAGCCGCCGAGGTCGCTTTCGTTGGCGGAAACGATTTCTACCTGCCAGCGGTTGCGTTCGGCAAAGCGGGTGTACATGCGCAAGAGGTCGGCGGCGAAAAGGGCGGCTTCGTCGCCGCCGGTGCCGGCGCGGATTTCGAGGAAGATGTTTTTGCCGTCGTCTTCGTCTTTGGGCAGCAGGAGCTTTTGCAGCTCGGTGTCGAGGCTGCTGATTTTGGCTTTGGCGGCTTCGATTTCTTCGGCGGCGAAGTCTTTCATTTCGGGGTCGGAAAGCATGTCTTCGGCGTCGGCAAGGTCGCTTTCGGCCTGGCGGTATTGGCGGTAGGCTTCGACCACGGGGGTGAGCTCGGCGTGCTCTTGGTTAAGCTGGCGGAAGCGGGAAATATCGGCGGTGGCTTCGGGGGTGCTGAGCAGGGCGGTAACTTCTTCGAGCCGCTCGGAAAGGGATTGGAGTTTGCTTAAAACGGAGGGTTTCATGTGGGGCTTTCAAACAATTTTCAGGTAGCCTCAAACAATGGAAGAGGCTACCTGAAAAGGATTATAGCAAATGCGGCGGTGTTTGCCGCTGCGGCCTACATGCGGCTGAGTTCGCGCTGCAGGGCTTGGATGTTTTGCTGGCGGTCGAGCACGTCGCTTTGCAGGCTGCTCACGCGGGCTTGGTGGGCGGCGTAGGCGGCTTGGTCGCCTTTGGGCAGGGTGCGGCTTTCGGTGAGGGCTTTTTGCGCGTCGGCCAGGGCGCGGCGTTCGTTGGCCAGCTCTTGCTCGAGAATCAGGCGGCGGCCGCTGTTGGTGCGGCCGGAGGGGGCGGCGGCCACGGGTGCGGCGGGCGCGGGGGCGCGGTATACGGCGGCCTGCGGGCTGCCGGCGCTGACCCGCGGCTGGCGGGTGCGGCAGCCACGGGCGCCGGGGCGGGCGGGCACGCGGGCGGGGTGCGGCGGTGTAGCGGCCGATGCTGGCAGGTCGGCGCGTTGGCAGCCGGGGCCGGGTTTGTTGCTGTAGCTGCCGTTGCCGCAGTTATATACGGGGAAGCGCTTGCGCTGAGGCAGGCGAGGGCGAAAATGGTAAGTAGCGATGATTTCTGCATGTTATTTTCCCTTTTCTGGCAATGGCTGGCCGAATTCCTGCTCGACTGCCTGATAGACGGCTTCGAGTTCTTCTTGCAGGGCGAGCCAGCTTTCTTCTGTTTGGCTTAATTGTACTTTGACTTCGGCTGTTTTGGCTAAGTATTGGTGCAATTTGGCTTTATTGTGTTCCTTATATGCTTCTTCGGAGGCGAGGAAGGCTTCGCATTCGGCTTGTTCGGCGGAAAGTTTGGCGAGGAGCTGCTCGGCGTGTTCGATTTTCTGCTGGATGGGTTTGCTGCGTTGGGCGCGTTGTTGGCGGATTTGGGCGGCGAGGCGTTTTTCGTCTTTGCGGTTTTGGCTGGCGGCGGAGGCGGGCGGGGCGGCTTCGGGGTTGGTTTGGGCAAGGCGCAGGCGGCGGTAGTCGTTGAGGTCGCCTTCGAAGGTTTTCAGGTGGCCTTGGTCGATGAGCAGGAAGCTGTCGGTGGTGGCTTCGAGCAGGCTGCGGTCGTGGGAGACGACGATGAGTGCGCCTTGGAAGCTTTGCAGGGCGAGGGTGAGGGCGTGGCGCATGTCGAGGTCGAGGTGGTTGGTGGGTTCGTCGAGCAGGAGGAGGTTGGGCTGCTGCCAAACGATGATGGCCAGGGCGAGGCGGGCTTTTTCGCCGCCGGAGAAGGGGGCGATGGGCTGGACGGCCATGTCGCCGGCGAAGTCGAAGCCGCCGAGGAAGTTGCGGATGTCTTGCTCTTTGGCTTCGGGACTGAGGCGCTGGATGTGCCAGAGGGGGCTTTGGTCGGCGCGGAGGGTGTCGAGCTGGTGTTGGGCGAAGTAGCCGATTTTGAGTTTGTCGGCGCGGATGATTTGGCCGCTTTGGGGCTCAAGGCTACCTGAAAGGGCTTTGATGAAGGTGGATTTGCCGCTGCCGTTAACGCCGAGCAGGCCGAGGCGGGCGCCGCTTTCGAGGGAGAGGCTGATTTGCCGCAGGATGGTTTGGCCGCTGTAGCCGAAGCTGACTTGGTCGAGCTTGATCAGGGGGGTGGGCAGGTGCTCGGGCGGGGGGGAGCTGAAGCTGAAGCTGCTGTCGAGGTGGGCGGGGGCGACGAGCTCGAGTTTGGCGAGGGCTTTGATGCGGCTTTGGGCTTGTTTGGCTTTGGTGGCTTTGGCTTTGAAGCGGTCGATGAAGGATTGGAGGTGTTGGATGTGGGCTTGCTGTTTGACGTAGGCGGCTTGCTGGTTGGCGAGGCGTTGGGCGCGTTGCTGCTGGTAGAAGTCGTAGTTGCCGCTGTAGCTGTGGAGCTGGCGTTGGGCGAGCTCGATGGTGTGGTTGGTGGCGGCGTTGAGGAAGTCGCGATCGTGGGAGATGATGATTTGGGTGCAGGGCAGGGCGGCGAGGTGGTTTTCCAGCCAGAGGACGGTTTCTAAGTCGAGGTGGTTGGTGGGCTCGTCGAGCAGGAGGAGGTCGGCGCGGCACATGAGGGCTTGGGCGAGGTTGAGGCGCATGCGCCAGCCGCCGGAAAAGGCTTTGACGGGGCGGCTGTGTTCGGCTTGGGAAAAACCGAGCCCGCTGAGCAGTTTGGCAGCGCGGGCGGGGGCGGTGTAGGCGTTGATTTCTTCGAGCTTGGCGTGGTATTCGGCGATGGCGTGACCATTGTTTTGCTCTTCGGCTGCTTTGAGGGCTACCTGAAAAGTTTGCAGCTCGGCATCGCCTTGCAATACGTAGTCTAAGGCGCTGGTGTTGAGGGCGGGGGTGTCTTGGGCGACGGCGGCGAGTTTCCAATGCGGGGGCAGGCGGATTTCGCCGGCGTCGGCGCCGATTTCGCCTTTGATGAGGGCGAAAAGGCTGGATTTGCCGCTGCCGTTTTTGCCGATGAGGCCGACGCGGCGGCCGGGGGGGATGCGGGCGGTGGCTTGTTCGAGCAGGATTTTGTGGCCGCGCTGGAGGGTGAGGCGGGTGATTTCTATCATGTTGTGTTGGTGTGTTGGAAAAAGGTTGGGCAGCCGATGGGCTACCTGAAAAAGGCTACCTGAAAAGTTCTGCGCGCGGGCGAACGGGTTTCAGGTAGCCTTTGTGCGGGTGCACGGCTAACGGTTGAGCTCGAGGGCCAGGAAGAGCTTGCTGCTGCCGCGCTGGATGAGCAGGGCGACGGCGCTGTCGGCGTGGTTTAGGGCTTGGCTGAAGCTGTTTTCGTCGCTTACGGCGGTGCGGGTTACCATGAGGATGATGTCGCCGCGGCGCAGGCCAGCACGCTGGGCGGGGCCGCTGGCTTGCAATACGAGCAGGCCTTGGCTGTGACTGCGCAGTTGCAGGCCGGTGAGCTCGGAGCTGAAGCCGGCGCTGTTGTCGGTTTTGCGCTCGCTGCCGGGGCGGGCGGCGTTGTCGGCGGTGTTGGTGCTGCCGGAGCCGAGGGTGACTTGCACGTCTTCGCGGCGGCCGTTGCGCCAGATGCCAAGGGTGAGGCGGGTGCCGGGCGTCATCATGCCCACGAGCACAGGCAAGTCGCTGGAGGCTTTTACGCTTTCGCCGTTCACGCTCTGCACGATGTCGCCAGGCTGTAGGCCGGCTTTGTCGGCGGGGCCTCCGGGAATCACCTGCGAAATCAGGGCGCCGTTGGCGGCTTCGAGGCCGAAGGATTTTGCCAGGTCGTAGTTGACTTCCTGAATCACCACGCCGATGCGGCCGCGCTCCACTTTGCCGTTGCGGCGCAGCTGGTCGGCCACGTTCATGGCCACGTCGATCGGGATGGCGAAGGAGATGCCCATGAAACCGCCCGATTGGCTATAAATCTGCGAGTTCACTCCCACCACCTGCCCGCGCAGGTTAAACAAAGGGCCGCCAGAGTTGCCAGGGTTGATGGCCACGTCGGTTTGGATGAAGGGGGTGTAGTTTTCATTGGGCAGGCTGCGGCCTTTGGCGGATACGATACCGGAGGTGACGCTGTTGTCGAAGCCGAAGGGTGCGCCGATGGCGGCCACCCATTCGCCCACGCGCAGGTCTTTGGGATTGCCGATTTTCACGGTGGGCAGGTTTTGCGCGTCGATTTTCAAAAGGGCGATGTCGGTTTGCGTGTCGGAGCCGACCAGGCGGGCGGTGTATTCGCGGCGGTTGTTGAGCATCACTTTGATGTTGTTCATGCCGCTGAGCACGTGGGTGTTGGTGAGGATATAGCCATCGGCGCTGATGAGGAAGCCGGAGCCGAAGTTGTATTCGTCTTCGTCGGATTCTATTTGGTCGGACTGGTTGGGCTGGAGGCGTTTGAAAAATTCGGAGAAGGCATCGTTTTCCGGCAGTTGGTCGAAGCCGTCTTGGCCGGAGGCGGTTTGCGCTTCGTCGCTGCGGCTGGCTTGGATATTGACCACGGTGCCGCCTTCTTGCTCGACTAGTTTGGTGAAGTCGGGCAGCAGCATATCGGCGGCACCGCTGCCTGCCGGTGCGCTAACGGTTTTCACGAAGGGGGTGTCGCCGGAATCGGCGGCATCGTCGCGGCCGCATCCGTTTAACAGGAGCAGGGCGGCGAGGATGGGCAGGAGGAGGCGGGCGGCGGGTTTCGGCATGATGGGAAATGAAAATGGGGGAAACAACGGTAGCGGGATTGTAGCCCAAGCTCGGGCTTGAAGCCAGTTTGGCGTTGTGATTTCAAGGTTTTGCGTTTTCAGGTAGCCTGCCGGACGGCAGAGGCTACCTGAAAAATATTTCGGTGGGCTGTTTTCGGGAATGATGTGAAATCATGCCGTGCAAACGCAAAAAGACAGGCAGCTACCTGTCTTTCTTCGGGAAACAGCCGATTAGGCCGGCTGGATGTTGGAGGCTTGCTTACCTTTGGGGCCGGTGGTTACTTCGAAAGAAACTTTCTGGCCTTCTTTCAAGGTTTTGAAGCCGTTCATGTTGATTGCGGAGAAGTGGGCGAACAAATCTTCGCCGCCTTCGTCGGGGGTAATGAAACCAAAGCCTTTAGCGTCGTTAAACCATTTAACAGTACCAGTTGCCATACTAAACATCCTATCTAAAAAACAAAAATCAAAAAAGCAGGTTGGCAAAGCAGGAAAACGACTGTGTTGGGTTAAACGGTTAGTTCAGCTGCTGAACCGGAAGATTCCGGCCTGCCGCACTTGCGGGGGTAAGTGTCGCGCAGGCTGGCTTAACAGTCAAGTAATGTTTGAATAATAACGTTAAAAATCGCAAAAAACAGACAGAAAAACGAGCTTTTGCCCTGATTTTGTTTTCTGCCGTATCGTTGAATATAATTTGCAGGCATTATCTGTTAATTGGCGGCGGGATGGCTGCCGGGGAAAACGCAAAACGGGCGTATCGGTGTAAAATGCCCTGTATTTTATTGAATAATAAAAATTATGTCAGATACCAAACAGGCGGTGAAGCCGCAGCTCGACCAGCAGCCGCTGCCGCCACCCAAGCAATACGGTGTGTTTTTGTTGAACGACGACTACACGCCGATGGATTTTGTGGTCATGCTGCTGGTGGATGTGTTCAGGCTACCTGAAAACCTGGCGGAAGCGGTGATGCTGCAAGTGCATCACGAAGGCAAAGGACTGTGCGGCGTTTATCAGAAAGATATTGCTGACACCAAACACCAGCAAGTGCAAAACCTGGCCCGGCAGGCAGGCCATCCGCTGCTGTGCACGGTTGAGGAGGTGTGATTATGCTGTCGAAAGAACTGGAAAGTATTTTGCAGGTGATTTATGCCGACGCCCGCTCGCAGCGGTATGAGTTTATCGGCATCGAGCACCTGCTGCTCTCGCTGATGCAGGAGAGCGACGAGGTGCGCGCCGTGCTGAAAGAATGCGGCGTGAACATCCCGCTGCTGGCTGAACAGCTGGCCATCAGCATCGAGGAAAACACGCCCATCCTGCCCGAAGACTCGCCCGAATCGGGCGAAACCCAGCCCACGCTCGGCTTCCAGCGCGTGATCCAGCGGGCGATTGTGCACGTGCAGTCGGCCGGCAAGCGGCAGGTGATGCCGGTGGACGTGCTGGTGGCGCTGATGTCGGAAAAAAACAGCCATGCCGTGTATTTCCTCGGCCTGCAAGCCGTGGGGCGCAGCGAGATTCTGAATTTTGTGGCGCACGGCATCGTGCCCGAACGCCTGGCCGACACCGAAAAAGCCGAAGGCGAAGCCGAGCCGGATGAAGAAGGCGAAAACAAACCCATCCGCCATGCGCTGGCCAAATACACCGTGAACCTAAACGTGGAAGCGCGCGAAGGCCGCATCGACGCCTTGGTGGGTCGCGGCATGGAAATGGAACGCCTCATGCAAACCCTGTGCCGCCGCCGCAAGAACAACCCGCTCTTGGTGGGCGAGGCCGGCGTGGGCAAAACCGCGCTGGCCGAAGGTCTGGCCTACCGATTGGAACACGGTGACGTGCCCGAAGCGCTGGCCGGCGCCACCGTGTTTGCACTCGATATGGGCTCGCTCCTGGCCGGCACCAAATACCGCGGCGATTTTGAAGCCCGCATCAAAGCCGTGCTCAAAGAGCTGGCCAAAATCGAACATTCCATCCTGTTTATCGACGAAATCCACACCATCATCGGCGCGGGCAGCACCACCGGCAGTACCATGGATGCTTCCAACTTGCTCAAGCCCGCCCTTTCCAAAGGCCACCTGCGCTGCATCGGCGCCACTACCTACGACGAATACCGCACTATCTTCGCTAAAGACCACGCCCTCAGCCGCCGCTTCCAGAAAATCGACGTGGCCGAGCCCAGTGTGGCCGAAACCGTGGAAATCCTCAAAGGCCTGCAACCCGCGCTCGAATCCTTCCACAAAATCCGCTTCTCCCAGCACGCCCTCAGCGCCGCCGCCGAGCTTTCCGTGCGCTACCTGAACGACCGCTTCCTGCCCGACAAAGCCATCGACCTCATCGACGAAGCCGCCGCCGCCCAGCGCATCCTGCCCGGCGACAAACGGCGCGATGTGATTGAAGCCGCGCAGATAGAAGAAGTGGTGGCCAAAATCGCCCGCATTCCCGAGCAGACCGTATCCAAAGACGACAAAGAAGTGCTGCGCCACCTCGAGCGCAACCTGAAAAACATGGTGTTCGGCCAAGATGCCGCCATCGAAGCGCTGGCCGCTGCCATCAAAATGTCGCGCTCCGGCCTTGGGCAAACGGAAAAACCCATCGGCAGCTTCCTGTTTTCCGGCCCTACCGGCGTGGGCAAAACCGAAGTTGCCCGCCAGCTTGCCTATATTCTGGGCGTGCCGCTGCAACGCTTCGATATGTCCGAATACATGGAGCGCCACGCTGTGGCCCGGCTCATCGGCGCACCGCCCGGCTATGTCGGTTTCGAGCAGAGCGGCCTGCTCACCGAAGCCGTAAACAAACAGCCCTTCTGCGTGCTGCTTCTAGACGAAATCGAAAAAGCCCACCCGGATGTGCACAATATCTTGTTGCAAATCATGGACTACGGCACGCTCACCGACAACAACGGCCGCAAAACCGACTTCCGCAACACCATCGTCATCATGACCACCAATGCCGGCGCCGAAAGCCTCAGCCGCCCCGTGCTCGGCTTCACCCGCCAGCGCATGAGCGGCGACGAGGGCGAAGCGCTGAAAAAAGCCTTCACCCCCGAATTCCGCAACCGCCTCGACGCCGTGATTTCCTTCGCCCCGCTCGATAACGAAATCATCGCCAAGGTAACCGACAAATTCCTGCTCGCGCTGGAGCAGCAGCTCTTGGCAAAAAACGTGGAAGCCCACTTCACCACCGGCCTGCGCAGCTATCTGGCCGAGCAGGGCTTCGACCCGCAAATGGGCGCCCGCCCCATGCAGCGGCTGATTCAAGACAAAATCCGCCGCGTGCTGGCCGACGAGCTGCTCTTCGGCCGCTTGAGCAAAGGTGGCGAAGTGACCATCGGCTACGACACGAAAGGAGACAAGGTGACGCTCTCCTTCTCCGCCGCCAAAACCAAACGCGGCAGAGTGGTGGACGCCGGCAGCTGAGGCGGATGGGTGCGATACAATTTTTCAGGTAGCCTCTATCCGGTAAGAGGCTACCTGAAAACATAATAACGCCATTAAATTAAATGGTTATATGGAAGGTGGTATGAAGAAATACCTAAATATTGCCGCAATATTGGCAGCTGGTTTGCTGGCCGCGTGTTCGCCATCCACCCCAGCACAAGAAGCTGCGGCTGCAAGCGGACAGCAGGCGGTAAGCTCGCCTATGCCATTGAGTGTGGCTTCTACGGCAGCCTCTAGTGTCCCTGCTTCCTTGGTAGAAGATAGAGAGTTGGTTATATTTGCCGACGGTCTGGCAAAAGACGATTCGCTGGTGTTGGATATGTGGCTGTTTCCCCCTGATGTCTTGACGGAAGCTCCGGTAACGGTTGAAGACATGAAAAGAGGGGCTTATGGCGGCGATATATCCGGCCATTACCGTACCGCCGATCGCGAAAAAATCCTGCCGATTTTCCGGTTTCTTATGGCGCAATACCGCCAATCCAAAATCCGGGCGGCTCACGAAGGGGATG
Source organism: Eikenella sp. Marseille-P7795 (assembly GCF_916618725.1). Classification (NCBI taxonomy): domain Bacteria; kingdom Pseudomonadati; phylum Pseudomonadota; class Betaproteobacteria; order Neisseriales; family Neisseriaceae; genus Eikenella; species Eikenella sp. Marseille-P7795. The sequence continues at coordinate 12,715 of NZ_CAKAJZ010000002.1, read as the reverse complement.
AAAAACTTTTTTCACTCAGCCGCGCTTGGCTGGAGTTTTGCAGCCGCCAAACCGGCGACTGCCTAGTTGCCAATATTTCCTCCGGGCTGCAATGGCGCGATGCCAGGCTTGAGTTCCAGTTTCAAACCCGCCCGTACGGCAGTGTGGCCAAAATCTACGGGCTCGGTGAGCTGGAAAGCAAGTCGTTCAGGCCACTGATACAGCGTGTGTTTTGATTTTGCTTTGGTAAAACCGGTTTCTATTTTCCCCTGCTTACTTTTTCAGGTAGCCTCTTGCTGGATAGGGGCTACCTGAAAAACGTAATGGCACGATATGTTGTTGTGCATGAATAAGGCTGCCTGAAGCTGATGCTTTCAGGCAGCCTTTTTTTGCCTGCCCAACTGGTGGCGGCTTGGCTACTGGCCGCGCAGGAACAGGGCATCCAGATCGGCAAGGGAGAGTTTGACCCAGGTGGGGCGGCCGTGGTTGCATTGGTTGCTGCGGGGGGTGTTTTCCATGTCGCGCAGGAGGGCGTTCATTTCGGGCAGGGTGAGGCGGCAGCCGGCGCGCACGGAGCCGTGGCAGGCCATGGTGCTGAGGATGCGGTTTTCGCGCGCTTCCACAGTTTGGATGCTGCCGGTGTGGGCGGCTTCGCGCAGCATGCTGCGGGCAAGCTCGGGGATGTCGGCTTTACCGAGCATCTGCGGCACGGCGCGCACGGCGATGCTGTGGCTGCCGAGGGGGGTGCAGTCGAGGCCGTATTGGCGCAGCAGGTCGGCGTGTTCGGCCAGGGCGGCCATTTCTTCGTGGCCGGCTTCGAAGCTCACGGGGATGAGCAGCTGCTGGCTGCGCAGGCTGCCGTGGCTTTGGCGCTGGGCTTTCATTTTTTCGTAGTTCACGCGCTCGGCGGCGGCGTGCATGTCGATGAGCAGCAGGCTGTTTTCGGCTTGGGCGAGGATGTAGATGCCGAGCAGTTGGGCGATGGCGAAGCCGAGCGGGTATTCTGCGGCTTCTGGGGCCGGGGAGTCGGCTTCGGCGTGGGGGGCGAGGCGGCTTTGCTCGAGGGCGGCGAGCTCGGGGTCGTGGCTGCTTGGCTGGTAGAGCTGGGCGTAGGTGTGCCAAGCGGCGCGGCTTTCTTGCAGGGTGAGGCGTTGCTGCTGCGGGGCGCGGGTGGGGGTGTAGGCGGCGGGGCGTTGCTGCGGGCTACCTGAAAAACCGCTTTGCCTGTTTTGGCGAAACTCGCTTGGCTCGTTTTTGCTGCGCAGAAACTCACTACGTTCGTTTTGGCGAAACTCGCTAAGTTCGTTTTCAGGTAGCCTTTGGTTGTGCCGCTGTTGCAGCAGACTGCCGGCGTTGCTCACGCTGTCGGTTTGGCTGGCGCGGGTGTCGGCGAGGGCTTTGTTGAGGGTGTGGAAAATGAGCTGGTGTACGGCTTGGCTGTCGCGGAAGCGGATTTCGGTTTTGGTGGGGTGGACGTTGACATCCACCATTTCGGGCGGCAGCTCGAGAAAGAGGGCGAAGGCGGGGGTGATTTGCTGGTGCAGTACGTCGCGGTAGGCCTGCTTCACGGCGTGCAGCATGACTTTGTCGCGCACGAAGCGGTTGTTTACGAAGCAATACTGCTGGCTGCTACGGCCTTGGGAGAAGGTGGGCTTGGCGATGAGGCCGGAGAGGCGGAGCGAACCGCTGCCGCTGTCAACGGGCAGTGAGGCTACCTGAAAATCTTGGCCGAGCACGGCGGCGATGCGTTCGCTCAGGCTTTGGGCGGGGTAGTTGGCGGTGGTTTTGCCGTTGTGGGAAAGGGTGAATGCCACTTGCGGGTGGGCGAGGGCGAGGCGGTCGAACACGGCGGCGCAGTGGGCGTATTCGGTGTTTTCGGATTTGAGGAATTTGCGCCGGGCGGGGGTGTTGAAGAAGAGGTCGGCCACTTCCACGCTGGTGCCGACGTGGTGGGCGGCAGGGGCGGCGGGCTCGATTTGCCGTCGCGGGCGCGCACTTGGCGGGCGGGGGCTGCCTTCTTGGCGGCTGGTGAGGGTGAGGCGGGATACGGAGGCGATGCTGGCGAGCCCTTCGCCGCGGAAGCCCATGCTGCGCACGTGTTCCAAATCTTGCAGGGAGGCGATTTTGCTGGTGGCGTGGCGGGAGAGGGCGAGGGGGAGGTCTTCGGGGTGGATGCCGCTGCCGTTGTCGGCCACGCGGATGAGGCGGATGCCGCCGCCGGCAAGCTCGATTTGGATGCGGCTGGCGCCAGCGTCGAGGCTGTTTTCGATGATTTCTTTGAGCGCGGCGGCGGGGCGTTCCACCACTTCGCCGGCGGCGATTTGGTTTACAAGGTGGTCGGGCAGGGCGTGGATGCGGGGCATGATGGTCTCAGGGTTGGCTGGCTGAAATTTCAGGTAGCCTTTTGTGCGGTGTCGGGCAGGAATGTCCGGGCTGGGGTTGGTTGGCGGTTCGGGTTACCTGAAAAGTTCGGATTGCGGTTCCGCTCTGCTGAAGCCGACGTTTTAGCTTCGCAGAAATTTGCTGTGCTCGTTTTGGCTTCGTTGAAGCTAACGCTTTCAGGTAGCCTTTGGTTTAACCGCCTTGCAGTTTGGCGATATCGGGCGTATCCACGCACACGTCGGCGTTTTGCGCGCGGTGGCGCAGGGCGTGGTCGATGAGCACGAGGGCGAGCATGGCTTCGGCGATGGGGGCGGCGCGCAGGCCGACGCAGGGGTCGTGGCGGCCGTGGGTTTCGAGCATGACGGGATTGCCGTGGATGTCGATGCTGCGGCGCGGGGTGGCGATGGAGCTGGTGGGTTTCACGGCGAAGTCGGCGCGGATGGTTTGGCCGGTGGAGATGCCGCCGAGGATGCCGCCGGCGTGGTTGCTGGCGAAGCCTTGGGGTGTGAGTTCGTCGCCGTGCAGGCTGCCGCGTTGGGAGACGACGTCGAAGCCGTCGCCGATGGATACGGCTTTCACGGCGTTGATGCTCATCAGGGCGTGGGCGATGTCGGCATCGAGCCGGTCGAACACGGGCTCGCCGAGACCGACGGGCACGCTGCGCGCTTCGATGTGCAGCCGCGCGCCCACGGAATCGAGCGATTTGCGCACGGAATCCATATAGGCTTCGAGCTCGGCGATTTGCGATTGGTTGGCGGCGAAGAAGGGGTTTTGGCTGATAAATTCTTCGCCTTCGAAGGCGATTTCGCGCTCGCCCACTTGGCTAACCCAGCAGACGATTTCGGTGCCGAACTGCTCTCGCAGCCATTTTTTGGCCACGGCGCCAGCGGCCACGCGGGCGGCGGTTTCGCGGGCGGAGCTGCGGCCGCCGCCGCGGTAGTCGCGCGTGCCGTATTTGTGCCAGTAGGTGTAGTCGGCGTGGCCGGGGCGGAATTGCTGGGCGATGTTGCCGTAGTCGCGGCTGCGCTGGTCGGTGTTGCAGATGAAGAGGGCGATGGGTGTGCCGGTGGTGCGGCCTTCGAATACGCCGGAGAGGATTTCTACTTGGTCGGCTTCGCGGCGCTGGGTAACGTGGCGGCTGGTGCCGGGGCGGCGGCGGTCGAGGTCGGGCTGGATGTCGGCTTCGGCAAGGGCGAGGCCGGGCGGGCAGCCGTCGATGATGCAGCCGATGCCGGCGCCGTGGCTTTCGCCGAAGGTGGCGATGCGGAAAAGTTGTCCGAAGGAGTTGCTGGGCATGATGGGTGTTTGATTGTGTGGAAAATGGGGGTAAGTGTAGCACAAAGGGGGTGGGGATAAGGGGCTACCTGAAAAATGATGTGGCGCTTGGCGGAAGACGGCCTTGGGCAAGGGCAGGCGGGCGTGGGCGAAATTGGTTTTGCTGGTGTTTGCCGCGTTGGGCTTTGGTTTTGGCTGCGCTGAAGTTGAGGTTTTAGCTTCGCAGAAATTCGCGTTGCTCATTTTAACTTCGTTGAAGCTAACGCTTTCAGGTAGCCTGATGGCGGGGATGGTTGAGGGAGCTAGCTGAAAATATTAGAACCGCTGTGCTTAAACGGCAAAAGGCTACCTGAAAAATGCGGCATTGTTTTTCAGGTAGCCTTTTTATGCTTCCACATCTTTATGCGTTGGCATCAGGCCTTTCGCTATCGGCAGCCGGTTTGCCTGCCAAGCCGCCGGCGCAGCCAATGAGGATGCCGGCCAGGGCGAAGGGCAGCCATTCGAGCGAGAAGGCTTGCAGCGGCAGTTGTTTGATAAATTCGGCGCCGGCCACGGAGAGGATGGAGATGATGGTAACCAGCCCGGCGGCGAGGCGGTGCGACAGCACGGGCAGCGGGCGGACGAAGTTGTCAATCAGGAGCAGCAGCAGGATGGTCATGGCGATGGGGTAGAGCACCATCAGCACGGGCACGGATTTGCTGATTACCGTACTTAAGCCCTGATTGGCCAGGATAAAGCTCACCAGCGTGAGCGACACCACATAGGCGCGGTAGCTGATGCGCGGGAACAGGCCGTAGAAAAATTCGCCCACGGCGGTAACCAGGCCCACGGAAGTGGTGAGGCAGGCGAGGGTAACGATGGTGCCGAACAGGATGCGGCCGAAGCTGCCGAAGGTTTCGTAGGCGGCGGTGGTGAGCAGGAAGGAGCCGATGTCTTGGTTTTTGGCGGCCAAGTCGGTCAGGGTTTGCTCGGGCACGGGCAGGCGGTTGCACACCCAGGCGAGGCCGACATAAATCACGGCCAGCGAAGCGGCGGCGATGATGCCGGCCACAAAGGTTTGTTTTACCACTATTTTGTTGTCGCGCTGCCCGGCGGGCATTTTGGCTTTGATGGCGTTGATCACAATCACGGAGAAGGCCACGGAGGCGAGCACGTCCATGGTTTGGTAGCCGCCGATGAAGCCGCTCAGAAAGGCGGATTGGCCGCCGAAGTTGACCGTGTGCAGGGTGGGCGCGCTGCCGAACAGCCACCACATGGATTTGCCGATGAGGGCGAGGATGGAAACCAGCAGGGCGGGGGTGAGGATGGCGCCGATGCGTTCCACCATTTTGGAGGGGTTCAGGCTCAGCCACAGGGTGAGCGCGTAGTAAACCACGGTGAAGGCGAGCAGTGAGCCGGCGCCGGCTTCGCCGATGAAGGGCAGGATGGCCATTTCGTAGGAGGTGGCGCCGGTGCGCGGGATGGCGAAGAAGGGGCCGATGGTGAGGTAGATGGCCATCAGGAAGAGCACGGAAAACCAGGGGTGGATGCGGTTGAGCGCGGTTTTGTAGCCGTTTTGGTAGAAGGCGCTCACCACGATGCCCAAGAGCGGCAGGCCGACGCCGGTAATCACGAAGCCGGCGAGGGTGCGCCAGAATTCGGGGCCGCTGTTGAGGCCGAGCGTGGGCGGGAAGATGAGGTTGCCGGCGCCGAAAAAGATGGCGAACAGCATGAAGCCGATAACGAAGGTGTTTTTGTTCATTTTGGGGTTTCTCTATATCTGCCTGTGGCGGCACGGTGCGTGGCCTGCCGCGCGAAAAAGGCGCTATGATACCGAATTGCTTGGGAAAGATACAGGGCGGGCGCGGGATGGCGTGCTAATATTTCGCGGCAACCGGCGCTTTCAGGCAGCCTGCCCGCGCGGCCATGAAGGCTACCTGAAAAACGGGGAGGCCGGTTTGGCAGATGGGCAAAACAGGTTTTCAGGTAGCCTCTTTGGGGAACGGGCCGGCGTGTAAAGCGCTTTATCCCTGCGGCGGGAAACAGTATAATCCCACACTTTCGCTGCACGGATTAACCCTTTCCTTACCGCCTTGATTTTATGCCGTTGCTGTCTATCGAATTTGCCGTTTTTTTCCTCTGCTTCTTTCCGGTTTACTGGCTGTTGGCCAAACGCCCGCGCTGGCAGAACTGGCTGCTGCTGCTCACCGGCCTGGGCTGGCTGGGCTATCTGCATTGGAGTTTTGCGGCGGCGGTGGCGGCGTTTTCGCTGGGCGTGGCGGTGATTGCCTCCGGCATCTCGCAGGGCAGGGGGCAGGCGGCGCGACGGCGCTGGCTGGCGGCCGGGGTGGTGCTGGCGGTGCTGAACCTGTCGTTTTTCAAATATTCGGATTTCTGTCTGCCGTATTTGCAGCGCGGGCTGCACGACCCGGCGCTGGATATCCTGATGCCGCTGGGCATTTCTTATTACACCTTCCAAGGCATTGCTTATCTGGTGTCGGTGTACCGCAATGAAGATGTGCGGCTCAAATGGCGCGAGCTGCTGCTGTATTTCAGCTTTTTCCCCACCATCACTTCCGGGCCGATTGCCCGCGCCGGCAAGCTCAAAAGCATCCACGGCACGCACGAGGGCATGGCCGCGCAAATCCGCGCCGAAACGCCGCGCGCCATGATCCGCCCCGCGCTGGCCATCGGCCTGATTGTGCTGGGCATCTGCAAAAAATGGTGGCTGGCCGGCGTGCTCGGCGGCAACTGGGTGGATCCGGTGTTTGAAAACCCGATGCAGTATGATTGGCTCACCGTGCTTACCGCGGTATATGGCTACACAGTGCAGCTGTTTTTGGATTTTTCCGGCTACACCGATTTGGTGGTGGGCATGGCCATGCTGCTGGGCTTCAATTTGCCGCAAAACTTCGCCATGCCGCTGCGCGCGTTCAACCTGCGCGATTTCTGGGACCGCTGGCACATCACGCTCTCCACCTGGATCCGCGACTATATCTACATCCCGCTGGGCGGCAGCCGTAAAGGCTGGCTGCGCACCCAGCTCAACCTGATGGCGGCCATGCTGCTTTCCGGCATCTGGCACGGCCATGGCTGGAACTTCCTGCTGTGGGGCGCGCTGCACGGCGCGGTGCTGGTGGGCTTGAATATCGGCGACAAACTGCTGGGCAAGCGCGAATGGCTGTCCGGTTCGTCGAGGCTGGGCAAGGCCGTGGGCGTGTTTTTTACCGTCAACTTCGTCTGCCTCGCCTTCGTGGTGTTCCGCACGCCTAGCCTGAGCGATGCCGGGCTGATGTTCCAATCGCTGTTGGGCAGGGGCGGCAGCGGTATGCCGGATTTGGAAACGCTGCTGGTGTTGGGCGCGATGGTGCTTGCGCTGCTGTGCTACGGCGCGCTAGCGCGCCTGTTTAACGGCTTCGTTTCCCTGCTGGAGCGGCTGCCGATGTGGGCGTGGCCGCTGCCGATGGGCGCGGCCATGTGGCTGCTGATGGTGTTTGCCCCCTCGGGTATTCCCGGGTTTATTTATGCCAACTTTTAACAACTAAAATAAATAACAATAGCGGATTCGGTTTCAATCGGGATAAGGCGAGACAAAGTAGTCTTGGTTTGAAATGAATTCACGATAAAACAAAGCGATTGAGCCATGAAGCCCAACCAAGCCAAACGCAGAGCGCGAAAACACAAATACAAAGAACAAGCCGCCCGCCGCAAAGCGGAGGCCGACAAACAGCTGCCGCTGGATTTGCCCGAGCCCGAGCAGGAAACGGCTGCTGCGCCGGCCAAGGCGGAGCCGGCCGAAGCGAAGGCCAAACAGCCGCCGAAAGGTGCCGATTCCGCAAAAAAACACGGCATCCGTTTTCAGGTAGCCTCTAGAGCAGCACAGGCCGCCAAACACCAACCTAAACCCAAAGCGGCAAAGCAAACGCCCAAGCGCCGGCCGGCCAAAGAAACCCAGCCTGCCTTCAAGCCCGCCAGCCTGAGCAAACCCGCCCCCTCGCCGGTGTGGCGGCTGTATTTGGCGCTGCTGCTTACCGGCCTGCTCACCGTGTGGTTCAGCCAAGATTCCATCAATGCCTATTGGCAGCAAACCTACCACCGCGCCAGCCCGCTGGAAAAACTAAACGACTACGGCTGGTGGCGGGCCGGCAGCCGCTGGCAGCAGGCATCGCTGCGGCAGCACGAAAACGCCGTCGGTTGGCTGGAAGTGCGCAACGAAAGCTGGCGCGAGCAACACGCCGCGCCAAACCAGGCCGCAGCCCTGCCGTCGCCCGATACGGTAGCGCCTGCCGCCAGCCAGCCTGCCGCCGCTTCCGATCCGGCGCACGGCGGCGCAGCTTTGGCGCAAGCCCAGCCCGACCGCGTGCAGCTCACCGCCGGAGACAAAGTATTCTTCGCCGGCGATTCCATGATGGAAGGCGTGGCGCCGCATGTGCAGCGCTGGTTGAGCAGCGAATACGGCATCGATTCCATCAACCTCAGCCGCCAAAGCACCGGCCTGTCTTACCCCAGCTTCTTCGACTGGCCGGCCACCATAGAAAAAACCTTGCGGGAAGACCAAAAAATCAGGTTGCTGGTGGTGTTTTTAGGGCCAAACGACCCCTGGGATTTCCCCAATCCCCAGCCCGGCACCCGAGGCTACCTGAAATTCCAAAGCCCGGAATGGGAACAGGAATACCGGCAGCGCATCGAGCGCATTGCAGGCGCGGCCAAGGCAGCCAACGTCCGCCTCATCTGGATGGGCGTGCCGCTGATGAAAAACCGCCGCCTCAATGCCCAAATGCGCTATCTGGACGAACTGTTCGCCAGTGAGCTGGCCGGCAAATCCATCTGGCTGCCCACCGACAAAATCATGGGCGGCGAAGACGGGCAATACCGCGACAGCATCACCATAAACGGGCAAACCGTCCGCCTGCGCAGCAAAGACGGTATTCATTTCACCATAAAGGGACAACAATTCCTGGCCGAACAGATTGCCAGCCGTATCTACTACCGGCCCGCATCTGCCCACGAGCCGGGCGTTCCGGCCGCCGCTTCCGAAACCATGGCAGCGCGCGGGAAGTAAACCGGCAAACAGGCATCTCCCGCCACGGGCTTGGCAAGCCACGCAAGGGAAAGCCGATTTGCCGCCCAGCAAGATTGAAGGACAGTAAGACCGATGTTTTTGTTTAAAGAAGGCCGCAAGCTGGCCTTGATGGCCGTTTGTTTGTTTGCCTGCCAGGCCTGCGGTGCCGAAACCGCCGCTCAAGGCACCCCTGAAAAAGCCGAGCTCACCAACTACGGCAGCTGGCAGCCCGTGTGGCTCGACAAGCTGCAACGCCTCAACCGCGGCGGCAACGTGAAATTCCGCATCGTGCAAATCGGCGATTCCCACACCGCCGGCGACTATTTCACCAACGAATTGCGCACCCGCCTGCAACAGCAGTGGGGCGACGGCGGCATCGGCTGGGTGTATCCCAACAACGTGGCCGGCCAGCGCAACGCCCAAGTGCTGCACAGCAGCAGCGGCTGGCAGGTGCTGAGCAGCCGCAACGCCCGCGCCGAATTCCCGCTGGGCGGCATTTTGAACCGCTCCTCCGGCGGCGGCCACACCACGGTCAACCCGCGTAAGCCGATCGGCGAAGCCCAGCAGGTTACCATCATCGCCCGCCCGGTGTTTGCCGACAACGCCCTGAGCGTGCAAGACGCGCAAGGCCGCCAAGTGGCCTCGCTGCCCAACCTCGGCAGCAACGCCTGGCAGTATTTCTCCTTCACCGCCCAGCTGCCCCTGAGCTACCGCTCGCAGCCCGGCGACATTTGGGAAATCGGCCACATTAATATCGAAAACGACCGCCCCGGCGTGATTGTGTCGGCGATGGGCATCAACGGCTCGCAGTTGTCGCAATGGGGCAGCTGGCGCGCCGACTGGATGCAGGATTTGTCGGCCACGCAGGCCGATTTGGTGATTCTCGCCTACGGCACCAACGAAGCCTTCAACAGCCATCTGGATGTGGCGCAAACCAAACGCATTTGGGCGGAAACCGTCGGTCGTATCCGAGAAGCCCTGCCCGGCGCCGGCATTTTGATTATCGGCGCGCCCGAATCGCTCAAATCCAAGCACGGCCAATGCGGCCAGCGCCCACCCTATCTGGATGCCGTGCAGCAGATGCAGCGCGACGTGGCGCAGCAGGAGCAAACCCTGTATTGGTCGTGGCAGGCCGCCATGGGCGGGCCGTGCAGCATGAAAGGCTGGGTGGCGCGCGGCCTGGGCGCCCGCGACGGCGTGCACTTCTCCGCCCAAGGTTACCAAACCGCCGCCTCGCAGCTGGCCGACGACATCATCAAGCTGGCCAACAAATAGCCTACTTTAATAGGCTTGGTTTGCGTTTTCAGGTAGCCTCACACAGCAGGCTACCTGAAAACCAGCTTTCGGAAGAAGGCTAGGTTGTTGCTAAACCAAACCAAAACCGGCAGGCTTTATTTTTCAGGTAGCCTCAAACACACAAAAGGCTACCTGAAAACGAACGGAGTGAGTTTCTGCGAAGCTAAAACACCATCCCGAATCACAGGACACCCTATGCCGAACCGCCAAGACATCATCAGCTGGTGCAACCAATTCCTGCAAATTTCCGCTTTTCAGGATTACGCCCCCAACGGCCTGCAAGTGGAAGGGCGCGAAAACGTGCGCAAAATCGTGTGCGCCGTAACCGCCAGCCTGGCCGCCATCGACTATGCCGTGCAACAGGAAGCCGATATGCTCCTGGTGCACCACGGCCTGTTTTGGAAGAGCGAGCCGATTACCATCACCGGCTGGAAACACCGCCGCATCGCCGCCCTCCTCCGCCACAACATCAACCTGGCCGGCTACCACCTGCCGCTCGACGCCCACCCCGAAGTCGGCAACAACGCCCAGCTTGCCCAACGCCTCGGCTGGCGCATCGACGGCCAAACCGGCGAACAAAACCTGCTGATGTACGGCGCCCCGCCGTCCGATACCGACGGCGCCGCGCTGGTGGCGCAGCTGGCCGCCGCCCTCGGCAGGCAGCCCGTGGCGGCCGGGGATTTGCAACGCTCCGTGCGCAGGCTGTTTTGGTGCAGCGGCGGCGCGCAGGGCTTTTTCCGGCAGGCCATTGACCTCGGCGCCAATGCCTTCGTTACCGGCGAGATTTCCGAAGCGCAATACCACTTGGCCAAGGAAAACGGCACGCTTTTCATCAGCGCCGGCCACCATGCCACCGAACGCTACGGCATCCAGGCGCTGGCCGGGCGTTTGCAGCAGGAATTCGCGCTGGAATGCCGGTTTTTCGATGAAGACAATCCGGCTTGATGGTTTTGGCTTTGCCGAAGCGGCATTTTAGCTTCGCAGAAACTCAGCTTGGGCTACGCCCAAACATCGTCCACTGCGTTGAAGCTTACGCTTTCAGGTAGCCTTAGAAATTTCAGGTAGCCTTTAGTTTTCCTAGCCCCTCACTCATCTAACGGGATAAACCCATGAAATACATCAGCACGCGCGGCCAAACCGCCCCCAAATCCTTCAGCGAAGTCCTGCTTATGGGCCTCGCGCCCGACGGCGGTCTGATGCTGCCCGAGCGCTATCCGCAAATCGACGCCGACACGCTGCAACGCTGGCGCAGCCTGAGCTACTCCGAATTGGCATTTGAAATCATGAGCCTGTTTGCGGGCGACATTCCGGCCGAAGACCTGCGCCGCCTGGTGGAGAATACCTACACCGAAGCCGTGTTTGGCACAAGCAGCATCACCCCCATGCGCACCCTCGCCGACGGCATCAAAATCCAAGCCCTCTCCAACGGCCCCACGCTGGCCTTCAAAGACATGGCCATGCAGTTTCTCGGCCACGCCTTCGAATACGTGCTGTCGCGCGAAGGCAAACGGCTCAACATCATCGGCGCCACCAGCGGCGACACCGGCTCCGCTGCCGAATATGCCCTGCGCGGCAAGGCCGGCATCCATGTGTTCATGCTCTCGCCGCACGGCAAAATGAGCGCCTTCCAGCGCGCCCAAATGTATAGCCTGGCCGACGAAAACATCCACAACATCGCCATCGAAGGCATGTTTGACGACTGCCAAGACATCGTGAAAGCGCTGCAAAATGATGTCGCCTTCAAGCAGCAATACAGCATCGGCACGGTCAACTCCATCAACTGGGGGCGCATCCTTGCGCAAATCGTGTACTACTTCGCCGGCTATTTCCGTGCCACCGCCAGCAACAGCGAGCAAGTGAGCTTTTGCGTGCCCAGCGGCAATTTCGGCAACATCTGTGCCGGGCATATTGCCCGCATGATGGGCTTGCCCATCCGCCGCCTGATTGTGGCCACCAATGAAAACGACGTGCTGGACGAATTCTTCCGCACCGGCCGCTACCGCCCGCGCAGCGCCGCGCACACCTACGTTACCTCCAGCCCTTCGATGGACATTTCCAAAGCCTCTAATTTCGAGCGTTTCGTGTTCGATTTATTGCGGCGCGACCATTTTCAGGTAGCCTCATTGTGGCAGCGGGTGGCAGATGGCGAAGGTTTCGATTTATCCGCCGAGCTGCCGCGTATCCGCGAAGAATTCGGCTTCGTATCCGGCTCCAGCCACCACGCCGACCGCCTCGCCACCATCCGCGCCGTGCACGAAAGCGACGGCGAATGGCTCGACCCGCACACCGCCGACGGCGTGAAAGTGGCGCGCGAGCTGCGCGAGGCGGGCGAAACCATCGTTTGCCTGGAAACCGCGTTGGCGGCCAAGTTTGCCGACATCATCGACGAAGCCGCCGGGCATCATGTGGACGTGCCGCGCCCCGCCGCGCTCGCCGGGCTGGAAAACCTGCCGCAACGCGTGGCCGTGCTGCCCAACAGCGCGCAGGCGGTGCGGGAGCTGATGGTGCAAACCTTGGGTTGATTTTTTCAGGTAGCCTGTGTGCATAAGGCTACCTGAAAATATTTCGACCATCGCAAATTTCATCCACTATACTTCGCAGATATTTTTCAGGTAGCCTCTTACTTATGAACCCAGCCGACATCCTGCCCTCCCTGCGCACCTTTCTGAGCGATCGCGAAATCGTGGCCGACCCCGCGCCGCTGCTGGCCGACCGCCGCGGCCGCTACACCGGCCGAGCCGC